>NZ_JAWOVO010000001.1:0-635421 GCF_033339955.1 Vibrio sp. 1731 | reverse complement strand
ACGGCTTTAAAATACAAAACGCCCGATGAAGTACATCGAGCGTTTTAGTTAAAAAGTGTCAACCCATATCAGGACGGATCATTCAAGATAATACTAGTTTGCTTCAACCATTGGTGTTTGGCCGACAGTATCACGCAACCTTTGCCAAATACTGCCCAAGTACTCATGCCAATAAAGCTCTGTTTGTTCTAAGTAACGCGCTTTAGGTGAGTATTTATCCCAAGGTTGACTGATTTCGCTAATAGCTAAGAAGTTGGTCGGGGCTGGGATTGGTTTAATGCCTGCTGCGTTGAACTCATACAATGCACGGCTCATGTGACTCGCAGAAGTGACTAACACAATCTCCTTTTGTTGAACGAATGCAGCCGCTTGACGCGCCTCTTCCCACGTATCTTTCGCATCTTCTAATAAAATGATATCGGATTTCGCGACTCCCAACGCAAGGGCAACGTTCGCCATCATTCGCGCGTGGCTAATTTCAGATCCGCCAGCATAGCCGGATAAGATTAATTTCGCGCCTGGATACATTCTTAAAATACGAATGCCCTCAGTTAAGCGCATTAATGCTGCACGGCTTAACTGCGAGGTGGGTGGAATTTCGTCATCGATAACATGACCATTCCCTAAAACCATCACGTAGTCGATGGTGCCAGAAACTGGCAAAAAGGCTTTATGCTCTCGCTCTAACGGCATAAGAAGCTTGGTTGAAACAGGTTGGAAGGCAACAAGAAAAATGCCAACAAAAGAGAATAGAACAACGAAGCAGCCAGTTTTACGTTTTGTAGTAAAACTAATGAGAGCAAGACCCAACAAGCCTATCAGCAGCAATGCCGGAAGGGGCATAAGCATGGCTGACACTACTTTTTTCAGCTCAAACATACATAAATAGTCCGAAAAAACATCAATTGATAATAAAAATGAGGGTATCCCTCTTTATTCCTGCTTTCCTTGTGCCAGAATAGCGGCACAATCCGTTATGATAACTCAGCAGAAGTGACAGAAGACCGCAATTTCGACGATATCGCCCACAAATTTGCAAAAAATATTTACGGCTCCGATAAAGGGGAGATCCGCCAAATCATTGTGTGGGAAGATTTTCTACAGATTCTAAGTGAATTAGATGCTGACCAGCAACCCCTAGAAGTGTTAGACGCTGGTGGTGGTTTGGCACAAATGTCGCAAAAGCTTGCTAAGCTCGGACATCGAATCGCTTTATGTGATCTATCTTCGGAAATGCTGCAGTTGGCTAAGCAGGATATTGAAAAAAACGGTTTGCTTGAGCAGTATCGCCTGATTCATTCGCCTGTCCAATCCATCGGTGAACATATGGATGTACAGGTCGATCTGGTTATGTTCCACGCTGTGATGGAGTGGCTGGTTGATCCTAAGGCCGCACTTGAAACAGTTCTAGAACAAGTAAAACCGGGAGGCATCGCATCAGTCATGTTCTACAACCACCACGGTTTAGTCTATAAAAACGTGGTTTGTGGCAACATTCCTCATATATTAGACGGCATGCCTCACCGAAAAAGATTTAAACTACAGCCGCAAAAAGGCTTAAAACCTGAAGAAGTCTACCAGTGGATAGAAAATTCAGGTTTTAATATTTGTGGCAAATCTGGTATTCGCTCATTTAGTGATTACATAGGCAATATGGAATACATGGGTGATTACGAGTTTGAAGATGTGTTGGCGCTAGAAAAACAACTTTGTCGACAAGAGCCATACCTCTCATTAGGCCGCTACATTCATGTGTGGGCTAAAAAGAACGATAAACAGGAATAACAATGAGTGAGATGACTCTCAATGCTGCAGAGCAACCAATCGATGAGCTGGTTGGCTGGGTTAAGCAGCACGATTTCTCGTTGAACCTGACCACAGAGCGATTGGCATTTTTGATAGCCATTGCCGTACTGAGTAATGAAAGGTTCGATGAAGAACTGGGTGAAGGTGAACTGCATGATGCATTTGCCATCGTCACTCGACTATTTGATGAGACCGGCGAAGCCTCCGCTTTTCGTGCGAACAATGCGATCAACGAGATGGTTAAGCAGCGTCTTATGAGCCGTTTTGTCAGTGAGATTACTGACGGAGCGAGCATTTACCGCTTGTCGCCATTAGCGATAGGAATAACCGACTACTACGTGCGTCATCGTGAGTTCTCAAAACTGCGTCTATCTATCCAGCTATCCATGGTAGCGGATGAAATGGCGAAAGCGATTGAGGCAGCACAAAAAGGTGGCACACCGGGTCACTGGAAGAAAAACGTATACGGTGTTTTAAAATATTCTGTAGGCGAAATTTTCGATCAAATTGACCTCAACCAACGTGTTATGGATGAGCAGCAACAGTCAGTGAAACAACAGATTGCTGACCTGCTTAACAAAGACTGGCGTGAAGCGATCAACAACTGTGAAGCACTTCTGTCAGAAACATCAAGCACGTTGCGTGAACTTCAAGATACGCTGCAAGCCGCCAGTGATGAACTGCAAACTCAGATCCTCGATATTCAAGAAATTGTTTACGGTGACCCTGAGCTGGAGTTTATCGAAGAAGCCTTGTTTGGTCTGCAAATGAAGCTGGACCGAATCACAAGCTGGGGCCAGCAAGCTATCGACCTTTGGATTGGTTACGACCGACACGTGCACAAGTTTATCCGTACTGCAATCGATATGGATAAGAACCGTGCGTTTAGCTCGCGTCTGCGTCAATCCGTCAAAGATTACTTCGATGCGCCTTGGTATCTGACTTATGCAGATGCGGAGAGGCTTTCTGACCTTCGTGATGAGGCCCTAGTACTGCGTGATGACGAGGTCACGGGTCAAGTTCCGATGGAAGTAGAATACGAAGAGTTTCAACAAGTCAATGATGAGCTGTCTGAACGAATTGGTGACATGCTAAAAGCGCATAAAGATCAAGGCACGCCAATCGACTTGAGTGTGGTACTGCGAGATTACCTTGCACAGCACCCTTACACTCATCATTTTGATTTAGCTCGCATTATCGTCGATCAAGCTGTACGTCTAGGGTATTCAGAATCGGATTACCAAGCGATTCAACCAGACTGGAAAGCAATCAACGAATTTGGGGCAAAGGTACAAGCGAATGTCATCGACCGATACTAATGAATACATGTCAGAGAATCTGGCAAAAGCAATTTCTAACCCTCTGTTCCCAGCGCTAGACAGCATGCTTCGAGCAGGGCGTCATATCTCAAGTGAAGATCTAGACAACCACGCGTTGCTGTCGGATTTCGAACTTGAGCTTTCTTCTTTCTACCAACGCTACAACACCGAATTGGTGAAAGCGCCAGAAGGTTTCTTCTATCTTCGTCCTCGTTCAACGTCTCTGATTGGCCGTAGTGTTCTTTCTGAACTGGATATGCTGGTGGGTAAGGTACTGTGTTTCCTTTACCTAAGCCCAGAGCGTCTTGCGCACGAAGGCATCTTCACTAACCAAGAGCTGTACGACGAACTGCTTGCTCTAGCAGATGAAAATAAGCTGATGAAGCTAGTGACGAACCGTGCTACCGGTTCTGACCTTGATAAAGAAAAGCTGTTTGAAAAAGTACGTACGTCACTTCGTCGTCTGCGTCGCCTAGGCATGATCATCAACATCGGTGAAACCGGTAAGTTCAGCATCAGTGAAGCGGTATTCCGCTTTGGTGCCGATGTACGTATTGGCGATGACATGCGTGAAGCGCAGCTGCGTCTGATCCGTGATGGTGAAGCGGTAGTGCACACCAAAGAGCCAAGCCAAGGCAGCTTATTGTCTGAAGAAGATCAAGACGACCAAGCCCAAGAAGAAACAATAGAAGAGGGTGAAGCATGAGCATGATTGAACGCGGTAAATACCAATCGCTGACCATGGTCAACTGGAACGGCTTCTTTGCCCGTACGTTTGACATCGATGGTCTGGTCACCACGCTATCAGGTGGTAACGGTGCAGGTAAATCAACCACAATGGCGGCGTTCATCACCGCATTGATTCCTGACCAAACGCTGCTGCACTTCCGTAACACGACAGAAGCAGGCAGCAGCCAATCGTCTCGCGACAAAGGTCTGTACGGTAAGCTACAGCCGGGCGCGTGTTATGCGGCGCTTGACGTGGTTAACTCACGTAACCAACGCCTATTGTTCGCAGTAAAACTGCAGCAAGTTGCAGGTCGTGATAAGAAAGTAGACATCAAACCGTTTGTTATCCAAGGTCTTCCAAGCCATGTGAAACCAACAGATATCTTGGTTGAAAGCGTATCTGCGACTCAAGCTCGTGTACGTCAAATCAACGAAGTAAAAGAATCGATCGCGGAATTTGAAGGCGTTCAGTTCAAAGCGTTCTCTTCTATCGTGGATTACCACGCACAAATGTTTGAATTCGGTGTGATTCCGAAGAAACTGCGTAACTCTGGTGACCGTTCTAAATTCTACCGCCTGATCGAAGCATCGCTTTACGGTGGTATCTCAAGTGCGATTACGCGCTCGCTACGTGACTACCTTTTGCCACAAAACGGCGGCGTGAAAAAAGCGTTCCAAGATATGGAATCGGCACTGCGTGAAAACCGCATGACGCTAGAAGCGATCAAAACCACGCAAGCAGATCGTGACTTGTTCAAACACTTGATTACAGAGTCGACCAACTACGTGGCCGCGGACTATATGCGCCATGCCAACGAGCGCCGTAAAAAACTAGAACAGACATTGTCTTTGCGTTCAGAGTTATTTGGTTCTCGCGAGACCTTGATTGAGCAAAACAATCTGCTTAACCGCGTTCAAGAAGAGCTGGAACTGCTGATCGAGTCAGAATCTTCTTTAGAGCAAGACTACCAAGCGGCTTCTGATCACTTGCAACTGGTGCAAAACGCGCTGCGTCAGCAAGAGAAGATCGAACGCTACCAAGAAGATCTTGAAGAGCTGAGCGAGCGTCTTGAAGAACAAATGATGGTAGTCGAAGAAGCGCAAGAACGCGTGATGATGGCTGAAGAGCAAGCTACCGTTGCAGAAGAAGAGGTGGATAGCCTTAAGACGCAACTTGCTGATTACCAGCAAGCTCTTGACGTTCAGCAAACTCGTGCCCTTCAATATCAACAAGCGGTTCAAGCTCTGGAGAAAGCGAAGCAGCTACTTGGCGATGACAGCCTAACGGCGGAATCGGCTCAAGCGCTTGTCTCTGAGCTTAAGAGCAAAGAATCAGAAAACACCAATGCGTTGCTATCGGTTAAGCACAAGCTGGACATGTCTTCTGCAGCGGCAGAGCAGTTTGAAACCGCGCTTAAACTGGTACAAAGCATCGTTGGTCAAGTTGAGCGCAAAGACGCGTCTGAACATGCGAAAACTGCAATCGCGAAAGCGCGTGAGTCACAACAAATCGCACAAAACGAACAGCAATGGCGAGCACAACACCGTGATCTCGAACGCAGCCTTAACCAGCAGCGTCAAGCACGTGAACTGGTTGCTGAATACAAAAAGCAATATCACGTTGAACTAACCGATGAGGTTACGTTTGAACAAGAACGTGAACGTCATGCGACGCAAATCGAATCACTAGAGATAGCTCAAGAAGAAGTTCGTGATCAGCGTGGTGAACAGCGCCGTCTAGAGCAAAACGCGGCGGCAGAAATCAGTAAGCTTGAAGCAATAGCACCAGCTTGGATTGCGGCGAACGATGCGCTAGAGAAACTGAGAGAGCAGAGCGGTGAAGAGCTTGAGGATCGCCATGCGGTAATGAACCACATGCAAGTTGTCCTTGAACAAGAAAGGGAGCTGTCTTTAGCTAAAGATAAGCTTGCTGAGCGCCGTAGCCAGCTAGACGCTGAGATTGAGCGTCTTGCTTCTCCTGGTGGTTCAAATGACCCTCGCCTGAAAGGTTTGGCAGATACGCTGGGCGGTGTATTGCTGTCTGAGATCTACGATGACATCACGATTGATGACGCGCCTTACTTCAGTGCGATGTACGGTCCGGCTCGTCACGCTATCGTTGTTTCTGACTTGTCAGGCATCGAAGAGAAACTGGTAGAGCTAGACGACTGTCCAGAAGACTTGTACATCATTGAAGGTGACATCGATGCCTTTGATGACAGCTCGTTCGATGCAGAAGAGTTAGAGGGCGCGGTTTGCGTTCGTATGAACGATCGCCAAATGCGTTACTCTCGCTTGCCTGAGATCCCATTGTTTGGCCGTGCGGCACGTGAGCAGCGTCTAGAGTTGCTGCGTAACGAACGAGAAGAAGTGGTAGAGAAGCACGCAAAAGCGGCGTTTGATTCTCAGAAAATGCAGCGCTTGTACCAAGCGTTTAACCTATTTGTGTCTAACCACATTCAGGTTGCTTTTGACGCCGATCCAGAACAAGCACTGGCAACTATTCGTGATAAGCGTAACCAAATTGCTCGCGTGCTGGCGGATCTAGATGCGAAAGAGCAACAACAACGTTCTCAGCTTCAAACCAGCAAGCAAGCGTTGTCTTCTCTGGACAAGCTAGCGTCACACATGGTGCTTGTTGAAGATGAGTCATTGCAAGCGCGTTTTGATGAGCTAGAAGAGAAAATCGCTCAGCTTGCAGAGGCAAAAAACTTCTTAAGCAACCATGCAAAAGCCGTCGCGCAATTAGAGAATATTGTGTCTGCACTTGATGCTGACCCAGAGCAATTCGATGCACTAGAAGCAGAATACAAAGCGGCAGACGTGCGGCTACAAGATCTTAAGAAGCAAATCTTTGCACTCTCGGATCTCGTTGAACGTCGTCACTACTTCGCTTACTCTGATTCAGTAGACCTACTGAACAAGAGTAGCGAACTGAGTGAGCAGCTAAAAGCTAAACTGGTTCAAGCTGAAAAAATGCGTACTCGCTCTCGTGAAGAGTTGAAGCAATCGCAAGGTCAAATGAACCAATACAACCAAGTATTAGCTTCATTGAAGAGTTCACACCAAGCGAAACTGGAAACGGTTCAAGAGTTCAAACAAGAGCTTCAAGAGTTTGGCGTGAACGCGGACGAAGGTGCTGAAGAACGTGCAATGCGTCGTCGTGATGAATTGCATGAGCGTCTACACACGTCTCGTAGCCGTAAGAGCGAATACGAGCGCACAATCACCTCTACTGAACTAGAGATGAAAGGCTTGGCGAAACGTCTGAAGAAAGTTCAGAAAGAATACGTTGAGCTACGTACCTTTGTGGTTGCAGCGAAAGCTGGCTGGTGCTCTGTACTTCGTCTGGCGCGCGAGAACGATGTTGAACGTCGTCTACACAAGCGTGAACTGGCTTACATGTCAGCGGATGAACTGCGTTCGATGTCGGATAAATCACTGGGTGCGCTGCGTCTAGCGGTTGCGAACAATGACGACCTGCGTGATGCGCTGCGTCTATCAGAAGACAACGCTCGCCCAGAGCGTAAAGTTCTGTTCTATATTGCTGTATACCAACACCTTCGTGAGCGTATTCGTCAGGATATCATCCGTACTGATGACCCAGTTGAAGCAATCGAAGAGATGGAAGTCGAGCTGGCGCGTCTAACGGAAGAGCTAACGCAACGTGAAAACCGTCTAGCGATCAGCTCTGAGTCGGTAGCGAGCATCATCAAGAAGACGATTCAGCGTGAGCAAAACCGTATTCGTATGCTGAATCAAGGCTTGTCGAACATTTCGTTTGGTCAGGTGAAGGGCGTACGTCTAAACGTGAAGATCCGCGAAAGTCACGAAGTGCTACTGAACGGTCTAGCGACACAACAAGAGCAGCACAAAGACCTGTTTGAATCGACTCGCTTTACTTTCTCCGAAGCAATGGCGAAGCTGTTCCAACGTGTGAACCCACATATCGATATGGGTCAACGTTCTCCTCAGGTTTTGGGTGAAGAGCTACTGGATTACCGTAACTACCTAGAGCTAAGTGTAGAAGTGAACCGTGGTACAGATGGTTGGCTACAGGCTGAGTCTGGCGCGCTATCAACAGGTGAGGCGATCGGTACTGGTCAGTCAATCCTACTGATGGTTGTTCAAAGCTGGGAAGAAGAATCACGCCGCCTGCGCAGTAAAGACATTGTGCCTTGTCGTCTGCTGTTCTTAGATGAAGCAGCGCGTCTGGATGCGAAATCGATCGCGACATTGTTCGAATTGTGTGACCGTCTGGATATGCAGCTTCTTATCGCGGCACCAGAAAACATCAGCCCAGAGAAAGGTACGACCTACAAACTGGTGCGTAAGGTGTTTAAAGACCACGAACACGTACACGTAGTGGGTCTGCGCGGTTTTGGTCAAACGGATAAGCCTAAGACCGAAGCACAAGAGATGATTGAAGAGTTTGAATCGTAAACTTCGAATCTAACAAAACGCCCGCAATGAACGCGGGCGTTTTTGTATCTGTTTACGAGGCAGGCTTCGAAATACATAAGATAAGCCGAGACTGTAGGACGGCAGTCTCGGCTTATTAACGGAACTTAATGAGGAAGCGACGTTTATTCCTCTGGAATATCGTCCCTGACTTCGATCATTTCAGCAAGCTCTTCAAGTGCTTGGACAGAAAGCTCAGACAAGCGTTGTAGGTGTTGGTCTAAGCTCTCTTGTTCTTCAAGCTCTGGTTCATCATTATTTGTTTCTTTTATTAGCATTTCCCAACCTCTCAAGTTGAGTAAGGGGAGCTCTCATCATACTCAAAAGGCAAAGTAGAAAAGAAACGATCTATGTTGATTTTGTTAGCTCGATCATTGATTCAACTTATATATGAGAAGGATGTGTTTAATAAGGAGAGCAACTGCAAGGTTTTTGGATGCGGGAACAAAAACGCCAGTAATCATGACAATTACTGGCGAGTAATAACGAACATTATGTCGGAGGGTTAGAACAACGGCTTCACACCGAACTGCTCTGCCGCGTAAGCGACGCGTTCAATCGGTTTTGGATACTCAGCAGGTGTGCCAAGGCTCTCTATGTGTTTCAAACGAGGAAGCAAGCCTGCACCATTAGCGATTTGGATTGCCAGACCAGGGCGAGCGTTAAGCTCTAAAACCATAGGTCCTTCATCTTTATCCAGCACCATATCCGTACCCATGTATCCCAAACCTGTCATTTCCCAGGCACTTGACGCAAGCTCCAGCAAGCGCTCCCAATGCGGTACTTGAAGGGTCGAAAGGTCTTTACCTGTATCAGGGTGATGAGTAACTGGATGATCGAACTGCACCGCTCTGACGGCTTTACCTGTCGCGATGTCAATGCCTACTCCTACGGCACCTTGGTGAAGGTTTGCTTTGCCGTCGGAAGCCGCTGTAGAACAGCGCATCATCGCCATAACTGGATAACCTTTAAATACGATGATCCGAACATCTGGTACGCCTTCATAACTGAAGCCATCAAAACAGTCATCAAACTTGATTAAGTTTTCAACCACAGCAACGTCATTTTTACCACCAAGAGAGAAAAGGCCAGCAAGCGCATTACTAATGTGACGCTCGACCTCATCCCTACCAATTGTAGAGCCGGAGGGTTTGGTATATACCCCGTTTTTGTGAGACGTAACAACCAGAATGCCTTTACCGCCACTACCT
Organism: Vibrio sp. 1731; assembly: GCF_033339955.1. NCBI lineage: Bacteria > Pseudomonadati > Pseudomonadota > Gammaproteobacteria > Vibrionales > Vibrionaceae > Vibrio > Vibrio sp. 1731. The sequence continues at coordinate 625,895 of NZ_JAWOVO010000001.1, read as the reverse complement.
TGTGCAGGTTTGATTACAAAACCAGGCCAGTTCTCAACCATTTTGTGGATAGTCTTAACTTCAGCTTGGTTGTGAATGACACCGATCAGGGCAGGAACGGTTGCTCCTGCTGCCTGTGCAATAATTTTGGTCTTTAGCTTGTCATCGACAAGTGGGTATTTAGAACGATCATTGTAACGGCCAATATAGCTGTGGTTACGCTTGTTCATCCCCATAATGCCTTTATGGCGAAGCTTAGACGGCGAAGTAAAACTTTCGAACATCGTTTAGTCCTCCGCTAGTGGTTTGAAGCGTCGTAGCTCAGTGAGGCGGTAACCTGTGTAAGTACCTAGTAATAGAATACCGGCCAGAACAATCAACTGTAGACCAATGAAGTTAAAGGTTAAGTGTTGAATGTATGAGTTCGTCATTGCAAGGTAAACTAATACCGCTGTCAGCAATGAACCACCACCTTGCAGAGCAACTTCCTTCGCACCTTCTTCTTCCCATAGGATTGACATACGTTCAATCGTCCAAGACAAGATGATCATAGGGAAGAAGGTAATTGTTAGGCCTTCTGTTAAGCCCATTTTAAACGCAACAACGGTGAACACCGAGATGATCATAATAACGGTAATAATGACCGCAGATATCCTTGCTACCAGCAATAAGTTCAACCTAGACAAATAGCTTCGAATAATCAGGCCTGTACCTACAATTAGCAAGAAACCGACAATACCCGTTAATAGTTGAGTTTGAACAAAAGCAACGGCAATCAACACAGGCATGAAGGTACCGGATGTTTTCAGGCCGATAATCACACGCAAGAACACAACGATCAGAGCACCAATAGGGATGAGCATGATGGTTTTGAACATCGCTTGCTCTTCCAAAGGTAGGCTATGAATTGAAATATTCAGTAATCCATCTGCTTCTATTTTGTTGTTTGTAGCTTGTTGTGGTGTCATTTCTTGCTTAATCATCGAGAAATGCACTTGGCTATTTTTACCACCAACAAGGTCAAGTAAGGATACGTTTGATTCATCCCACACTAACAAGTTGGGTTTCACTGCTTTTTGTTCGGATTTTGGCGAAAACAGTACCCAATCTTTACCTGACCAAACCTGAACCATTGGTTGAATTGTTTGGCGTCGACGACCATCTTCTAGTTCGATAACACCGACGGTTTTGCTCTGTATACCTGCGGTAAGCAAAATGTTATGCAGTGCATCAGTACGGCTGAAATCGTTCAGTAGTAGCGACGAGTTTTGGCTATCTGGGTCATTAAGCGCTTTGATAAGCTCACGAGTAAACGTCACATTATCGGCTGAGCGACTCATCGCACGTTCGATAAGGGCATTTGCCGCTGCTGCTTGTGGTGCTGATAGCGTTGGTGGCGTAATGTCTTCCGTTGGCGGTAAAGGAGTGACTTTAGCCTGAGGGTCTACTAAGAACTGGGCTTTGTAGTATATGGTTTGTGGCCCTTGAGCTTGGCGAATTGACCATTCTGCACGACGGCCTGAATCGTCATTGATGTAGGAAACGCCATAACCTGATGAGGAAGCAGATTCACCGATAAGTGTGTAACCACTTTGTGTATGAGGTGCTGCAAGTGACGCTTTTACTTCGTTGCCGTTAGCATTGAACTCAATACGAGCTTCTACATCCCATACCTGGCGAGTTTCGCCTGGCGTCCAAGGCACGCCGTAGTTTTCATGTCTGAAAACACTCAGAGCAATGCCCGCAATCACCAATAAGATGATAGAAAGGTAAAACGGTATTTTTGACGTCATAATCTACCTTATTATTTTTTATCTTCGTCCGTTTGGATATAGGTACGACTTACATCGACAAGTGCTATGTCGCGCATAAATTCTCTACCCAGTAAAATAGGATGGTTCATATGTGAGCGATCTGCCAACGTAAATTGCGCTTTTTCATGAATTTTTCCAACGCGCACCCAAAGTTCTACCACAGCGCGGCGTTCTAACTCTTCACTGGTAACCTGGCGGATTTTGACGTAGCGAATGACAGGAGCTTCGATCCAAGTACTTTTCTCTTCTTCGGATTTACTGGTGTCTGCTAAGTGGAATCGGACCCATTTTTTGCCATTTCTTTCGAACTCTTCAATATCAACGGCATTTAAAGACGACGTCGCGGCACCAGTGTCGATACGTGCATCAAAAGTTTGCTTAATCGACTCTACAGTGACCTTTTCGATAGAGCCAAGGACAATATCGTGAGTTGGGGTTGGTTCCACAGGAGCGGGAGATTGGACAATAATCGGCTCTTTCGGTTTTTTTACTTCTGCCATTGCTTCATCGCGAAATGTAAGAAGTTCAACCTGTAGTTTATCGACTTGTTCTTCAAGGCTGTCGATATAGTCCGATTGGTTGCTGAGCTGCAGCTCTAGGTTGGTAATGCGATTATTGACATTCGCTTCTGAATTTTGAATCGCCGCTAACGTTTCTTGGTGGTACTGTTCGCCTTTGGTTAGTGAGCATCCAGATAGTAAGGCGATGGCAACAATCGGGGTCAATCGTAATAACATTGAAAACCTTGGGATTGGATTAAGTTGTTTATTTTTTAGGAGTTTAGCTTATATCGATAAAGCCTCACAAGTAAGAATGTTTCTCTATTACTTATTGTTTGAGGAATAGTGATGAAAAGCCAAAAATCAAGGACATAAAAGCGCATCCTTATTTAGAGCGTGCTTATATTTTGACGTGACAAATGGATTCAAAAAACAAACTCGCTCATTACGAGGAAAGAGGGTAATGTCTTAACTCGTAAAATGAGTTAAGACAATGTCAGGAATCTCAGCGAATTATGATTTGCGAGCGACAAGAACCGCGCGGCGAGGGGCAGGATAGCCTTCTACAGTTTTGCTTGGGTCGTTCGGATCTAAGTAGTCAGGTAGAGAGTTATGCGTCATCCAATCTGTGGTACGTTGTTCGTCTACGGACGTGATGTTTTCATCAACGATACGAACATCTTCAAAACCGACCAATTCTAGCCACACTTTTAGGGCTTTTGCTGAAGGGAAGAAATAGACATTACGCATTTGCGCGTAACGAGAAGTCGGGACCAGTACTGCATTCTCATCACCTTCAATCACGAGTGTTTCCAATACGAGTTCACCACCAGATACTAATTGATCTTTTAGTTGCACTAAATGATCGAGAGGCGAGCGGCGATGGTAAAGCACGCCCATGCTGAATACCGTATCGAACGCTTCTAACTTAGGTAGTTGTTCAATGCCCAATGGCAATAAGTGTGCACGTTGGTCATCGCCCATTAGTTTACGAATTGCTTCGAACTGAATCAGGAACAGGTGAGATGGATCGATACCGACAGTTAAGCGTGCACCTTCGCCTAGCATGCGCCACATGTGGTAGCCGTTACCACAACCTACATCGAGTACGCTGCGATTCTTTAATGGTGAAATATGCGGAAGCACGCGGTCCCATTTCCAATCACTGCGCCACTCAGTATCAATATGGATGCCGTGTACGTGGTATGGGCCTTTGCGCCAAGGATGGAATGTACGAAGTAAGCTTTCTAGCTTTTTAAGTTCCCCTTGAGGCATCGGCTCATTGTTTGAAATCGTGACAGAATCAACAATGTCGATGTTGTCCGGTCTACCCGCTGGGATTTTGTTCAGGGCTTTCAACCAGCGACCAAAGTCACCGTGCTCTGCATTTTGCCAATCCGTTAGCTGTTGCGGAAGCACATTAAGCCAAGGTTGAAGACGGGTGTCTTGGGCAATCAATTGGTAGAAATTTGCAAAGTTAAACATAGTTAGTTAATCGCTGAGTTGATGGGTATAAATTATTAACAAAAGCCGAAATCGGTATGGTTCAGGCTTTGTATGCACGGTCTATTTAATCGCGAACATGGAGCCGAAGTTAAAGCATTGGAACCAAACATCGTAGCTAGAAAAGCCAATTTTAGCGAAACGCTCTTTATGTTCTTTCTTTGAATCTGGGCGCATTACGTTTTCTATCGCGCTGCGCTTTTGGCTGATTTCTAGTTCGCTATAACCATTCGCACGTTTAAAGTCGTGGTGAAGGTCAATTAACAGTTCGTTCGAAACTTCATCTTCGAAGACGAACTTCTCCGATAGAATCAAAATGCCGCCTGGACGCAGGCCTGCGTAAATTTTCTCGAGCAAGGAGTAACGATCTTCTGGAGAGAGGAATTGCAAAGTGAAGTTCAACACCACCACTGACGCGTTTTCAATTTCGATATTGCGAATGTCTGCTTTTACTACATCCACAGGAGTGTCACTGCGGTAAGCGTTGACGTGAAGTTTACAACGCTCAACCATCGCAGGAGAGTTGTCCACTGCGATGATTTGGCAACCTTCTTGTTTGATATGGCGACGCATAGACAATGTTGCAGCACCCAAAGAACAGCCAAGGTCATAGATGTTTGAGTGAGGTTTTACAAAACGCTCTGCCAGCATACCGATTGCAGAAATGATATTGCTGTAACCCGGTACCGATCGTTGAATCATGTCAGGAAATACTTCCGCTACGCGTTCATCGAACGTGAAATCCCCAATTTTATCGATTGGAGCCGAAAAAATAGTATCTGGATTGCTCTTAGGGTTCATAACTAAGTCTCTGCATACAAGCCGCCTGAAAATGTCAGGCACCAAAAAAGGCGCGTATTTTATGGGAATTTCGCGCCTCTGTCATGTGTTGCGTTAGAACATCTGTAACTGCGAGTTGCCATCGTCAGCTGGGAAAGGTGATAACTCAGGGAGTGTGATACGCTTTTGTATGTCTTTATATAGGTTTGCGGCCAACTCTGGCGCAATTATATTGTCTGCGGTATGGATCATGACATATGGCTGTTTACCTTCGGCAATCCATTGTGGCAACTTGTTGAGCCATGGTTTAAAAAACTCGTAATTTTGCTGTTCTTCTGGATGACCAATAAAGCGAATCAAAGGGTGTGAAGCGGTAGCAATGGCGTGAACAGGGACTCGTGGTTTTTTCATTTGTGCATCAATAATCGCCTCATTGTCGGGCTTAGCGGCAAAGACTGGGCGGCTATCCATAATAATGCGGTCAATATTATTCTCTACTAACCATTGGTTAAGTGCTCGCTCTTCTTCGCCTTTGGAGAAAAATGCCATATGGCGAACCTCAACACCGAGAGGGAAGTTAGGTGGAAAGTTCGCACAGAACTTTTTCAGCCGATCAAGGTGCTCAGGACCAAATGCGGCTGGTAATTGAATTGTCCATTGGCCCACACGGTCATGCAAAGGCTCCATGACTTTCATGAAGTCTCTCAGTTGTTCGCTGCAACCTCTTAGCATTTGCTCATGAGTGATGGCTTTAGGAAGTTTGAAAGTAAAGCGAAAATCATCGTGGGTTGCGGCTCTCCAGTTTTGCACTGTATTGAGCGTCGGTGTGGCATAAAATGTCGTGTTGCCTTCCACGGTATGAAACACTTGCGCATACCTTTCTAAACGTTCAGCGGGCTTTGTCCCGCTGCCGTAAAAACTTTGTTGCCATTGATTGTGCGACCACATCGTCAATCCAAGTCGAAGAGGTAAGTTATCCATTATTCTTTACTGCTTGCTACTCGTGTGAATACTTTACGAGAGTTTTGCTGAAATAGGTAATTTCACGCTATAATCCTCCCCAATTTTTTCGCTTTGGTGCGCTTTTGAACATTTGTTGTACTAAAAAGCACCAGTGAATGATAAAACACACGTAATTGTATGTTGAGTAGTCGATTTTCGTGGACATTCAGCGTATAACTGAATCTTTACTCTGCTTAGCAATGAGGCTGACAGAGCGTAGTTAACAACATTTGAGAGATTGGGAATTTCATTATGCGTACCCATTACTGTGGTCACCTGAACAAGTCCCTTGCAGGACAAACTGTAGAACTTTGCGGCTGGGTTAACCGTCGTCGTGATTTAGGCGGTCTTATTTTTATTGATATGCGAGATCGCGAAGGTATCGTTCAGGTAGTTGTTGATCCAGATATGGCGGATGCGTATGAAGTGGCGAACACACTTCGTAATGAATTCTGTATCAAACTAACGGGTGAAGTGCGCGTTCGCCCAGAGAGCCAAGCAAACAAAGACATGGCAACAGGTGAAGTTGAGATCCTTGCGAAAGGTCTTGAAATCATCAACCGTTCTGATGTTCTGCCTCTAGACTTCAACCAAAAGAACTCTGAAGAGCAGCGCCTGAAGTACCGTTACCTAGATCTACGTCGTCCAGAAATGAGCGACCGCATCAAGCTACGAGCTAAAGCGTCTAGCTTTGTTCGTCGTTTCCTAGATGACAACGGTTTCCTAGACATCGAAACACCAGTCCTAACAAAAGCGACTCCAGAAGGCGCTCGTGACTACCTAGTACCTAGCCGTGTTCACAAAGGCAGCTTCTACGCGCTTCCTCAGTCTCCACAGCTATTCAAACAACTTCTAATGATGTCTGGTTTTGACCGTTACTACCAAATCGTTAAGTGTTTCCGTGATGAAGACTTGCGTGCTGACCGTCAACCAGAATTCACTCAGATCGATATCGAAACGTCATTCATGACGGCTGACCAAGTTCGTGCAACGACTGAGAAAATGGTTCGTGAAATGTGGCAAGAGCTACTAAACGTTGACCTAGGTGAATTCCCAGTAATGCCGTTCAGCGAAGCGATTCGTCGTTTCGGTTCTGACAAGCCAGACCTACGTAACCCACTGGAACTAGTAGACGTTGCTGACCTAGTGAAAGACGTTGAGTTCAAAGTATTCTCAGGTCCAGCAAACGATGAAAAAGGCCGCGTTGCCGTTATTCGCGTTCCAGGTGGCGCTTCTCTGACTCGTAAGCAAATTGATGGCTACGGTGAATTCGTTGGCATCTACGGTGCGAAAGGTCTAGCTTGGATGAAGGTTAATGACCGTGCAGCGGGCATGGAAGGTATCCAATCTCCAGTCGCTAAGTTCCTAAATGAAGACGTGATCAACGGCATTCTAGATCGTACTCAAGCGGAATCTGGTGACATTATCCTATTTGGCGCTGATAAAGCGGGTATCGTTGCAGAAGCAATGGGTGCGCTACGTTTGAAACTAGGTAAAGACCTAGAGCTAACGGATGAGTCTGCATGGGCTCCACTATGGGTTGTTGACTTCCCAATGTTCGAAGAAGATGACGAAGGCAACCTACACGCGATGCACCACCCATTCACATCGCCTCTAGGTGTGACTGCAGAAGAGCTAAAAGCAAACCCTGCTGCGGCAAATTCTAACGCTTACGATATGGTTCTAAATGGCTACGAAGTGGGCGGCGGCTCTGTTCGTATCCACAACGCAGATATGCAAGAAGCCGTATTTGATATTCTAGGTATCACACCTGAAGAGCAACAGCTTAAGTTCGGCTTCCTGCTTGATGCGCTGAAATTCGGTACGCCTCCACATGCTGGTCTTGCATTTGGTCTAGACCGTCTAGTAATGCTGCTATGTGGCACAGAGAATATCCGTGATGTTATCGCGTTCCCTAAAACAACAGCAGCGGCGTGTCTACTAACAGACGCACCAAGTATTGCGAACCCAGCAGCGCTAGAAGAGCTAGCAATCGCAGTAACTGCAGCGAAAGAAAAAGACGCAGAATAAGCGCACAACATTTGAAGAAAACTCCCGCAACTGCGGGAGTTTTTGTTTAAATAAACCCAAGAAACTTCCAAAGCAATTTCCCAAGCAACGCTTTTTAGAACATGTTTTTGTTATTAAGCGTCAAAATACATTAAAAGGTGAATTATGGCTGGTCATAGTAAATGGGCGAATATTCGTCACCGTAAAGCAGCGCAAGATGCGAAGCGCGGCAAAATCTTTACTAAATTAATTCGTGAAATCGTTGTTGCGGCAAAAGAGGGGGGCGGTGAGCCAGAAAATAACCCACGTTTGCGAGCAGCAATTGATAAAGCACTGTCTAACAACATGACACGTGACACTGTCAACCGCGCTGTCAGCCGAGGTGCTGGTGGTGAAGGCGACGACAACATGGAAACCGTGATCTATGAAGGTTATGGTCCAGGTGGTACGGCGGTCATGGTCGAATGTATGACGGATAACCGAAATCGTACGGTATCTGGCGTGCGCCATGCATTCTCAAAGTCAGGCGGTAATCTGGGGACGGATGGTAGCGTCAACTATCTTTTCGACAAGAAAGGCGTGATTTCATATGGCCCAGGTTTAGATGAGGATGCGGTAATGGAAGTAGCATTAGAAAGTGGTGCTGATGACATTGAAACGGCAGAAGATGGCTCGATTGATGTCTACACGGCCCCAGGCGATTTTGGACTCGTAAAAGATGCTCTTGATGCCGCAGGGTTTGAGGCAGAGAACGCGGAGGTGTCGCTGATCCCATCTACGAAAGCAGATTTGGACGCGGATACTGCGCCAAAACTACTTCGTTTGATTGACGCTTTGGAAGATCTGGACGACGTTCAAGAGGTTTATCACAATGGTGATATCTCTGACGACGTTGCGGCTACGCTAGATTAAACTCAAGGTGTCGGGAGCGGTATTTGCTCCGAAGTTAGCAAGTAATAATAAAAAGACAGAGGCCGAATTAGGCCTCATTTTTAGGAACATTCATGTCAATTATTTTGGGCATTGACCCAGGTTCGCGCATTACCGGCTATGGGGTCATTCGTCAAAATGGACGCCACTTGCAATACCTTGGTAGTGGCTGCATTCGTACTTCAGAAAAAGAACTTCCGGGTCGGCTTAAACAGATTTATGCAGGCGTCACGGAAATCATTACCCAGTTTCAACCGGACGTTTTCGCGATCGAGCAAGTGTTTATGGCCAAAAACGCGGATTCAGCGCTAAAACTTGGCCAAGCTCGTGGCAGTGCAATTGTTGCTGCGGTGAATGCGGAGTTGCCGGTATTTGAATACGCGGCTCGTCTTATTAAGCAAGCTGTCGTCGGCACTGGTGGCGCGGACAAAGCGCAAGTTCAGCATATGGTTCAGCAGATGCTTAAATTGCCCGCCAAGCCTCAAGCGGATGCAGCCGATGCTTTAGGTGTGGCGATTTGTCATGCCAATACTAACAAGACTCTCGTTGCGTTAGCGGGCAAAGCAACCAGTGCCAGAAAAGGGCGCTACCGTTAAAATTAACTGGATGTCTATCCAGTTCTTTATTATCCTGTCGCAAATTCATTTCCAAAGAGTATTTATAGTGATTGGACGTCTTCGTGGCATACTGATTGAAAAACAACCACCTGAAGTATTAATTGAAGTTAATGGCATTGGTTATGAAGTCCAGATGCCAATGAGCTGTTTTTACGAACTGCCAAATGTTGGCGAAGAAGCCATTATTTATACTCACTTTGTTGTCCGTGAGGATGCGCAATTGCTATACGGTTTCAACACAGTAAAAGAACGAGCACTTTTCCGTGAAGTGATCAAAGCCAATGGCGTTGGTCCTAAACTCGGTCTTGGTATTCTCTCTGGTATGACAGCAACGCAATTTGTTACTTGTGTGGAACATGAAGACGTTTCTACGCTGGTTAAGCTTCCTGGCGTTGGCAAGAAAACCGCAGAGCGATTGGTTGTTGAAATGAAAGACCGCTTGAAAGGGTGGGGCGCTGGCGATCTATTTACGCCATTTACGGATGCTGCTCCTGCGGATTCTGGTGCAACATCCAACAACGCAGAAGAAGAGGCAATCAGTGCGCTTCTAGCTCTAGGTTACAAGCCGACTCAAGCGTCGAAAGTGGTATCTCAGATCGCTAAACCGGACATGAGCAGTGAGCAAATGATCCGTGAAGCTCTAAAATCAATGGTGTAACGCTGGTTGCACAGTGAACATTTGTTCAAGATAACTCATTCTCTAAGGTTAATGCCAATCGCTTAACGATGTTTTTTGTGTCATTCCAGCGAGCCTGGCGAGACTGGGAATCTAATAGCAGCACGCTGAGCGGTTAATGAAACAATTTGACCATAAATCGCTCGGATAGAAGATCCTGTATCACGCTCCTTCGTCGCTGTACAGGATGACGAGATATAGAAATATGCCACTTGCTGTTAAACGAGCGGCATTATTCTCTCAGGTAACCATTTTTCAAGGTAAAAAGATGATTGAAGCCGATCGTTTAATCGCGCCAGAAAACCCTGCCTTTCGTGATGAAGATGTCATTGATCGTGCTATTCGGCCAAAAAAATTAGCGGATTACCAAGGTCAGGACCATGTCCGTGACCAAATGGAGATCTTCATTAAAGCTGCTCAGTTACGTAGCGAAGCACTTGATCACCTTTTGATTTTTGGTCCCCCAGGTTTGGGTAAAACCACACTTGCGAATATCGTTGCCAATGAAATGGAAGTGAACATTCGCACTACTTCAGGCCCTGTACTTGAGAAAGCAGGCGATTTGGCCGCGCTGTTAACCAACCTTGAAGAAAACGATGTGTTGTTCATCGATGAGATTCACCGCTTGAGTCCGATGGTTGAAGAGGTGCTGTATCCGGCGATGGAAGATTATCAACTGGATATTATGATCGGTGAAGGTCCGGCCGCTCGTTCTATTAAGATCGATTTACCACCGTTTACGTTAATTGGTGCGACGACCCGAGCGGGCTCTTTAACGTCACCATTGCGCGACCGCTTTGGTATTACTCAGCGCCTTGAGTTTTATAAGATAAAAGACCTCCAAGATATCGTGCAGCGAAGCGCGGATTGTTTAGGTTTATCAATGGAACCTGAAGGTGCATTGGAAGTGGCAAGACGTGCGCGTGGCACACCACGTATTGCTAACCGTTTGCTACGCCGTGTTCGTGATTATGCGGAAGTAAAAGGCAATGGTCACATTTGTGCCGATGTTGCCGATAAGGCGTTGAATATGCTTGATGTGGACGCCGAAGGCTTCGATTACATGGACCGTAAGCTACTACTCGCGATTATGGAAAAATTTGGTGGTGGTCCGGTCGGGCTCGACAACATGGCAGCGGCGATAGGTGAAGAAAAGGACACTATTGAAGACGTTCTTGAGCCTTATCTTATTCAGCAAGGTTATTTACAACGCACTCCGCGTGGAAGAATCGCGACAGATCGTGCGTATTTGCATTTCGGAATTGAAAAATAAGATTCCCTCGCTGGGCCTTTGTTGCCCAGCGCTTCATTAAAGTTGACCAAACTCACATTTTTTGAATTTTTTCTCATACTGGTTTAGTAAGTAAAAAGCATTGATTGTTAACTCGATGTTTGCTTGCAACTGGTTAATTTCTCTCCTGATTACTCTCTCTTAACATCCGTATCCAATACTGGTTGATCTAGATCAATGTGATGGATTTTTGTGCAAATTCCGCGCATAAACATTGATGTATATCAAAGCGCGTTACGGCTATAAACCTTTTGAAACAATCTGTTTTTACAAGTAATATTAGCCCCAGCTATATTAGCTGATGCTTAACAATTAACTAACCAATGAAGCACATTTTTGCAACAATGAGTTGTGATAATTCAACATTTTTCAAGTGTAAATAACACCTGAATATGGATTGCAATATGTAGAGAGTGTCATTCAGCCGACACATAGGAGTTACCATGATTGACGTAGTTGATCTATCGCGGTTGCAGTTTGCACTGACAGCGATGTATCACTTCCTATTCGTACCATTGACCCTTGGTATGGCCTTCCTTCTGGCCATTATGGAATCGATGTACGTAATGACGAACAAGCAAATCTATAAGGACATGACCAAGTTCTGGGGTAAGCTATTCGGTATTAACTTTGCACTTGGTGTGGCGACAGGCCTTACCATGGAGTTCCAGTTTGGTACGAACTGGTCTTACTACTCCCACTATGTAGGTGATATCTTCGGTGCACCGCTAGCGATCGAAGCACTTGTCGCATTCTTCCTGGAGTCAACTTTTGTTGGTCTATTCTTCTTCGGGTGGGATCGTCTATCTAAACGCCAACACTTAGCGGTTACCTGGCTTGTGGCACTAGGCTCTAACTTCTCTGCTCTTTGGATTCTTATCGCAAACGGCTGGATGCAAAACCCAGTAGGCGCAGATTTCAACTTCGAAACCATGCGAATGGAAATGGTGAGCTTCTCTGAGGTTGTACTAAACCCAGTTGCTCAGGTTAAGTTCGTGCATACGGTTGCTTCTGGTTACACTTGTGGCGCAATGTTTATTCTAGGCATCAGTTCATACTACCTATTAAAAGGTCGTGACATTGCGTTTGCTCGTCGTTCGTTTGCTATTGCTGCTTCTTTCGGTATTGCAGCTATCTTATCTACCATCGTTCTTGGTGACGAATCTGGCTACGAGCTTGGTGAAGTTCAAAAAGTGAAACTCGCTGCAATTGAAGCAGAGTGGCACACTGAACCTGCACCTGCCGCATTTACGTTATTTGGTGTTCCTAACCAGGAAACGATGCATACCGATTACGCAATTAAGATCCCTTACGTAATGGGTGTTATCGCGACACGTTCTTTTGATGAGCAAGTAACAGGTCTTCGTGATTTACGTGATGAACACGTCGATCGTATTCGTGACGGCATGTACGCTTATGAACTTCTAGAGAAGCTTCGTGCGGGCGATAAGTCAGAAGAAAACATGACTGCGTTTGATGAAGTGAAAGGTGACCTAGGTTACGGTCTACTTCTAAAACGCTACACAGACAATGTTGTTGATGCAACAGAAGAGCAAATCCAAGCTGCTGCGGACGACTCAATCCCAACAGTATGGCCGCTATTCTGGTCATTCCGTATCATGGTTGCTTGTGGCTTCATCATGTTGTTTGTCTTTGGTGCGGCGTTTATCCAAACGTGTCGTCAGAAGATTGAGCAGAAACAATGGATTCTAAAAGCTGCACTATTTAGCATTCCACTACCTTGGATTGCAATTGAAGCGGGTTGGTTCGTCGCTGAGTACGGCCGTCAACCTTGGGCTGTAGGTGAAATTTTACCAGTACATGTTGCAGCTTCTGCACTAACTGCAGGTGAAATCTGGACTTCACTCTTCGCAATTCTGGCGCTATACACGGTATTCCTGATTGCAGAAGTTTACCTAATGTTGAAATTCGCTCGTAAAGGCCCAAGTAGCCTGAAAACGGGTCGCTACCACTTCGAGCAAAATGCTGACTCTGTTGAAGACAAAGTTAGTCGCCAAGTAGAAGCGTAAGGTAAGGAGATAACAAGATGTTTGATTACGAAATCTTGCGACTCATCTGGTGGGTACTAATCGGTGTTCTACTAGTTGGTTTTGCAGTAACAGACGGCTTCGATATGGGTGTAGGCGCGCTTGTACCTATCATCGGTAAAAACGACACGCAACGCCGTGTCATGATTAACTCAATTGCTCCTCACTGGGATGGTAACCAAGTTTGGCTTATCACTGCTGGTGGTGCACTGTTCGCAGCTTGGCCTTTGGTTTACGCAACGTCATTTTCAGGCTTCTACTTAGCGATGATTTTGACACTAGCAGCGCTATGGCTTCGTCCTCTGGGCCTAGACTACCGCTCTAAAATCGAAGATCCAAAATGGCGCAATACCTGGGATATCTGTATCTCAATCAGTGGTTTTGTTCCGCCAATCATCTTTGGTGTGGCGTTTGGTAACCTTCTACAAGGTGTACCATTCCAATTGAGTGAGTTCTTGATGCCAACATACCATGGCTCATTCTTTGGTCTACTAAATCCATTTGCACTGTTGTGTGGTCTAGTAAGCTTGTTCATGATTTTGATGCAAGGTTCTACTTGGCTACAAATGAAAACAACAGGCGAAGTGCATGTGCGTGCGCGCAACGTTGCTCAGTTGGCTGGTTTACTGACGGTTGCTGCGTTTGTAGCGGCTGGTTTCTGGATCCAAAATATCGATGGTTACGTCATTGTTGGCGGTATCGACACTAACGCTGCTTCTAACCCTCTAAACAAAGAGGTTATCCGTGAAGCTGGTGCGTGGATGAAGAACTTTGAAAACTACCCACTACTATGGGCTGCTCCTGTATTAGGTGTTGCAATGCCGCTTCTCGCTGTATTGGCATCTCGTCTTGAAAAATGTGCGATTTCGTTCATTACTTCAAGTTTGGGTGTTGCTGGTGTTATCTTTACTGCAGGTTTTGCGATGTTCCCATTCATCATGCCTTCAGACTTAATGCCAAGCCACAGCTTAACAATGTGGGATGCAACGTCATCTGAGCTGACTCTGAACCTGATGACAGGCGTTGCGTTTGTTATGGTGCCAATCATCCTTGGCTACACATCTTGGACTTACTACAAGATGTTTGGTCGCCTTGATGACCAGTACATTGAAGACAACAAAAACTCACTTTACTAAGGAGCATTTACTATGTGGTATTTCGCATGGATTCTAGGTGTACTACTTGCTTGTGCATTCGGTATCATCAACGCTCTTTGGCTAGAGCACTCAGAAATGATGGATAAAGACAGTGAGTAACTTCGCTGATAAGGTAGCGAAACTTCACGCACCAATGGATAAGACTCTGCTACGAGTCTTATCTCTCATCCTTGGCTTTATGCACGTAGGATTGGTGATGTGGGACCCTGAAGCTTACCATCAAGCAATTGGTGGTTTTAACTCAATCATCGCACCAGCACTGATTTGGTCTGTATGTTCAAGCATGGTGTATGGGGTGGGCTTCAAGCCAAGAAACTGGTACTGGCAAGTTTTGTTTAGTCCTTATTTCTCGTTAGCTATCTTAATTTATCTAACGGCACTTTATTTCATTTAGGCTGAAATATGCTGTAATAAAGTCGGTTACTAAATCATCGAATAAAAGCTAGGTATCTCGCCTAGCTTTTATTTTTTCTACAAATTTCAAAAATATTTCCTTAGCTCGGTACCAATTGCTGTCGCTTCAGTTATAGTAATTACTTTAAAGAATTGAATATATTGGTACTCCCTTGCAAGGCACATCAAATCTCTTTCACTGGCCGATCACCGTGTACTATGAAGACACTGATGCGGGCGGTGTTGTATATCATTCTAATTATCTAAAATTCTTTGAGCGCGCACGGACAGAGATGTTACGTGCTAAAGGCATTTCTCAACATGTGTTACTGGAACAAAATATCGGCTTTGTTGTCCGACACATGGATATCGATTTCAACCAAGGGGCTAGGCTGGACGAGCATCTGACAGTCGTAACCCGAGTGTCAGAAATAAAACGTGCTTCTCTGCAATTCTGTCAAGAGTTGGTCAATGATCAAGGCAAGATATTGTGCAAGGCCTCGGTTAAGGTAGCATGTATCGATAATAAGAAAATGAAACCAATAGCTATTCCAACCTTTATAAATTCGGAGCTAACAAATAGTGACTGCTGATATTTCCATTTTAGATCTCTTTCTTCAGGCCAGTCTGTTGGTAAAGCTTGTGATGCTGACGTTGCTTGGCATGTCAATTGTGTCATGGGCAATGATCATCAAGCGCAGCAAAGTGCTTTCTCAAGCATCAAAAAATGCAGAGCAGTTTGAAGACAAATTTTGGTCGGGTACTGATCTTTCTCAGCTTTACCAAAAAGTAAAAGCGCGTAAAGACGAAATTGAAGGCACAGAAGAAATCTTCTACGCAGGTTTTACAGAGTTTGCTCGCCTACGTAAGAGCAACGCAAATTCACCAGCTTACATCATGGAAGGCACTGGCCGCGCAATGCGCGTTGCTGTTTCTCGTGAAGTTGATGAGCTAGAAACAAGCTTACCGTTTTTGGCAACAGTCGGTTCTATAAGCCCTTATATCGGCCTATTTGGTACCGTTTGGGGCATCATGCACGCCTTTATTGCGCTGGGTGAAGTAAAGCAAGCTACGTTGTCTATGGTTGCACCGGGTATCGCCGAGGCACTTATCGCGACAGCGATGGGTCTATTTGCGGCTATTCCGGCAGTAATGGCGTACAACCGCCTAAGCAATAAAGTGAGTAAACTAGAGCACACTTACGCAACATTTTCTGAAGAATTCCACAGCATCCTTCATCGTCAAGCGATGGCTGGCCGAGACAGCGCGGATAAGGAATAAAGCATGGCGGGTTATCAACCTAAAAAGCGAAAAATGACAGCGGAGATCAACGTTGTTCCGTATATCGACGTAATGCTCGTACTGTTGATCATTTTTATGGCGACCGCTCCATTTGTGACTCAAGGCGTCGACGTTGATCTTCCGAAAACATCGACTGCAGAATCTATGCAAGACCTTGCTGGCGAGACTGACAGTAGCTTTATTATCATCGAAATTGATAGCGAGGGTAATTTAGGCCTAAGCGTCAATGATGAAGAAGTTCAGCGAGGTTTGTCGTTGCAAGATGTTATTGTGCGAGTGAAAGCGGAGCGAGAGGTTAAGCCGGATTCACCAGTTGCGGTAGGTGGCGACGCGGCAACACCATATGCCGATGTTGTTCTATTGCTGGATGAACTAAGTCGAGCTGGTATCCCTAAGGTAGGTCTAATGACCGATATCAGGGAATAGACATCAATTATCTATGAAAGATCACAAGAAGAAACCCAACCAATACACCAAACCGATAGCAATATCGGTTGGTTTGCATGCAATTCTAGTTGCAGCCCTGCTTTGGGGGACGGACTTCAATATGTCTAAACCAGAGCCTACAGGGCAAATGGTTCAAGCTGTTGTCATCGATCCAAAACTTGTGCAGCAACAAGCGAAAGAAATTCGCCAGCAACGCGAAAAGGCAGCGAAAAAAGAACAAGAGCGTCTTGATAAACTGAGACGCGAAGCAGAGCAGCTAGAAAAAAACCGCAAAGCTGAAGAAGAGCAAATTCGCAAGTTGAAAGAGCAGCAAGCGAAAGATGCTCAAGCGGCACGAGAAGCAGAAGCTGCGCGTAAGAAAAAAGAGCAAGAGCGCAAGCAGGAAGAAGAACGTGTTCGCAAAGAAAAAGAGCGAGCTGCTAAGCTAGAAAAAGAGCGCAAGGAAAAAGAAGAAGCCGTGCGTAAAGCTGAACAGCAGCGTTTAGCAAAAGAGGCGGCTATCGCAAAAGCTGAGCAAGAACGTTTAGCTCGTGAAAAAGCAGCAAAAGAAGCGGAAGAAAAAGCACGTCGTGAGCGTGAAGCAGCTGAAAAAGCTGAACAAGAGCGCATCGCAAAAGAGAAAGCGGCAAAAGAGGCAGCGGAGCGAGAGCGTAAAGCGAGAGAAGCAGCTGAGCGTGCCGAGCGTGAGCGTAAAGCTCAAGAAGCCGCGTTAGATGATATTTTTGCGGGGCTCGAGGATGAGGTCAGTAAAAACAGTGCTGCGCGCAATCAATTTATTGACGACGAACTTTCTCGTATGTCATCCATCTATACTCAAAATATTCAGCAAAAGCTGATTAAGGATGACTACTTGCTGGGAAAGGAGTGTAGGGTAAACATCAAATTGATTCCGACAGGAACTGATATGATGGTCTCTGGTGTTACCGTTTTGAGTGGTGATGCTCGAGTATGTGCTGCGGCGAAGCGAGCAATAGCTCAGGTAGGGACGTTCCCTAAATCTTCAGAATCAGCGGTCAATGAAAGACTAAAAGACATCAACATAACTGTTGCTTTGGACTAAAAGGAATAAGACGTGATTAGACGCCTTTTACTAGGAATGTTTGTACTGTTTAGCAGTATGACAAATGTGGCGAATGCCGCATTAGAGTTGGTCATTACCGATGGTATTGATTCAGCACGACCAATTGCTGTTGTTCCGTTTAAGTGGGAGGGCACACAAGCGCTTCCAACGGATGTTTCTGCTGTTATCGCCTCGGATTTACAACGTAGTGGTAAATTTAGCCCAGTTCCAACGAGCAAAATGCCACAAACACCGTTCAGTGAATCAGAAGTTAATTTTGATGCTTGGACCAATTTAGGCGTGGATGCGCTATTGACTGGTTCAATCAAGCAAAACGACCAAGGTGACTACGTTATCAACTATCAACTTGTTGATATTGTGCGTGGTCAGTTAACGGGTGGGAAGAGTAAGGCGCTTGGTAGTGACGGTGAATTGGTTCTGTCAAAAGATCATGTGCTGTTCAATAAAGTAGCCACTGTTCAAGGGCCTCGTATGCGTGAGTACGCTCACCGTATCTCTGATTTGGTGTATGAGCAGTTGACTGGCGACCGTGGCGCTTTCATGACTCGTATCGCATATGTGGTAGTGAACGATAAAGACCGTTTCCCTTACCAACTTCGAGTCGCTGATTACGATGGCTACAATGAGCGTATGGTTTTACGCTCTAAGCAACCATTAATGTCACCAGCGTGGTCACCAGATGGTAAAAAGCTTGCGTATGTTAGCTTCCAAAATGGCCAAGCAGAAATCTTCATAATGAACATCTACACCGGTGAACGTGAGAAAATTACTTCATACCCACGTCACAATGGTGCACCAAGATTTTCGCCTGATGGCAATAAGTTAGCGATTGTTCTTTCTAAAACAGGCTCGCTTCATGTTTATACGTTTGACCTTAACACTCGTAAACTGACGCAAATTACGCGTGGCAGATCAAATAATACGGAACCGTTCTGGCATCCGGATGGAAAATCGTTGATTTTCACATCGGATAGGGGTGGTAAACCACAGATTTATCAAGTAAATTTGGGCAGCGGTTCTATTGACCGTTTGACTTGGCAAGGCAGCCAAAATTTGGGTGGTCAGATTACTCCTGATGGGCGATTCCTAGTTATGGTGAACCGCAGCAACGCAGGATTTAATTTGGCGAAACAAGATTTGGAAACTGGTGCTCTTCAAGTCTTAACTAAGACCTTGCTTGATGAGTCTCCTAGTATTGCCCCAAACGGTGGCATGGTTGTGTATAGCTCGATTTACAACAAGAAAAACGTACTATCGATGGTGTCAATTGATGGTCGATTCAAAGCTAGATTACCGGCAACAAATGGGCGTGTTCGAGCGCCTGCATGGTCACCGTTTTTGTAGTAATAAGTTTGATTAATAAAGGAAAATAAGATGCAACTGAACAAGGTTCTAAAAGGGCTACTAATCGCGCTTCCTGTAATGGCTGTTACAGCGTGTAGTTCAAGCGACGACGCTGCTTCTAACACTGGTGCAGCAACAAACAACAATGGCGCAGTGGAAACAACAGTAGCTACGCCAATTGATCAAAGCGGTCAGTTGACAGAGCAAGAGCTAAAAGAGCAAGCGCTACGTGAAACTCAAACAATCTACTTTGCTTTTGACAACTCAACAATTGCAGCAGATTACGAAGAGATGCTAGCGGCTCACGCTTCTTACCTAAGCAAGAACCCAGCACTTAACGTAACTATCGAAGGTCACGCTGATGAGCGCGGTACACCTGAGTACAACATTGCTCTAGGTGAGCGTCGTGCACAAGCAGTAGCGAACTACCTACAAGCACTAGGTGTTCAAGCTGACCAAATCTCAATCGTTAGCTACGGTGAAGAGAAGCCACTTCTTCTAGGTCAATCAGATGAAGTTTACGCTAAGAACCGTCGCGCGGTTCTAGTATACTAATTCGAGGTAATCCTCATGTTCAGTAACACTAAGCGCGCTGTTGCGCTTACGTTACTGGCAAGTGCAGCGAACTTTGCGTTCGCTGCACCAGCTCCAGTATCTGATCTCAACAGCACATCATCCGTCTCTAAGAGCCGTTCATCTGAAACGGAAGTAGAGCGTCTAGAACGTTTGCTCCAAAACCGCAATCGCGTTCAGCTCCAAATGCAACAGCAAATTGACCAAATGTCGCAAGAGATCAGTGAATTGCGTGGTCAACTAGAGCGAAATAGCTACGAAATGAAACAAATGTTGCAACGTCAACGTGAGTTGTTTGTCGAGCTGGATCGTGTTCGTGGAGAGATAAAATCCACACCTGCACAAGAAGCACAACCTGTGAAAACAGGTGGCCAGTACACTCCAAATGTTGATGAGCAAACGGCATATCAGAATGCAGTTGACCTGATTCTCAAAAAGCGTGATTACACTGGTGCAATTGCAGCGTTCCAGCAGTTCCAGAAAGATTATCCTGATTCTACATATTCAGCGAATTCTCACTACTGGTTAGGTCAGTTGTACTTCGCTAAAAAGCAGGATGAGGATGCAGTGAAAAGTTTTGCCGCTGTGGTGTCTTATAAAGACTCCAATAAGCGAGCCGATGCGTTGCTTAAGTTAGGCGAAATCGCTGAGCGTAATAACAATGCAGCTCAAGCGAAAAAGTACTACCAACAAGTGGTTGATGAATACCCAGGTAGTGCATCTGCAAAACTTGCCAGCTCTAAGCTGTAAGACGTTATGTTTTAAAAAGGAAGCTTCGGCTTCCTTTTTCTTTTCCATTTTCTGTTGGTACAGAACGGCTAAGTCGATAGCAATGATGCAGAGCCTCTGACCTTATGTTGCACCGAATTTCGCTACTCGGAAATGCTACCTGTAACAAAGATATACGGCTAGACCGCTAGAAATCCCCGCGACAAGTTGGTTTTTGAAAATTAACGAGGTTACAATACTCGGATTAAAGGAAGTTGCGTAGAGCAAGAGCAATGAGCCATATATTAGATAAAATCGACACTGTTTACCCATTCCCACCGAAACCAGTTCCATTAAGCGAAGAAGAAAAAGCATCTTACATTGAGCGTATTAAAAAGTTACTCAAAGAAAAAGATGCGGTACTTATCGCGCACTACTATACCGACCCTGAGATTCAAGCCCTAGCTGAAGACACTGGCGGGTTTGTTGGTGACTCGTTGGAAATGGCGAAGTTTGGTAATCGTCACCCTGCAAGTACATTGATTATTGGTGGTGTTCGCTTTATGGGCGAGTCGGCCAAAATTCTGACACCAGAAAAGCGCATTCTAATGCCAACGTTGGAAGCGGAATGTTCGCTCGACCTTGGCTGTCCTGCGGATAAGTTCAGCGAGTTTTGTGATGCTCACCCTGATCATACGGTTGTAGTTTACGCAAACACCTCAGCAGCGGTTAAAGCCCGTGCCGACTGGGTCGTTACATCGAGTATTGCGCTTGAAATCGTGGAACACTTAGACGCTGAAGATAAGCCAATTATTTGGGGACCAGACCGTCACCTAGGATCGTACATCGCTAACAAAACTGGCGCAGATATGCTGCTTTGGCAGGGTGAGTGTGTGGTTCATGATGAGTTCTCTGCTGATGCGCTACGAAAAATGAAGAGCGTGTATCCAGATGCGGCTATTTTGGTTCACCCTGAGTCACCAGCAAGCGTCGTAGAACTTGCCGATGCCGTTGGATCAACGAGTCAGCTGATCAAAGCAGCGAAAGAGCTTCCTCACAAACAAATGATCGTTGCGACAGACAAAGGCATTTTCTTTAAAATGCAGCAACTTGTGCCAGAGAAAGAACTTATCGAAGCGCCAACCGCAGGTGCAGGCGCAACATGTCGCAGCTGTGCACACTGTCCCTGGATGGCAATGAACGGTTTGAAAGCAATTGAGAAAGCGCTTAGTGAAGGTGGTGAAGAGCACGAGATTTTTGTTGACGAAGAACTGCGTGTTAAATCCCTTATACCGCTTAACCGCATGCTAGATTTTGCTGAGCAGCTAAATATGCAAGTGAAAGGTAATGCTTAAAAAGTAGGCGTAACTGAAAGTAAATCTCAAAAACCAGCCGAATATGGCTGGTTTTTTTGTGTCTTACTATCAATGAGTTACTATTGATGCAATCAATGAATATCGAGGTCATAAATTTATGGCGGTGTGGTTAGTAGTTAAAAAGTGGCTTAGTTCCCACCTTTTTAAATTGAGCAACCGAAGCCTTCTCATCTTTAGTGGCTTATATGTGAGCCTTTCATGGTGGCTGCTGGTTCTCGCTGGTGAAACCGCATTAACAGACAGTTTCGCTAACTTTATCTATTACCTCATGGTTACGGCGAGTACGGTGGGTTATGGCGACCATTCTCCAGTAACAGATTTGGGTAAATGGGTTGTCGTACTATTTGTAATCCCCGGCGGTTTGAGCTTATTCGCCGCATTATTGGGGCGTGTCGCTGGAGCCGCGATGGACTATTGGCGAGCGGGTATTTTAGGAAAACGGAGAGTAAGAGTGGAAAACCATATTGTATTGTTGGGCTGGAATGGATCGAGGACGATGCACCTTATTCGCATGTTACAACATGAAGAAGAGGGAAAGCGTCCGATTGTTTTATGCAGCCGTTCAGAAATAGAGAACCCGTTACCTGGCGAAATCAGTTTTATCAAAGTGACCAGTTATACCGATTCGCAAGAAATGAAAAACGCCAATATTGCCGAAGCCGCTTGCATTATTGTGGATAATCTCTCGGACGACATTACCTTGTCAGCCGCTCTATACTGCGCATCTGTAAACCCTTCCGCTCATTTGGTCGCTTACTTTAAAGATGAAGCGCTAGGCCGACTTCTAAGTCAGCATTGCCCGAAAGCGGAATGCATACCTGCTGTTGGCGCAGAAATGTTGGCAAAAGCGGCGGTTGACCCGGGCTCAAGTGCGCTTCATCAGGAGCTTTTGGCTTCAACACGAGGTATGACGCAATACTCAGTTATTTATCCCGAGGGTCAGTCTGCCACCACTATTGAGAATCTCTTCGTTTTTCTCAAAAGACGCCATCATGCCACGCTGATTGCTTTTGATATTGGCGATGGTATTCAACTCAACCCAGATTTAGATGCTGAAGTACCCGCGAGTACCAAGCTGTTTTACATTGCAGATGAACGTATTGAAGATTTTGCCTGGAAAGAAATGAACAAGGAACAATAATGCACATGATTGCCGGCCTGTTAGCAGGCTTCCCAAACTTTTTACTCTATTTCTCTGTTTCTATTATTTTTGTATTGGCGTTTAAGTTCATCTACGTCAAGTTGACGCCATACGATGAGTGGCATCTGATCAAAGAAAAACAAAATACAGCAGCAGCGATTGCGCTAAGTGGGGCCTTCCTTGGTTATTGTCTCGCGATTTCGGGGGCGGCAAAAAACTCGGTCAATATCGTCGATTTTATGGTGTGGGGCGTTGTTGCAATGCTTGCTCAAATTATCGCATTTGCAATTGTACGCTTTATTTTACTTCCGAAAGTGGCAGAGCGTATCGAAAAAGATGAACTGCCAGCCGGTATTGTATTAGCCGCAGTTTCTGTTTCGGTCGGCGTATTGAATGCCGCTTGCATGACTTACTAGGAGGAA
Organism: Vibrio sp. 1731; assembly: GCF_033339955.1. Taxonomy (NCBI): domain Bacteria; kingdom Pseudomonadati; phylum Pseudomonadota; class Gammaproteobacteria; order Vibrionales; family Vibrionaceae; genus Vibrio; species Vibrio sp. 1731. The sequence goes on along the minus strand of NZ_JAWOVO010000001.1, from coordinate 602,801 downwards.
CGATGAAGCGGAGTTCTAACGTTAAACGTTCTTCCATGGACAAAAGCTTAAAGCTTGGGAAAATTCTTCCCTTTGCTGCCTTTGGTGGTATTTTCTTCTTTGCTACGTACGAGTCAAAAACAGAAGGGTACATTTTTTCTGATGCTGATGAGTGTAAATCTAACTCGCCTGAGTTTAGTGAACAGTGTGACATTGCATACCAAGAAGCTTTAGCTCGTGCCGAACAAAATGCCCCTCGCTACCGCAGCGAGTTCGAATGCGAGAATGATTTCTACGAGGATGATTGTTACTACAGTTCCAGTTCCCGAGCTTATGTACCTAACTTTGGCGGTTTTTTTTACAGTCGCTCATTAAGCGGGTTGAAAGGTTATAACAAGAGCTATTACTCAGAGCCGATGTACCGTTATAAATCCAAATTCTATAATGGAGCAGGGCAATTCTTTGGCTCCTACCGAAATCAGCCGACCAAAGTTGCGACGAATAGCCTTAATAAACGTGGTGGCGGCACCATTGGCAGGGCGATGTCTCGAGGCGGGTTTGGTAAAGTGGTGTCGGTCAGTCGAGGCGGTTAAAAAGCACTATGTTTCGACGAGAAATACAAGAGCGCGAAAACTGGCGTGAATTAGCACGCCAGTTTGGTTTTGGTTTCCATACCATGTATGACCAACCGTATTGGGATGAGAGTGCTTACTATCAATTCACGCTGGAGCAAATTGAGCGCGATATAGAAGCGCCCACTGAAGAGCTGCATCAGATGTGCCTGGCTATTGTGGATGAAGTCGTTCGGAGTGAGCGGTTGCTGACGCAATGTGCGATCCCTGAATCTATGTGGGAGCAGGTCGCTTCTTCATGGAGACGAAGCGAACCTTCGCTTTATTCGCGGCTGGATTTCGCGTACAACGGGACCTCGCCAGCAAAATTACTGGAAAACAATGCGGATACGCCAACCAGCTTGTTTGAAACTGGCTTTTGGCAGTGGGTGTGGCTAGAAGATGTTGTAAATAAAGGTCGAGTTCACCAGAGCGCGGATCAATTCAATATTCTTCAAGACTTTTTGATCGAGCGCTTTGCCGAAATAGCAAAATACCAACCAGGACAAACACTTCACTTTAGCTGCTGCAAGTACACTGAAGAAGATAAAGGGACTGTCCAGTATTTAGAGGATTGCGCGCGAGAGGCAGGGTTAGCAACGGCATTCGTGCATGTCGAAGATATTGGAGTGACGGAAGATGGTCTGTTTGTGGATGCTGACGACAGAGCGATTCGTTGGATGTTTAAGCTTTACCCTTGGGAGTTTATGTTTGAAGAGGAATATGCGAAGTACTTAGCGACTGCGAACGTAAACTGGTTAGAACCGATGTGGAAGTCGATTCTATCCAATAAAGCACTTTTACCGTTATTGTGGGAGCGCTTTCCTAATCACCCGAACCTTTTGCCCGCTTATTTTGCTAACGATTCAAAAGCGAACACTATGAGAGATTATGTCATCAAGCCACTATTTTCTCGAGAGGGCGCGAACATCGAGATCGTCATCGATGGAAAACGTTTTGTTAAAACGTCAGGGCCTTATGAATCTAAATTCAATATCGTCCAGCAATACCATCCACTACCTAAGTTTGGGCACAACCATACGTTAATTGGCAGTTGGTTGGTCAATGATAGAGCTGCCGGTATTTCGATTAGGGAAGACAGTAGCTTAGTGACTCAAGATATGGCGCGGTATATTCCACATGTAATTTTAACATGATCAAAAAAGCTCTCCATTTGGAGAGCTTTTTGTCTATTCAGCCGTTCAATCTTGATGGTCGACAGCGTTGCGTCTATTGTTCTTCAGCTAATGCAACACCGCGCTGGGTAAGACCACATAACATCACTGGCATTGCATTGAAGATTTCCTCAAACTGCTCTAAGCCTTCCATACCTTGTTCGGCCAATGTTTCAATGGTCGTTTCTGGGTCGTAAAGCATAGTAAGAGAAAGTAAAACACCACCGAGTAGGGCATTATCTTCGCTATCCTCAGGCATCAACGTTTCCCAGTCATCACGCGCAAGTTGCCAGCCTTGTAATACACCTTCACAGAAATCGCGAGCCTGACTTGTTACAATGTCTTGCTCATCTAGCGCGCACCCTGCAGGCCACTGCCAAGTGCCTTCTAGGAGAGCGGGACGAGTTTGGTTCCACATTTGTACAATCTCGTCAATGTACTGCTCTAGTTGTTCACCGTCAGTAAATGGCGCTGTTTCTTCTCCACCCCATAAGAATGGCAACCACTCTTGAGGCATTAATACGTTTGGCGCTGCAGCCATCGCTGTTACAAAGCCTTGAGTTTTTGCCAGGTTTAGTAGTTTACCGTCAAGTTCTGGGAGAGAAAGGATGTCTTGTAGTTTCAAAATAGAATACCATTTGTTAATGGGCTGGTTGATTGCGCTCATCTTACCAATCAATTAGTGATAAATCGATATTAGGGAATGATTCACACATCTATGGAAATTCGCTCATCACTTAGAAAAAAAAGCATTCTCGCCCTAACACTTTACCTGTGCTTCTTTATCGCCACTATCGGTTCTGTCGCCTATTTGGTTGTTGAGCCACCGGTTAGACAAAAGCTAGAGCAAAACCTAGAGTTACGTACCCAACTCCTGGCTCTTGAGATAAAAGAGCCCCTCCTCAGTTCTACAGGTGTATTGAGCAGCTTAGTAGGGCTAGCCCAAGGGACTGAAAATATTCAATCTCTCAACACAATAATTCCACATATTCTTCAATTGAGTGACAAGATGCTTGTTAGTGGTGGTGTATGGCCTAAACCCGAACTCAAAGCAGAACAATGGAGATATAAAAGTCTATTCTTCAATAAAAACAGTGATAGTGGTATTGACCAAATTCACTCCTACAATAACCCCGAATCTGGCGGTTATGATAATGAACCCTGGTATGTCGCTGCCGCCGATGCTCCGGTAGGTTCTGTTAGTTGGTCTACGGTTTACATCGATACCTTTACTCAGGTCCAGATGATTACCGCGTCTTCTCCGTACTACCAAAACGGTCGATTCGCTGGAGTTGTAACGGTAGACCTATCACTAGATGCACTTTTTCAGTTTATTCGAGAGCACACGAACCAGCATTCTTTGGGGGTAGTGGTTCGCGATGCTGACTCAAACGTGATTATTGAACACAACTTTCAACTGACGGACGAAATTTATGTCAGCGAGCTTGATTTCGGAGAGTTCGACTGGCGCATGGAAGTTGTCAACGCAAAAGCTAAAGTCGCCGATCAAGTGTTTGAACAAGTGATGAGCGTTGAGGGGAGGATCATTCCATTTTTGCTCTTGTGTGTCTTGGTCGGTTACTACTTACTGAATCGCTATATTGTTGAACCAATTGTTCGCATTGCCGCTAAGATTGATGACTCGAAAACTGGTGGGATCATAGATATTGACTACGATAGCGATGACGAAATCGGACAGCTTATCGAGAAGTTCAATGAAAAGACGATCTATTTAGAGCAGGAGAGAATAAAAGCTCAGGCTTCGACAAACGCTAAAACGGCATTCTTAGCCACATTGTCCCACGAGATTCGCACACCAATGAACGGTGTACTTGGAACTGCCCAGATACTGTTAAAAACACCACTTACCGATGAGCAGCGTAAGCACCTGAGAACCCTTTATGATTCAGGTGATCACATGATGACATTACTCAATGAGATTTTAGATTACTCAAAAATTGAACAAGGGCATGTTGAGTTTGAACATAAGCCTTTCCCAATTGAGTCGATTATCGGCAGTATCAAGAGTGTTTATCAAACGCTGTGTGCAGAAAAAGGTCTTCGCTTTAGAGTAGTCTCGCATTTACCAACGGGTCGTTGGTACAACAATGACAAAGCCCGTTTGCGTCAAGTACTGTTCAATCTACTCAATAACGCTGTTAAGTTCACCGATCGTGGCATCGTAGAGGTAGAGCTAGCCGAGAAATCGAGTAAGGCAGGCACCAAGCTGATACTAAAGGTAAAAGATACAGGAATTGGTATTTCAAAAGAGGCACAAAAACGCATTTTTCGTCCTTTTGAGCAAGCGGAGTCATCAACGACTAGGCGGTTTGGTGGTACAGGGCTTGGTTTAGCAATAGTCAAAGAAATCGCGGAACATATGGGTGGGCAAGTGGTTGTAGAGAGTCAGGAGGACGCTGGAACGACTTTTACTCTCGAAATTGCCCTTACACCTTGCAAGCCAGGTAAAGTAGAGTCAATCAATACACATAAATTGAACTGTAAAGGGTTGAAAGCACTCATTGTTGAAGACAACCGAACAAATGCGATCATTATGGAAACTTTCCTCCGAGCCAAGGGCTTTGAGTGCACAAGTGTCGAAAATGGTCAGCTTGCAGTCGATGAGGTTGCGATCAAACCATTTGATTTGATACTGATGGATAATCATATGCCTGTTCTAGATGGCGTTGGGGCCATATCAGCCATTCGAGCAATGAGTTCACCTGCTAAGTCGGTACTGATTTTTGGCTGTACAGCGGATGTGTTCAAAGAAACACAAGAGCGTATGATTAATGTAGGAGCAGATCACATAATAGCGAAACCAATAGTGGAGTCTGAATTAAATGATGCACTGTATCTTCATGCGACACAGTTATATCAGTACCAATCGGACTTTGATGGAAATGCAGCAGATAGCTTTAATGCTGAAAAGTGGTTACTCAACTTCTATGTCGCTCTAGATAATGGACATCTTAATGAAGCACTTGAGGCTATTTCAGCGATCATTGCGGAGGCTCCCCTTGAACTCAGTGGCGACGTTTCTTCAGTCGCCGAACGGATAAGAAGTAACTTAAAGCGTCAGCAATCCCCAGACCAAGATGATATCGATACATTAACGATTTTGCTGGCCTCACCATAATTTAATCAATATGGCGCAACTGTGAATTGTTCTTACTATTCATACGTCATCCAGCTTCGTGACAAACTCTTCTAACCCGCAATGAACAGGCTTACAGTTTTACTTTTACGAGTAAAACAGCAAGACCTTCTACTGTGATTATATCGGTAATACTCTGAATTTTCGCAGCTTGGTAGTATAAGCTATAGGAGTGACTGTTTTCGGTCCGAGTTTTGTTCTAACTTTACGTCAAAATAATTATCGTAACCCCTTTTTATGTAAGTGAAATCCGTGTTTTTGTACCATTTTTACGTGATTTTAGGCGTTTTTACTCGCCATTGGTGAAAAAAACTACTTTTACTTTAAAAGTTGGTTATAAATTTACAACTTAATTTTAAATACAGAACCATAAGCTAGTTTTTGTGTGTTCTAATTGCATCATTAACTGGCTTGATGTCTTTTGGGTGGTTAATAGTTTTATTATTTTCATTAATTGCAGTGTTTGATTTTAAGGGTTTTGTAAATGAAGTCTCGTGGACCATTTTGTATTCGTCACGCCGCAGCGGATACCTTTGCTATGGTTGTTTTTTGCTTTATCACAGGGATGATTGTCGAGATTTTGATTTCAGGGATGACATTTGAGCAATCTCTAGCATCGCGTACGCTATCGATTCCAGTGAATATCGCCATTGCTTGGCCGTATGGGGTTTTTCGTGATTGGGTGCTGCATCAAGGTAGTAAGGTGTCGCCGTCTTCCTTTATGAAGAACATCTCTGATCTGGTCGCTTATGTACTATTTCAATCTCCAGTTTATGCGGGTATTTTATTCGCAGTTGGCGCGTCTACAGATCAAATTGTGACCGCAGTGGCAAGTAACGCTGTTATTTCTTGTGGCATGGGTGTGTTGTATGGGTACTTCTTGGACATGTGCCGCCGTTGGTTCCGTGTTCCCGGTTATTCTCAAAGCATCTAAATGCCCTAGTTTTGCTCAATTTAGTTACTTAGTGAGCAATCGATTCGAAAAGGGCGCTTTTTTTTATGTTTAGCCTTGACCATCAGGCACATAATCATTAAATTAGCGCCTCGTTAGCCAATGATGCTAACCAAAATTTGATTCGGTGAGTTGTCCGAGTGGCTGAAGGAGCACGCCTGGAAAGTGTGTATACGGCAACGTATCGAGAGTTCGAATCTCTCACTCACCGCCACATTCTATAAGCCCTTGTAGTGTAAGAACTTCTTATAATACAGGGGTTTGGTGTTTTAATGTAAGCTGCCTACTGGTACAAAGAGTAGGTACAATGTCGAACATCATGGCAAGTCCTTATAAGCATCCTCAGACTGGTGTTTACTACTTTAGAATGGCTGTCCCAAAAAAGCTGGTTCCTATAATCGGTAAGACAGTCTTCAAGAAATCTCTTCAAACGAAAAACCTTTCTGAAGCAAAGCAGCGATTTCCTCAGCATCTTGATGATGCGCTCAAGCAAATCGACTTCGCTAATTTAAAGCTATCTAATTCATCTGATATTGAGCTTAATGTCCGTGATTGCGCGATCATTGCCGAGCGTTGGTATCTGCGTGTCAAAGATGAGGTTGATGGTAATGGTAACTATGATTGCTATCTTCGATATGAATGGTATGGCGTTGAGGGCGATAAGCGTCTCCACGTATTCGGCTTATCTGACACATTTGAGTTTAGTGGTCTAGATGCGTCAAAAGCTACTGAAGAGGAATATCAAGAGCTTTTGGAAGGCTTGAAAGATTTCATTGAAGAACAGCTAAACATAGAAGGTTTAGTTGTATGTGAGACAAGCGCTTCATATAGACGTTTGGTTTACGCTTTTTACGATTACGCCCGTCGAGTTGAGTCTCTCTGTTTTGCTCGTCACAAGCGAGACTTTGGGTATGAGCCAGTGACCACTCCAATCGCTAGTGAGCCCCTTTCAGTGTCTAAGCCTGATAAGATACCGTCTAGGGTTTTGAAACCATCTCAGGACTCCATTTCGAGCCTATTGAAGCGTTACCTTGAGTCTGCATCTATTAATGGCAAAGCTTCTCAATCCTTGGCAGAGGTTGAGTGTCAGATAGAGCGTCTTATAGAGATAATAGGGGATCTAGACGTTGCTGATGTAACGAGAGGTCATATCTCAAAATACAAAGATACCCTGTTACAATTGCCTAAGTCTAAAGCCAAAGAGATTAGAAACAAATCAGTACCTGAGCAGCTTGAGCTTGTTAAAACAAAAGGGCTTGAAACAATCGCTCCTTCAACCGTTAAGACTATTCTCAGAAAGACTTCTCCTGTATTTGGCTATGCTGTTGAGCTTGGTTTGATAAACGTCAACCCATACAAAGGCGTAACACTTCCTAAAGTACAGAATAAGTCTGCGGTAGCTGAAGCTAAAGGGTTTACGCCTAGCGAGATCAATCAGCTATTTAAGCTAGATATATTCACTGATGTTACTGCTAGTAAGCCTTATGGCATGGCTTGTTATTGGGTGCCTCTTCTATGCAGATATACGGGTTCTCGGATTGAAGAAATGGTTCAACTTAGAAGTTCAGATATACAACGATCAGACGAAGGTATTCACTTTATTTATGTTCGTGAGGGTGAAGAGCAGAACGTAAAAAACGTTAAGTCAGTTCGACAAGTGCCGATTCATGATCATCTCATTGATTTAGGTTTTTTGGATTATGTGGCGTCCTGTGGAGAGTTTCTATTCCCTGAGCACAAGCCAAACAAACACGGTAAAAGGTCTGGTGCTATTGGTAAGTGGTGGAGTAAACAGGTCAAGAGGTTAGGCATAACCAAGCAGCCATCACACTCGTTTAGGCACTCTTTGAGAACAGCTTTGCGTGGTCTAGGAGTAGTTGATTCTGTTAGTGATGCTATCACTGGTCACGCTCCGGCTAATATCGGAGCAGCATACGGTACGGTTGATATGAAGGCTAAGAAGAAAGCAATAGACTGTTTGCCTAGGCTGGCTGTCCCACGTCTTTGGTAGTTTTTCGTTAATGTCTTTACACTGTTGTGTACACCTAAAGTCTCCCCACTGTACACACGTGTACACTTTGGTTTGAATTAGCCCGTAGGCCTTGTGGTATAAGGCTTACGAGCTCACAATGTCATTTCTATAACTCGTAGTTTTCTGTTACGTTAGGGGCTTTATTTCCACTATTTTTATCTTGAATACTTCCTTCGATAGTCCCAGCTTTTTCCAGCCACTTACTCCGTTGAGATATCGAGATACCTAGTTGAGAGCCCCTAGTGAACTTCCTTAAGCCTTCCCTGAAGATGTCCTCTCCAAAGAACTCAACGAGGCGGCTGATGCTCTTTGAGACGTCTTTAATTTGCTTTTGCTCCCACTGTTCATCATCTTTGTCAGGCACATACTCCTTACCCTTAAAAGCATCTGAGAGTCGTCTAATCTTCGGGAAACCCTTAGAGTCCCAACAGCTTTGGGGTAGGTAATAACGTGACTCCAAGCCAAACTTGAGGTTTTCAACAAAGCTCTCTAAGTCGTTCATCTCGATGTCATTCCCTAATGCTTCTTTGCAAGCTTTTAAGCCGTTAGCGATGTGTCCAGCCTGACCACGGCTACACCCAACAAGCTCCTCTATTTGAGAGACGCTTAGGTCAAACTCTCGGTTAACAATTAGCTTGCGAAACTTAGCTTGCGTTGCTTCATCTTTAGTAACTCCAACCCCATGTGCTTGGTTGACATCTTGCGCTGCTGAGAATGCCTCAGCGTAGGTACGGTTTTCTATGATCAACGAGTTAATCATCAATTCAGCATCGGGTTTTTCTTCAAGGTACTTCAGACAAGCTCCAGTGCGGTGAAAACCATCCACTACGTAATACTTGTCATCAATCACAAAAACAGTGATAGGTTGCCTTATAGGCTGTCCATTACGAAGGTCTTCAAGAATCTCCTTACTTTGGCTCTCTTGCTTAATCTCTTGCGCTGAACGTTCTCGTTTGTCTTTTATGAGTTCAACGTCACGGGCTTGCATCGCGGGATCGAGTATGAGAGTTCGAGGGTCTAAATACGCAAATCTGCTATCTGCCATGAATTGGTTCATAGTGTGTTATGTACCTGTAGGTATATGATTAATTATTAATATTTCTCTTTTTGGTTTGATTGGAACCCTAGGAGGGGGAGGGTTCGGAGTAATACATATCGAATACGATTGCGGCGTACCGTTACGCACACACAAAACGGGATTTATAAAACTTCATTTTTTGGTAATTACGGTGTACTAAGTCTTTGCTAAGGCTCTTTGGACTGTGGATAAGGAGACTCCTATTTCGGAGGCAATCTTTCTCAAGGAAAAACCTTGTGAACGTAGCTCAGCGATACGCTGGTGGTTAGTTGTGTTAGTTGGTCTACCTTTATATTTCCCTGCTGCTTTAGCTTTCTCAATGCCTTCCTGACGTCTTTCCTGAATCATTGCTAACTCGAATTGAGCTACAGCTCCTAGCATGTTCAGCATGAGCTCAGACATATGATCACTTCCACCAGCATTAAAGCTTAGGTTTTCCTTGTGGAATCTCACGCTAACACCTTGGCTAGTCCAGTCGTTTATTAGTTGCTTCAAATCAACCAAATTACGAGCTAGGCGGTCGATGCTATGAACGTGGATTGTATCTCCTTCTCGAACGTAGTCTTTAAGAGCTTCTAATGCTGGTCGTTTAGTTGAGCCACCACTGCATTTATCTGTAAAGCTCTTATCAAAGGTGATACCAGAATCTGTAAGTTGACGGTCTGTATTTTGGTCTGTGGTCGAAACACGCAGATAAGCTATGTGTGCCATTAGGTGTACCCGTTTAACTCTAAGATGTTAGAAATTTTATTGTGGTCACAATGCAAATTCAACCCTATTGGGTACTGTTTGATCAAGGTTTGACCGTAGTCGTTTGGGTATACCTAATGGGTATGTTGAGCAATATACACACAAGGCGTCTAGATATTACTCAATCAGTTCAGTGGGTTACTTACATAATTCAAATGATATGTAATAATCCGCCCCCCAAAAAAAATTAATAACAACAGAGGCTGGAAATGAAAAAAGTACTATTGTCTATTGCTATCGCCGGTTCACTGCTGTCTACGGGTTGTGCTCAGCGTGTTGCGGATTTCACACTGGCATCGACCAAAAATGTCGACCTAAATGGCGGTGAATTTGTCAAAGGCCCTCGTGTAACTGGTGAGGATGCAAAGCCTATTATCATTGTTCCTTTAGGTGTTCCTAGCGTTAAAGAGGCTGCTGATAAAGCGATTGAAAATGATACATGTGCAGTAGGTCTAACAGACGTTACCGCTGATTCAGAGTTCTTTTCATTCCTTGTGGGTTTCATCTCATACAAGGTTGAGGGAGACTTAGTGATCGACAAGTCTAAATCTGGTTGTGAGAACTGGAGTAGTTAATTAGCTGCGATATCATGGGGAGTGTGTTGAGTACTCCCCAATATTTTTGTAAATGAACCTTAGCTTAACCAATCCCTCGTGGTGATTCTCTCCGCGTCCCATATTGATTCAACCACTTCACAACCATAGAGCAGAGTGTGCTCTTATAGTTCTTAATACCGCTTCGCCAAACTCCTGTGAGGATGAAGTCTTCTATCAGAATAGCCTTTCCGGTACGCATTATTATTCCACTTCTTATCTGAGCAATTTACTGTCCTGTTTATTTCTCTGTAGTTTTGTAACTCTATGAAAAAAAATTCTAAATTGTAAATTCAATAACCAGCGTTACGTATGTCTGAGTATCATTGTAGTGGTTGGTTGGTAGCTGCCCACTCACATCATGTTTACTGTAGGAGTCGACTTACCAAGTGTATTCCTGTTTGGAATCACGATTGAGAGTGTCTAGGAAAAGGTACAAAAAACTGGTACAAACAATGGAAGTTGTATATATTTAAGTGGTTGATTTTAAATGTTTTAAACTTGGTAGCTAGCAATCGAGAGTTCGAATCTCTCACTCACCGCCACATTCTAAAAAGGTCTGATTTATCAGGCCTTTTTTCGTATCTACACTAAAGTAATGCGTCATTGAAAGTACACAAGAGTGCTCAAGGTGCAAGCGCCATTCTATCTACAAGCCAACTATTCACATCTCACCTCGATACAACGCCAAAATTGAAGATGCTATACAGAGGCAGCCATAATCTGATTGGTGCGGGTTAGCCTATCCGCTTTAATCTAGAATTTAGCACCCATATCACATGAGGTATGAATACGGCCATAAGAATGAACGTAGCACTACTAGATGCTAAGCAAAACAGCCATGAACACGAATACAACAGCAATCATACCAAAGAGATCTGTGTTTGGATTGAGGTCATCAGGGTTAAATTTTTCAATGCTTTGCGTCGTTTTGCATCTTATCTTCATGTTCTTGTCCTTATTTCATGTACGATTTCAACAGCAACATAACATGCAATTGAGTGTTCACAAGTCATAAAAAGCATAAGTATACTTGCACCTCATTGAGCGCAAAAAATACTCAAAGCGTTTTAAAGTGGCGGTCTACCTTCTGTAACATCAAATATTCTTTCTGTTTTTGTGCCTGTATCGCTATAGTTGAGAAACGGTTATCTCGTTCTAGTTAGGAACAAACTACTGGCTGCCGCTACATTCTCTCAGCGTTCCCACTCAGTCGCCTTGGGTAGATACTTTAGTCGTTGAGTACTGCAAAAAAAACGCCGCATGAGCAGCGGCGCTTTGTTGAGGAATTCCCTTTCCTACTTGTAGCTAAGTTCTGTCGCTTTGCCTTTGAAGATCCGGTATACCACAAAGGTGTAAAGCAATATCACCGGCATAACAATCATCACACCGTAGCCCACGATTATTAACGTCGCAGGCGAGGAGGCGGCTTCTTGTGCGGTCATTAATCCCGGCACAACTTCTGGGAAGAAGCTATACGCAAGCCCGAGAAAGCTCAACGCGAAAATGACAGTGACACCAAAGAAAGGCCAGCGCACACCCAGATCATTCACCATTGGAACCTGACGCAAATAGCGATCAACTAGGAAGATGGTTGCCAATACAATTAACGGAACTGGGGCAAGCAACAAGATTTCTGGGAAGCTGAACCAACGCAAGGCAACTTGTTGATTTACAATCGGGTTTACAACGCTAACCACCAAAATTCCTAAGGCCGCTAACCAACCAGCACGGCGAGACCAACGGGCCGAGCGTATTTGCAAATCACCTTCCGTTTTTAGTACTAACCATGCGCCACCGATGTAAACGTACGCCGCCGCTACACAAAGTGCGCTTAACCAAGCAAAGCCAAATGCTTCGGTTGATTGTTCAAATCCCATGATGTAACGACCCACCATGTAACCCTGAGTTAGTGCGGTGATTAGCGAGCCAATTCGGAAGCACCAATCCCAATGAGGTTTATGATCCGAGTTGGCTTTGGCTCGGAAGTCGAACGCTACGCCACGCATGATCAGTGCGATAAGCATTATGGCAGTAGGCATATAAAGCTCCGTCAAGATCAAGCTATGAGCAGTAGGAAAGGCAATCAACAAAATACCGACGGCCAACACCAACCACGTTTCATTCGCATCCCAGAAAGGGCCGATAGACGCTATCATTCGATCACGTTGCGCTTCATTATCACTTGGCAATAGGATACCGACACCAAGGTCGTAGCCGTCGAGCACTGCATACATAAAGACTGAGAATCCAAGCAGCAGAAGATAAATTTCTGGTAGATAGTCGAGCATGATTAGGCCTCTTGTTGTGTCAGTGGGACTTCATGGGCAGCAACGTCTTTGCGCGCCAAATAGAATAGGGTATGGATGTACGCAACCAGCAATGCAGCATAAATGGCTAAGTACATAATGAGCGAAGTCATCACGCTACTGCTCGTAACCGTGGTGACGGCTTCGGATGTTCGCAATACACCGCTGACCAACCAAGGTTGTCGACCAATCTCAGTAACATACCAACCCGCCAGTGTGGCTATCCAACCAGAGAACGTCATGGCTAATACTGTGTACAGGTAAGGTTTAGGTAGCGCTTTTTTGCGTGCTAGCTTCACCGCGCCATACCAGCTAACCAGCAGCATAAGGACACCTACACCAACCATCACGCGGAAACCAAAGAACAAGGGCTTCACTGGCGGGTGGTCAGGCGCAAACTCGTTAAGTCCCTGGATTTCCCCGTCTAAGTCATGCGTAAGAATCAAACTCGCCAACTTAGGGATGCCCACTTCAAAATCATTGCTGCGAGTTTCTTCATTTGGCATCGCAAATAGTAGAAGAGGTGCGCCTTGCTCGGTCTCCCACACACCTTCCATCGCTGCAATTTTTGCAGGTTGATGTTCAAGCGTGTTTAACCCGTGAAGGTCACCGACAAAGATTTGTACCGGGATGAACCCAGCCGCCGCGAACAACGCGACTTTTAGGCCAAGTTTGGCTGAGCGATGATCTGGCTTTTTCATTATTTGATAAGCCGAGATACCCGCAATCAAGAAGCTGGCAGTCAGCGCCGATGCTAATAGCGTGTGTAGAAGACGGTACGGTAAAGAAGGATTGAAAATGACTTCTTTCCAACTGGTCACATGAACAATGCCGTCAATCACTTCATAGCCACTTGGTGTGTGTATCCAGCTGTTAAGCACCAGAATCCAAAATGCGGACATACTTGTCCCAACAGCAACCAGAACGGTGGCGAGAGTATGAACCCATTCCGGTACTCGTCCTCGTCCAAAAAGCATTACACCCAGGAAGGTGGCTTCCATAAAGAAGGCGGTCATCACTTCGTATCCGAGCAATGGTCCAGCTACGTTTCCGACTCGTTCCATAAAGCCTGGCCAGTTGGTACCAAACTGGAAACTCATCGTAATGCCGGATACCACACCCAAGGCGAAAGTGAGAGCGAATATCTTGACCCAGAAGTAATAAACATCGAGCCATACGGGGGCTTGTGTGCGGTTATATCGCCACTTGAAAAACACCAACATCCATGCCAACGCAATGGTGATGGTCGGGAAGAGAATGTGAAAGCTGATATTGGCCGCGAACTGGATCCGCGACAGCATGAGGGTATCTAACATCTTGGTTCCTCAAAAACGTGCCATACTAAAAATCGTGTCTATCTGTAATTTAGTTACGAAAAGTCGGGCAGTTTGGATTCATGTATCGAGAAATACAGGTGATTCTGTTTTCTTCTAACCATGATTTATATCAACTAAGACAAAGAAAGGAGTGTAGGAAATTGTCTCAAAATGCCACTAATAGTCGCGAGAAGTGAGTAAAAGAAAGCAAATGTAACTGAAGGAGCATGGATTAAGATTAGTTCGAATTATCCTTATGATGGTTTCGATAATCCTGAAATAAAATTACAGAAACAATATTTTTAGTAAGGAAATTTGCCTTGCCTTCACTTTGAACCTCCATACTATTTATACACTAGTCATGTCGAGATCATCTCAAACACAGCAAGCTTACTGACAGTTAAGGTGGGAAACTTTAGCTAATTGATAAACTCAAAATTGCGCCGTTAATGACATATGCATCATAAGTTCGTTAGCACTCGACCAGAAGTGCGATAGGCTACATTTTTATACTAGCGAACGATTTAGCACTAGGTAATTCGGCTTTCACTAAATCAACAAGTCGACTGCGGACCATTTTCGATTCCTGATGAGTTTCAATCCAAACTGACACTTACTTTTCAGCAAGTGTGCTAGTGTCTTTCTTGTTATTTATTAAATAATTAATAAATGCCGATATGGTAAAGAGAGTTGTGGACAGCTATCTCGAGCAGTAGACTGACGCTAGCCAGAGAGTCTGACTTTGAGGGGGGCATTCTACATGAATCTTGGATTCTGCCACCGCAAAGCTGATATTGAATTTGATGGAGATGGATAATGAACGACAGTTGGGCTAATTTCTTTCCTTACTTTGCTGGAGCTTTTAAGCTTATTGTATTAGGGATAGGAGCCTACTTAGCCATTAAATGGCATTTTGACGAAGAGCGAAGGGTAAGAGAAGCGGAAGGTGTGGTGTTTGATAACCCAAGTCTCATGAAAAAGTTTGCGAAGACGCTAACTCTGCCATTCCTTTTGTGTCTTCTCGTTCTTCTTGTTATATATGCTACCAACTGGTTCCTGTACTGACAGCGTTATTGTTTGTTGTAGTAAAGTTGAATGCTGCCACCTCTGAGAGTCGAGCCGTAGTTGAAGTTAACGCCTATGCCGAAATTGTCCAACCAATCAAAGGGCTTTGGTGCATAAAATAGCCATCCTATAGAAGCTTCGTAGTAATGCGGGCTTCCCAGTTCATCGCTTAAATCATGCGAAAGGTCGACTCTTTTAATCCCGGTAAATAAAGCCTGCTCACCGTGATAAATATTGTAGTAACCGGTGATTTCATTAGATAGGTACCAACCTTTAGGGTTGCCTATATTGCCGTTATTTGCGCTTCCCCAGCTGTGCCCAATGAATGAATTCAATGTCGAACTGGCATGCCATTTCCCCCAACTTGTGGGAGACGTGTATTTGGCTTTAATGGATGGTTGAACTATTGCCGCCCATGCTGAAACGTTAACGGCACGGCCGTCTAGGATTCTTCCAATGATGGAGGAAAGTTTATTATCGGTAGAGAATGAGTTTTCATAACGCATAAGGTGAGTCGTCGTTCTGGTGCTAAGGGTGACGTTTTCACTTGCTTTGTATAGATACCCATAACCAATCGATGCACCGTATGTCCTTTCCTTGAGAAGATCCTTACTTGTGCCGAATAGTTTGAGATCATTCTCTGTTTGTATCGTAAATGCCTTAAACGACAGCTCATGTAAGTCCTCGCTGCCCTCTATGTCAAAGTTAGTCGTGTAAGGGAGAACATATACGGATTTGCTTCGACGTTCATTGATTGACTCGTCAGTCCCGAACTCTGGGTTGGCGGTATCAAATAATGCATTCGGATCAAAGTCGCCAATACCAAACGCAATTGCGTCAGTGTCGGACAGCAAAACCGCGATAGAAAAACGTTGTTGGAGAAGGTTGCTAATTTCCTTATCTAGTGGATCCGATTGAGCTGTGTTAGGAAGAGAGAGTAGGAGAGCGAGCGAAACGACTCGCCACTCCACTGAGGCGAAGTTGGGTTGGAACATTTTGGCTCTTTCAAATGGTTCATGCATGGAGTTTTTGGACGTACCGGTACGCTAACATTAGTTTAATCGTTGAATGGTCGGTGTAACTTTGAGAAATCTATGTTTTCTCATATTGATATGAAAAAGTTCCTTAAACGAGTTTAGCTTCAATGTGTATGCTGCACCAGATTTGTTTAGCAACATCATTCTTTTCTGAAGATGTAGCAAGACTTTGTGACTAGGTTGCATTATTTTCTTTAATGCGTCTCTTGAGAGGAAAATAGCAAACTTTTTTATTGCCTTGGCGCTCAAGAAAATCTGAATCGTTCACTGTGCTACTGGTTAACTTCGAAAACTTGTAAGCATCCTGTCTGCCAACATCACGACTAACATCATCAAGGAGTACCCTTAAATACGTCAGATAAACAATGGTTTTTTTGAGCTTTAGAAGAAATGTTCGGACCTTTGCATATTCCGCGGTGGTGCTCAATCCAAGAACTGTGTTTTGTATGTGTTCTCAGTAAATCATTGATTCGATCTATTCTTCAAAATGTGGTCCCTTTTAATTCACTTTCTGTTACATATTTTTCGTTTTGAAAGAGCATTTTAATTTGCATATTTTGAAAAGATCTATTTGTTAAATTTTCTATAAAATCAACTAATTGTTGAAATTAGAACCCTTGTCAAAAAGTCATTAGATTTCATGTTGAATAGTCTATTTTACCTAATAGTATACTCTATTTGTTTGATATAATTTTCGGCAGTTTGTATACCATAAATAAAGAGAGTCTATTCATGTTCCAGAACTTAACGATCAAGCAGAAGATAGTGATTCCGCTGTCATTGATTATTGGATTGTTTATTGTGAGCTCTGTATTAAACGTTATGACAAGTTGGAAGCAATCTGAATTGAGTGAGACACTCAACGAACAGATCGTGCCGAACTTGTTAACGATTGAGGATGCTTACCGCGATCTTTACCAAGCTACATCTGCAATCCAAGGTGTTGCTCTTTCTGATACTCAAACCGATATTGATCACCACATCGGTGAATACAAAGACAACGCATACAAAGCGCTGCCGCGTATGGAACAAATGATTGAGCTATCGCAAGCCGGTGTGACGCCTTCTACACATGGTAATGAAGTTCGAACGCTTGTCTCTTTGGGTGAAAAATGGTTAGCAAGTTATGAAGCGATGCTACGTTTACCTCAATCTCAATGGCGTGGTTACTACAACGAGCACAAACATACCTTTGAAGACCAATTTATCGAGGTTAGAGCGCAGCTTAACGTTGTAAAAGATGCAATAGAAGAAAAGCAAAGCCAATTGAAGGACGAAATATCAGCGGCTGCAACAAGAGCAGAACTCATTCTTGAGGCTAGCATTGTGATTGTTATTTTTGCCGCTATCGCGATGGCTTTTTTGTTGTTACAAACGGTTGTGAAGCCTATCAATGATATTAAAAATGCGATGACAGAAATTGCGTCCGGTGAAGGAGATCTAAGTCAGCGAATCGATGTAAAAACACAAGACGAAATTGGCAATTTAGCAGACGCATTTAACCAGTTTGTGTCTAAAATTCAAGTGACAGTCGCTCAGGTAATTGAAAGCTCAAATACCTTACGTAACGAAATGGCAAATCTTAGCTCGTTGACTACGACCATCGCGAACTCGACCGTTTCTCAGCAAAAAGATAGCGAGGCGGTAGCGGCGGCAGTGCATGAAATGCAAGTCACCAGCAGAAATGTAAGCGATAGCGCTAACGAAGCTGCGGTTGCGAGCCAAACAGCGAATGATGAACTTACCAATACCAATGTTATTTTGGATCAAACGGTTAGCTCAATTCGTAGCCTCGCAAGTGAAATCGAAAGCGCAAGCCACGTCATTAACACATTGGATCATGATGTGAGTAACATTGCGTCCGTACTGGATGTAATTCGTGGTATTGCCGAGCAAACAAACTTATTAGCGCTTAACGCAGCCATTGAAGCGGCTCGCGCTGGAGAGCAAGGGCGAGGCTTTGCTGTGGTAGCGGACGAGGTTCGTTCTTTAGCCAGTCGTACGCAACAGAGTACGGGAGAAATCCAAACCATGATTGAAAAGCTACAATCTGGTGCAGGACAAGCTGTAGAAGTGATGCGCGGTAGCCAAAATAACAGTGATGAAACGATCAAGTCCGCTGGCCGAGCGAGTGAATCCCTTTCTGAAATCTTGAACGCGATTTCACGTATGAACAGATGAATACACACATTGCAACGGCTGCGAGCCAGCAAAGTACAGTAAGTGACGAAGTAAATAGCAATGTACAAGGCATTGCAGACAGTAGCACTTCAATTGTGGAAATCGTAAACCAAGCGCAAGCTTCTTTAGCCATGTTGTCAGAGCAAACTCAACGTTTAGATCATCAGGTCAGTCAGTTCAAAGTATAAGCTTGAGAACAGCAGTCTCACTGATGAAATAACCCGCTTCTTAGCGGGTTATTTTTTAGATAAGTGGCGAACCTGACTTGTGAAATATCGACTATATTTACAATCCTTTCTCACTTTAGTTCGTATACCAGAGTGGCCAAAAACCCTAGACAGCAGTAACAAACTCTGTACAGCGTGATGATGCTTTTATCATCACTTTTGCTGCTTTTTAACCATTGTAATTGCTCACAGGAAAATGTGATTTCCAACCCAAAATCTTCAAATTTGAGAACTTCATAACACCTTTACCATAAACGTTTTTCGTAAGCGTATAGAACTGTAAATTTTGTTGTATGTACAACACTGGGTATTTATCATCCTAATTAATTTGTTCTGGATATACATCCGTTAGTCATTATTAAGTCATTCTAGAAGCTTTTAATAAGGAATCTTGAAGGCTTGTCGGTAGATAAGAGAGAAAAATTCATGAGACGTAAAACCACGCTATCTCTGCTGATTGCGTCGAGCCTTTTTGTGGTTGGATGTCAACCTAGCGAAGAAGGATCGAGCCAAGGTGGTGGTCCTGCGCCCGCAACCGAAGTAGAAGTGTTAACAGTGCTGCCAACGCGCCAAGCATTGACAGTAGAGTTGCCGGGTCGTAGCCGAGCATTCAAAGAAGCAGAAGTTCGTCCGCAAGTCACTGGCATTATTTCGGAGCGAAATTTTGTTGAAGGTGGCCTTGTTGAACAAGGGCAGTCGCTATATCAAATTGATGATTCATCATTTCAGGCGGATTTGCTGAGCGCTGAAGCGGAATTAATCCGTGCGCAAGCTGCGGCAGAGTCGACCTATGCCACGGTGAAGCGTTACAGAACCTTGATCACCAAAAAATCCATCAGCCAACAAGACTTGGATGAAGCAGAAGCGGCATACAAAGAAGCGAAAGCGCAGGTCCTAGTCGCAAAAGCCAAGATCAACACAGCAAAAATCAATTTAGATTACACGCAAGTCAAAGCTCCGATTAGCGGGGTGATCGGTAAATCGAGTGTGACAGCGGGTGCGTTGGTTACGGCTAACCAAGCTGCCAAATTAGCAACCATTCAGCAGCTTGACCCTATCAATGTTGATATTGTGCAATCATCCGCGCAACTGCTGCGTTTGAAAGCATCACTCTCCCAAGGCCATATGCAAGAAGATGACTCTGCGCAAGTTACATTGATGCTTGAAGATGGCAGCACTTACGAACACAAAGGCACAATGAAATTTACTGAGGTCAATGTGAACGAAAGTACGGGCAGCGTGACGCTTCGTGCCGAATTCCCAAACCCTGACGGTTTGTTGCTACCTGGAATGTTTGTTCGTGCGACGGTCATTACTGGTGTCGACCCTGATGCGATTCTAATACCACAAAATACGGTATCTCGTGATGCGACAGGTAAAGCGACAGTGATGACGGTTAATGGCGAGAACAAAGTGGAAGCGAAACCAGTGAAGACTGCCGAAGCGATCAATAGCCAATGGCGCATTATTGATGGTTTGAACGCGGGTGATAAAGTCATTACCGCCGGTTTACAAAAGGTAGGGCCAGGCAGTTCGGTAACTATCCAAAACGGTGAACAGGAGTAATCATGGCACGATTTTTTATCGATCGTCCGGTATTTGCTTGGGTTCTCGCGATTCTAACGATGTTGGCGGGGGTAATGTCATTATTCAATTTACCCGTCTCGCAATACCCAACGATTTCACCGACGACGATCACCATCAGTGCTCGCTATCCAGGTGCATCAGCAAAAACCGTTGAAGACTCGGTAACGCAGGTTATCGAGCAAAACATGACAGGATTAGATTACCTTCGCTACCTATCATCGAGCAGTGATGCATTTGGTAATGCGACAATTACCCTGACGTTTGATAGCGAAGCTGATCCTGATATCGCGCAAGTACAGGTGCAGAACAAACTGCAATTGGCATTGACTTCATTGCCGATGGAGGTACAAAACCAAGGTATTGTCGTCAATAAATCCAATACGGCATTTCTCATGGTTGTCGCAGTTTATTCTGAAGATCCTGACTTTACAGAAAACGATATCGGCGACTTTGTTGTAACGAATATTCAAGACCCGATAAGTCGTGTAACTGGCGTAGGACAAGTGCAGGCGTTTGGTGCGCAGTATGCAATGCGAGTTTGGCTGGACCCTTTTAAGCTTACGCAGTTCAACTTGACCGCGATCGACGTAGCAAATGCAATCAGTGAACAGAACGCGCAAGTTTCTTCAGGTCAACTTGGTGCGGCACCTGCGCAGGAGGGTCAGTTGTTGAATGCTACGATTTCTTCTGCAAGTCGTTTGAGCAGTGTAGAAGAGTTCCAAGACATCATTCTTAAGTCCGACGCCAGTGGTTCGAATGTTTATTTGAAAGATGTAGCTCGCGTTGAGCGTGGTGCAGAAAGTTATGATATTCGAGGCCAATATAATGGCTTCCCAGCATCGGGGTTAGGTATTTCATTAGGTACTGGCGCAAACGCGCTTGAGACAGCCAATGCGGTAAAAGAGCGCTTAGAACAACTGAGTGCAACGTTCCCAGAAGGGTTGCAGATTGCTTACCCATTTGAAACAACGCCATTCGTCAAAGCCTCGATTCAAGAAGTGGTTAAAACGCTATTAGAAGCCATTCTTCTTGTGTTCTTAATCATGTACCTGTTCTTGCAGAACTTCCGTGCGACGATCATTCCAACGATCGCAGTGCCTGTCGTATTGCTCGGAACCTTCGCTATTTTGTACGCGACTGGATTTAGCGTAAACACGTTAACCATGTTCGCGATGGTTCTGGCTATCGGTTTGCTGGTGGATGATGCCATCGTTGTGGTGGAAAACGTCGAGCGTGTGATGCATGAAGATGGTTTAGAGCCCAAAGAAGCGACCAAAAAATCGATGGGACAGATTACTGGTGCCCTGATTGGTGTCGGTTTGACGCTTTCAGCGGTATTCGTCCCTATGGCGTTTATGTCTGGTTCTACCGGGGTTATTTACCGTCAGTTTTCAATAACTATTGTGGCGGCTATGACGCTTTCCGTTTTGGTTGCGATAATTCTGACTCCAGCATTGTGTGCTACGTTGCTGAAAAAAGGCGATGCTGAGCTTCTAGAGAAGAAAGGCTTCTTTGGCTGGTTTAACCGCAAGTTTGATGCGATGACAGCAGGCTATGAAACCGGCGTTGCCAAACTTCTAAAACGCACAGGTCGCATGTTGGTTGTATTTTTAGCAATGAGTGCAGGTGCTGGCTGGTTATTTATGAACCTTCCAACGTCATTTTTGCCAGATGAAGACCAAGGCACAGTATTCTCAATGGCTATTTTGCCGCCTAACTCAACACAAGAACAGACGGAAAAAACACTTGAGAAAATGCGTGACTTTTACCTAGTAGACGAAAAAGACAATGTAAAATCTGTCTTCTCCGTTGCTGGATTTAGTTTCGCAGGTCAAGGCCAAAACATGGGGATGGCATTTATCGGCCTGAAAGATTGGTCTGAGCGTGAAGCGCCTGGCGCTGATGCGGCTTCCATTACGGGCCGAGCGATGGGGTACTTCTCTACCATTAAAGAAGCTTTGGTATTTGCGTTCGCCCCTCCAGCGATTCAAGAGCTAGGTAACTCGACAGGTTTCGATTTCTATCTCCAAGACTCGTTGAATAAAGGGCACGATGCATTAGTTGCGGCTCAAGGGCAACTTCTGGGCATGGCAGCACAAAACCCGAAACTTGTCGGTGTTCGTCCAAACGGTCAGGCAGATGCGCCAATGTACAAAGTGAACATTGACCACGTCAAACTTCGTGCTTTGGATGTCAGTATCAATGACGTAAACCAAATCCTGTCAGCTGCATGGGGCGGGGCTTACATTAACGATTATATTGACCGCGGTCGTGTGAAGAAAGTGATGGTGCAAAGTGATGCGGAATACCGCATGCAGCCAAAAGACTTCGATTCATGGTACGTACGCAACGCTAAAGGAGAGATGGTGCCTTTCTCTGCTTTTGCGAGTGGCGAGTGGACCTATGGTTCTCCTCTTTTGCAGCGCTTTGATGGTTTGCCAGCAATGAATATTCAAGGCGGTGCAGCTCCTGGTGTAAGTACTGGTGAAGCCATGGAAGAAATTGAAGCAATGGTAGAAAAGCTACCAGAAGGTTTCACGGTGAACTGGAATGGTATTTCGTATGAAGAGCGCCTTTCCGGAAACCAAGCGCCGATGCTATATGCGCTATCTATCCTCGTCGTATTCTTAGTTCTCGCCGCTTTGTATGAAAGTTGGTCAGTACCTTTCGCCGTGGTGTTAGTTGTGCCTCTTGGTGTGCTTGGTGCTGTGCTCGCGGTAATGACGCGAAGTATGGACAACGATGTGTTCTTCCAGGTGAGCTTATTAACGACGGTCGGCTTGGCAACCAAAAACGCCATTCTGATTGTTGAGTTTGCAAAGGACTACTATGAGAAAGGCGCTGGGCTTATCGAAGCAACCTTACATGCTGTTCGCGTTCGTCTGCGCCCAATTATCATGACATCGCTTGCTTTTGGTTTGGGTGTGGTACCACTTGCTATCAGTTCAGGTGTGGGATCGGCAGGTCAAAACGCAGTAGGTACCGGCGTACTTGGTGGCATGATCAGTGCCACGATATTGGGTATATTCTTCGTCCCAATCTTCTTTGTAGTGGTTGAGCGATTGTTTGATCGACGTGCGAGAAAAGAGTCGGAGGCAGAGTTGTCTGAGACCAGCACTAAACCCACTCAGCAAAGCGAGTAGGACTTGCTTGTTTTAACTGAGTTATACTAGTGATAATAAACACGATTAAAGGGCGCTTCGGCGCTCTTTATTTTATGTTTTCACTTGGTGGTTACCGTCTATGACGCGAGCCTGAAAGACGGCGTGTTGTGTGCAGTATCAGCACAGCCTTTTCGGCCGAATGAAAGCCTAAAGAAGAAAAACGACGATGAAAGATCAGAAAATTTCCCCAATTTCCGTTTTGGATCAAAGCCCTATGTTTGTCTGCGGTGTGATGCAGCGCATGTACCGCAATCGTGCCCAAGCCGAGCTGTCTCGGCAAAATTTGATGACACTAGAAATGGCAAGTGCACTGGCCGCTTTAGAAGAATTTCAACCTATGAGCCAGCAAGCGTTGGCTGATGCGGTTCGAACTGAGCGAAGTGTAGCAAAGCGGATGGTGGACAATCTGGAAAAGAGAGGGTTTGTTCAAGTTTCTAAAAGTAAATCGAATCAGCGCCTTAAAATGCTAAGCATGACAAAAGAGGGAGCAAATGCTTTAAAGCAAGTTCATCAAATCATGACGAATTTACAGAAAGAGTTTTTTTCTTGTTTGTCGGAATCTGAAGCGAGTGAATTTTTTCGTCTGGTAAGAAAGCTCACTTTTGCGAATCACGACCAGTAACTGACATCAATGCCGTTTAGCGTCTTTATTTTATCGCGGACCAATTATATTAAGCTGTAGAACTTAAGAAATAGGATGCCCAACGTACAGGTCACGGTAGAAAGCACCGTAGTGAGTGCGATGATATTTGCAGCTAACGTGGCATTGCCTCCCATGGAACGCGCCATGACATAGCTGGCAGCAGCGACTGGAGAGGCGTTCATAAAGAAAAGAATACCTAGCTCAATTCCTCGAAACCCTACTAAGTAAGCTCCCATGGTGATGATGACTGGCGCTACGATGAGCTTGTAACTGCTCGCAAACCAAGATGGACCTTTCTCTTTTCTCATCAAGCTAAAGTCAAGTGAGCCGCCCGTACACAACAGCGCCAAAGGCAATGTCATTTTGGACAAGTAGTCTCCTGCGTCAATAACCACATTCGGTACTGGAATAGCGAGTAAATAAAAAGCCATTCCTAGAACAATGGAGATTATGAGCGGATTCCTAGTCAGTGTTCGGCCCATCATCTTTGCTGCTTGCGAGGCAGACGTTGCCCCCTTGGGAGATAAGCAAATTACCGCTTGGACGTTATAAATAAATGTGGTGACCGCGACATAGAGCGCTGCTAGCGCCACACCTTGAGAACCATACGCATTGGCAACGTAAGCGATGCCAATAATACCTGTATTTGCTCGGAACCCACCTTGGATAAGAACGCCTTGGTCAGGCGATGCTTTGAACAGAAGTTTGACGGAAAGGTAGGTGAAAATGAAAAACGAAATACTAGCGATGACGCCGAAATTGACAAATCCACTTGCCGCGGAAAAGTCGTGTTCTGAAGCCACAATGCTGACAAATAACATTGCAGGCAAGGTAACTTGAAACACCAGTTTAGAGCCTACTTCGATAAAATTATCGTTGATTAGACCAAAGCGCTTAAAAAGAACGCCAAGTACCAACATCAAACAGATAGGTCCGGTTATCGACAAAGAGAATTGCAACTGATGTAAAACAGCTTCCATGTAAGTATCCGCAGCAAAAGAAAAAAGTGTTCCTGTTGCCTATTAAGCCACAAACCCGGAGGGTAGGATAGTAACGTGATGAAATTTTCTTCTGTTGTAGGTTCCGGAGTCATTTACACTCCAAGTTATGGACGAGGTCCCAATTTAACAAAGCGGTACTGGTCCTACGTGCGATATGTTGGTTAACTCGTTGTCGTGATGCATCCACATGCGTATTAGATGTGAGGGCTGGTCATCGTAGTTATGGATAGGAGTTCATCAATGAAAAGGAAACACAACAAAACTGTACTGTGTGCGTTTGTCTCTGGTTCGGTATTTGGTGCGGTTTTGGTCATTGCGATGTCTTTACCAATGTAATCCTCTTAATTGGCTGTTGGAACACTCACACTAATTCAGTACAAAACAGATTGAGTTCTGCGGTGTGTGCTGTTAGTTTAAAAAACATGAAAATACACGTTCGCCCTTCATTAACAACCTTCTCTTGGTGGCGCTCTAAATAGAGCGGCGCGGAATACTTACATTCTTAAGCTGCTGGATGGTAGCTAAGAGTGTTTGATCTTTTTATCTCCAGTAGCGATCTATTAAATACTTGGAGACAAATATGAATAGCCATAAAAATACATCTCAGCGTGAAATTATACTTACCGGAGATCGAGCAACAGGTCCATTACACCTCGGGCACTATATTGGTTCATTGCAACAACGAGTCAAATTGCAAACGGAGCACGAGCAAACGATCTTGGTTGCGGACATGCAAGGGCTGACGGATAACGCGCATAACCCATCAAAGGTATCCTCTAATATTCTCAATGTCGTTGCAGATTATTTGGCTGTTGGTATCAACCCCGCTCAAACTACGATCACGTTGCAGTCTCAAATTCCAGCATTAGCCGAGTTGACAATGTATTACAGTAATCTTGTTTCTATCGCACGATTAGAGCGAAACCCCACGGTTAAAAATGAGATTCAAAGTAAAGGCTTTGAACGCTCTATTCCCGCAGGCTTTTTAACGTATCCAATTTCTCAAGCTGCTGATATTACGGGGTTTCATGCGACGCTAGTACCAGTGGGTGATGACCAGCTGCCGATGTTAGAGCAAACTAATGAAATCGTGAGAAAAATAAACCACCTGGGTGGGAAAGAGGTTCTTAGGGAATGCCGTCCATTACTTAGCGATGCACCTCGTTTGCCGAGTACTGACGGTAAAAATAAGATGTCTAAAAGCATGGGGAACGCAATCAACTTAGGCGCCTCCGAAAAGGAGATTTCCGCGGCAGTGAAATCTATGTATACCGATCCCAATCATCTGAAAATTGAGGACCCTGGCCAAGTCGAAGGGAATATTGTATTCATCTACCTCGATGCTTTTCATCCTGATAAAAATTATGTCGAACAGCTAAAAGACCATTATCGACGAGGTGGATTAGGTGATGGTTTGACCAAGAAAGTGTTAGAAGAATGCTTACAAGAGATGCTTCGCCCTATTCGAGAAAAGCGCGCTATGTATTTGAATGATAAAGCGCAGCTGATTGATATTTTAAAACAAGGTAGTGAGCGTTCTCGCGAGAAAACCGAAAAAGTGCTATTTGATGTGAAAGATGTATTTGGTTTAAATTTGTTCTGAATTAAAAGTAGAGAGTTGAACATAAGGCACGACGGCTGGTTAGCAACGTGCCTTTTTAAGTTCCCAGTCAGTCAAAGCGCATTATTAAGAAGAAAAAAATTCACGACGAAAATCCGCGACTTCTTGTTGGTAATAGCTTTGCCATTCCGGTTCTGACAAATGTGAATGGCTAGAGGCTCTTTGCGTTCTTAGTTTGGACTCAAGTTGCTGTAATGCTTGTTGATAATCTTTGACTCGTTTTTTTTGCTCTGTAATTTGCTGCTGACGAGCATGAATGTTTTTACTTTCTTCTTTCGTTAAGTAAGTTCGTTCTAGCTCTGCGATGAGCGCCAAGCGATCTGGTAGGCTTATACTATTAGGAATCAGGGTGACCGCACGCTCATATTTTTCCTGGTCGCTTGTTAGCCCGATAGCACCTGCATGTTCTTGCCAGTCAATGGTGAGTTGCTCGAAAGCTCGCAAAAAGTTATCTGGGCTTTGAGTGTCCAGCTTTTGGGCTTCTAAGTTGAAATCGTACAGCGCGAACTCATCCGCGAAAACAACATCAGCCAATTCTCCCCAGATGCGTCTTGCTTCATTCTTCAGCTGTGCAATACGCGACGCCAGTGATTGCTGCTCATCAAATAACAAATTTCCTACACTCTCTTGCCATTGGCTGCTGAGCTGAGGGTAGTTCGCCAAAAGCTGGAATCGAGCTGAAGATAAATGCGCCTCAAACAAGGCGACCTGCTCTTCACAACTACGGTCCAACATACACTCTTGCCAAAACGTCTCAAGTTCAGCGACAAGTTTCCTGCCTTTGAGTTGAGTTAATCGCTCAGTCGTTATTTGAACTGTGGAAGGGAGCTTAGTTGTTTGTGGTGAAGTATCTGTATCGGGCACGATGCTGCTTGTTTGTGGTGAGGTACTGGAGACACTCTGATTTTTTGTCTTAGGGGAAGGAGAGGAAGCGAGCTCTTTTTTTTGAACATCGTGATTGAAAGTTAAAAATATCATGCCCGCCATAATGGCGGACATGATTATCAAAGCGATTTTCTTCATGGCTTGATTGTTGCGCTTACTGGGAAATGGTCAGAAAGGTTGTAGTGTTTCCATAAACTCTCTGCGGTTGTGCGGGGCACGTCTACACGGTTGTCATTGAATGATTTCACCCCGTACTCACTACTCACCATAACATAGTCAAGGTATTCCACGTTTTCGCCACCTGATAACGCTTCACCTGCGAAGTTATTGATACGGGGATCAAAGGTTGACTCCGTGTAACCAGAGTAGTGAGGCTCTATGGCACTTAAGTTAGCGATCATTTGTTGGTAGTCACCAGGGAACTTTCTTTTGTTTACGTTAAAGTCGCCGCTGTATACCACAGTTTCGCTTGAAGGAATGTTAAGAGATTGGGCGAGTGTGCGGATTTGTTTGAACTGGCGCTGACGATACTCACGGGCGGTGTCTGTATCGAAAGATGCGGTATGGGTAGCAAACACATGGTAAGCCTGACCACCTTTAATTATTTCCGCATAATTTACGCCTTTATCGGCAAAGCAGTCTGTACCAGAGCAATCGGGAAAGACATATTGCGCTTCGTTCACGATAGGGTAGCGACTAACTATGATTACGCCACCATCATGAATATTAACGCCTTCTTTATCTAACATCTTTGTTTGGTAAGGATATTCCTTGGCTAACTCACGTAAGAATGCTTCACGACCGCTGGCAAACACCTCTTGCAGCGCCAAAACATCGTAACCTTTTACATGTTGAGGAATCAGTTCGTAACGATCTCCAATGTGCGATGCAATAGCCGTCAACGCCCAGATGTTATAAGTCATCAACTTAAGGTTTTGTTCTTCGTTGTCGACAGACTCCGCTACCTTGCTTGGCGTGATGGTGTAGTAAAGATCATCATATCGAGCGGTACTGTCTGACTTAAATGCCAGTTCGGTTTCTCTCGTACCAAAAGCGTTAGTGTTGGCACGATGAATGTTACGATCATCTTTGAGAGATAACTCGACATCGGCTGCGGACAAGCCGTATTCAATGGTCGAATTGTACCAATGGCCTTCCATTATTTGATTGAGTGTTATGCTTTCACCTTCGGGGCTAGAAACCACCGTTTCAAAACGGTAAGTTTGATTTGATTTCACGCCCTCCCAGCGGTTGAAGCTTAATACAGATTTAGTTTCCCACGGACCAAGTACCTGCACATGTTGTTGCCATTCTTCTCCGTATTGAAGCAAATCACTGCCTTCATGTTTTACTTGAATAGTTAACGGTTGCTCAGAGTTATTCGTTAGGTAAACGTCGGTATCTGCAATGCTGGGTAACGCTATCAAGCTACTTAATAAAAGGCTCCACTGCGAAAATTTCATCTTATTTTTCCATCATTTGAACTAGAGTAATCATTCTTGTTTATAAATGTTACTTGCACGTTAAATATGGATGACATCTAAGTCAGTGCTGAAAATTGTTATCAGAATGTGATCTTTATTCAATGGTGAGGGTGGAGGTATTGAGTGTGTTGCCGTTGAAGCGGTGGAAAATAATACCAACAGTCAACGAATTGCATTCACTGCAATCAAGCTGTCATCTTTGCTCTATAAGTTGTGCGGCGTCATTCATCTAGCCATATGGCTAGAACTCAAATTGATAGATGGAGCACCATGGCTAGAGCAGTAAATCCAACCGATGAAACCATCATTAAATTGTTACAAGAGCAAGGTCTGATTAGAAGTGAAGCAGAAGCGCGTTTAAAGAAAGAGGTGTACCGCTTGCAGCCTAATGAGATAGCAAAAGTAAAAAATTATGCCCAGCATTTTGGGATAAATGCGAAAGAAAAGCTCATCGATGAGATCTTGGATCTGCGCCGAGAAGCGCTCATGAAAAGATGTAGACACAATACGGAGCATACGAGCCTATCTCTAAAATAGCTTGTGATAAAACTATCAATTACTGGTCAAGATTTGATCTCTCAAGCCGATGTATATAAGAGCGTTCAATGATATCGAGCGCAAAAAACAGTGTGTTTTAGAGGTTAAGCTTTCACTTAAGTGAGAGGTTTGGAAAGGCTGCGGGGAGAAAGTGCATGCGTATTAAAGACTTAAGTGTCGTAAAGAAAATATCGGTTAGTTATTTAACCGTTTTTGCCGTGTTTGGTTTAGTGTCAGTAATGTTGGTGCAAGGTTTGTTAACACTGAATAAAGACATCTCAGTGTTAACAGATAAAAGTTTACCTTCTGTTGCGATTTTGAAAGGTATCCAAGTTGATATTACTAAAGTGCGTAAAGATGAGTTCTCTTTATTGCCAAACGCAAATCACCCCAAAATTGGTGAGTGGTTAAAAGGCCTCGACCAATGGCGTTCTGATGTGCAGGCTGGTATTGCAGAATACGAAAAGCTCGACCTTAATAAGCGTGAAACGCAGTCTTTTAGCGTTTTTAAAGAAACTTGGAATCAATACATCAAAGAAACGAAGACTTACAACGCACTGCTAAGCCAAGGTGATGCTGAAAGTGCAAATGATGTAATTTTATCAAGTTTCGATACCTACTCAAAAGCGTTGAGCAGCTTGGATGATACCCTCGCGTTGAACGATGAGTTGGTGAATTTGATTGGTGAAGAAGTACAAAGTGAAGCGGCATTTACACAATACAGCGCTGCTGTTGGTGCGCTCGTCGTCGCATTGGTCATGGTAATGTCTGCCATGTTGCTTTCTCGAGTCATTTGCGGGCCTGTTGATCGAGCATTGGAATTCGCTTCCAAAATCGCCAAGGGTCAATTGAATAATCAAATCGACGAAAGTGAATTGAGCAAAGACGAGTTAGGAACGTTGCTTAAAGAGCTTGTCGGTATGCAAACAAACTTACATTCGCTGGTTTCTGAGATTAATGACTCAACGATTCAGCTAACGGCAGCAGTAGAGGAAGTGAGTGCTATTTCTTCTCAGACCGCCTCTGGTATGCAAAATCAACAAATTGAACTTAGCTCGGTGGCTTCTGCGATGACAGAGATGCAAGCTGCTGTAAGTGAAGTGGCACAAAATACCGAAGTTGGCGCAACCTCTGCTTATTCGGCTGCGGAAGTGGCAAAGCAAGGAACGGCGACGTTACAACAAACTATCGCAGTAATTGAGCGTGTATCACATACGATCCAAGAATCAGATGAACTGGCACGTGAGCTTGAATCGAGCTCAAACAATATCAATGTGGTCGTCGATGTGATCCGCGGGATTGCGGAGCAAACAAACTTGTTAGCACTGAACGCCGCAATTGAAGCCGCTCGGGCTGGTGAACAAGGACGTGGGTTTGCTGTTGTGGCAGATGAGGTTCGTTCTCTGGCGCAACGCACTCAAGACTCCACTTCACAAATTGTGGAAATTGTTAATCAGCTACAAGAGAGCAGCAGTAAAATAGGGCATTCAAGCCGTGATTGTCAGGAGGGTATTTCTCAGTGTGTTGAGCAAGTTAATGATGCTGATAGCCAGATAAAAGAAATTGAACATTCTGTCGATAACATAGCGCAAATGAGCACACAAATCGCAACGGCGTGCAGTGAGCAGAATTCTGTATCCGAAGAGCTGAATCGCAGTGTGGAGCATATTAATAGTGCTTCAACAGAGATGGCTGAGGGAGCTTCACAAACGGCTGTGGCTTGTCAGCAGATTAGTAGCCTAGCGCACAACTTGAAAACTCGAATGGGTTCATTCCAGCTCTAGCTGTTGTGTTTCAGCTTTATTCCTAACCTCATTGCTACAATAAATAAGCCGGACGAAATGTCCGGCTTATTTATTCTCTGTCTATATAAGTTCAGAGTATGCTCAACCTTGGGAGAATATGCTCGCTAGGCTGGAATACCACTGTGAAACTTAAAATCTGTATCTGGCGTAGAAA
This sequence comes from Vibrio sp. 1731, assembly GCF_033339955.1. NCBI lineage: Bacteria > Pseudomonadati > Pseudomonadota > Gammaproteobacteria > Vibrionales > Vibrionaceae > Vibrio > Vibrio sp. 1731. Next base: position 571,458 of record NZ_JAWOVO010000001.1, on the reverse strand, counting down.
TTAAATCTGCCTCTATACGTCCAAAGTAGGCGATGCGCTCGCTGATATCTTTGCCTGCGATTTGCTCCGCTAATACAAGATAATCCTGGTAATGGCGTGCTTCAGAACGTAATAAAGAAATGTAGAACTTTGCGATATCGTCATCCATATGTGGTGCTAGTTTGGCAAAACGCTCACAAGATCGGGCTTCGATGTACGCACCAATGATGAGTTTATCGATCAGCGTTTCCGGCTCATGAGTCTTCATATGCGAAATCAGTCCTTTAGCATAGCGACTTGCTGGAATATTTTTATACTCAATTCCACGACTTTCCATGATCTCTAAAACTTGATAAAAGTGGTGTAACTCCTCTTTTATCAAAAGCACCATCTTATCGATCAAATCTTGGCTGTATGGTGAGTCGGACTTAGCCATGATTGACTTCGAAATATTGCTCTTGCCTTTTAAAGTTTCCAATGAGCCTACGTTACGGTAAGCAAAATCTTCGTAGGGCTTAAACCAGTCAAGTAGAGCATGTGAACTGGATTGGTCAACGGCATACTTACGAATTAAAAACATGGCAGATTGGCCAGCTTTTAGTTCGCACAGTAGGTGGTCTAACAAAATGGTTTGAAGGTTCTCTGGTTTCTTTGCTTCCTCTACCCATTCATCAGGTGTACTGCATTGCAGAAATTGGTTAATGGGAGCAAGAAGATCTTGATAGGCGTCTAGATTCATCATTTTAGTTTTAGTACTTCACATTTTTATTGGGCATATCCGTTGTCTTGCGGATAGAAAAAAGGCTGCAATTGCAGCCTTTCTTGACCTGAAGTGAATGTTACCACTTTTTCTTCTCGCCGAAGAGTGCTTCCATGTCATTGTCACGCTCTTTGTCAGCAATCTGCTGCATTTCGGCATCGCTTTTATCTTGGCGCTTTTTATCTAAGTCACCCAACATCTCTTCAAGCTTTTGTTTCGCTTGAATAGAATAAGGATCGCTCTTAGTGCTCAAAGCATCGATACCTTTACGCAGCAGTTGAAGCGCGGTGCCTGGTTGGCCACGAGCGATAGAGTCGTTTGCTCTTTTGATGACATTTTCAATGTTGATGCGAATTTGCATCGTTTCCAAGCGCGCATTTTCGGTGACGTAAGTCTGGGTATCCAATCGGCCTTTGTTGTGCTCGTTACGGATAGTGTCGCGAAGTCGTTTAACCAGCTTAAGCATGACGATAGCTTGTTTATCACTACTCGGCATCTTGAAAGTGGTACTCTCGCCAGTAGGACCATTCTCTTTTAGCTGCGTAATCTGCTGCTTCATATTTTCGATACGTTGAGCAAGTTGCTTGTTCTTCGGGTCCAGCTCATGCATGCTCTCTAGCGCGTCAAGAATACGATTGTTTAGACACAGCAACAGCTCTTTACTAAAAGGGATATGGTGCGCATGACCAATCAACTCTTCAGTACCATCTATCAAGGCTACATATCGCGCTGATTCCTGCCTTTTTGCGGTTTCAACTTTAACCTTATATTGCAACATAATGTTATAGCCTAGGATTAACACCAGTAGGATGGCTACCAAAGCGATTATTAAACCAATATTCATATCTTTGCGTCTGCTTTACTTTTCTGCGGCTAGCGTTAAAGAATACATGAATCTTATCTTACTCGGCACCTTATTTGTTTGATTATTTTGTCTCTCCCACGTTTTAGTTACTGATAGAAGTCACATCATAGAACTTCGGTCATTTATTGGCTCAACTTTGTGCATATTGTTTCTTGCTTGAAGATTATTAGTATGTGATTGAGGTATAAGTTAGAAATTGCTGTTCATTTCGATTTGAACGCGTTATAACTAATTATTATATCGCTCGCTTGAGTGGCCAATAAACTCTCTCATGAATAAGTAAGGGATTACGATGAAACTGCAGCAGCTGAAGTATATTGTTGAGGTTGTAAACCATAATCTGAATGTATCTGCAACGGCGGAAAGCTTATATACCTCTCAGCCAGGTATTAGTAAACAGGTTCGGTTGCTGGAAGATGAGTTAGGTATTCAGATTTTTGAACGTAGCGGTAAGCACTTAACGCAAGTGACGCCAGCTGGAGAAGAAATTGTACGTATCTCTCAAGAAATTCTCGCTCGTGTAGAAAGTATCAAAGCGGTGGCTGGAGAGCACACCCATCCAGAAATGGGGACGCTGAATATCACCACGACACATACGCAGGCTCGTTATGCACTGCCAGATGTCATCAAAGGTTTTACTTCTCGTTATCCAAAAGTGTCGTTACACATGCACCAAGGTACACCGTCACAAATGTCTGAGGCGATAGCTAAAGGCACTGCGAATTTTGCGATTGCGACAGAAGCTCTTCACTTATATCAAGATGCCATCATGCTGCCTTGTTATCACTGGAATCGTTCAATAGTTGTGCCTAAAGACCACCCACTAGCGAAGAAAGACAAAGTAACGATCAGTGATCTTGCCGCTTACCCATTAGTCACTTACGTGTTCGGTTTTACTGGTCGTTCAGAGCTGGATACAGCATTCAACCGCGAAGGTTTAACCCCGCGAGTGGTGTTCACGGCAACTGATGCAGACGTCATTAAAACTTACGTTCGTATGGGTATTGGTGTGGGTGTGATTGCAAGCATGGCTGTGGATGAAGAGCAGGACGGTGACTTGGTTGCAATAGATGCGAGCCATTTGTTTGGCGCGAGCACCACGAGCATCGGCTTCCGCCGTGGTACATTCTTACGCTCTTACATGTTCGATTTTATGGAGCGTTTTGCACCGCACTTAACGCGTCCAGTGGTTGAGCAGGCGATTTCGTTGAAGTCTAATGCAGAAATCGAAGAGATGTTTAAAGACATCGAGCTTCCGGTGAGATAACACTTCATTGATGTTTCGATTCCCTCTACAATGCGCTCGTTGTAGGGGGAGTTATGAAAACGCAATTTCAATTTATTAATGACTGCTTAATCGAAAACCAATCTTTGTGGCGATTCGAGCCTTTTAAAAGCAGCATTCACACATCATTACCTTGGCAGGAGCAACATCCTCGACTGTGCCAATGGCTAGCGTCTCTTACTCCCTCTCAAATCGAAGAATACAAAGCAGCACCAGAACTCGCGTTAAAAGCACTTAGTCCGTTTTTGCCTGAGCTTGAACAACTCGCAGAACTGACTCATTTAGAGCTTTTGTCGTTAAACGGCTTGGAACTCGCTCGTGGTTTAGATAACGGTATTCCGGGACGTAAGTTGGAGCAAATTAGCTCGATGGGTGAAGCTGCAATTCAACAACACTGTGGCGAAGAATGGCTAGAATGGTGCTCAGGTAAAGGTTACTTGGGGCGAATCCTGACAACGCAAACCGATCAGCCTGTAACCAGCTTTGAATACCAACAAGCACTGTGCGATTCGGGGCAACAAGCAGCCAATGAACATCATTGGAAGATGACGTTTATTCAAGGCGACGCGTTTGATAGCAAAGCGAAAGCCGTGTTTAAGCCAACGCAACACGCAGTAGCACTGCATGCATGCGGTGACCTTCACGTTCGTCTAATGCAGTACGGCAGTGAAAATGGGATTGCTGCGATGACCATATCACCTTGTTGTTACCACTTGATTCAGTCGGAACAATACCAGCCGATGTCGGAATCGGGTAGGGCTTCTTCTCTCTCATTGTCTAAGCAAGAACTGCGTATCCCATTACAACAAACGGTGACGGGAGGAGAGCGCGTGCGTCGTCATCGTCAGCAGGAAATGATGTTTCGTCTTGGGTTTGATTTGATCACGCGACAAGCTTTGGGAATGGCAGAGTATCAGCCTGTGCCGAGTATCCGTAAGTCGCAATTAAGTGATGGTTTTGAATCGTTCTGTCGCTGGGCAGCGGAGCAAAAAGGCATTGTTCTTCCTCAAGAAATCGATTTCTCTCATTTTGAAAAGTTAAGCGAACAACGCTTCTGGCAAATGGAGAGAATGAGCTTAGTGCAACTTGTTTTTCAACGTCCGTTGGAGATCTGGCTCGCATTAGATAAAGTGCTTTATCTTGAAGAACGTGGTTACCGTGTTAGATTGTCAGAGTTTTGCCCTAAATCGGTCACGCCTAGAAATATTTTAATTTGTGCATATAAGATTTAGTTATTCTTTATAGCCAAACGCTCTATATGAAAAAGCCCACTTATGAGTGGGCTTTTGTAAACAAAACGTGACAAGTTATGTTTTATTTTGTCATTAATTAAACATAGCGATAGCTTGAGTTGGTTCAACGTATTCCAAGTCAAAGCTTTCTGCTACTTCTTTACACGTTACTTTTCCGTGAATAACGTTTAGACCTTCAAGGAAGCCTTTATCTTCTAGAAGTGCTTCGCGGTAGCCTTTATTTGCTAACTTCACGATGTATGGAAGTGTAGCGTTGTTGAGTGCAAATGTTGAAGTGCGAGCAACTGCGCCAGGCATATTTGCTACACAGTAGTGAACCACTTCATCAACGATGTAAGTTGGATCTGCGTGAGTTGTCGCGTGCGAAGTTTCGAAACAACCGCCTTGGTCAATTGCCACGTCAACCACTGCCGCACCAGGCTTCATCTTAGCAATGTGCTCTTTAGTGACCAGTTTAGGTGCTGCTGCGCCAGGAATTAGAACGGCACCGATAACAAGGTCCGCTTCTAGAACATGCTTCTCGATAGCGTCTTCAGTAGAATAAACCACTTTTGCGCGACCTTGGAATTCTTCGTCAAGCTTACGAAGTGTGTCTACGTTACGGTCTAGAATAGTGACGTCAGCGCGAAGGCCAACCGCCATACGAGCAGCGTTTGCACCAACAACGCCACCACCAACGATAACGACTTTTGCAGGTTCAACACCAGGTACGCCGCCTAGGAGTAGACCACGACCGCCGTGCGATTTTTCCAACGTTTGCGCGCCAGCTTGGATAGACATCCGACCTGCCACTTCTGACATTGGTGCTAACAGTGGCAAACGACCCATATTATCTGTTACAGTCTCATAGGCTATACAGACAGCTTTGCTCTTGATTAGCTCATCAGTTTGTGGAAAATCTGGTGCTAGGTGTAAATAAGTAAATAAAATTTGCCCTTCGCGGAGCATTGCTCTCTCTACTGCTTGGGGTTCTTTTACTTTTACAATCATGTCTGCTTGCGCAAATACGTCAGCAGCATGAGGGAGAATGGATGCGCCGACAGCGATGTAATCATCGTCTGAAAAACCAATGCCGGCACCTGCATTGGTCTCAACTAAAACTTGGTGACCATGTGAGATGAGTTCTCTCACGCTAGCTGGGATCATACCAACACGATATTCGTGATTCTTGATTTCCTTAGGTACGCCAATGATCATCCTGTATCCTCTTTCTATAATGGTTGTATTAACTGTTAGTAGGGTGTTATTGTCGAATTAATAACTAGTATAGTTATAGATTTGTAAAATTTGGCACCAAATATTAAAAAGTTGTAGTATATTTTTTTGCAAGGAAGTAATAAGGTGGAATAAAAAATGGCAGACAACTATAAAAAGCCGTCCAAGGAACTAGACCGTATCGACCGCAACATTCTTAATGAGCTGCAGAAAGACGGTCGTATTTCAAACGTTGAGCTTTCAAAACGTGTGGGACTTTCTCCAACGCCATGTTTGGAGCGTGTACGTCGCTTAGAGCGTCAGGGTTATATCACAGGGTATACTGCATTATTGAATCCGCAGTTCCTGGATGCATCACTATTAGTATTTGTTGAGATTACGCTAAACCGTGGTGCGCCGGATGTGTTTGAGCAGTTTAACTCAGCTGTTCAAAAGCTAGACGACATACAAGAGTGTCATCTTGTTTCAGGTGACTTTGACTATCTTCTTAAAACCCGTGTATCAGATATGGGTGCTTACCGCCGACTATTGGGCGATACGTTACTACGTCTACCTGGCGTAAATGACACTCGCACATACGTTGTTATGGAAGAAGTGAAACAATCTAACCAGCTTGTGATCAAAACTCGTTAATTTCTTGCAAAGAAAGCGGTATATGCTTCCGCTTTCGCCAGAGAGTAATTGGGTTTTTCTCCTTGATATGGTTAAATCAATTTACCGAGCGGCTTGATGCCGCTCGGAATGTTTTGCAATTTCCTATTTCATTTCCATATTCAAGTTGATTTATGTTCAAAGAGAACGCAAAGAAAGTCGAAACCATTATCAAAACCAGTGAAGAGCCCCAGTCTTCACGCTTAAATGGCTTCCAACGCTTAAAAGAGTGCTGCTTTATCGTTGGCGTTCTTAGCTCGGTATTGCTTGCGGTTGCACTATTTACCTTCAGTCCGGCCGATCCTTCTTGGTCCCAAACCGCATGGGGAGGGGATATCGATAATGCTGGTGGCCTTTTCGGCGCTTGGCTAGCCGATACTCTATTCTTCACATTTGGCTCTCTCGCTTACCCAATCCCTTTCTTGCTAGCGGCGGCTGCATGGGTGATTTGCCGTAAACGAGGAGAAGATGAGCCCATTGATTTCATGCTATGGGGTACAAGGCTGCTCGGTCTTGTCGTCCTTATTATGACCAGTTGCGGTCTTGCCGATATTAATTTTGATGACATTTGGTATTTTTCATCCGGAGGTGTGGTCGGGGATGTGTTGTCTAGCCTCGCTTTACCTACATTAAATGTACTCGGTACCACATTGGTACTGCTGTTCTTGTGGGGAGCGGGCTTTACGCTCTTCACTGGCATCTCATGGCTTAACATCGTGGAATGGCTTGGTGATCGTGCATTAGCACTAATTGCCGCGCTTGCAAATAAGGCAAGAGGTTCAGAGCAGGAAGTTTTAGAACCTCAGCTTGATGAGTTTGTAGAAGATAAAGTCTCTACGCCTAAACATAATGTAGACTATGAAATTGATGATGAGCCGCTTCCTCATTTAACGGCGTACGATGTCGATGAACCGAAAGAGTCGGCGCCAGCGCATGAGTACCCTATTTATATGCCGCAAGCTAAACCTGATAAGCCTGCGGAACAGGCGATGGTAGAACCGACTCCACCACAACGCAAGGCTACGGTTAATGCTGCGCCAGTTTATTCTGAACCTGAGCCTCAAATACAACCTATCCATACGGTTAACACTGATAACGTTGATCCGCTCTTGGAACGCACCAAGCAACTGAATGTTACGATAGAAGAGCTTGAAGCAGCGGCGCAACAAGCAGATGACTGGGGAACTGAAGAACAGGCAGCCCCATCATTTGCAGACACTTATTCTTCCTATGTCGAGCAACATACAGCTACAGAAGAACCGATCAGTGTTGAACCAGATTATGCGGAGTACGAACAATTTGAAGCAGAGCAAGTACAGCAGCCAAGTATTGAGCATCCTGTACATGAAGAGCCTGCAATTGATTCTGCTGTATTAGATAGCATCACGGCGCAAACAGAGTCGAGCCAACATATTGAGCCTACGATCTCTGACTTTGATGTGTTAGATGATGAAGACGAAGTGGAGTCTCAGCCTGCACAGCAAGCACAGCCAACAACGCCTCATCAGCAAGTTGCAACACCTTCAACAACATTTGAACCTGCACCTCAAAAAGTGGAGGTAGAAGAGGTCCAAGACAACGACCAAGACGTTACCGCATTCCAAGATATGGTTTCCAATGCGCAAGCCAAAGTCGCTGCAACACAGAACCCATTTTTGGTACAGAAAGAAGAAAACTTGCCAGTTCCGGAAGAGCCACTCCCAACGCTCGAGTTGCTTTATCATCCAGAAAAACGTGAAAACTTTATCGACCGTGATGCGTTAGAGCAGGTCGCTCGATTGGTAGAGAGCAAACTCGCTGACTACAAAATCAAAGCCGATGTGGTTGGTATTTATCCTGGTCCAGTGATCACTCGTTTTGAGCTTGATTTGGCGCCGGGGGTGAAAGTAAGTCGTATTTCTGGTCTTTCAACTGACTTAGCGCGTGCATTGTCTGCGATGGCGGTACGTGTCGTGGAAGTAATCCCTGGCAAGCCTTACATCGGTTTGGAACTGCCAAACATGAGTCGTCAGACGGTCTATTTATCTGATGTCATCAGTAGCCCTCAGTTTGAGCAAGCAACGTCACCAACAACGGTTGTGTTAGGTCAAGACATTGCGGGCGAAGCTGTGGTGGCCGATCTTGCGAAGATGCCTCACGTGTTAGTAGCAGGTACAACAGGTTCTGGTAAGTCGGTGGGTGTGAACGTGATGATTTTGAGCATGCTGTATAAAGCAGGTCCAGAAGATGTACGCTTCATCATGATTGACCCGAAAATGCTAGAGCTTTCTATTTATGAAGGTATCCCTCATCTTCTTTCTGAAGTTGTGACTGATATGAAAGACGCATCAAATGCTCTACGTTGGTGTGTGGGCGAGATGGAACGTCGTTACAAATTGATGTCGGCATTAGGTGTACGTAATGTGAAGGGCTTCAACGAAAAATTGAAGATGGCAGCAGAAGCGGGCCACCCAATCCATGACCCGTTCTGGCAGGAAGGCGACAGCATGGATACTGAACCGCCATTGCTAGAAAAGCTGCCTTACATCGTCGTTGTTGTTGACGAATTTGCTGACCTGATGATGGTGGTAGGTAAGAAAGTCGAAGAACTGATTGCTCGCTTGGCGCAAAAAGCGCGCGCGGCAGGTATTCACTTAATTCTTGCGACTCAGCGTCCATCGGTTGATGTTATTACCGGTCTAATTAAAGCGAACATTCCAACTCGTGTTGCGTTTACGGTATCGACTAAAACGGACTCTCGTACAATCCTAGATCAAGGCGGCGCAGAATCACTACTTGGTATGGGTGATATGTTGTATCTACCGCCGGGATCAAGTCATACAACTCGTGTTCACGGTGCATTTGCATCAGATGATGATGTTCATGCTGTTGTAAACAACTGGAAAGCGCGTGGTAAACCGAACTACATTGAAGAGATCATCAGTGGAGATCAAACTCCAGAAAGTCTATTGCCAGGTGAGCAAATGGAAGCGGATGAAGATGTAGACCCGCTCTTCGATCAAGTTGTTGAGCACGTGGTTCAATCACGTCGAGGTTCGGTTTCCGGTGTTCAGCGCCGATTTAAGATAGGTTACAACCGTGCCGCCCGTATTGTAGAGCAGCTTGAAGCACAGGGCATCGTAAGTGCTCCGGGCCATAACGGTAACCGTGAAGTACTGGCACCTGCGCCACCAAAAGATTAATGAACTTGTGTTACTCACCTCAGTCCAACTGAGGTGAGTGGTTCTAATAATAGGTATCTGAATGAAAAAACTATTTTCAGCGAAACTTTTCTCTGCGCTTGTTTTAAGCTTTTCCCTCTTTTCTACCGCACACGCAGCATCTCCTAAAGATGAATTAAACAAACGCCTTTCTATGAATGATGGCTTCAGTGCGGATTTCTCTCAGCAGGTTATCAGCCCTGAAGGCGAAACGGTGATGGAAGGAGAAGGTACGGTTGAAATCGCTCGCCCAAGCCTGTTCCGTTGGAGTACAACATTCCCCGATGAGAACCTATTGGTCTCTGACGGTAAGACATTGTGGTACTACAGCCCATTCATCGAGCAAGTGAGCATCTACTGGCAAGAGCAAGCAACAGAGCAAACGCCATTTGTTTTGCTAACGCGTAACCGAGCAAGTGATTGGAATAACTACAAAATATCTCAAAAAGGTGACCAGTTCACTCTCATTCCTACCGCAGTAGACTCCACACAAGGTCAATTCCAGATTAATATTGATGCCAAAGGTGTGGTGAAAGGCTTCAACGTGGTTGAGCAAGACGGTCAAAAAGGTTTGTTCACCTTTAACAACGTGAAGCTGGGTAAACCAAAAGCAGACAGATTCACGTTCACAATTCCAAAAGGTGTGGAAGTGGATGACCAAAGGAATTAATTGGTAGTGAGCAATTACACATTAGATTTCTCGGGGGACGAAGATTTTCGTCCCCTTGCTGCTCGTATGAGACCGGAAACGATCGATCAATACATCGGACAGCAACACATTTTAGGTCCCGGTAAGCCACTGCGCCGTGCGCTAGAGGCGGGTCACATTCACTCGATGATCCTTTGGGGACCACCGGGCACAGGCAAAACGACATTAGCGGAAGTGGCTGCAAACTATGCCAATGCTGAAGTAGAGCGCGTGTCTGCCGTGACGTCTGGTGTGAAGGAAATTCGTGCAGCAATTGAGAAAGCACGTGAGAACAAAATGGCGGGTCGCCGCACCATCTTATTTGTGGATGAGGTGCATCGCTTCAACAAATCTCAACAAGACGCGTTTTTGCCGCATATTGAAGATGGCACGGTTACCTTTATTGGTGCGACGACAGAAAACCCATCGTTTGAGTTAAACAACGCATTGCTGTCACGTGCACGTGTCTACAAGCTGACGTCCCTTGATAAAGATGAAATCTCACTGGCGCTGAACCAAGCGATCAGCGATAAAGAACGTGGCTTGGGCAATACACCTGCACACTTCGCTGATAACGTATTAGACCGCCTAGCAGAACTGGTAAACGGTGATGCTCGCATGTCTCTCAATTATCTTGAGCTGCTCTACGACATGGCAGAAGACAATGCGCAAGGTGAAAAAGAGATCACGCTTAAGTTGCTGGCTGAAGTGGCAGGGGAGAAAGTCTCTCGCTTCGATAACAAAGGTGATATCTGGTACGACTTAATCTCTGCGGTCCACAAATCCATTCGTGGTTCTAACCCAGATGCGGCGCTTTACTGGGCTGCACGTATGATTGCAGCGGGATGTGATCCTCTTTATATTGCCCGTCGATTACTTGCGATAGCATCGGAAGATGTCGGCAATGCGGACCCTAGAGCCATGCAAGTGGCACTCTCCGCGTGGGACTGTTTTACACGCGTTGGTCCAGCAGAAGGTGAACGTGCGATTGCTCAAGCTATTGTTTATCTCGCGTGCGCTCCAAAGAGCAATGCCGTTTACGTTGCTTGGAAACAAGCGCTAACGGACGCTCATAACTTACCTGAATATGAAGTGCCGCATCACCTTCGAAATGCGCCAACCAGTTTGATGAAAGACATGGGTTATGGGGCTGAGTATCGTTATGCTCACGATGAGCCTGGTGCTTACGCAGCCGGTGAGCAATATTTGCCGCCTGAAATGGGCGATCGTAGGTACTATCAGCCGACAAATCGTGGTCTGGAGACCAAAATCGGCGAAAAGTTAGATTACTTGGCTACTTTAGACGCAAATAGCCCACAAAAGCGCTATGAAAAGTAGGCGTTTTTGGATACATTTGTTCAGTAAATTTTTTTAACGCGTACGCTTGGAAAGTGCGCGTGATTTCACAACAAAAAGCATAGGATTAACAATGCTGGATTCTAAATTACTTCGTACAGAGCTGGATGAAACAGCTGCTAAACTGGCGCGTCGTGGCTTTAAGCTAGACGTAGATACTATTCGTAAACTTGAAGAACAACGTAAGTCCATTCAAGTAGAAGTAGAAAATTTACAATCCACGCGTAACTCCATCTCCAAGCAAATCGGCCAAAAAATGGCGGCTGGCGACAAAGAAGGCGCAGAAGAGATCAAGAAACAAATCGGTACGCTAGGTAGCGATCTTGATGCGAAGAAAGTTGAACTTGAGCAAGTAATGGCTCAACTAGACGAATTCACGCTTTCTGTACCAAACATCCCAGCAGATGAAGTGCCAGATGGCAAAGATGAAAACGACAACGTTGAAATCTCTCGTTGGGGTGAGCCAAAGTCTTACGACTTCGAACTGAAAGATCACGTTGACCTAGGCGAAATGGGCGACGGTCTAGACTTCGCAAGTGCAGTTAAGATCACTGGCGCACGTTTCATCGTGATGAAAGGCCAATTTGCTCGTCTACACCGTGCAATCGCTCAGTTCATGCTGGATCTTCACACTGAAGAGCACGGCTACACAGAAATGTACGTACCTTACCTAGTAAACTCTGACAGCCTATTCGGTACTGGTCAGCTTCCTAAGTTTGGTAAAGATCTTTTCCACACTGAGCCGCTAGTAGAAAAAGTAAACGACGAAGAGCCACGTAAACTGTCTCTAATCCCTACTGCAGAAGTACCTGTAACGAACCTAGTTCGTGACACGATTTCTGACGAAGCGGATCTACCAATTAAGATGACAGCTCACACGCCATGTTTCCGTTCAGAAGCAGGTTCTTACGGTCGTGATACTCGTGGTTTGATTCGTATGCACCAGTTCGACAAAGTTGAGCTAGTACAAATCACTAAGCCAGAAGATTCAATGAACGCACTAGAAGAGCTAACAGGTCACGCTGAGAAAGTTCTACAACTTCTAGAGCTTCCTTACCGTAAAGTGGTTCTATGTACAGGTGACATGGGCTTCGGCGCTCGTAAGACTTACGACCTAGAAGTTTGGGTTCCTGCTCAAGAAACTTACCGTGAAATTTCTTCATGTTCTAACATGTGGGATTTCCAAGCTCGTCGTATGCAAGCACGTTTCCGTCGTAAAGGCGAGAAGAAACCTGAGCTTGTACACACGCTAAACGGTTCTGGTCTTGCTGTAGGTCGTACAATGGTTGCTATCCTAGAAAACAACCAAGAAGCAGACGGCCGCATTGCAATCCCTACAGTACTTCAGAAGTACATGGCGGGCGCAACGCACATCGGTTAATTCATTAACCACTAGAACACCAAAACCCAGCCTTAGTGCTGGGTTTTTTGTTATCTGCGTCGAGTGAAAATACGTTGTTATGTAAATGTAGGGTGAGGTATTGCATAGTTAGCCTAAATTATTAAAACCAGCCCCTAATGATATTTTTCTAAGCTTCATTGAGCGTGACAAGCTCCTCCAAAAGATAAAGAGGAGGTACTTTCATGGCTTCAATGAGAATAAGCGGCTCTGTTGGCTTGGGTGGTAAAAATGTGGATGCTGATATTCGTACGGTACAAAGGTCTATTAACCAATTGCTTGGTTCTTTAAAGGGAGTAAAGGAACTTAAAGTGGATGGGAAACTAGGCTCTAGACCGGAAAACTCCAAGACTGTCGCCGCAATTAAAGCTTTTCAGAAAAGCCTTGTTGGGATGGTTCGTCCAGATGGAAGGATAGATGTGAATGGAAGAAGCCATCGTAAGCTGAATGATTATTTAAAACGAACACCTGAGACTGCGGTGGCATATACGTTACCTTTGGTTGGCTCAAGAGATGCGTTGACGGACTTGGATTATCGCAAAGTAGCTGAAACCCTTGAATGCGAAGTCGCTGCTATTAAAGCTGTAGCGGAAGTTGAGAGCCGAGGAGAAGCCTACTTTAGCAATGGTAAGCCAAAGATTTTGTTTGAGGCTCATATATTTTCGAGACTCACTTCAAGAGCCTACGATAACAGTCATCCAAGTATTTCAAGTCGGCATTGGAATCGAAGTCTGTATGTTGGTGGTATCTCAGAATACGTACGTTTAAATAAAGCGATTGAACTGAATTCAAATGCAGCAATCCGCTCCGCATCTTGGGGACGTTTCCAAATTATGGGCTTTAATTTCAAGTTAGCTGGTCATGTTACCGCTGAATCCTTTGTTAAAGCTGTATTCGAGTCAGAGAAGAAACAACTTGAGGCTTTTGTTACGTTTATCCAAAAGTCTGGCTTAGGTGAACATATAAGAGATAAAAATTGGGCTGCCTTTGCTCGTGGTTACAATGGTTCTGAGTATCAGAAAAATCAATACGACGTCAAATTAGAAAAGGCTTACAAAAAATATGCTTCGATTAAAAATGCTGCGTAACATTTCTTTGCTTGGACTTATTTTTAGTTCATCTGCTTGTGCTTCCAGCCACACTAATACTGCGCTATTTAAGTGTGATGCTTCACATCCTAACCGTCTAGAAATATCAATAGAAAATATAAACAGTCAGGTTCTACTGTCGGAGCTTAACTTAGGGGGGAGCAGTATTGAAAGAACCATAGCTGTAAAGGACTTTAAATTAGACCAGTATCATCGAGCGTTGGTAGATGAGAAGTCACTGGAATTTAGTATTGGTGAGCGCGTCATATTAGTCAGTGAGTACTTTAGCGAGGAGTTTGGTGAGGTAGAGAAAATACTCAGTGTTACTTTGAGAGAGCCTGAGCAAACGCAGTACTTTGAATGTGAGGAAGGGAGTATGAGTAACCTTGCATTGCTTTTCCATGAGAGTGCCGAATAATCGATTACAGAGTAATTATTACTAAAACGTAATAGTGTTTTCGAATTTATCCTAATTATCTTGTTATTTGTAATCGATATAATCATCCACCTTACCACGGTAAGTAGATTTTCTCATTCAAGTAACGAGGAGGGCTTATGGCCGTAGGGTGGGCAAATGACGATAGCGTCAGCCAACAAATTCAAAACACAATAGACGACGAGATTTCCCGTGTTCGTGGCAGTATCACAAGGGGTGAAAGCGCCCATTATTGCGATGAGTGTGGTGATGAGATCCCAGAAGCACGTCGTTTTGCTATGAAAGGCGTTCGTTTGTGTATCGAATGTCAGTCAACAATCGAATTGGTGTCTCAACGCCAAGCATTGTTCAATCGACGAGCGAGTAAAGACAGTCAACTCCGATAACTTTACTGTTCTAATAAATAATGAGACGGTTTGAGTCTCATACTCAAACCGTTTTCGTATTGAATTGGACTATGAAGCGAAGCAGTCTTTACGTTGCAACGCAGCATCAATCGCGTTAACTAGCTTCTCAATATCTTCCGGCTTGCTGATGAACGGCGGCATCATATAAATCAGTTTGCCAAATGGACGAATCCAAACTCCGTGTTCAACAAACAAGGCTTGGATGGTTTCCATATTCACAGGGCGATGCGTCTCCACTACGCCAATGGCACCTAGCCAACGGGTGTTCTTCACCAACTCGTATTCTTCAAGTTTTGGTAGTAACTCAGAAAACAGCGTTTCAATTTGTTGGGTTTGTTGCTGCCAATTACCTCGCTCAATCAATTCCAAACTTGCGGTGGCAACAGCACAGGCGAGTGGATTCCCCATAAAGGTTGGACCGTGCATAAAACAGCCTGCATCACCACCACAAACGGTGTCTGCTACGTGTTTGCTCGCCAGGGTCGCAGAGAGGGTCATGTAGCCGCCAGTGAGTGCTTTCCCGACACACAGAATGTCTGGTTGAATGTCTGCATGTTCGCAGGCAAACAACTTACCGGTACGACCAAATCCGGTAGCGATCTCATCTGCAATCAATAACAAGCCGTATTTGTCGCAAAGCCTACGCACGCCTTTGAGAAATTCTGGATGGTAGATTCGCATGCCGCCAGCGCCTTGAACGATAGGCTCTAGGATCACCGCAGCAAGTTCTTTATGGTGAGTCTCAATCTTGTGCTCGAAGTCGGTGAGGTCTTCTGGCTTCCATTCATCCCAATAACCACAAGTTGGTGACTCCGCAAAGATATGCTCAGGCAAAAAGCCTTTGTAGAGAGAGTGCATGGAGTTGTCAGGATCGGTAACCGACATCGCCGCAAACGTATCGCCGTGATAACCGTGTCGCAAAGTAAGAAACTTTGATCGGCGTTCGCCTTTTGCATGCCAATATTGCAGTGCCATTTTTAAGCTGACTTCTACGGCAACGGAGCCTGAATCGGCAAGGAATACATGTTCAAGATTACTTGGGGTTAGGGATAGCAACTTCTTACACAAACTGATTGCTGGCTGGTGGGTAATCCCGCCAAACATCACGTGAGAGACCTGATCGATTTGCTGGTGAGCGGCTTGATTTAAATGCGGGTGGTTGTAGCCGTGGATCGTCGACCACCAAGAAGACATGCCGTCGACCAGCTCAGTACCGTCTTCCAATTTAATGTGAACACCATTTGCCGATGCCACTGGGTAGCAGGTCAGAGGTGTCAATGTCGAAGTATAAGGATGCCAGATATGCTGGCGGTCGAAGGCGAGATCCATGTGCGATTCCAATAACAATTAAGATTAAAAAATAAACAGATGTAAACTTTGTTTTTTGTGTTGTGTTGACAGTTTATCGAGACTCAGTAGACTGTCAACACAACAACAAAAGTGACTAAAGGAATACACGTGGAAGTTCGTCATAACTGGACGCATGCTGAAGTGCGCGATCTCATGGAAAAACCATTCATGGATCTCCTATTCGAAGCGCAGCTTGTACATCGTCAATATCAACAAACCAACCATGTTCAAGTAAGCACGCTTCTGTCGATTAAGACAGGTGCTTGTCCAGAAGATTGTAAATACTGTCCTCAGAGTGCTCGTTACACCACAGACATCGAAAAAGAGCGCCTGATGGAAGTAGAACGCGTACTCGATGCTGCGCAAAAAGCCAAAAATGCTGGTTCTACTCGATTCTGTATGGGCGCCGCATGGAAAAACCCGAAAGAGCGTGATATGCCGCATTTGACCGACATGATCAAAGGCGTGAAGGGCATGGGTTTAGAAACGTGTATGACATTAGGCATGCTGACGCCAGATCAAGCAAAGCAATTGGCAACCGCAGGTCTGGATTACTACAACCACAACCTAGATACCTCTCCTGAGTTTTACGGCAACATCATTACCACACGTACTTACCAAGACCGTTTAGATACTTTGTCTCACGTGCGTGATGCTGGCATGAAGATCTGTTCTGGTGGCATCATCGGCATGGGTGAAAGTGCTAACGACCGAGCTGGTTTATTGGTTGAATTGGCGAACTTACCGGTACACCCTGAAAGCGTTCCAATCAACATGCTCGTGAAGGTGAAGGGCACACCACTGGAAGAAGTGGATGATGTTGAGCCATTCGATTTCATTCGCCTGATTGCGATTGCACGAATCATGATGCCTCAATCAGCCGTTCGTTTATCCGCTGGTCGTGAAAACATGAACGAACAAATGCAAGCGCTGTGCTTTATGGCGGGTGCAAACTCCGTCTTCTATGGCTGCAAACTTCTGACCACGCCAAACCCTTCAGAAGACAAAGACATGATGCTGTTCAACAAGCTCGGTATTAACAGCCAAGAGGTGTCTCAAAAGCCTGATGAAATCGAAGAAAACGAGTTACTCGATCGCGTCGTAGAGCGCGTTGCTGCCCGTCCGACAAAAGACGACCTTTTCTACGATGCCAGCGTTTAAATCTCGTATCGAGTCCGCCCTTGCTGAGCGTAAAACGCAAGGGTTGAATCGTTCTATGAATGTGGTGTTTGCCGGTAACCAGTCCGTTTTGGAACACGAAGGTAGACGCTACATTAATTTCTCAAGTAATGATTATTTGGGATTGGCTAATGACCAAGCGCTTGTTCGGGCTTGGCAGCAAGGTTTAAGCGTATATGGTAGTGGCAGTGGAGCATCACCGATGGTGACTGGCTTTAGTGCCGCGCACAGCAATTTAGAAGCCGCACTGACCGAATGGTTGGGTTACGACAGAGCAATTCTGTTTGGTTCTGGATTCAGTGCTAATCAAGCCTTGTTGTTCACCTTGTTGGAAAAATCAGACGTATTGATCCAAGACCGTTTGAACCATGCCTCACTGATGGAAGCGGGGGCGTTGTCACCAGCTAAGATGAAGCGCTTCAAACACAATGACATCGAGCACCTAAAGTCGCTGATTAATAGCGAAGACAACCATCTAGTTGTGACTGAAGGGGTATTCAGCATGGACGGCGACTGTGCGCCGCTTAGCGATATCGCTGCTGTCGTTGATAGCCACAATGCATGGTTTGCTGTCGATGACGCTCATGGTATTGGCGTTCTTGGTCAATCCGGTGGTGGTTCTTGTGAGTTGGCAACGGTTAAACCCGAGATACTGATCGTTACTTTCGGCAAAGCGTTTGGTATGTCTGGCGCGGCTATTTTATGTGACCACGCAACGGGGGACTTTTTAACTCAGTTTGCTCGTCACCATGTGTATTCCACAGCGATGCCTCCGGCACAAGCCTATGCGCTAACGCATGCGGTTTCTATCGTTCAAGAGCAGTCTTGGCGACGTGAAAAGCTTTCAGAGCTTAGTGAAGTGTATCGAGACTGCCTCAGCGATCTGGAGGGCTTTGTTGAGACTCAGACTTCGATTAAGCCGTTTGTGATTGGTGAATCTGAACTGGCTTTGCAGGTTGCGAGCGCTTGTCGCCAAAACGGCATTTGGGTTACCGCTATTCGACCACCGACGGTGCCTAAAGGGACGTCTCGCCTTCGAATCACACTCACTGCCAATCACACCAACGAACAAGTTAAAACGCTTTCAATGGCATTGAAGCAAGCATTAGGAGCGCTGTAATGGATAATGCAACTACCGCATTAGCGCAAACGCTCGCGTTAGAGAGTTTCCATCAAGATAAAGACGCGATTGCCTCTTCGTTTGGTAAAGCAGCAGAAACATACGATAAACATGCGGCTTTTCAACGTGATGTCGGGCATCAGCTGCTTGATAAACTTCCTGAAAACTTGACGGGAAAACGTGTATTGGATTTAGGTTGTGGCACGGGTTATTTCTCCCAACTACTTCAACAACGCGGTGCGGAAGTAGTCTGCGGCGATATCTCTCAAGCCATGTTAGATAAAGCAGAGCAGCGTTGTGGTGCAGTACGAATGCACTACCAAGTTGCTGATGCTGAAAACTTACCATTTGACGATGATAGCTTCGATTACGTGTTTTCAAGTTTAGCGCTGCAATGGTGTACAGATTTAAGTTACCCACTAAAAGAAGTGCGCCGCGTGCTAAAAAATGGTGGGAAAGCGTGGTTCTCTACACTGGTTGATGGATCACTGTATGAGCTGCGTGCATCATGGGAAAAAATTGATGCATATCAACACGTCAATAACTTTCTAACGCTCAATCAGGTAAAAATTGCGTTAGCGCAATCTCGATGTGACAGCCATCAACTAGACTTGACCACCATCACAGTTTGGTACGACTCTGCATTTTCAGTTATGCGTGACCTCAAAGGTATAGGTGCAAATCACGTAAGCGGGCGCTCACACGGTTTAACTAGTCGCGAGACTTTGTTGCAAGTTGAGCATGCGTACCAAGCGTTTAAAAACGATCAAGGTCTTCTACCTGCAAGTTATCAGGTTTGTTTTGGAGTAATACATCTATGATTGATGCTTTTTTTATTGCTGGTACGGATACTGATGTTGGAAAGACGGTAGCGTCTAAAGCCATTTTGCAAGCGATTGCAGCAAAAGGACTAAATACTATTGGTTATAAGCCAGTGGCAGCAGGGAGTGACAAGACTGAAGCGGGATGGCGTAACTCTGATGCTTTACACTTACAAGACGCCGCAACACTCGATGTGGCCTATGATGATGTGAACCCATACGCTTTAGAGTTGCCTGCTTCTCCCCACATTGCAGCGAAGCATGAACATGTCGAAATAAGTTACGATGTTCTGAGTCAAAAACTGGCTCAACATAAGCAGCAAGCCGATGTTGTTCTCGTTGAAGGTGCTGGAGGCTGGCGTGTGCCAGTATCCGATACGGACTGTTTATCTACATGGGTAAAAGAAGAGCAGTTACCTGTTGTACTGGTGGTTGGCATTAAATTAGGCTGTTTGAGCCACGCTTTACTCACAGCGGAGAGTATTAAAGCGGATGGTTTGAATCTTGTTGGCTGGGTGGCAAACCGCGTCAACCCTGGCACAGAGCACTACGCTGACATTATCGAGATGCTAGAAGCACGTATCGATGCACCTAAGCTTGGGGAAATTCCATATATTCCAAGTGCTAAACGCAAAGAGCTAGGCAAGTACATTAATGTAGAGCCGTTGCTAAACACTGACTAATGGTGTTTAGGATAAAAGACTAAAAAACCAAAGGGCTGCGCAATGCAGCCCTTTCTTGTTGGTGTAGGCTAAAAAGTCAGATTACTTATCTTGGCTGAGCCCCATCAATGCTTGTTGTGTTTCTGCAACACGCTGAGACATATGATGATCGGTTGAAATACCAAGTTGTTGCTTTGCCTCGTCCTCTGAGATGCCTAGGTGACAACGCAGTAAATCAATAGCCATTTGATAGTCGTTAGTTTCTACCATGGTTTTTCCCTCAATACATGGAGTTTTTGAGCTCACCCAATGCACTTTTTGCAATGTACTTAGAGTGGCTCTGTTTTGTTCATCTCATTCGAATTTAGCATGTCCATGTAGCCGCACAATAAGACCAAAGTCTATAGCAGAGCTAACGTACTGTTTTTGGTCTATTAAAAAATTTCTAGCTAAGTTGCTAAGAGGTGATAGATTTAACACCAAGATCATCTATCAATAGATGATGGGTAGCTCAGAGCTTATTTTATCATTTTGATAAATGTATATGAACGGAGGTTCCGGCTCCTACCAAAGCATGTTTTGAAATCGCTTGAATTAAATATTTCAGTCCCGAAAACAAATGTTGCAATTTATTGCTTAACCTTGTTTTTATCGCGGATAGACTATATCTATAACGCACGGAACATGAAAATCAACGGAATTGGCTTTTATAGCGATTACCATTTGTTCCTTATAACAATCCGTTTTAAAAAAACGATAAGCTTCCTCGGAGAAAAGTAATGAAGCGAATTATGTTATTCCTAGCAACTAACCTAGCTGTCGTGCTAGTGCTTAGTGTTGTTCTGAATATTGTTTACGCTGTAACTGGAATGCAACCAGGCAGTCTGTCAGGTTTACTTGTAATGGCTGCTGTATTTGGTTTTGGTGGCGCATTTATTTCGTTGATGATGTCAAAGGGTATGGCGCTACGCTCGGTTGGTGGTATGGTCATTGAAAGCCCGCGCAACGAAACGGAGCATTGGTTAGTCGAAACTGTGGGTCGTCAAGCTCAACAAGTGGGTATTGGTATGCCAACGGTGGCTATTTATGATTCACCAGATATCAATGCATTTGCGACAGGTGCAAAACGAGATGACTCTCTTGTCGCCGTTTCTACTGGTCTTTTACACAATATGACTCGTGATGAGGCAGAGGCAGTACTTGCACACGAAGTGAGCCATATTGCAAATGGTGATATGGTCACGATGACGTTGATGCAAGGTGTCGTGAACACGTTTGTTATCTTCCTATCACGCTTTATTGCCAATATCGTGGCATCGAACGATGATGAAGAAGGCCAAGGTACAAATATGATGGTTTACTTTGGCGTATCCATGGTGCTTGAACTGGTATTTGGTTTCCTAGCTAGCTTCTTGACTATGTGGTACAGCCGTCATCGCGAATTCCACGCGGACGCAGGTGCTGCGCGCCTCGTTGGCAAAGAAAAAATGATTGCGGCTCTAGAGCGTTTGAAGGTGAGTCATGAATCTCAACTGGATGGCACCATGATGGCGTTTGGTATCAATGGCAAGCAGTCGCTGACTGAGCTACTAATGAGCCACCCTCCGCTAGATAAACGTATTGCAGCGTTGCGAGGCCAGCAATACTAATTGTTCCTACTTAAATAATTGTTAATCTGCTGAAAAGGCTTGGTTTTGACCAAGCCTTTTTTTTCGCCGATTGATCGCGTGCGAACTTCATCACGTACTACTTACAGAAATAAAGTTATACAAAATTATTTTTGTACAACTTTGGTGGAATGAACTATCTTGTACATATAATAATTTTGTACAACTTAATGGGCGTGTAGGAGTAAAAAATGGACATACAGTCTGTTGGCAATATCTATCAAAAGCTCAACAAAGCGAACTTACATCTGCTTAAGGATATATATCACCAAGATGTAGTATTTGAGGACGCAGCGCATCGTTTAGAAGGATGGCCAGCACTTTCGGATTATTTCACCTCATTATATGCCAACGTCATCAGTTGTGATTTTGTAATCCATGAGCATCAACAAGTCGGAGATACAGGCTTCCTAACTTGGACAATGGACCTTCAGCATCCCAAACTTCAGAAGGGTGCGCCTATTCTCGTCAATGGTGTTTCGCACCTCAAATTTAGCGAAGGTCAGGTCATTTATCACCGAGACTATTTTGATCTCGGAGAGATGCTCTATGAGCATTTACCGTTACTTGGTTCAGTCGTTAAAACCATCAAGCAGAGGTTAGGACAATGAACAACACCATCTTAATCACAGGCGCCACCTCCGGAATAGGAAGGCAGCTTGCCCTAGATTACGCGAACTCAGAATGGAATGTGATTGCTTGTGGTCGGAATCAAGATGTTCTTGCAGAACTGGAGGCAGTTTCCTCCAAAATTCATACATTGCAGTTTGATGTGACAAATTATGAGGAAACTCAGCAGGCGCTCTCTAATTTGCCCTTTACGCCAAACACATGGGTTTTTAACGCAGGCGATTGTGAGTACATGGATGAGGGAGTGGTCGACGCGAAACTCATGGCGCGTGTGATGAACGTAAATGTTGTCGGTGTTGCCAACTGCGTTGAAGGCTGCCAAGTGCATTTAGAGAGAGGGCACCGCATTGTTATTGTTGGCTCTATCGCATCAGAAGTGGCACTGCCTCGTGCTGAAGCTTACGGCGCATCCAAAGCGGCAGTCAGTTATTTTGCACGCACGCTCGCCGTCGACTTGAAAAAGAAAGGGATCAATGTGGTAACGGTGTTTCCTGGTTTTGTTGAAACGCCGTTGACTGACAAAAACGACTTCGAAATGCCAATGATCATTTCTACTCAGCAAGCGTCGGACTCTATCAGGAAGCAGTTAGCCGCCAACAAGACCTATATCTATTTCCCAGCGAGATTTACCAGTATTTTACGTTTTATCTCGTTACTTCCATACAGTTGGCAAGCTCGCCTAACTGCTAAACTCGTAGCATAAGAAGGAATAAGAATGAAAACAGCAGGAAGAAAGAAGATAGCGATTGTGGGAACGGGAATCTCTGGCCTTACTTGTGGTTATTACTTGCATAAAGAACATGATGTAACGCTGTTTGAAGCGAACGATTACATCGGTGGCCATACTGCAACCGTTGATGTGAGCCTTGATGGTAAAGAATACGCGATAGATACTGGGTTCATCGTCTATAACGACCGTACGTACCCTAATTTCATTAAAATGATGAGCGAGATTGGCGTTGAAGGTCTGCCGACTCAAATGAGCTTCAGTGTCAGAAACGATGGGAACGGACTAGAGTACAACGGCCACACAGTGTCGACATTGTTCGCTCAAAAACGCAACTGGGCAAACCCTAAATTTTATCGATTTATCTTCGAGATACTTCGTTTCAATAAACTTGCCAAGCGCTTCGCTAGCGAGCAATCCTCGCACTCTCAGACGTTAGGTGAGTTCCTTGATGAACACAAATTCAGTGCTTTCTTTACCGATAACTACATATTACCGATGGGTGCTGCGATTTGGTCGTCGACTTTAGCTGACATGCGCGCATTCCCTCTTATGTTCTTCTTACGTTTCTTCCTCAACCACGGTCTGCTAGATGTGACTAACCGGCCACAATGGTATGTGATTAAAGGTGGTTCACGATCATACATTCCACCATTGACCAAAGGCTTTGCCGAGAGTATTCGTCTTAATAGTCCTGTCGAAAAAGTGGTTCGCAACGAAAAAGGGGTTGGCGTTCAAGTTCGCGGAGAAACGCATTGGTTTGATGACGTTATCTTTGCTTGTCACAGTGATCAAGCAATGAGAATGCTAGAGGATATCAGCCCAATTGAGCAGGAAATCTTGGGGGATATGACATACCAAGCAAATGAAGTTGTTCTTCATACCGACTCTGCCGTACTACCAAAACGTAAGGCAGCATGGGCATCATGGAACTACCTATTGGAAGGCAGTGAAGAGGAACAGCAACGCCTCCCTTCGCTCACTTATAACATGAACATTCTTCAGCATATTCAATCAGAACATACGTTTTGTGTAACGTTGAACAGTACTGAGCAAATTAACTCAAATAAAGTCTTGCGTTCGTTCACTTATCATCATCCAGTATTCACCACTGAGTCTATTGCAGCGCAGCAGCGCAAAGATGAGATACAGGGCAAACAAAGTACCTGGTTCTGCGGCGCTTATTGGTACAACGGTTTTCATGAAGATGGCGTGCGTAGCGCGCTTGATGTTGTGAAAGAACTAGAAGAAAAGTACCGCGAACAAAATGTGGTTCCTTTCGAAAAAGGCGCAGCGTGATATGGATAGCCAAATGAACAGCCGATTGTTTATAGGCAACGTTCGTCACCGTCGATTCACGCCTGTGAATCATGAGTTGAACTACTCTTTATTTATGCCCGCCATCGATGTAGACGAGCTCGATGCTTTAGAGAAAAAAGTATGGGGTTTTGGTTCGCGTTGGTGGCATTGGGCTCGCTTCAAGCGCAGTGATTACATTGGTGAAGGCAGCGTCAAGTCGGCAGTGCACAGCAAAATTGAAGAACTGACAGGTGTTCGCTGTACCGGCAAGGTAATCGCAGTCTGTCACTTGCGTTATCTAGGGCTTTATTTCAGTCCCGTTAATTTCTACTACGTTTATAACACGGAAGGAGAATGGAAGTATCTCCTCGCAGAGGTGAGTAACACTCCTTGGAATGAACGACATTACTACGTGGTGTCAGCAGATAAAGAAGAAGAAAAGTTTGGTTGGGAACAAGTTAAAGCATTCCATGTTTCACCATTCAACCCGATTGACCAACTCTACCGCTGGAGAATTAAACCTTTGACAGACAAGTTGAATATTCATCTTGAATGTCACAAAGGAGAGAAACACTTTGATGCCACCATGGTTATGAAAGCCAAGCCACTTTCAAGCAAAACCTTATTGAGGTGTTTGATCGTTACACCAATACAAACGGTAAAAGTAATGGTTGGTATTTATTGGCACGCATTAAAACTTTGGGTGAAAGGCGCACCTTTTTATTCTCATCCTAAATATTCAACGCATGAAGAAATAGAAGCCGATACTGAAAAAACAGACAAAAAAAATAAAAAGCACAAGGAGAATTCTGCATGTTAAATACTAGTTCTATGACATTGCCGCGTAAATTGACGACAACGCAAAAAGCGGCTCGCGGAGTTATTTTTCAATGTCTGCAAAAAATGGAAATCGGCTGCTTAACAGTTATTGAAAGTTTTAAGACGGAAACGACAGAGCGAAGCGAGCGTTTTAGTGCGCCAAATGGGGAGTACAGTGGTCAACCTGTTGTCGCTACTATAGAGGTAAAACATCCAGGCTTTTATTCACGGATCTTGCAGGGCGGCAGTATTGCTGCTGGTGAGGCTTATATGGATGGGTGGTGGGATAGCCCCGATTTAACCTCATTAATGAAACTGATGGCCCTTAACATGCGTGCTCTAGATAAACTCGAAGAGCAAGGCAGTTGGTTGACTAAAATACTGTACAAGTTCAGTCATTGGTCAAACAGAAACTCTGAAGAGAACTCACGTAAAAATATCCATGCGCATTACGACTTGGGTAACAACCTATACGAAGCGTTCCTTGATACCAATATGCTGTACTCTTCGGCGCTTTACAATCATGCGGATGACTCTCTAGAGCAGGCTCAAATCAACAAAATGGATCGTCTATGTCAGCAACTTGAGCTGAAGCCCACTGATCATGTTGTTGAAATTGGCACAGGGTGGGGCGCTATGGCGATTTACATGGCCGAACAATACGGCTGTCAGGTCACCACAACAACGATATCTGAAGAGCAACACGCGTATGCGGAGCAAAAAATCAAAGAGCGTGGCTTAGAAGATAAAATCACACTACTCAAAGAAGATTACCGTAACTTAACTGGCACTTATGACAAGCTCGTTTCTATTGAAATGATTGAAGCTGTGGGCAAACAATTCCTGCCTTCGTACATTAAGGTCTGTGAGTCTTTATTGAAGACTGGTGGCTTGATGGCGATTCAAGCGATTACGATTGCCGATCAGCGTTACGATTACTACAGTAACAACGTCGACTTTATCCAAAAGTACATTTTCCCGGGTGGTTTTTTACCGTCGGTAACCTCACTAACCCAAGCAACAACAAAGTACAGTGACTTAGTGACGCGAGACTTGTTCGATATTGGTTTGGACTACGCCAAGACGCTGAACGAATGGCACTTACGTTTTAATCGAGCAGAGAATGAAGTGCGCTCGTTTGGCTACGACGACCGCTTTGTGCGTATGTGGCGCTACTATTTGAGCTACTGTGAAGGTGGCTTTTTGGCTCGCACGATCAGTGCCGTTCACATGACGTTTCAACGCCCGTAGTTCGTTATGAAGGTGTTTCTTGCTTCGACATGGTTCCAACTCTGCTGGTTTGCAGCGGTGCTTGGAACCTATCAATGGCAATGGGTGACGTTATTCCTTACTTTGGCAACCCTACTATATTGTTTGAAAACTGACGCATCTTCGCTCAAAAGTATTGGTGTTATCGCCACGATTGGTCTCGTGCTTGATACATTAAATCAGCAATTTTCAATTTTCATGTTTGCCACTCAATGGTTACCCCTTTGGCTTTTGTGCCTTTGGATTCTGTTCGCCTGGTATGCCTATCAACTCAAGTCAATTTTGTACCGTTTCCCAAAAACCTACGTATCAATAGTAGGCGGACTCGGAGGAACAGCGAGCTACTTTGCTGGCTATAAGCTCCAAGCCGTTGAATTTGGATTTAGCACTGGCGCTACACTGGCAATGTTGTTTGTCGAATGGTGCGTCATGATGCTCTTGATACTCAAGGTGTACGGAAATGAAAAGCTTGAAGAGAGACTTAACTCAGAGACTGACTAGGCTGCTTGCGTTGGTAATAGTAACTGGCTCTTTTGCTCTGCAAGCTCAACCTGTTGGAAATAGCGAAGCTGCCAGCAACATTGCGAATTGGAAGGGATGGAAAACTGTTGGAGAAGCCCAACTTACTTGGTTCATCTTCGATATTTATCACTCAAGATTAAAAGCGCCTGATGGAAAGTTCATCGTAAGCGATGACGTATCGCCACATCCCCTTGCGTTGGAAATTAATTACAAGAGAGACATCAGTAAGCAACAGCTGCTTGATGTGACGGATGAGCAGTGGGCGAAATTGGGTTTTACGGACTCATATCGAAAAGCTTGGATCAGCGAGCTCGATCGTATGTTTCCTGATATTCAAAAAGGTGACGAGCTTACTTATCTAACAGATGGAAAATCTGGTCAGCTTTTTTATAAGCAGGTTGGGGACGTGCAAGTAAAGAACGTTGGCATCATTGAAGACGAACGAATGAACGATGCATTTTTGGCTATATGGTTATCACCCAACACAGAATTTCCGAAACTCCGAAAACAATTGATAGGGCAGGTTAGATAGTGTTTAAACGAATTTTTAAAGCAGCGACTTTAGTGGCAGCTGTTTTTCTTTCGGCATGTTCCGCAGACATTGATAATTACCGCTCTTCTACACCGACTTTTGACGTATTCGGTTATTTCGAAGGCGACATAAAGGCGTGGGGGATGGTGCAAGATTATACCGGACAGCAAACGCGTCGCTTTGAGGTCGATATAGCGGGTACTGTAGCGGGTGATACGCTGACGCTGGTGGAAGACTTCGTGTTTGATGACGGAGAGGTGGACCAGCGAGTTTGGGTTATCACTAGATTAGAAGACGGTCGTTATGAAGGTAAGGCAGACGATATTATAGGTGTAGCAACAGGGGAAGAGCAGGGCAATGCGCTACAGTGGCAATATGACTTTGAGCTACAAATGGAGGATTCATCAGTGACGGTTGCTTTTGATGATTGGCTTTATCGTCAGGATGACAGACACGTTTTCAATCTAACGAAAATAAAAAAGTTTGGTGTGGAAGTAGGAACAATAACCTTGTTCTTCCAAAAGCAGCCATAACAAATGGGGCTGATCTTCAATTAATAATCCATTCCATATAACTAAAATTATTTTCTCCCGACCTAACTCTCCTAACTAAAAAAGGTTGACGCTTTCGCGTCAACCTTTTAAGTATCTGGTCGTTACAGGAGTATTACAGCTTATCTGTCAGCTCGATTGCTTGACCGATATAGTTCGCTGGTGTCATCTCTTTCAGACGTGCTTTCTCGTGCTCAGGAAGCTCAAGACCGTCGATGAAGTTACGCATTGCTTCGCCGTCTACACGCTTACCACGAGTTAGCTCTTTCAGCTTCTCGTATGGCTTCTCGATGCCGTAACGACGCATAACGGTTTGTACTGGCTCAGCTAGTACTTCCCAGTTCTTGTCTAGTTCAGCAAGAAGCGCTTCACGGTTTACTTCTAGCTTGCTGATGCCTTTAAGTGTCGAAGTGTAAGCGATGATAGCGTAGCCAACACCAACACCAAGGTTACGTAGAACCGTTGAGTCAGTTAGGTCACGTTGCCAACGAGAGATAGGCAGTTTCTGTGCTAGGTGGCCGAATACAGCGTTCGCAAGACCTAGGTTACCTTCTGAGTTTTCAAAGTCGATTGGGTTAACTTTGTGAGGCATTGTTGAAGAACCGATCTCACCAGCAATAGTTTTTTGCTTGAAGTGGCCTAGTGCAATGTAACCCCAAACGTCACGGTCGAAGTCAATCAGGATAGTGTTGAAACGAGCGATAGCGTCGAACAGCTCAGCGATGTAATCGTGCGGTTCGATTTGAGTTGTGTAAGGGTTCCAAGTTACGCCTAGAGACTCTGTGATGAACTCTTCAGAGAACTTGTGCCAATCTAGCTCTGGGTAAGCAGAAAGGTGTGCGTTGTAGTTACCTACTGCACCGTTGATTTTCGCTAGGATCTCAACGTTTTCGATTTGCTTGAATTGACGCTCCATACGGTACGCCACGTTTGCCATTTCTTTACCCATAGTAGATGGAGAAGCAGGCTGACCGTGTGTACGAGATAGAAGAGGAATGTCGCGGTATTCCACTGCTAGTGCTTTGATAGCGTCGATTAGGTTACGGATTTCTGGAAGAATCACGTTCTCACGCGCTTCTTTAAGCATTAGAGCGTGTGATGTGTTGTTGATGTCTTCAGAAGTACATGCGAAGTGGAAGAACTCGTTTACTGCGTGCAGTTCAGGAACGTCTGCTACTTTCTCTTTTAGGAAGTACTCAACCGCTTTTACGTCGTGGTTAGTTGTACGCTCGATCTCTTTGATACGGCGTGCATCTTCTTCAGAGAAGTTTGCAGCAAGGTCGTCTAGGAATTGGTTTGCTTCTGCGCTAAACGCTGGCACTTCTGCAATTTCAGCAGTAGCAGCAAGCTTTTGTAGCCAGCGGATTTCAACGATAGTACGGTACTTTAGTAGACCGTATTCACTGAAAATTTCGCGTAACGCAATTGTCTTGCTTCCGTAACGGCCGTCTACTGGTGAAACAGCAGTCAATGCTGACAGTTCCATGATGTTCTCCTGAATTGGGTTTCTAAATTTCGTGAGCTTTATACCAATAACTGTGGCAATTGTCACGAATATTGCGCAAACGTTTGCGCGAGATTTGTTTTAGTCGAAAAAAATGAGCTCGCGATAAACGCGAGCTGCTTATTTGATATTTTACTACAGACGAGCAAGAAGGATTTGTGCTTGCTCTACCATCTTCTTGCGCCCGAAGATTAGGTGGCGACGCTTACCACCAACTTGACGCCAAAGAACTGCACTACGAATGCCAGATAACAACAGCGCACGAACTTTGTGTTGGCTTGCCGTCTGCTGCAGTACAGATGGCGTGCCCGTTACTTGAATGCGTGGGCCAATAGGGCTAACGACATCCAGATAGATGCTCGCTAAATTGCTGATCATTTGATCGTCTAGTAGCTCAAAGTGCTCTGACTGACGCTTGGCCATTTGAATACGATCGCCAAGCTGAGACATAGCATCGTTACGAGAGCTTAACTTACGTTCTAACGCCATTAAACTAATAATGTAACGAGTAATTTCACTGCCTGATGGTGTGCTATCAATCCCTTTAACCAAGCATTCTAGGCCGAGCTTTAGATCGGCTTCGCGACCGAATACGCCAACTGTGTTAGCAGGGTTCGTGCTCAAAATAGCGTTGATTGATGTTTCAAAAGCATCTTGATCACAATGTCCGTTTCTCGCTACCTGTTGAACTAAAGCAACAGCTTGGCAAATCCCAGCGAAAGCGATAGTACGGTCATAAAGTGTATTCGCCACGTAACGACTCCTAAGCTTGAGAATATTTAATGCGTTGCTCGATGATGCCGCCACCTAGGCACACGTCACCTTTGTAGAACACTGCTGATTGACCTGGAGTTACAGCAATTTGTGGCTCGTCAAAGATAACTTTAATGTTTTCATCATCGATAGGGATGATTGTACAAGGAATATCTTCCTGACGGTAACGAGTTTTCACTGTGCACTTCATAACATCGCGAATTGGCTCACGATCTACCCAGTGAAGTTGTGATGCAAGTAGACCTTCTGATTTTAACATTGGATGGTCTTTACCTTGAACGGCAATCAAAACGTTACGTTCTAGATCTTTCTCACCAACGAACCATGGGTCCTCGTTACCACCGCCGCCTTTACGGCCACCGATGTGTAGACCTTTACGCTGACCAAGCGTGTGGTACATCAGGCCTTGATGTTGACCAATCACTTCGCCTTCAGGTGTTTCGATGTTGCCTGGTTGAGCTGGAAGGTAGCGACCTAGGAATTCAGTAAACTTGCGTTCGCCGATGAAACAAATACCCGTAGAGTCTTTCTTCTTCGCCGTGATTAGATCTTGCTCTTCCGCGATGCGGCGTACTTCTGGCTTCTCTAGGTCACCAACAGGGAATAGGCTACGTGCGATTTGCTCGTTGCTTAATGTGTACAGGAAGTAGCTTTGATCTTTGTTGCCATCTAGACCACGTAACATTTGTGTTTTTTCACCGTTTTCTGGGAAAGAGCGACGCACATAGTGGCCCATTGCAATGTAATCAGCATCAAGTACTTCATCAGCGAATTCTAGGAATGCTTTGAACTTGATTTCTTTGTTACAAAGAATGTCAGGGTTCGGAGTACGGCCAGCTTTGTATTCAGCAAGGAAGTACTCAAATACGTTATCCCAGTATTCGGCAGCAAAGTTGATAGTGTGTAGGTGGATGCCTAGCTTGTCACATACTGCCTGAGCGTCAGCAAGATCTTCTGCCGCTGTACAATATTCTTCGTTGTCATCTTCTTCCCAGTTCTTCATGAAAAGGCCTTCTACTTGGTAGCCTTGCTGCTTTAGAAGATACGCGGAAACAGATGAATCAACGCCGCCGGACATACCGACGATGACTTTCTTT
This sequence comes from Vibrio sp. 1731, assembly GCF_033339955.1. Classification (NCBI taxonomy): domain Bacteria; kingdom Pseudomonadati; phylum Pseudomonadota; class Gammaproteobacteria; order Vibrionales; family Vibrionaceae; genus Vibrio; species Vibrio sp. 1731. The sequence goes on along the minus strand of NZ_JAWOVO010000001.1, from coordinate 540,353 downwards.
TGACTGTTATCAGACATTACTAAACACCACTTAAATAAACGGGATGCAGATTCTATCAGAATCCACAGACCGGTGACAGATCCGAGATCGAAATCACAATTCGTTTCGCTGGATTTTTCTTCAACAAAGATTCGAACGAGTAATTTCGCAAGTATAGAAGAGGTATATATGGCATAGTTGGCCAAAATCCAAGAGGAAACACCAAATGACAGAAGAAAACCAATTTATGCAAGAAAGTGAGTTGATTGAAATTGTTGAAAATCAGCTCGAAGATGGTAACCCGCTTAAAGTAAAAGAAACCCTTATGCGTTTAATGATGACTGGCACACCACGTGAAGATGCGGTTGCGATGATGGCATGTGCGATGTCAATTGAGATTTTTGATGTAATGAAGAATGAGGGTGAGTTCAACCTAAAGCGTTATAGCGAGCACCTTGAGCAACTACCAGATCTCAGCTTTATGGAAGGTGAATAAGCCACCTAAAAGAAAAAAGTAGTCAGCAAACGTTTGCTATAATCGCTTTTATTGCTGCTTTATTATTAGCGGTATAGAATCCGCTCTCCTTTTCATCCCCTTACTCAGACTGACAATATGAAATTTCCTGGACAACGCAAATCGAAGCACTATTTTCCTGTTCATGCTCGTGACCCGCTGGTGAGCCAAGCACAAGAAAGCAAGAAGATGACGCGCACTCACATCATTGGTATTGACCAAACCTTGGTTGATATTGAAGCAAAAGTTACAACGGATGTGATTGAAAAGTACGGTCTGAGTAAAGGTCACTCTCTGGTTATCGATGACGAAAGAGCAGAAGAGTTATACCAGCAACTGAAAGAAGAGAACTTGATTACCAATGAGTATGCGGGCGGTACAATTGGTAACACGCTACATAACTACTCCGTGCTAGCGGATGACCGCTCCACACTACTTGGAGTGATGAGCCAGGATATTAAGATTGGCAGCTACGGTTACCGTTATCTTTGTAATACATCAAGCCGCATGGACTTGAACTACCTACAAGGTGTAGATGGTGCAATTGGCCGTTGTTTTGCTCTTATCACAGAAGACGGTGAACGTACTTTTGCTATCAGCGAAGGGCAAATGAACCAACTCCATCCTGATAGCATTCCAGAGAAAATCTTTAAAAATGCATCAGCACTTGTACTGACGTCATATCTAGTACGTTGCAAAGACGGCGACCCAATGCCGGAAGCAACAATGAAAGCAATTGAGTACGCGAAAAAGAATGATGTGCCTGTTGTTCTGACTTTAGGCACAAAGTTTGTTATTCAAGATGACCCTAAATATTGGCAAGAATTCATTCGAGATAACGTTTCAGTCGTTGCGATGAATGAAGATGAAGCAGAAGCACTGACGGGGGAATCTGATCCACTTGCTGCGTCTGATAAAACATTGGAGTGGGCTGATCTAGTATTGTGCACGGCGGGTCCTGTAGGTCTATTTATGGCTGGGTATACGGAGGATAGCGCGAAGCGCGAAACTTCTTTGCCATTACTTCCAGGGTCAATTGCTGAATTTAATCGTTATGAATTCAGTCGTCCGGCGAAAAAAGACTCATGCGAGACGCCAATAAAAGTGTACTCGCATATCTCGCCATATATGGGTGGCCCAGAAAAAATTAAGAATACAAATGGCGCAGGTGATGCTGCGTTATCTGCTGTTCTTCATGATATGGCAGCAAATAAATACCATAAAGAAAATGTGCCTAATTCAAGCAAGCACAGTAACGAGTATTTAACTTACTCTTCTTTTTCTCAAGTCTGCAAATACGCAAACCGTGCTAGCTACGAAGTTCTCGTGCAACATTCACCACGATTGTCGCGCGGACTTCCTGAGCGAGAAGATAGCCTAGAAGAAGCATACTGGGAACGTTAATACGAAGCGATTTAATTAACTATTCTGTAACTAAAGTAAAAGGCACATTAAGAAATGTGCCTTTTTATTTGTAATGGTTTAAATAAAAAAGGCTCCCTATGGGAGCCTTTTAAAAAATAGCACGGATCTAGATTAGGAACTCATCCAGAGATTTACCTGCATCAAGTTGCTCTTGAATCGCCGAAGGTGTACGACCTTGGCCAGTCCAAGTTTTCTCATTACCGTTTGAATCTGTGTATTTGTATTTAGCAGGGCGAGGTGCGCGCTTCGCTTTGCCTTTCGTCTTAGTTTCGCCAGATAGCGCAGTAATAAGTGCTTCTACGTCAATACCGTCTTGAGCGATTTTCTCAGCAATCTCTGCAAGCTTAGCTTCTTGCTCTGCTTGTGCTGCGCGTTCTGCTTCTTCTGCTTCACGACGCTCATCTACGACAGTAGTGAGTTTATCTAGAGCTTCTTCCAATTGTTCTAGAGTCAGCTCACGAGAAAATGCACGAAGGCTACGGATATTTAGAAGGGTTTTAGTCAGCTCTGACATAACGATTCCTATTAAAAGGTTAATGTGTTGGGCACTTTTTATCGTTACGATTAAATAATGCCAATCTATAAATAAACAAAGAGTCCTTATATTTAACTTTATCTTTTCCTTATGTGCAAATGCTAAATCAAGATTTTGTTTAAATTTGACTATTTTTTAAAGCAATTAATATTATTACACTCGAAATAAATCATTATTAGATGAGAACTAAAATCAACAATCATTATTGTATAGAGAGAGTGATAGCTTGGTTTTTTATAAAAAAATTTGAGTTATTACTTAAAAATATGAAGCATCCATCTTTAATGCTGTGTCATATATCCTTAATTTATTGATATAAGATAAACCATGATATTTCTAAGGTAGTAATAATGTTTCATAAATAACATGATTGATGTGATTTCAGTTGCACAAAACTTATGGAAGTAGGCAAGGTTTATAAATTATCTCAGTCATTATTTATTTGTTTAATTTAGTTTGATGTGTTGCATTGACTCTCATCATAAGTACAATGGCTGCCACCTGATGCAATATTGCAGACAATTTGTTGTTAATTTGTACAGTTAGTGGTTAATTGTTTGTTGTTGCCGTAGAGGCGCGGTCTCGAAGAGTAGCTATTATTGGGGTGATGCCAATGAATAATAGTGGAAGGCGAAGATTGCCGAAGTAAGTAACTCATCAAAGTTACTTGCTGGGGTTGTATCTGAAAGGAACAACACTGCCATAGTATATATTCACATTAAACTATGGAGCGCTACTGTAGGGTTGGGTGGAGTGTTCGCTTCCCTGTCGCTAAGTTCAACATGAGCACGTATCGTATGCTACGTGACTTGTCTGCAGTAGATCTCTAGCCAAACTTTGGTTTTTGAAGATCATGAATTTAATAGATTTTTCTAGTTCTCCTGTTTCATTATTGCCACCTATTGTCGCTTTGACTTTGGCGATTTTGACTCGACGTGTATTAGTTTCCTTGGGTGTAGGTATCGTGCTAGGTGCGGTGCTACTTAATAGCTGGTCTATCAGCGACACCGCAGGTTACGTCAGTTCTCAAGTTTCTTCTGTCTTTATTGAAGATGGCGGAATTAACACTTGGAACATGAGCATTGTTGGTTTCCTAATCTTATTAGGTATGACAACAGCTTTATTAACGCTATCTGGCGGTACTCGTGCTTTTGCTGAATGGGCACAATCTCGAGTGAAGAGTAAACGCGGCTCCAAACTTCTTGCCGCCTTTTTAGGCGTATTCATTTTTGTCGATGATTACTTTAATAGCCTTGCTGTTGGTGCGATCTCTCGCCCAGTAACCGATCGCTTTTATGTGTCTCGCGCTAAGCTTGCGTACATTCTAGACTCAACCGCCGCTCCAATGTGTGTAATTATGCCTGCTTCTAGCTGGGGTGCTTACATTATTACTATTATTGGCGGGATCTTAGTCTCACATGGGATCACAGAGTATTCGGCTCTTGGCGCATATGTTCGTCTTATCCCAATGAACTTCTACGCCGTTTTTGCGCTGCTAATGGTGTTCGCTGTTGCGTGGTTTGGTCTTGATATTGGTAAAATGCGTGAGCATGAAATCTCTGCATCGCAAGGTCGTGGCTTTGATAAAGACAAAGAAAATGACTCGCAAGAAGCGCATGACCTAAACGAAGAGCTAGATATCCGTGAAAGTGAAAAGGGTAAAGTGTCAGATTTGATACTTCCTATCGTAACGCTGATTATCGCGACTATCGCTTCAATGCTTTACACGGGTGGCCAAGCATTGGCTGCTGATGGTAAGGAGTTTGCGCTTCTTGGTGCTTTTGAAAATACAGATGTAGGTACATCACTAATCTACGGTAGCTTGCTTGGCTTAGCTGTTGCACTGTTTACTGTTGTGAAGCAAGGTCTACCAATGGCTGAGATCGCACGTACACTTTGGATTGGTGCTAAGTCTATGTTTGGTGCGATTCTAATCTTAGTATTTGCCTGGACCATTGGTTCTGTTATCGGTGATATGAAGACTGGTACTTACCTTTCGACAATGGCGCAGGGCAACATTAACCCACACTGGCTACCAGTTATCCTATTCTTGTTGTCTGGCCTAATGGCGTTCTCAACAGGTACTTCATGGGGTACGTTCGGCATTATGCTACCAATCGCGGGTGACATGGCTGGCGCAACAGACGTAGCGCTAATGCTACCGATGCTGAGTGCGGTTTTAGCTGGTGCGGTATTCGGTGACCATTGTTCACCAATCTCAGATACGACTATCTTGTCATCGACGGGTGCACGTTGTAACCACATTGATCACGTATCAACACAGCTACCTTATGCATTATCAGTCGCGCTTGTTTCATGCGTGGGCTTTATTGCCCTTGGTATGACTGCTTCAATTGCGTTTTCGTTTATTGCAGCGTCGATAACATTCGTTATCGTTTGCGCTATTTTGTCATGGCTTTCAAAGTCTAAAATAGCGTCTTGCCAGAGTGCGTAATTCACTGATTTAAAAGGTGAAATTGTAGGAGGCTTCGGCCTCCTTTTTTATTTGTATTATACAATTCGAATTTTTTTAAAATTAAGGGTTGAAAAAAGTAATCAGCTTGGTTAGTGTGGTTGGTAACAAAGCAAATGAGAAGAGCCTTGAAATAAGTATGCGTAATTTTGTAATGAACATTCATCACCATCATCACCCAATCTAGTCTTTCGGGCGATGTACGCATACCCGGGAGGCAGGAAACTCCCGGAGGTAAAATCAAAGTAAAAGCAGATTTTAAACCCTCGGGAGACTTCAATCTCCCGAGGGTTTTTTAGTTTTATTAGTTTGAAAAATACTTAGATATCAAAATCTTGCATAGGGACAAAGCAATGCAAACACAACGTTTAAGAATCGCAATTCAGAAAAAAGGTCGTCTTAGCAAAGAGAGTCAAGCTCTACTAAAACAGTGCGGCGTAAAGTTCAACGTAATGGGCGAGCGTTTAGTTGTCCATTCTGAAAATATGCCAATTGATTTACTCTTGGTTCGTGACGACGACATCCCAGGTTTAATTATGGATGGCGTGGTTGACCTTGGCTTTATTGGCGAAAATGAACTAGAAGAAGTTCGCCTTGACCGCAAAGCATTAGGTGAACCCTGCGAGTTTGTTCAGCTTCGTCGACTTGATTTTGGTGGCTGTCGTTTATCTATCGCAATCGACAAGGACGAAGAGTACAACGGTCCACAAGACTTAGCTGGCAAGCGTATTGCTACAACGTATCCTCAACTTCTAAAAGCGTACATGGATGAAGCCGGCGTTCCATTCTCTACATGTATGCTGACAGGCTCTGTAGAAGTTGCGCCTCGCGCGGGTCTCGCTGATGCTATCGCTGATTTGGTTTCTACAGGTGCAACACTGGAAGCGAACGGCCTTAAAGAAGCTGAAATTATCTTCAAATCAAAAGCGACATTGATTCAACGCACAGGTGAGTTCGACGCAGACAAAGTGGCGCTAATCGAAAAGCTGTTAACTCGCATGCAAGGCGTGCAGCAAGCGAAAGAATCTAAGTACATTATGCTTCACGCCCCAGCAGAGAAGTTAGATCAAATTAAAGCACTACTGCCAGGTGCTGAAGACCCAACTGTTCTTCCTCTTTCTGCAGATAAGCAGAAAATGGCTGTTCACTTAGTGAGTTCTGAAAACCTATTCTGGGAAACAATGGAACAGCTGAAAGAGTTGGGCGCAAGTTCAATTCTCGTTCTACCAATTGAAAAAATGATGGAGTAAGCATCATGAGAACAGTCGTTTGGCAATCATTAAGTGAGAATCAGCAAGACTCTATTTTGGAGCGCCCTGCTATTGCAGAAGGTGCCAATATCACCACTGCTGTGGCCGAAGTTATTGCTAAAGTTCGAGAAGAAGGTGACTCTGCTCTTATTGAGCTGACAGAAAAGTTTGACCGTGTTAAGCCTGAATCCATTCGTGTTTCTTCTCAGGAAATTAAGGCAGCGTCAGAGCGTTTGTCAGAGTCAATGAAGAGCGCACTAGAGCAAGCTTACGCCAATATTTCTAAGTTCCACAAAGCGCAAAAGCCGCAACCGATCAAGGTGGAAACGCAGCCAGGTGTTCTTTGTGAACAAGTAACACGTCCAATTCAAAAAGTGGGTTTGTACATTCCTGGTGGAAGTGCGCCTTTGCCATCGACTGTTTTGATGCTCGGCGTTCCTGCAAAAATTGCAGGTTGTCGTAAAGTCGTTCTTTGTTCTCCACCGCCAATCGCTGATGAGATCCTTTATGTCGCGAAACTGTGTGGCATTGATGAAGTGTACAACGTCGGTGGTGGCCAAGCAGTTGCTGCAATGGCTTATGGCACCGAGACGGTATCGAAAGTAGATAAGATCTTTGGTCCGGGCAACGCTTACGTGACCGAAGCAAAACGACAGGTTAGCAATGATTTCCGCGGTGCTGCGATTGATATGCCAGCAGGGCCATCAGAAGTGTTAGTGATTGCAGATGAAACCGCAGATGCAGACTTTATCGCTGCGGATCTTTTGAGCCAAGCGGAACACGGTCCTGATTCTCAAGTGGTATTGGTGACTCCTTCTCCTGTGATTGCTGATCAAGTGACGGATGCGGTTCAACGTCAGCTTAAGGAGCTATCTCGTGCAGACATCGCAGAAAAGGCTCTGGCATCAAGCTTGATCATTATTTCCGAGTCGATGACGCAGTCAGTTTCTATTTCCAATTACTACGGTCCTGAGCACTTGATTGTTCAGACTAAGAACCCTCGTGAGCTTCTACCTCTATTAGATAACGCAGGTTCTATCTTCCTTGGGGATTGGTCGCCTGAATCTGCGGGAGATTACGCATCGGGGACTAACCACGTCCTTCCTACTTACGGTTACACACGTACTTATTCAAGCTTAGGTTTGGCGGATTTCTCTAAACGAATGACGGTTCAGGAGCTTTCTGCTGATGGTTTAAAGAACCTTGCACCAACGGTAGTCACGATGGCTGAAGCGGAAGGTCTGGACGCTCACAAACGTGCTGTTACTATCCGCGTAGAAAAATTAGCAAGTAAGTAAGAATAAGAGAGTAATGAGATGGAAAAGCTAGCGCGTAAACAAGTCCAACAGCTTACCCCTTATATGTCGGCTCGCCGAATCGGTGGTACGGGTGACGTATGGCTAAATGCCAACGAATCACCATTTAACAATGAATACAAAACAGACTTTGCTCGTCTTAATCGTTACAGCGAATGCCAACCGAAAGAACTGATTTCTGCTTACGCAGCCTATGCGGGTGTGAAACCAGAACAAACACTGACTTCTCGCGGCGCAGACGAAGGTATTGAGTTATTAATTCGTGCATTCTGTGAGCCGGGTGAAGATGCGATTCTTTACTGCCCACCAACTTACGGTATGTACGCCATCAGTGCAGAAACCATCGGTGTAGAGCGCAAAACCGTGCCGCTAACGTCAGATTGGCAACTAGACCTTGCAGGCATCGAAGCTAATCTGGATAACGTGAAACTGGTTTTTGTATGTTCGCCAAACAACCCAACGGGTAACTTGGTTAAGCGTGAGGACATTGTGTCTCTGCTTGAGATGACAAAAGACCGTGTAATCGTGGTGATGGATGAAGCGTACATCGATTTTTGTCCAGAAGCGTCAACGGTAGACCTACTGGCGCAATACCCGAATCTTGCGATTCTGCGTACTCTGTCGAAAGCTTTTGCGCTTGCAGGTCTGCGTTGTGGATTTACGCTTGCGAACGAAGAGCTTATTAATGTACTTCTTAAAGTTATCGCACCTTACCCAGTCCCAGTTCCAGTGGCAGAAATTGCGACTCAGGCGCTTTCGGAAGCGGGTTTAGCACGAGCGAAGTTTCAAGTTCTCGATTTGAATGCAAACCGTGCTTACTTGCAAGTTGGCCTTTCAATGATTCCGGGTTTGGAAGTGTTTGAAGGGTGGGGGAACTACCTATTGGTGAAATTCCCAGATGGCGATGACCTTTTCAAAGCGGCTTGGGATACGGGCATTATTTTGCGTAACTCGCCAATTGAAAACTGTGTGCGTATCAGTGTGGGTAACCGTGACGAGTGCGAAAAAACGCTTGGATTTATCAGAAACTACTACGCATAAATAGAGACAGAATTTATCGCTCTCGCTCAATAGCGGGGGCGCCAAAAGAATAGCAATAAGGAAGTTCGAGTGAGCAAACAACAAAAAATCCTTTTTATTGATCGTGATGGCACCTTAATTGTCGAGCCGCCGATTGATTTTCAAGTAGACCGTTTAGATAAACTAAAACTGGAACCATTTGTTATCCCAAGCCTGTTGTCGTTGCAGGATGCAGGATACCGCCTAGTGATGGTCACGAACCAAGATGGTTTGGGTACAGACAGCTACCCACAAGCTGATTTTGATGCACCGCACAACATGATGATGGAGATCTTTGAGTCTCAAGGTGTGAAGTTCGATGACGTACTGATTTGTCCTCACTTTGATGAAGACAACTGCTCTTGCCGTAAGCCTAAATTGGGCTTGGTAAAAGAGTACCTTCAAGGTGGCAAAGTGGATTTCCAAAACTCTGTTGTGATTGGCGATCGTCAAACCGATCTTCAACTTGCAGAAAACATGGCAATTCGTGGCATTCAATACAACCCAGAAACCATGGGTTGGAAACAGATCCTGAAAGATCTAACGGTGAAGGCTCGCGTTGCTGAAGTGGTTCGCACCACAAAAGAAACAGACATTAAAGTATTCGTTAATCTTGATGAGCAAGGTGGTAACGACATTTCTACAGGTCTTGGCTTCTTTGACCACATGCTGGATCAAATTGCGACGCACGGTGGATTCCAAATGGTGTGCAAAGTGGAAGGTGACCTGCACATTGACGATCACCACACAGTAGAAGATACCGCTCTTGCGTTAGGTCAAGCCTTGAAAGAAGCACTGGGTGACAAACGTGGTATTGGTCGCTTTGGCTTTAGCTTGCCAATGGATGAGTGTTTGGCGCAATGCGCACTAGACCTATCAGGTCGTCCTTACCTTAAGTTCGACGCGCAATTCAGCCGTGAGCAAGTGGGTGATCTTTCAACAGAGATGGTGGTTCACTTCTTCCGCTCTCTGACTGACACATTAGCGTGTACGCTGCACCTGTCTTCAGCGGGCAACAATGATCACCACATCATTGAAAGCTTGTTTAAAGCGTTTGGTCGTACTTTGCGCCAAGCAATCAAAGTAGAAGGCACTGAGCTACCAAGTAGTAAAGGCGTGCTTTAAGGCTAACCTTAGCAAGGAGAAAAACAGTGACAGAACAGAAAGTTGTCATTATCGATACTGGCTGTGCCAACGTCTCTTCGGTGAAGTTTGCTATTGAACGCCTAGGCTATGACGTAACGATTTCAAAAGATCCGCAAGTTGTGTTATCGGCAGATAAGCTATTCCTGCCAGGTGTGGGAACTGCCAGCGAAGCGATGAAGAACCTAGAAGAGCGCGATCTTATCAGCTTGGTAAAACAGGTAGAAAAGCCGCTGTTAGGTATCTGTTTAGGCATGCAACTGCTGGGCAAAGTGTCTCAAGAGAAAGGGCAGAAAGCCGACGAGTTGGTCGAGTGTCTTGGACTTTGTGATGGCGAAGTGAAGCTACTACAAACTGGCGATTTGCCGCTGCCGCATATGGGGTGGAACACGGTCTCTGCAAAAGCAGGTAACCCACTTTTCAAAGGTATTGAAGAAGGAGAGTATTTCTACTTCGTGCACAGCTTTGCGATGCCAGTTGGGGATTACACGATTGCGGAATGTGAATACGGCAACCCGTTCACAGCAGCAGTACAAAGCGGTAACTATTACGGCGTGCAATTCCACCCTGAGCGTTCTTCAAAAGCGGGCGCGAAGCTTATTCAAAACTTCTTAGAATTATAAAAGGGATTTAGTGTGATTATTCCAGCTCTTGATTTAATTGAAGGACAGGTGGTTCGCCTTTATCAAGGTGATTACGGCCAAGTAACCGAGTACAAAGTCGACCCAGCAGAGCAGTTCAACTTGTACCACCAAGCGGGTGCTAACTGGCTGCACTTGGTGGATTTAACTGGCGCGAAAGACACGACAGCACGCCAGCTTGATTTGATTGCAAAGCTACTAGCAAGTACACCAGCAAACATCCAAATCGGTGGTGGTGTGCGTACAGAGCAAGACGTTATTGATCTGTTAGAAGCCGGTGCTCAGCGTGTTGTTGTTGGTTCTACAGCAGTAAAACAGCCAGAGCTTGTGAAAGGTTGGATGGAAAAATACGGCGCAGAGAAAATCGTTCTCGCGCTAGACATCAACATCGATCAAGACGGCACACGTAAAGTAGCGATTTCTGGTTGGCAAGAAGATTCAGGCGTGACTATCGAAGCTCTGATCAACGATTACCTGACGGTAGGTTTGCAGCACGTGCTTTGTACGGACATTTCTCGTGACGGTACGCTAGAAGGCTCAAACGTAGAGCTTTATGTCGACCTATGTAAACAGTACCCACAAGTGCAGTTTCAATCTTCAGGTGGCATTGGCTCATTAGCAGATATCGAAGCGCTAAAAGGCAGCGGTGTGGCTGGTGTGATTGTTGGTCGTGCGCTGTTAGATGGTAAATTCACAGCAGAGGAGGCATTTGCATGCTGGCAAAGCGAATAATTCCATGTCTTGATGTTCGTGATGGACAAGTGGTGAAGGGCGTCCAGTTCCGCAACCACGAAATCATTGGCGACATCGTTCCTCTGGCGCAGCGTTATGCGGAAGAAGGCGCTGACGAGCTTGTGTTCTACGATATTACCGCTTCAAGTGATGGGCGTGTCGTTGACAAAAGTTGGGTCGCTCGCGTTGCTGAAGTGATTGATATTCCCTTCTGTGTCGCTGGTGGTATTAAATCAGCGGAAGATGCAGCGCGCATTCTTGAGTTTGGTGCAGACAAAGTGTCTATTAACTCACCTGCATTGGCTAACCCGCAACTGATTACTGACCTTGCTGATAAGTTTGGTGTGCAATGTATCGTCGTTGGTATCGATTCATACTACGACAAAGAGACAGGCAAGTATCAGGTTTACCAGTTTACTGGCGATGAAGAACGCACCAAAGCAACTCAATGGGAAACACGTGATTGGGTGCAAGAAGTACAAAAGCGTGGCGCTGGTGAAATCGTACTGAACATGATGAACCAAGACGGCGTACGTAACGGTTACGATATTGAACAACTTAACATGGTGCGTGAAGTGTGTAACGTGCCATTGATTGCATCGGGTGGGGCAGGTGCTATGGAGCACTTTGCGGAAGCATACCAAAAAGCAAATGTGGATGGCGCGCTTGCCGCATCGGTATTCCACAAACAAGTCATCAATATTGGTGAACTAAAGCAGTATTTGAAACAACAAGGCATTGAGGTACGACTATGAGTGTGAAAGCCGCCGAAGTAAGTTCGCTAGTTGAGCGAATCAACTGGGAAAAGGTGGATGGTCTGGTACCTGCTATCGTACAAGATTTCCAATCAAGCCAAGTGCTGATGATGGGTTATATGAACCAAGATGCGTTGGCAAAAACGGGCGAAACAGGTCAAGTGACGTTTTTCTCTCGTACCAAGCAGCGTCTTTGGACGAAAGGTGAGACCTCCGGCAACGTATTGCAACTAGTGAACATTCAGCTCGATTGCGACAACGATACGCTACTGGTGAAAGTGAATCCCATTGGTCCTACGTGTCACTTGGGTAACACAACTTGCTGGGATGTGGACCCTCAAGAGGAGTCACAAATGGTGTGGCTTCATCAACTTGAGCAGCTATTGGCTGCCCGCAAGAGTGCCGACCCAGATTCCTCTTATACTGCCAGTCTTTATGCCCGTGGCACCAAGCGTATTTCGCAAAAAGTGGGCGAAGAAGGCGTTGAAGTCGCGCTTGCGGCGACGTCGGGCGATAAGGCGGAGTTAGTGTGTGAATCTGCAGATTTGATTTATCACTTAATGGTATTGCTTCAAGACCAAGGCTTATCGATGAATGACGTAGTGAACAAACTGAAAGAGCGTCATAAGTAAGCTTGCGATAAGTGAAAGCCCCTATGCTCTCGAGCCTAGGGGCTTTTTACTTTAGTGTTCTTGATTCGGGGCAAAAACCGGCAACAGTGCTGGTGGCGATTAGATTCTGAATCACGCTCGTCCCTCGCTGTTCAGAATGACGGTATATTTTCTAATGGTACTTGCAGTAGAGTTATTTACTTCAAATAGGTACATATATTCACGTCACTCCAACGAACCTAGGCGAAGTCAAGAATCCAATTAAATCGAGCTCAATAAGCTAGGAGTGGATGATCTTACCCACAACACTTCTTAAATTTCTTACCGCTTCCACAGATACACGGGTCGTTACGACCTACTTTTAGGCTACTCACTGGTTGGTTTAGGCGAGGATCTTGTTCTGGTTCTTCTTCTAGCTCTTCTTCTGGAAACGTGCCGTCAATGTAGTACCAAAGCCCATTTTCTTTCACGAAACGAGAACGCTCTGTCATACAGTAGCGTTTGCCGTCTTCATCAAAATAAGCGCTAAACTCTACAAAGCCTTCATTGTCATTACTGCCAGCTTCTGTTTTTACAACTTCAAGCTTGCACCAATCGCTGTCGATAGATTGGGCAATGCCTTCACGTTGCTCTTCTGCATTACAGCTTGGGTGGTATGTGTTCACCACGTAATCCACTAGACCTAACACATGCGCGCTGTAACGAGAGCGCATTAGCTGCTCCGGAGTGGTGACGTCAGCGTGGTTATTGTGGGCAATTTCACAACACTGTTGGTAGGTGCGGTTAGAGCCGCAAGGACAAGAAGAAGCCATAAAATGAAATCTCGATTAATTAAGCGGTAAAAACAAACAACCCCACATAAGTGAGGTCGCAGGTATTCTTTGGGGCATTATAGCCGTTTAGGGCGTTTGAGACAGCAGTTCTTGAGCCCATTCCGTCGATTGATTAAAAGCGTCTGCTAATTGAGGTTCGGTTAATTTAAGAACGGTGCAATATCGCTCGGCTAACTCCCAGTCCGCTTGTTCGTAGGCGATCGTCATCGAAAGTAAGTGACCAAGTACGCCTTTTCGACTGGTTAATGCGAGTTTTATATCTTCGTCAACGGGGATATCTTCAATGACATCCGAGAGCGGTTGATCGAGCAAAGATCCGAGCAAAGAAAACATGCCTGTCAAAAAAGCCTGCCCAGGGTCATACCTAGTGTTCATTTGACTAAGTAGCAGTTCACACATTCGTGCACGCTGAATCGCTAAAGAGTAAAGAGAGTCAGGTTTATCTTCTTGAACGGAGGCAATTGCAACTAAGGAAATAAAGCGTCGTAGTCGCTCTTCACCCAGATAAATAAGCGCCTGTCTGAACGATTTGATCTTAGTCGTTAATGTATATCCTGAATTTACGTAAGTAAGCAGCTTGTATGACAGCGTCACATCAATCGAAAACAGACGTTCAACCTCATTGAAGTCGATGGGCTTATCTGCAATCTCTTTACAAAGCTGGATGACGGTAAGAAACGCGGGGTTCAACCGTTTTTTCTGGATCATCTCAGGTTTGCTAAAAAAATACCCTTGAAAATAGTTAAAACCGGCTTCTAGAGCTTGCTCAAACTCTTCATAGGTCTCTACCTTTTCCGCTAGAAAGTCGATTTTAAATGGGCTCAACGCCTGAATAAAAATGGCAGCTTTCTTGATCGGCACAAGTCTAATATCAAACTTGATCATGGAAACGTATGGAAGAAAACGCTTCCAAGCTTTCGTCGGAACAAAATCATCCAGAGCAATTTTGTATCCGCACTCATGAAGGTGCTTGATGGCTTCTAACAGTTCTTCTGTCGGTTCGCAGTCTTCAAGGACTTCAATGACGAGAGATTCTTTAGGGAACAAAGTTGGGACCAAGTTCACCAAGCTTTGATGCGGAAAGTTAACAAAGCCAAGTTTGTTTCCTAATGTGTTGTAATGCGTCGACAAAAAATGATCGGATAGCAGTCGACTAGTAGCCAGCTCTGGTTCTACTTCAGGGAAGGTATTTTTAGGGCCGTCTCGAAAGAGGAGTTCGTAACCTATGGTTCGTTTTTCTCTATCCAGAATCGGTTGGCGAGCTACGTAAGAATACTTCAATTAGGTACTTCGTTCTGTTTAACTTAGTATTATGATAATAGCGATTTTTTACAAAATATCTACGACTTGAGCGTGAATCTTCTACACGCTCTACATGCTTAACGCAAATTCTGTATGAACGGTCTCGTTTGTAGGTCAAAACTATCAGAATTTACTTTTAAAACTGAGCCTTGCGTATACCAATCCCCTAAAACAATTCGGGTCTTTTTAACGCCATCGACGTCAAAAAAATGTGTGTTCGGGCGATGCGTGTGACCATGAATCATTAAGTTGACGCAGTTCTGAGACATCACTTTCTCGACCTCATTTTGGTTAACGTCCATGATATCTAATGACTTGCTCATTTTATCATCACGAATATCGGATTGAACTTTTGAGACAATTTTCTTCTTAATAAACCAAGGAATACGGTTAAACAACCATTGTAGCCATGGCTTGTGAACGGTTTTTCTAAACTCTTGGTATTTCACATCGTCAATGCAGAGCGTATCGCCATGTAGGATTACGGCTTTTTGACCATAAAGATCAATCGTGCAGACATCGTCGAGTAATGTCATACCGGTTTCTTTGCAAAAGCGTTTGCCGAGTAAAAAATCTCGATTGCCTTGGATGAAAAAAGTTGGCACACCCGCATCCGTCAGTGCTTTAAATTCTGCACGGATTTGGTCTGCAAAAGGGGTGTTGTCATCGTCACCAATCCAGAACTCAAACAGATCGCCGAGTACATAAAGTGCATCAGCTTTTGTTGCTTCTGTTCGCATGAACGTCACAAAACATTCCGTGATATCAGGACGTGATGGGGTAAGGTGAAGATCGGAAATAAATAATGTCGTCATAGAAATAAGGGGAAGCTATGCCTCCCCATTAACTTATCTTTTAAAAATAATTCCTAAGAATTACTCTTCAATTGTTGTACCAGTGATTACTACGTCTTCTAGAGGTACGTCTTGGTGCATGCCGTAAGAACCAGTGCTAACGCCTTTGATCTTATTTACGATGTCCATGCCTTCGATTACTTCACCGAACACACAGTAACCCCAACCGTCTAGGCTTTCGCTACGGAAGTCTAGGAACGTGTTGTTGTTTACGTTGATGAAGAACTGAGAGCTTGCTGAATGCGGCTCCATAGTACGTGCCATAGCAAGTGTACCCACTTTGTTGCTAAGGCCGTTGTTTGCTTCGTTCTTGATAGGTGCACGAGTCGCTTTTTCACGTAGACCAGACTCCATACCACCACCTTGGATCATGAAGCCGTCAATAACACGGTGGAAAAGCGTGTTGTCGTAGAAACCGTCGCGGCAGTACTGAAGGAAGTTTGCGCTTGTCTCTGGCGCTTTCTCTTCGTTTAGTTGAATCTTGATGTCACCAAAATTAGTGTGAAGGGTGATCATGCTACTTTCCTTTACTGTGTTGTGTTGAGCCCGAGATTCTAGCCTAAGTTCTAGTGCTTTAAAAACTCAGGAAGAGGAAATTCTTCGTTTTGTGCTTGAAGTTTAGCCGATTATCGTTTTATCGGTTAATTGCTATTACCTAACTAGGTTGGAGTTGATATACTCATCTTCTTTTATTCATTCACAATCATAGATAGAGATCATGTTAAAGATATATAACACACTCACAAGACAGAAAGAGGAATTCAAACCAATTACAGCTGGCAAAGTCGGTATGTATGTCTGTGGAGTTACCATCTACGATCTCTGTCACATTGGTCACGGTCGTACTTTCGTCTCTTTTGACGTTGTATCACGTTACCTTCGCTACTTGGGCTATGATCTGACGTTTGTACGTAACATCACAGATATCGACGATAAGATCATCAAACGTGCCGCAGAAAATGGTGAGTCTTGCGATTCATTGACTGAGCGTTTAATTGGTGAAATGCACGCTGATTTTGATGCGCTGAACATGAAACGCCCGGACGTTGAACCTCGTGCGACACAGTTTATTGCTGAAATCATCGAATTGGTTGAGAAGCTAATCGAGCGCGGTTTTGCATACGTTGCAGATAACGGTGACGTAATGTTTGAAGTGGGTAAGTTCAACGAATACGGCAAGCTTTCTAAGCAAGACCTTGATCAGCTTCAAGCTGGCGCGCGCGTTGATATCGAAACAGCAAAACGCAGCCCTCTAGACTTTGTACTTTGGAAGATGTCTAAGCCGGGTGAACCAACGTGGGAGTCACCATGGGGTCCTGGTCGTCCAGGTTGGCACATTGAGTGTTCAGCAATGAACTCTTCAATCCTAGGTAACCACTTCGACATTCACGGCGGCGGTTCTGACCTTCAGTTCCCACACCATGAAAATGAAATCGCGCAATCATGCTGTGCACACGATACACAATACGTGAACACATGGATGCACAGCGGCATGGTAATGGTAGACCGTGAGAAGATGTCTAAATCTCTAGGTAACTTCTTTACTATCCGTGACGTTCTTGGTCACTACGATGCTGAAACAGTGCGTTACTTCCTAATGTCTGGTCACTACCGTAGCCAGTTAAACTACAGCGAAGATAACCTAAACCAAGCACGTGCTTCGCTTGAGCGCCTGTACACATCTCTACGTGGTTTAGACCTAAACGCTGCGCCTGCTGGTGGTGAAGAGTACGTATCTCGCTTTACAGCAGCGATGAACGATGACTTCAATACACCAGAAGCGTACTCAGTTCTGTTCGACATGGCGCGCGAAGTTAACCGTCTGAAGACAGAAAACCTAGAGAAAGCGAGCGAGCTAGGTGCGCTAATGCGTGAACTAGCAGATGTGATCGGTATTCTTCACCAAGATCCAGAAGCCTTCCTAAAAGGTGATGCAGGTAACGATGATGAAGTGGCTGAAATCGAAGCTCTGATCAAGCTGCGTAACGACTCTCGTGCTGCGAAAGATTGGGCGAATGCAGATATGGCTCGTGACAAGCTGACCGAAATGGGCATTGTGCTGGAAGATGGTCCAGAAGGCACAACGTGGCGTCGTAAGTAATTGAATTTTCATTTTTAAAGGGCTGATAATTCAGCCCTTTTATTTTCCATTTCCATAAATTAAAACTTTAACTTTAGGTAATGCTCTGTGGCTCAGATGTATTTCTATTACTCAGCAATGAATGCGGGTAAATCAACAACGCTTCTTCAATCCTCTTTCAACTATCAAGAACGCGGCATGACGCCAGTTATTTTTACGGCTGCGCTAGATGATCGTTTTGGTGTCGGTAAAGTGAGCTCTCGTATTGGTCTTCAATCTGACGCACATTTATTTCGTCAGGATACCAATTTGTATCAGGAGATCGCAGCTCTGAATGAGGTTGAAAAACGTCACTGTATTCTTGTTGATGAGTGTCAGTTCTTGTCGAAAGAACAAGTTTATCAACTTACTGAAGTCGTTGATAAGTTGCATATTCCAGTATTGTGTTACGGCCTTCGCACCGATTTTCTAGGCGAACTTTTTGAAGGCAGTAAGTATCTATTATCTTGGGCAGACAAGCTGGTTGAGCTCAAAACAATCTGCCATTGCGGCCGCAAAGCGAATATGGTTATTCGTACCGATGAACACGGCGTGGCAATTAAAGAAGGCGATCAAGTTGCGATCGGCGGTAACGATAAGTATGTCTCCGTATGCCGCCAACATTACAAAGAAGCGCTCGGTAAATAAGCCGTATTGATACAGAAAAGCCACCGTACTTGGTGGCTTTTTGTTGTCGGTTAGAAAAAGCTAGACTAAGTCAAAACCAAATCGCTCGAGTAAAGCCTGGTAAGAAGATTCGACTTGCTGAGGGATATTCTGCTCGGTTTGAAATCCTTTCTCTGGATAGCTTTTTACGCGAGAGAAATCTTCCATTAGTGCTTTTAGCACCATCATTAATGGCATGTCTTCATTAATGTATTCAAAAAATGGAAGAGCCGCAGAGCTTACTTGGAGCTGAGTGTAGGGTGACTGCCACTGTTTTTCAAATGTCGCGATTGCTCTACGCTCCATAAACGGTTTTTGTACCAGAATAAACGAGGAACACTGTTTTCCTTCCTCTTTTAATCGTTGCTCAGTAAAGCGAACGTTTTCTCCACTGTTTGTGGATTTAGTCTCGAGCAAAATTGCTTCACTTGGAACGCCCGACAACTTTGCAATCTCGGCAAAGGTTTCTGCCTCGCTTTTTTCAAACAGTCCATCTGTGAAGCGACCTTCCCCCCCTGAAAATACAATCAAAGGTGCCAACTTTTGGTGGTAGAGCTTGGCAGCGTGCTCCGCTACACGCACATCATTACTGCACATCACAAACAAACAGTCCGCAGGTTTCAGTTCATGTTTGAGTTGCATGTAATCCCAAAGCGTTTCTATATGTCTATAGAGTCTCATAGCGCATCCAAAGTTGAATTGAAGTGAAATCGATAACCAAGTGAGAGTAGTTTGTCAGCAAGAATACGCTTGTCAGCTTGCTCTGTGACGGGTGGAAGAGGTATCTCACTTCCGATTTTGTTTATGGCAGCTTGGTAGAACTCAGCCTTGCTGACAGTATGAGGTGTCGTAACGTTAATGACTTGGTTGCTTAAATTGCCTAAGGCAAATTTCGCAGCCGAGACAGCATCATCTTGATGAAGCATATTAGCTGGTGCTTTACGACTAACTTGTTGAAGCCTTGCTGCAAAGCGAGATGGGTGTCTATCTGGCCCGATTAATCCGCTACAACGTAGAATAACAAAGTTAATATTCGAGTCGATAACATGCTGCTCTGCTTGAAGCATAATACGTGCATTGTCAGAGAAATAAGGGCTTTCGGCTGCTAAAGAGAGTGACGCGTCAGCTTCTTCCATATCGGAAGCAAGGTTAGGGTAAACCGTGGTAGAGCTGATCATGAGAAGTTTTTCAACGTTGTTTTGCTTAGCTGCGTTGGCAAGTATTTGCCATTGCTGTGCATATTCTTGACCGCGTCCTTTACGAAATCCTGGAGGAAAAGCACCGATAACGTGCGTAATTTGATGCTGTTTGAGCAGCTCATCTAGCCGTGCTGTGGCGTTCAATTGATTGAAATCGAACAATGCGGAGTGAGTTAATGAGGTGGGTAACTCTTTTAATCGAGTTTGGCTACGACGAGTGACGACAACATAGTGTCCATCTTTCATCAATGTTTCTGCTAGCGGAGTTCCGAGCCAGCCTGCACCTACGATCAATGTATTTGCCATTTGGGTCTTCCTACTTACTTATGTCTGCCCGAATAGGTTGAGCAGTTCTGCTTTGGCTTGTTGATGGAGGGGATCTGAATGCCATTTCTGGTGCTGAATAAGGTCAACATTGACTTGCCAAGCCAGTTTTGTGAAATCATCCCCAACCTTTTTTAATGTATTAGGTGAATACGCGACTAAATGCTGTGGTAGAAAGCACCAACCAAACCCTTTATTCGCCAATTCCAACAAAATATAGTAGTTATCAGCGTACCAGATATCTGGGCTAAATGCTTGATTGAGACCACATGGCTCTGCACTTTTGGATCGTATGACCAATTGACGATGTTGTTTTAGTTGATCAATGTGAGTGATTTGCTGCTTTGCTAAAGGATGTGTTGAAGAGACATAGACATCAAATGCAATATTGCCAAGATTGGTGAAATCGATGTGTCTTGGCATTTGTAAATCACTCAAAATAATCCCAGTCGTGGCGCGTTCCGACTTAACCAATTCAATGATATCAGGGCTTGATGCCGTTAAGCATTCAACTTGTAAGTGTGGAAAGCGTTGCTCTAACTTCTTTAGCACATCCGGCAAGCGAGTCAGAGGAATCCCTTCATCAATAGCTAAGACTAATTTGTTCGTTGGCGTGGAAAAGAGCTGTGATGCCCTATTGTTTAGGCGGTCGAGTTGGCTGATTGTTGCTTGTGCATAAGGTATGAGCGCGAGGCCATTCTCAGTTAATTTAGGGTACCTGCCTGATCGATCGAAAAGCTCAACGCCACAGTCGATCTCCATATTCATGATGTGCTGGCTCACTACAGATTGAGCTCGCCCCAGTTTTCTAGCTGCTCCTGAAAATGATCCTGCTTCTGATGTAGCAATGAAAGCTTGCAGTTGTTCGATGGTAAACATATCGCTTAAACCGATGGTATCTAACTTTTTGTTATCTAAATAGTAGATAAAATTCTAAGCATTGAGTAGAACTATTTGGACAGAGAAATATGACTCGTAACGAACGAATTTTTCATGCAGTACTTTTTGAGTTAATCGCACTCGCGATTATTGTACCAGCGGCTTCATTGATCACTGGAAAGGGTTCTAGTGATCTCGCGTTGGTTGGGGTCGGGTTGAGCATGTATACCGTGATATGGAACTACATCTACAACTTGTATTTTGATAAGTGGTTTGGTGACAATCGAGCTGAGCGAAGTTTAGCGATGCGGCTTGGACACACTGTTGGTTTCGAGGGAGGATTGATCTTTATCTCTCTACCTGTGATTGCCTGGTTCTTAGAAATTACACTTCTTCAAGCTCTGATGCTGGAAGCCGGCTTCCTCGTTTTCTTCCTATTTTATGCCACTGGTTTTAACTGGTTGTATGACAAGGTTCAACCATTTAGCAAAATGAAAAAGCGATTATTGCCACAGGCATCGACAGGAAAAATATAGGACTAAAAAACGCCACCGAGTTCGGTGGCGTTTTTTGTTCAAATTACACAGACAGAACTCTTAAAATCTTATCTGCATGTTCTGCAACTTCAATGCCTTCGTCTGTTAGATAACCACCGTCAGGCTGTGTACAAAGTTGCTTCTTATATAGACGAGCAACGGCTGCCTGCATTTCTTCTGACGCGTCTGTATGAACTTTAATACCAGTTGCAGCACTACTTAGGTCGAACTGAAGAAGTAGATTCAATTCGGCGATATGTTCAGCTGAATATTTCATAAATGATTCCTTTGCGCTTTTTTTACCAAGCTAGTCTGAAAAGTAGCGTTGGGCAACATTCAACGACAAGAAGTGTTAAGTATGGCGCTATCAGGCTGATATAACGCAGGATCTTTGTTCGAAAGGTCGAATACTTGTTAAGTATCAATGATACTTACGGTAGCGAATGATAGGCGCTATTTATTGCTTGATCTCCCAATAACAACGATTTTAGTAAACACGCCAAATAGCACTTGAAAAAATAGGGAAATAGAGCGATTATCCGCGCCTCTTTAAATGTTTCTAAATGTTACACCAGAATGAACTTTAATCAGTTTGACTCACTATTACCGCCACAAGCTGCGGAACTCGCGGCTGAAGTGGGGGTAGGCAAAGCAACGAAAGCTCCAATCAAATCTTTTCTGCTCGCCATTTCTGCGGGGCTTCATATTGGTATTGCTTTCATCTTCTATACCACAGTGACGACAGGCGCAGGCGAGCTGCCTTGGGGCATTACACGACTCATTGGTGGTCTGGCATTTAGCCTTGGTTTGATTTTGGTGGTGGTTACTGGCGGCGAGCTTTTCACTAGCTCTGTGCTAACACTAGTTGCGCGTGCGAGTGGAAAAATCTCTTGGCAAGCACTTATCAAAAACTGGTTGGTGGTTTACTTTGGCAATATGGTTGGGGCTATTTTGCTCGTGGCCTGTATGCTAGTTACCAAGCAATATATGTTTGATCATGGCCAAGTTGGTCTCAACGCGATGGCGATCTCCCAACACAAATTACATCATGGTTTCTTTGCCGCTGTTGCGCTTGGCATCATGTGTAACGTATTAGTTTGTATTGCAGTTTGGATGACGTTTAGTGGGCGAACATTGACAGATAAAATAGCGGTCATGATTTTGCCTGTGGCTATGTTCGTGTCGGCAGGTTTTGAGCACTGTATTGCGAACATGTTCCAAGTACCTATGGCGATTGGTATTAAGTACTTTGCGCCAGAAGCGTTTTGGCAAATGACAGGGGCAGATATTGCAAACTACGCGGACTTAAACATGATGGGGTTCATCGTAAACAACCTAATTCCTGTTACGATAGGAAACATTATTGGTGGTGGCGTATTTGTTGGCATGTGGTATTGGATGATTTATCTACGCGATGAAGATAACCATTTGCGATAAGTTTAGAAGATCACAAGAAAGGCGAACCAGATGGTTCGCCTTTCTTTTTACTTGTCTCTGCAAGTGTCAAATAAGTCGAGTCATGCTAAATCAACTCTTCGTTGATGCCAAAATCGGTTGGGAGCCAATGAGAAGTTACTTCCTTTGGTTCTTGAACGAGCCAATCCAGAGGTGCATCGGACAGGAGTTCATCGTAATTTTCTTTGATCATTAAGACATCCATGTACGTCTCTCCAAGTTTGTGGTCACTGCCTTTACTTTAAAATTAGAACATGTCAGTCACGTGATCAATGCATGACGATTCGAT
Organism: Vibrio sp. 1731; assembly: GCF_033339955.1. Classification (NCBI taxonomy): domain Bacteria; kingdom Pseudomonadati; phylum Pseudomonadota; class Gammaproteobacteria; order Vibrionales; family Vibrionaceae; genus Vibrio; species Vibrio sp. 1731. The sequence continues at coordinate 517,464 of NZ_JAWOVO010000001.1, read as the reverse complement.
TGATCACTTATGTTGCTATGTTTCTGGTTGCGTATGGGTTTTGGGGGCTTATCCACATTTTCTGTGGATAACCTGTATCAAAGGTCGTGCGTATCTAAACTTGCAAAGAAAATTTCATAAAATTAGAGGCTTATATCAAAAAGAATTCTGCCTGACTTTTCATCTGAAAGCGTCTTGATGAGTGCTCGAAGAATAGTTGAGTTATTCAGTTATAAGTACGTTCGACTTGGCAACATGAGTTGTTTAACGGGCTTTACCCACAAGCGCCAACTAACCGTGAGTTTTGGTCGATTCGGGTTGCTCGATTTTTATCTTTATTCGGCCTTCTTTGGTTTGTACCCAGCGCAATGTCATTTCTAACGTTATGGTTACGGAGGCACTCAACATGACGAAAATAGCCAGCATAATTACTAACTGGTATTTAATCGCAACCATCGGGCTCGCGCCACCTAGAATTTGACCGGTCATCATACCCGGTAAGGTAACCAGCCCTGTAGTGGCCATAGAAGCTAAAGTCGGGGCAAGGGACTTTCTAAGAGCCTCCTGAATGAAGGGGAAGGATGCGTAGCGAGGAGAGGCTCCAAGTGAGATTGCAGCCTCATATTCTGTTTGTCTCTGCTCAAAAGCCGTAAACAAATTCTGAAGAGCGATGATATTACTACTCAAGCTGTTACCCAATAACATACCAGCAAGTGGGATCATGTACTGCGCATTGTAAATAGGGGATGGTTGCACTAAGCCTGCTGTAATTGCTATCAGAAGTGGTATTAGACCACAGGTAAGGCCCGTTAGTAGAGGAAGCATAAGTGGCTTTTTAGGTAAGCGAGCTTTTCCCGCAATTGAGCTGGCACCAATCAGTAGCATGATGGCAAGCCAAAGTATATTGACAAGTAAGCTGTTTAATTGAAAAAGATATTCTAAATACACGCCAATCAATATGAGCTGAAGTGTCATTCGGATAACACTGATTATGGTGTCTTTTGCTATCCCTAATTTGTAGCGGGCATTGATAAAGAAGGGGACCAATAAAATCAAACCAAACAGTGCCAGTTTGACCCAGCTTATATCCACCACGTTATCCATAATCGCTCCTTGAAAGTACGCGAATAATTGTATCTAAGCCTCTCCTTTATATGAACCACTACGTGCACTTTTTGCTGTTCTTAAAGTAAATCTTGAGTGCTATTTTCGACATTAATACGCAGCATTTTGTTTACAAACGGTTATCTTTTTCGGAGTTTTTAAGTCGATTTATGGCATGGTAATTACGATTTAAATGTGATCGATGTTTCTTAAATGTTGGTTATTTAACAACTCCTTAAAAGACTTATTTTGTCACATCTGTTCATGTTTTTTAATAAATAACATCAATCCATCATATCTCTGGATGAGCTCAAAAAAGTGTTGAATTACAAGGTCTGAGGTCGCTTATTTGATTGAACCCTACTATTAGTATGGTCTAACATTTTCCATTAGAGATTGTAAAAAACTTAAGCTTGGTTACGCGGGCTTTTCAATAACACTAGATACAAAATAGGCAAATGTATGAGTGATGTTAATAAAATTGAGAGTGGTGAAAAACGCTCCCTGGAGTGGAAGTCGTTCCTCTTCATTGCAGTTGTTCTCTTCCCAATTCTGAGTGTGGCCTTTGTTGGCGGCTACGGGTTCATCGTTTGGATGTTGCAAGTCTTCTTCTTTGGGCCTCCAGGCGCACACGGCATGTAAGCCAGTGAGCTCATAACCACACTTTTGAAAAGATTTTAAGAGAGCAAATAATGAAATCATTAATCATTAAACTGTGGCGTACCATGACGCGCCCAGCTGTACATATCAGCCTAGGTGTGCTGACTATGGGCGGCTTTATTGCTGGTGTTATCTTTTGGGGTGGCTTTAACACCGCTCTAGAAGCAACCAACACAGAAGAATTCTGTATTAGTTGTCACACAATGCGTGACAACGTATACGTTGAGCTACAAGAAACGGTGCACTGGAAAAACCACTCTGGTGTTCGTGCTACCTGCCCTGATTGTCACGTTCCACATAACTGGACAGATAAGATCGCTCGTAAGATGCAAGCTTCTAAAGAAGTATTTGCACAAGTATTTGGCAACTACGACGAACCGGGTGTGTTCGAAGAGCGTCGTATCGAACTTGCTAAACACGAATGGGATCGTTTCTCGGCAAACAAATCTCTGGAGTGTAAAAACTGTCACAACTACGAATCGATGGATTTCGAGCAAATGTCTCCAACCGCTCGTATCCAAATGAAGCAAGCCGCTGAGAAAGATCAAAGCTGTGTTGACTGTCACAAGGGTATTGCGCACAACCTACCAGCAGGCATGGACAGCATTGGCGGTATCGTGGGTGATCTAGAGGGTATGACTTCTAACACGGATTACGGCGTTGGTCAGCAACTCGTGAGCGTTCGTCACCTACCAATTTACTTTGATGCGCAAGGCAGTAAAGAAGCTGGTCTTCTTAATCCTGCATCGACCGTTAAAGTTCTTGAAGACAAAGGCGAGTTTGTTGAGATCGAAATTGACGGTTGGCGCAAAGCAAAAGGTTTTGGTCGTGTAATTCAAGAAGACTTCGGTAAGAACATTGCGACTGCGTCTCTGATGAAAGAAGCAGCAACAGACAGCAACATTGTGACGACTGGTGAGAAAAAAGTGGATGAGTTAACAGGCCTTCCTTGGGAAAAAGTAGCGGCGAAAGTATGGATTAAGAAAGAGTCTATGCTGAACGACATCAATCCTGTTTGGGAAAAATCTCGTGAAGCCTACAAGACCAATTGTTCTGTATGTCACACTCAACCTGCGGAAGCGCACTTCGACGCGAACACCTGGCCAGGTATGTTCGACGGTATGTTGGCGTTCGTTAACCTAGATACAGACAGTGAAGCACTGATCTTGAAGTATCTACAGAAACACTCTTCAGATTATGCTGAAGGTCACCACTAATAAGCGTCGGATTGGAGTAATTTTAAATGGCTATTACACGAAGAAGTTTTCTTAAGGGTGTAGCAACCACAAGTGCAGCGTCAGTAATTGGTCCTAGCTTATTGGCGTCCGCCTCTGCAAATGCCGTTGAGACGACAGGTACTTGGAAAGTAACCGGTTCTCACTGGGGCGCGTTCCGCGCCCACATCTACGCGGGTAAAGTTCAAGAGATCAAGCCGCTAGAGCTAGACAAAAACCCAACAGAAATGTTGAACGGCATTAAGGGTATTATCTACAGCCCTTCACGTGTTCGTTACCCAATGGTTCGTCTAGATTGGTTGAAGAAACATAAATACAGCGCAGATACTCGCGGTAACAACCGTTTCATCCGAGTAACTTGGGATGAAGCGCTAGATTTGTTTTATCGCGAACTAGAACGTATTCAAAAAGACTACGGCCCATGGGCGCTGCATGCAGGTCAAACAGGTTGGAACCAAACGGGTTCATTTAACAACTGTACTGCGCACATGCAACGTGCAGTAGGTATGCATGGCAACTTCATCACTAAAGTAGGTGACTACTCGACGGGTGCAGGTCAAACCATTATGCCGTACGTGCTAGGCTCAACCGAAGTTTATGCACAAGGTACGTCTTGGTCTGAGATCCTAGAAAACTCTGACAACATCGTTCTTTGGGCTAACGACCCAGTGAAAAACCTTCAAGTAGGTTGGAACTGTGAAACGCATGAGTCGTTTAAGTACCTTGCACAACTAAAAGAAAAAGTGGCGAAAGGTGAGATCAACGTTCTATCTGTAGACCCAGTGAAGAACAAAACTCAGCGCTACTTAGAGAACGATCACTTGTACATCAACCCGCTGACAGACGTAGCGTTCATGCTCGCTGTGGCGCACGTGTTGTACAACGAAGATTTGTACGATAAGAAGTTCATTGATACTTACTGTCTAGGCTTTGAAGAGTTCATTCAATACGTTCAAGGTAAGACAAAAGATAAAGTAGAGAAAACACCAGAGTGGGCTGCGGCTATCTGTGGCGTGAAAGCGGACAAGATTCGCGAATTCGCGCGTATGCTAGTAAGTGGTCGTACACAGATCCTGATGGGTTGGTGTATCCAGCGTCAAGAGCACGGTGAGCAGCCATACTGGGCAGCGGCTGTGGTTGCTGCAATGGTTGGTCAAATCGGTCTACCTGGCGGTGGTATCTCTTACGGTCACCACTACTCAAGTATCGGTGTACCTTCAACTGGTTTCGCGGGCCCTGGTGGTTTCCCTCGCAACCTTGACCAAGGTATGAAGCCGAAGTGGGACAACAACGACTTTAACGGTTACAGCCGTACTATCCCAGTTGCACGTTGGATCGACTGTCTGCTTGAGCCAGGCAAAGAGATCAACTACAACGGCGGTAAAGTGAAACTGCCAGACTTCAAGATGATGGTGATCTCGGGTTGTAACCCATGGCACCACCATCAAGATCGTAACCGCATGAAGAAAGCGTTCCGCAAACTTCAAACGGTTGTAACGATCGAGTTTGCTTGGACTGCGACATGTCGTTTCTCAGATATCGTTCTACCGGCGTGTACGCAATGGGAACGTAACGACATCGACGTATACGGTTCATACTCGAACAAAGGTCTGATTGCGATGCATCGCCTCGTTGATCCATTGTTCCAATCTAAGCCTGATTTCCAAATCATGAGTGAACTAACTCAGCGTTTTGGTCGCCGCGAAGAATACACTCGTGGTATGAGTGAGATGGAATGGATCGAAAGCCTTTACAACGATTGTAAAAAAGCGAACGAAGGTAAGTTTGAAATGCCAGAATTCAACGAGTTCTGGGAGAAGAGCGTACTAGACTTCGGTGAAGGTAAACCTTGGGTTCGTCATGCGGACTTCCGTAAAGATCCTGAGCTTAACCCACTAGGTACACCGTCTGGCTTCATCGAGATTACATCACGCAAGATCGGCCGTTACGGTTACGAACACTGTCAAGAGCACCCAATGTGGTTCGAAAAATCAGAGCGTTCACACGGTGGTCCTGGTTCAGATAAATATCCATTCTGGTTGCAGTCTTGCCACCCTGATAAGCGTCTTCACTCTCAAATGTGTGAGTCTGAAGAGTTCCGCGCGACTTACGCGGTACAAGGTCGTGAGCCGGTTTACATCAACCCAGCGGATGCCAAAGCAAAAGGCATCAAAGATGGTGATTTGGTACGTGTATTCAACGGTCGTGGTCAGCTGTTAGCTGGTGCTGTTTTGACTGACAGCTACCCACGTGGCGTTATTCGTATCGAAGAAGGTGCATGGTACGGTCCTCTAAACGAGAAAGAGGGCGCAATCTGTACCTACGGTGATCCTAACACGCTAACGCAAGACATCGGTTCTTCTGAGCTTGCGCAGGCGACTTCTGCGAACACATGTATCGTAGACTTCGAGAAGTTCACAGGTAAAGTGCCGCCAGTCACTTCATTTGGTGGTCCGATCGAAGTTGCTTAATTAGTGCAGTTTGCATAAATCGAAATACCAGCCTCAGGGCTGGTATTTTTTTATCAAAATTTCAGTGAGCGTTGTCTCAATAGTAACTTCATAACGTTAAACAAGACTGGTATTCGTGATGATGGTAACGAATTGGGTGAGACAAGCAGGAGATAATGCGCCAAGCTAAACAATAATAATTAAGTGAGTAGACTCTTTATGGCTCAGAGCATTCAATTAGCAAATCACACTGAGATCACTGTGAATAACAATGACTTCCAAGTTGAAGTCAAGGGTAATCAATTACATTTTTCTTTTGCCGGTCTTCACAATAAAACCTTTACCGACCGTGAAGTGTTATTCGAAATGCCGTTTTTGTACGAGCACGAGGCCAACGTAATTGGGGATGGTTTTCAAATGTTGGCGCAAACGGCGGGAACGATCAATCACCCCGTTGATATTGGTCGCTGCCCAGACAATAATCCTTCTTATCGAATCTACCCTAAAGATGCCCCTAAGCGTTATTACAACTATTTAGTGGTGGAAGGTTCAGCGGGCTACACATTATTTGGCTTCACATCATGTCATCGCTTTGCAGGCTATTTTGATGTTGTGCTGCGTGATGGGCATTGGGTTTTATCAGCCGCAATTGATGGTGAGTTGACTCAAGTGGCGGATTGGGAAAGTAATCAACTTGAGTCCGTGGCGGTACTCTGCGGTCAATCACTGTCCGAGCTTTATCAAACCTATGGCGAGATGATTGCAGAGCATCATCCTGTTCGCCAAGGTGTGACACAAGATGCGCCTGTTGGTTGGTGTTCGTGGTACGCGTACTACGCAGACGTGACAGAGCAAAACATCATGCAGAACGTAGATTGTATGCAAGATAAGCTCGAAGACCTAGAGTGGGTACTTCTGGATGATGGCTATCAAGCCTTTATGGGCGATTGGTTAACCCCATCAGATAAGTTTTCTGGTGGCGTAAAAGAGCTCATTCATAACATCCGTGCAAAAGGAAAAAAGCCGGCAATTTGGATGGCGCCTTTCATTGCACAGCCTGAGTCGGAGATCTTCAAACAGCATCCAGAGTGGTTTGTTCGCCACAAGGATGGTGGCTTACTTAAAGCAGAAGATGTCACATACGGTGGTTGGCGATGCACGCCTTGGTACATACTCGATACCTCAAACCCAGAAGTACAAGACCATCTGACGAATGTAGTCTCTGTTATGCGTCAAGAGTGGGGCGTTGAGCTATTCAAATTAGACGCAAACTACTGGGGCACGTTAAAAGGTAAACGAAGCCAATCGGGTGTCACCGGTGTAGAAGCCTACCGCATGGGTATGGAAGCGATCGCTAAAGGGGCAGGGGATGCATGGCTGTTAGGCTGTAACGCGCCAATGTGGCCATCTCTGGGACTTGTGGATGCAATGCGTGTTTCTGATGATGTAGAGCGTCATAGTCGTCGATTCGAGCAGATAGCCAAAGAAACCTTTTACCGTAGTTGGCAGCATCGAAAATTGTGGCAAATTGACCCGGATTGCGCCACGTTCACTTCATTAGCTAATCAATCTGCATCCAGAGAAGAGTATGAATTTCATCGCACGGTGTTATTAGCGAGTGGTGGTTTGCTGCTGTCTGGTGACCCGCTCCCTGAGATTACGCCGTTTGCTAAGAAGACACTGTCTAAGCTCATGTTACGTCAACAACGTAACCAACAATCTGCAAAGTTTACCGCTTTGAGTTTAAATCACGCGTTTTTAAAACTAACGACGAAGAATGACCTCCATTGTTTGTTTAATTATGCGAGTTACGGAGCGATGGAATTTACGCTGACGTCTGATCAACCGGTGGACTGGTATGATTACTGGACAGGGGAAAAGCTAAACCAAGAACCTTGCCAGTTGTTAATGGTGAGCGTTGATAAAGGGCTCAATGCGAAAGCGATCGTTACAGCATAACGTGAAGTAAATCGCCCAATACCAAGATCAAGAAAGGAGCCTATTGCGGCTCCTTTCTCGTTTTGATGCTCTGGGCGTTAGAACTCGAATAAAAAGTAATACCCGTATCCAACAATAAACGCAGGAATGGACGAGTAAATAGTCGCGACCAAAGCAGCTTTCGGTGCCATTGCAATGGCGGGGAATAGGGCGTCACCATCGTTAGAAATCGCATTGGCCAGTTGCGAAGAAAGTGGCGCTGCACCAGAGATGTACAGGCTAGTGACTAAAATTTGCGGACCACAACCAGGTAGCATACCAATGGCTAAGCCAGCTAATGGCATCCATATCCCCCAATGAGAAAAGGTTTCTACAAGGTCGAGTCCAGAAAAATAGGTCGTCAGTTCAAACGCCAGAAACGCCACGATCACCCAAGCACTGACGAAGTTTGTGTCTTGAGCCGCTTTTTGAATTGGGTGCGAGTCCACAATTTTTTCATCTTCAGAGACTGTTGACTGATAATCGCCGAGCTCTTTTGTCATCGCCCACAACGACATTGTGATCACTGCAAAGATAGCGCCCAGCCATTCAATGGTGTTGGCTTTCAAAGATAGCAACTGATTAATATCGATTTGGAAAGACATTAACACAGCAACGACACTAGCAGGCACAATAAGCCATTTCCAAAATGCGCCTTGTAGATTGATTGCACGTTGTTCAAGGGGTGTATGTCGGTCTGTCTGGTGTTGGCAACAAGCATGTGTCTGAGGTGCTTCTTTTGGTTCTGGTCGCAGAAAGTTATCAGCATGAAAAGCATTAACGACTAACCCTGAAAGAGTACCCACGATAATGCCTAATCCAACCACGCCTAATCCAACACTTGGTTTGGCGGCCAGAAGTAAAAAGGCAGCGTCACCCATTGTTGAAGTAAGTACCGCGACAATCGCACCAAATCCCACTCGGCCACTAATAAATTGCGTTGTCACAACAATAGCGCCACCACAGCCAGGCAAAGCACCCAATAAAGAAGCAAAGAAAACCTGATGATTACGCGAGCGATGGTATAGCTCGGTAATTCGATTGGTTTTCGACATAAAGTTTGAAAGATAATGATAAATAGCCAATGTGGCAGCAACATAGCATGACACTGCCCAGAATGAGTCGGATAGCGTCTGTACGGCAACGTCACGTGTATTTTCATTGCCTAGCAAAATGAGCATGACGATAGGGATCAGCAATCGCTTATAAGCTAAACGAAACTGAGTAGGCTGAAACAACTGTTGTGCAGAGTGTAAAAATTGGGTCGCGTTCATCGTTTACTCAAATGCAAATAGGAATAATTATCATTATATGTAAATGAGATTTATTCGCAATAGCATTGTGAACTTTTCTTCGTGTCAAACTCTCTGAAATCAGGTAAAGTATCGGCCTTTGTGAGCAAACACGCCCTAATTAACTGTATTAGGCGGCGTATAAAATTGACTTGAATAGGAAGAAACATGATTCTAGTTGTAGGTCATAAGAACCCAGACAGTGACAGTATTTGTAGTGCACTCGTTGCAACTGAACTTCTAAAAGCGCGTGGCGTTGAAGCTATGCCAATTCGCCAAGGCGAAATCAACCGTGAAACTCAGCACATCCTAGAAGTTGCTGGCGCTGAAGTTCCTGAGCTTCGCACATCAGTTGCGGGTGAGACCGTTTGGCTAGTAGATTACTCAGATCTAGCACAAGCACCAGACGATATCGCAGAAGCTGAAATTGCGGGTATTGTTGACCACCACCGTCTAGGTGACGTGATGACAGTAAACCCAATGGAAGCATGGATCTGGCCTGTTGGTTGTACCAACACTGTTCTATTCAACATGTTCAAGATTGAAGGTCACGCGATTACTCCACAAATTGCTAAGCTAATGATGTCAGCAATTCTATCTGACACAGTAGGTTTTGCTTCTCCAACTTGTACACAAAAAGACAAAGATGCCGTTGCTGAACTAGCGGCAATCGCAGACGTACAAGATGTTGACGCGTTCACTAAAGATCTTCTAATTGCTAAAACAAACATCGAAGGTCTATCAGCGGCTGAGCTTGTTGAGAAAGACCTTAAAGGTTACCCATTCAACGGTCGTGACGTAGTGGTTGGTCAAGTTGAACTTGCAACTCTTGAGCAAGTTGACGGTATGATCGAAGCACTAGAAGCAGACCTAGAATCTCGTTGTGAGAAAGATAACCTAGCGTTCGCTGCTGTAATGCTAACAGACATCACGACTGCTCAAACTCGTCTTCTATACAAAGGTGAGTGGGCTGAGAAGCTTGTTAAGCACGAAAAAGACGGCATGCTAATGATGGAAAACACGCTAAGTCGTAAGAAGCAAGGTTGGCCTTGGCTTCAAACTGAACTAGCTTAATTTTCTAGCATATACTTTAAATGCCCGCTTAGCTGCGGGCATTTTTCTATGGGAAATAGGAGACGAATATGTCTGAGCAACTGACCCAAGAGCAGATGGATACCATTAATCGCTACAACGAAGAGCAACGTTTAAAGTACTGCGTAAAAGAGATTGTGGCGAATCGTAAGGTTTGGATTCTGAAAGACGAACATGGCTGTGTCATGTTAAATACAGAAGATGATGATTGTGTACCAGTATGGCCAAACGAAGAGTTTGCTTTGCAATGGGCGAATGGTGATTGGGAAGATTGCGAGCCAGAAGCGATCTCTTTAAACAAGTGGCACAGCCGTTGGACCTCTGGTCTAGAGGATGACGAGCTATCGATTGTTGTATTCCCAAATCAAAATGAAGAAGGGGTCGTATTGTTTCCTGACGAGTTTGATTTTGAACTACGCAAACAAGCGAGCCGCCGTTAGTTTTTTGATTAGTCCCCATGCAATAAAGAAGCCTGCGTTAAAGCAGGCTTCTTTACATTTGCACGATTACATTTTTGATAAGCTATTTTGTTTGATGGCTTGGCGCTTTATAAAAGTGGCTTTCGACTAGTCTTTGAGTAATAGGATGCTCGGGATGAGTCAGTACTTGGTTGGTCTCGCCAAACTCGACCACTTCACCTTCATGCATCACCATCACTTTATCAGTAATATGCTTAACAATGCCAATGTGCTGAGACACGTACACAAATGACAATCCCATCTCTTCTTGCAACTCGAGGAATAAGTTAATGATCTGCGAGCGCATTGCCATATCCAAACCGTTTAACGCCTCATCAGCGACAATGATGGAAGGTTGAAGAATAAGTGCACGAGCCAAACATACGCGCTGTTTTTGACCGGCAGCTAGCATTTGTGGATAAAAATAGGCGTGCTCAGGCAGCAATCCTACGCGGAGCAGGGTGTTCTTTACACGCTGCATGCGCGCATCTGGCGGCATGTTGGTATTTCGCTTTAGCGGACCTTCTAAAATACGACCAATCTGGATACGTGGGTTTAACGATGTGTTTGGATCTTGGAAAATCATGCGGATGAGCTTGCAGCGTGTCGCGTAATCTTTGTGCTCCAATCGTTCGCCATTCACACGGATCTCTCCGGAGCTTGGTTCAACAACGCCAGCAAGCATACGAGCTAGTGTGGATTTTCCTGACCCGTTTTGACCAATAAAACCAATAGTTTGCCCTGGCTCTAAAGTAAAGCTTACCGGTTTTACTGCCTCATTAACCTGGCGTTTGAACAGACGGGAGCGCGTAACAAATTGCTTCGATAAATTATCGACTTCAAGTAACGCACTCATGACTTTTTCTCCGTGTTCAATGGAAAGTGGCAGTTAAATTTATGATTCTTAATTCGTCTGGTGTGTGGAATTTCTACACATTGTTTCTGCGCATATGGGCAACGTGGTCCGAGGCGACAACCGATAGGTAGATGCTGCAATGGCGGAATCGAGCCCGGTAGGGATTGGAGTTTTTGCTTGTGTGGTACCCAATCATTAAAGTCAGGCATCGCTTTAAGCAAGGCATCGGTGTACGGGTGCTTGGGTGCCGCAATGATTTTACTGGTATCGGCAGACTCCACCGACTGACCACAATACATTACCGTAATACGTCCTGCCCACTGTGTTATGGTCGCTAAGTCGTGGCCGATAAGCAGAATGGTTGTGTTATTAAGTTGGTTCATGCGGCTCAACAGACGCAAAATTTGCGATTGGGTAATCGGGTCTAAGTCGTTGGTTGGCTCATCTGCGATCAGCAACTTTGGTTTGGTCGCTATCGCCATGGCAATCATGACTTTTTGACACTCACCATCAGTCAGTTCATAAGGGTAGCTACCCATTAAACGCTTGTGATCTTTAATACCCACTTTATGCAAAAGCGCGATGGCCTGTTTTTTACGCCATTTAAATCGCTCCCACCATTTCCCTTCAAATGCGCGAGATGGAATGGATTCAATCAATTGACGCCCGACTTCCTCTGAAGGGTCAAGACAAGTTGAAGGTTCTTGGAAAATCATCGCAATATCACGAGCAATGACGCGCCGACGCTCTTTTGGTGTAAGCTGAAGCAAGTCAATATTGCCAAGGCGCATACGGTCTGCGGTGATGCGCCAGTTATCTTTACTTACCCCGACAATCGCTTTTGCAACTAAGCTTTTCCCTGAACCAGACTCACCTACAAGACCACGAATTTCGCCTTCGTTCAAAGTTAGGCTCATTCGGTCAACGGCTTTGACCAACCCTTGAGGTGTTTCGATCTCAATGGTCAAATGTCGAATATCTAACAACGGCATTATTCGATCCCCGCATTAAGCGCTTGACGTACACCTTCACCTACTAAGTTTAGGGTAATAACAGTAAACATGATGGTCAGGCCGGGTAGGGTCACTGTCCAAGGTGCAATATAAATAAGCTCGACAGAGTCACCTAATATTGCTCCCCACTCGGTGCTTGGGGCCTGTGCGCCTAGGCCAAGAAAACCCAGTGCCGTAATATCTAAAATCGCAGCAGAGAGCGCGAGTGTGATTTCAGCGGCAATGACCGTCAGAATGTTAGGAAGAATTGAACTCCACAGTAAGTAGAAATCATTAGCGCCATCAAGGCGTGCTGCCATTATGTAGTCTTTTTCAACTTCGGTGTGGACTGCGATATAAACGGAGCGAATAAAACGCGGAATCAAAGCCAAGCAGATTGCGAGTAAAATATTGAACCCACCAAAGCCTAGAAATGCCACAAAAATGATTGCTAATAAGAGCGACGGGATCGACATGACGGTATCGAGCAAGTGGTTGAGAGTACTCGAAAGTAAGCCTTTCGTCATACCTGCCAATACGCCAATTAAACAGCCTACAACGGCAGCAATTGCGGTGATGGCGACAGCAGCGCCAAATGTTAGCTGAGAGCCCATAATCAGGCGCGAAAGAATATCTCTACCTAAGTCATCGGTCCCCAAAAAGTAATCAACCGTTCCTGCTGGGGCCCATGATGGCGGCACAAGCAACTCACCTGACTGTGCTTGGGCGTCAAATGGTGCAAGTAGGGGGGCAAAAATGGTAATAAGGACGATAAACACCAAGCACCACAAGCCAAACATGGCTAGTCCGTTGGCACGGTAGCTTCGCCAAAAACGCTCAAACTGTGTTGGAATGCGTTCTTCCTGATAAACGTTATTTGTTAGCATACCATTCCTTTCGAACTAAAGGGTTAATCATCGCGCCAATCAAATCCGAGAGAATGTTAGCGGTAAGAACCAAAGTCGCAAGTACCATCACGCCAGCTTGGATAGATGCATAGTCTTGGCTTGCTAGCGCATCTAAAAGCCAACGACCAATACCTGGCCAGTTAAAAATAGACTCCGTGATGATAGCTAAGGTAATCATACTCGAAAGTTGAACACCAACTTTGGGAATGATAGGCGGTATCGCATTCCGCAATACATGTTGAGTTACGATTTCGCGGTTCGAAAGACCTTTGATTCTCGCTGCACGGATGTAGTTTTGGCTCATCACTTCCGCTACCGAGGAGCGCATTAGTCCGACAACCTGGGTGGTTGGAGCCAAAGCGAGCACCAAACATGGCAGTACCATATGCTCAATAACGCTTTGCAGTGCGTGAGCGCGGTATTCGCCTTTCGCCATGAATGCGTCGATAATGGCAAACCCGGTTACATGATCAATTTCGTAAAGTAAATCATACCGTCCCGCAACGGGAAAGAGTTGGTATTCCAATGAAAAGACCATGATAAGTAGCAGAGCTACCCAAAAAATTGGGGCGGAATAACCAGACATCGACATGAATGAAATGCTGGTGTCGAGCCATTTACCTTGCTTCATCCCAGCCACGGTTCCAAGTGGAATACCGATCAAAAGGGACACCAAAAAGGCAAAAAAGCACAGTTCCAAAGTGGCAGGGAATACGACGGCGAGCTCGTCATAAATCGCGTTGCCGTTTTTACTTATGCCAAAATCAAGCTGAGAAAGGTTGATTAAGTAAGTTTGCCAACCAGACCAAAAATCAACGTTTGCCCAGTGCGAGAGAGGGTCAAGGCGAAGCAGAGAAAAACCCACTAATGTAAGGATCATCAAAGTGATGATAAATAGGTTAAAGCGTCGAACGGTATACCAAAACATCAGTGAATTCTCTCAACTCTATCAAACGGTTGGGCATTGAAAGGGCTTGATTTGAAGCCTGTCAGCGATTTGTCGTGCACACGGAACTGCACGCCATGCGCCAGAGGAATAACCGGGAACTCTTGATTCAAAATGTTCTGTGCTTGGCGATATAGGTTCAAACGGTAACGCGGTTCTTGAGTTTCTAACGCCAAATCGAGCAAGAAATCGAAGTCATCGTTACACCACATGGACACGTTAAGGCCAACGCGGTCAGACTCGCAAGATAATAAAGGGCGGAAAAAGTTGTCAGGATCCCCGGTATCACCAATCCAACCTGTTAAAAGTAAATCGATATCGTTGATGTTCTCCAAATCCACACGTTCAAACCTATCATCGGTCAGTAGCGTTAATTTAACCCCAATATCGGCAAAATTCGCTTGGATTAGCTCTGCGGTCTTGCGAGGGCTTGGGTTAAAAGCACGTGGTTCAAGTGGTACCCACATGGTCAATTCTAGGCCGTCTTCGTAGCCTGCATCTCGAAGTAGTGCCAATGCATAATTCCGGTCATAACGAATTTTTACGCTGTCTTTTTGATAAGCCCATGAATTTGGTGGTAGCAAGGTATAAGCTTGGGAGCCAGTTCCGTAGTAAACCGAATCTAAAATATTTTGACGGTTGATCGCTAAGTTAAGTGCTTGGCGAACTCGAGCATCACTCAGCGCGGTGGTTTCTGTGTTTATCGCAATAAAGGAAACGTTGTTAGCTGGTGTAGCCGTCAGCTCAAGGTTGTCATTTTCTTGAATGACAGGTATTTGGCTCGAAATAGGTGAAGAGAGTACGTCACACTCGTTTCTTAAAAGTTTAGCTAATGTACCCGTGCCTCTGTGAGAGATATCGAACACCACTTGTTCCATTTTTGCTGGTGACTTCCAGTAATTAGAATGACGCTCTAATCGAATCAAATCGTTCACTTGGTACTCTTTTAATTGATAAGGGCCGGTACCGATAGGAAGTTGGTCGATTTCTTCTTTATGATCTTTTGCAGCCAATTGCTGTCCGTACTCCGCAGACAAGATAACCGCATGGCTGGTGGCAATATTGGCCAAGAAAGAAAAGTTTGGCTGAGATAACGTAAACCTTACCGTATGCTCATCTATTGCAACCACGTCTTGGAGTAGGTTTTGAAAATCTAACCCTGCAAACCATGGATAAAAACCACCACCTACTTGGTGAAAAGGATGGTCTACATCGATGATTCGCTTGAAGCTAAATACCACATCTTTTGCATTCAATGGGCGAGTGGGTGTGAACCAAGGCGTGGTTTGGAATTTAACACCACGTTTAAGCTTAAACGTGTATTCCGTCCCTGATTCATTTACTGACCAACTCTCGGCGATGCTTGCCACGGGCTGATGTGATTTAGGATCGAGCGTGAGCAGCGTATCGTACAGCTGCGGGCTCAGAGCCTCTGCGGTAATACCGCTATCAATAAGCTGAGGGTTAAACGTGGTCGGCTTACCTTGCCCGCAAAACACAAAGCCAGCTTTGCGAATATCATTGTGGTCAATTTCATCGCCACAAGCGGTCAGTAGGCTAATCCCAATAAGGCTCAGCGATAATCTTATAAAAGTATTCATAATATGAAATGTTCATTGGATCTTGCTCGTTTCGTTTGATCTTACTCTTTCAAAGCTAACAAGCGAAAATGATCTCGCTAATTTATCACCTTTGTGAACTCGCTCCAAACATAAAATCCATACACTGTAAGGTGTTATGCCATAAATGCATGCGAATTAGAGCGCAGTCACGAGCTCGTGTATTGATTGAGTACTCTCGGTCAAGTTAGCTTTGTCCGACCAAACCATATTTTCTAACCATCCCTCGTAATTGGTGATAGCTCAAGCCAAGTAGCTCGGCTGCTTGTCGTTGATTAAACTTGGCTTCTTCCAATGCACGATTGAGTAAATGGATATCTTGTTCCTCTTGCCATTGTTTATAGTCTAGAGGGAATTGGATGGTGTTGCTTGATGCTTCCTCTTCTTGTTGCTCTGCTTGTTTTGCACTATGGCCAAGCGCGCTGTGCCAAACCGTTTCAAAAGGATTGAAAACCAGTTCATCAATTGGGTGAGCATTCAGACCATGTTGGTAAATCGCACGTTCAATCACGTTTTTTAGTTCGCGGACGTTACCGGGCCATTCATATTCAATAAGCGACTGCTGCGCTTTTGGGGTAAAACCGACAAAGTATTCCAGTTGCAGTTCACGACACATTTTCATCGCGTAGTGCTCTGCTAAAGAGAGAATGTCTTCTTTGCGCTCGCGAAGAGGCGGTAACATAATGACATCGAAGGCTAGCCTGTCGAGCAGATCTGCACGAAAATCACCTTGCTCTGCTAATTTTGGTAGGTCGGCATTGGTTGCACAAACAAGTCGAACATCCGCATTGAGAGCGGTATGACCGCCAACTCGCTCATATTCACCATATTCAATGACACGTAATAGCTTTTCTTGAACTAAAAGTGGTGCGGTTGCCAGTTCGTCAAGAAACAAAGTACCGCCCTCGGCACGCTCGAAACGCCCTTTATGCTTACCTTTAGAGCCCGTGAAGGAGCCGGATTCATGTCCAAACAATTCGGAATCTATTAGCCCTTCGCTTAATGTCGCACAGTTGAGTGATAGTAGTGGTTTATCCCAACGTCTTGATAAATAATGCAAACGCTGAGCGATGAGTTCTTTACCCGTACCTCGTTCACCAATGATGAGGACAGGGCGCTCAATGGGTGCAAGTTGTGATACTTTATCTAGTACAGCGAGAAAAGCAGGTGATTCACCAATCAGGTTTTGCTTCATAAAGTCCTTCTTATTTAACAGCCGAGCCATGATTTAGAGATAGAGTTGGTAAATTTCACCAACAGTTGGTGAAAAACATCATAGCACAATAGTGTGTAACGACAACAAAATGAATAACGCTCTGATTTAAAAGAAAATTATAAGTTGGCACGTTACTTGTTATATATTCAGGGAGACACAAGGTTAATCACCACCTTGTCGAGTTTTAATAGGAAAAAAGAGGAGTTCCGTTATGGGTATTTTTTCTCGATTTGCAGATATCGTTAACTCAAACATCAGTGCATTACTGGACAAGGCGGAAGATCCTGAAAAAATGATCCGTCTTATCATTCAAGAAATGGAAGACACACTTGTTGAAGTGCGTACTAACTCGGCTAAAGCGATTGCAGACAAGAAAGAGTTGGCTCGTAAGGTTGAAACGTTAGAAGAGCAAATTGGCGAATGGGGTCAAAAAGCGAGCTTAGCATTAGTTAAAGAGCGCGAAGATCTAGCTCGTGCAGCATTAATTGAAAAGCAAAAGCTAGAGCAAGTAATTAAAGGCCTCCACACTGAGCAAACCTTAGTGGAAGAAACGATCGATAAGCTTACTGGCGAGATTGGTAAGTTGGAAAGCAAAATTGCTGAAACGCGCGCAAAACAGCAAGCACTAGCAATTCGTAACCAAACTGCATCTAACCGTCGTGATGTACAAAAACACCTGCACACTAGCCGTACTAATGAAGCGATGGCGAAATTTGAGCAGTACTCACGTAAAGTGGATGAAATGGAAGCGGAAGCAGACCTATATGCTCAAACTGGTAATGCTAAATCGCTAGAACAAGAGTTTGCAGAGTTGCAGGCACAAGACGAAATTGAAAAAGAGTTGGCAAAACTGAAAGAACAGATGTCATCGAAAGATAAATAAGAAAGGAGCCATTTATGTCGGCATTTTTTATAGCAGGACCAGTGATTGTCTTTTTAATCTTTGTCGCTCCACTATGGCTCTTCTTACACTATCGCAGCAAACGCAAAACAGATAGTGCACTGTCGAGCCAAGATTTAGAGCGCCTTCAGGTACTATCTGAAAAAGCGGAAGCGATGCAGTCCCGAGTTGATACATTGGAGCGCATCTTGGATGCTGAGTCACCAACATGGAGACGAAAGTATGAATAATCGAGAACTGTATCGTGATCCAGTAAATGGCAAAATCTCCGGTGTTTGCGCCGGAATTGCCAACTACTTTGGTGCAGAAGTTTGGTTGATTCGTATTGTAGTGATTTCTGCAGCGCTGTTAGGTGGTACGTTTTTGGTATTGTTAGCGTACATCGCGATGGCGTTTATGTTAGAAAAGCAACCAGTAACGTATTCTGAAAATATCAGAGCGCAGCAAGAGCATACGCTCAAAAGTAAGCCTTGGCAGAAAGGGCAAAGCCCTGATCAACTGCTCAGTGTGTTGGAAAGGGATTTTGACCGTCTTGATGGCAAAATTCGTAACATGGAAGCTTATGTTACGTCTGATACATATAGGGTGAACAGAGAATTCAGTAAGCTCTAGGCATTTTGTATCCAAAGAAGATTTAACTGAAGCAGGCATAAAGCCTGCTTTTTTATCACAAATTACTAATTTTAAAGCACTATTAATCTTTTCTGCTCTGGAAGTTCGTTCAAAATTCATCTACTTTAAAAATAATCCCCCAATTTTTATGGATGAATGTAATGAGAAAATTGCTCATTCCTATTGCCATCTCGGCTGTCTTGTCGGGGTGCGGTAAAGAACTTCCTCCTGTTCCTGAACCTGAATCACGCCCTGCTAAGCTATTTACAGTATCTGTTGGCAATGCCCAGTTTGAGCGACATTTTCCTGCCACGACGGAAGCTGGCGATAGAGCAGTACTGACATTTCGAGTTCCTGGGCTTCTTCAAACGATAGAAGTGAATGAAGGTCAAGTCGTTAGTAAAGGTGATGTTTTGGCGTCATTAAAACCAGATGAATATTCTCTGCTCGAACAGCAAGCTCGGGCAAATTTTTTGCTCGCAGATGTGCAATACAAGCGATACCAAAAGCTACGTAAAGACCAAGTAGTATCTGAGCAAGATTTTGATGAGGCAAAAGCGAATCACAACTCGGCAAAAGCTCAATGGAATCAAGCAAAGGCAAACTTAAGGTATACCAAACTTGTCGCGCCATATGATGGCACCATTTCGTACATTCCAGCAGAAAACCATGAATATGTTGCCGCGAAAGAAGGGGTGATGAATATTCAGTCCAACCAACTCCTCAAAGTGATATTCCAAATCCCAGACTATCTTCTAAATCGTTACACGCAGGGGAGCGATGTCTCTGCCAGAATGATATTTGATGCGTTCCCCGAGCAAGCCTTTGACTTAACCTTTCAGGAAATCGATACAGAGGCCGATCCTAAAACGGGCAGTTACAAAGTCACGATGGTCATGGAGCGACCAGCAGAAATAGGCCTTTTGCCGGGAATGTCTGGCAATGCTTACCTCCTGTCCAAAAGTGCAGGAGCGACAAAGATTCCTAACTCCGCGTTGCTAGAAGAGAACGGCAAAACATACGTTTGGCGTGTCGATGAGCAAGGCATTGTGTCCAAAGCCGCAATTGAGATGAATGACAAAAATCAAGTGTTAGCCGGGCTTAGCGATGGCGACCAAATCATTATCTCGGGTGTCAGTGTAATTGAACCCGGAATTAAGGTAAGAGCGTGGATTAAGGAAAGAGGGCTGTAATATGAAAGGAATCATCTCTCTAGCGACTATACTTTCAACGCTTTTTCTCGTCGGCTGTGGGGATAAGGCGCCAGAAAAAGAGCTCGAAACGCCACGAGTTAGGGTTACGTCATTAGCGGGAAACAAGGTGGACGACAACTTGTACTTCCCTGCGGTTGCGAATGCAGCGGATCGCTCTCATTTGAGCTTCAGAGTCGCAGGAGAAGTCAGCCGCATCATGGTAAAAGAGGGCGACAAAGTCACGAAGGGTGATGTTATTGCAACGCTAGATCCCACTGACTATGAGTTGGATGTAGATAATGCGAGTGCGCGTTTTTCTGTTGTCGACAGTCAGTATCGCCGCTCACGCCCTTTGGTTGATAAAGGCCTATTAGCTAAGTCTCAGTTTGATGAAATTGCAGCACAACGACAAATCGCCTTAGCTGAGCTTCAGTTAGCCAAACTTCGTCTATCATTTACTGCCTTAAAAGCGCCCGTGGATGGGATTATTTCGCGAGTTAATATCGACCAATTCGAAAATGTTCAAGTCGGACAGCATATCGTTAATATTCACAGCTTGGAGCGAGTCGAAGTGTTGATTCAGCTTCCTGACCGCCTCTATGTGAACCAACCGCCAACGGAAGAAAGGCTTACCGCGATCAAAGCATTAGTGCGCGTGCCCAGTGGTAACGAATATAACGCGACGGTAAAAGAATTTACGACTGAGCCCGATCCAACAACAGGTACGTTTACTGTCACACTGTCGCTTCCTATGCCGGAAGAAGAGTACATCCTAGATGGTATGGCTGTTGAGGTAACTTCTAAAGACGAGAATGTTGGGCTTGATCTCAACCTAGGAATTAATGTTCCTATCGAAGCCATTTTTAATGCGGATGGTGACGAGCTGGGGCGCGAAAACAAATTTGTTTGGGTACTGAATGACGACAATACGGTATCGCGCAAACAGGTGCGAGCAGGTAAGGCATCTAAAACGTCCATTCAAATCCTTGATGGTCTCATGCTCAAAGACAAAGTCGTGATTGCCGGTGTTTCTCGATTAAGGGATGGCATGAAAGTGGAAGTGATACAGGAAATGGCTACGCAGGAGGTCGGTCTATGAGCGATCTTAATAAATCAGTGCCTCAAAGTGATGATGATGTGACCGGTATTGCTGCGTACTTCATCCGAAATCGCGTCATCAGTTGGATGGTCGCACTGATATTTTTGATTGGTGGTATCGCCGCATTCTTTGGTTTAGGGCGTCTTGAGGACCCTGCTTTTACTATTAAAGATGCGATGGTAGTGACCTCTTACCCTGGTGCGACACCGCAACAAGTCGAAGAAGAAGTGACGTACCCAATCGAAAAAGCGATTCAGCAGCTTACTTATGTTGATGAAGTAAATTCGATTTCTAGCCGGGGATTATCTCAAATCACGGTCACGATGAAGAACAATTATGGCCCTGATGATCTACCACAAATTTGGGATGAGTTGCGCCGTAAAGTGAACGACCTTAAAGGGACGTTGCCTCCAGGTGTGAATGAACCTCAAGTGATCGATGATTTTGGTGATGTTTACGGGATTTTGTTAGCGGTGACTGGCGACGGTTATAGCTATAAAGAGCTACTGGATTACGTCGATTACTTACGCCGAGAGCTCGAACTGGTTGATGGCGTGAGTAAAGTTTCGGTATCCGGGCAACAACAAGAACAAGTTTTCATCGAAGTATCGATGAAAAAGCTGAGCAGTATAGGTCTTGCTCCGGATACCGTGTTTAATCTTCTTTCGACGCAAAACGTGGTTTCTGACGCAGGAGCGATCAGAATTGGTGACGAGTACATCAGAATTCAGCCGACTGGCGAGTTCCAGAGTGTGGAGGAGCTGGGTGATTTGTTAATTACTGAGTCGGGCGCTCAGGGGCTCATTTTCTTGAAAGATGTGGCGGAAATAAAACGCGGGTATGTAGAAGTACCGAGTAATGTTATTAATTTTAACGGCAGCCTTGCACTGAACGTGGGTGTTTCTTTTGCTGAAGGCGTCAATGTGGTTGAAGTCGGAAAAGCGTTTGATCATCGCCTTGCCGAGCTAAAGTATCAACAACCTGTCGGTATCGAAATCTCGGAAATTTACAGTCAGCCTAAAGAGGTGGATAAATCGGTTAGCGGTTTTGTTGTCAGCTTGGCTCAAGCTGTCGGTATCGTCATTATCGTACTTCTGTTCTTTATGGGGCTACGTTCAGGTCTGCTTATCGGTTTAATTTTACTGCTGACGGTGTTGGGTACGTTCATTTTCATGAAGTATCTCGCGATAGATTTACAGCGGATTTCATTAGGTGCCTTGGTTATCGCGTTGGGTATGCTGGTGGACAATGCAATCGTCGTGGTTGAGGGGATTTTGATTGGTACTCAAAAAGGGCGAACTCGACTCCAAGCAGCGACCGACATTGTTACCCAAACAAAGTGGCCATTACTTGGGGCAACAGTGATTGCGGTAACTGCATTTGCGCCAATTGGACTGTCTGAAGACTCGACGGGCGAATACTGTGGCACTTTATTTACGGTTCTGCTGATCTCTTTAATGTTGAGCTGGTTTACCGCTATCTCGTTGACACCATTCTTTGCTGACATCTTCTTTAAAGGCCAGAAGATTAAACAAGGTGAAGGGGAAGAAAATGATCCATATAACGGGGTTATTTTCGTTATTTATAAAAAGTTTCTTCAGTTTTGTATGCGTCGTGCTTGGTTTACCGTTGTGGTGCTGATTGCGGGATTAGCGGCAAGTGTTTACGGGTTCACCTTTGTGAAGCAAGCGTTTTTCCCATCTTCGACAACGCCGATTTTTCAGTTAGATGTATGGATGCCAGAAGGAACTGATATTCGAGCAACTAACACAACGCTTAAAGAGTTAGAAAGTTGGTTAGCTAAGCAAGAGCATGTTGACCATATCACGACGACCGCGGGTAAAGGCTTACAGCGCTTCATGTTAACGTACGCGCCAGAGAAAAGTTATGCGGCTTATGGTGAGATAACCACTCGTATGGAAAATTACGAAGCGTTAAAACCATTAATGGCGAAGTTTCGAGAGTATTTAAAAGCCAACTACCCAGAAATCAATTACAAGCTCAAACAGATTGAGTTAGGCCCTGGTGGTGGTGCAAAAATTGAAGCTCGCATTATTGGCTCAGATCCAACCGTCCTTCGCACGATAGCCGCTCAGGTCAAGGACATCATGTACGCCGACCCTCAGGCAACAAATATCAGGCATGATTGGCGTGAACGAACCCAAGTTCTTGAACCTCAGTTTAACGAGAGTCAGGCACGTCGCTATGGCATTACAAAATCAGATGTCGATGACTTCTTGTCCATGTCATTCTCTGGAATGACGATAGGCCTTTACCGAGACGGCACGACGCTCATGCCTATCGTGGCTCGTTTACCAGAAGATGAGCGCATTGATATTCGTAACATCGAAGGCATGAAAATATGGAGTCCAGCACAGAGTGAGTTTATCCCACTTCAACAAGTCACAATGGGTTACGACATGCGTTGGGAGGATCCTATCATCGTACGTAAGAACCGTAAGCGTATGCTCACTGTGATGGCAGACCCTGATATTCTAGGTGAAGAAACCGCATCGACGTTGCAAAAACGTTTACAGCCCCAAATCGAAGCGATTCAAATGCCTCCTGGCTATTCACTAGAGTGGGGTGGTGAATACGAATCTTCTGGTGATGCTCAAGAGTCGCTGTTTACTACCATGCCAATGGGGTACTTGTTCATGTTCTTGATCACTGTATTCCTATTTAACTCTATCAAAGAGCCACTCATTGTTTGGCTTACCGTGCCGCTGGCGTTAATTGGCGTCACCACTGGTTTGTTGGCACTCAACACGCCGTTTGGTTTTATGGCATTGCTCGGCTTCTTAAGCTTATCGGGAATGGTGCTCAAAAATGGCATCGTATTACTGGACCAAATTGAAATTGAAATGAAGTCCGGTAAAGAGGCTTATGACGCGGTCGTTGATGCTGCGGTAAGTCGCGTCCGTCCCGTTTGTATGGCTGCTATCACGACGATCCTTGGTATGATCCCACTGTTGCCAGATATTTTCTTCAAACCAATGGCGGTTACGATTATGTTTGGTTTGGGTTTTGCGACAGTCCTGACACTGATTGTCGTGCCAGTGTTGTATCGTTTGTTCCATAAAGTGGCAGTACCGAAACAGGCTTAGTGCTACTGATATAACGATGAAAAATATCGCGCCTCTAGCTCATCAGTTAGAGGCGCTTTTTAAGGAAGAATAATGACAGAACAAAAAACGTGTGCGTGGGCGATGAATCACCCATTAGAGCGCGAATATCATGATTCCGAATGGGGCGTGCCAGTATATGACGACCAAGTCCTGTTTGAATTTATTACGTTGGAAGGTGCGCAAGCTGGCCTTAGTTGGATCACCATCCTTAAAAAGCGCGAAGGTTACAGAGAAGCGTTCGAGAATTACGATCTAGATGCGTTGGAACAAAGAAATGAAGAACGCGCTGAATACATCGTGGAAAACTTCGATGTTGTGAGACATCGCGGAAAGATTAACTCGGTATTCAGTAATGCCAAAGCGGCCAAAGCGTTAATTGCTGAATACGGGAGTTTATCAGACGCGTTGTGGCAGTTCGTGGATGGCGAACCAATCGTCAATCAATGGCAACATATGAGTGACGTACCAGCTTCGACAGAGCAATCCAAAGCCATGAGTAAATTCCTAAAAAAGAAAGGCTTCAAGTTTGTCGGTGAAACCATCTGTTATGCTTTCATGCAAGCCGTCGGCATGGTGGATGACCATATCGTTGGATGTCCTAAAAAGCAGAATAAGTAACGTTTGGCTATTAAGCTAATGTTGTTAGTTCTGGCTATCATGAATACGTTCCAAAGCTTCGATTCGACGCCATTGAGTGGCATCGAAGCTTTGTTTTCTTAAAGCAATGATTTCTGCCTGTTTTTCGTCTTGCCCTAGAAAATCTCTATTCAGAATATTTTGACGCTGCTTTAAGTAAGTGGCGAGTTGAGTCTCAAATGATGCTCTTTTCTCATCAAGCTTTTGCAGCCTCTGCGCTCCGGCATCTCCTACCAGAGCAACACGGGCGATGTACTTGTCTTGTGAACCAAGCTGAGAAGCTTGCTCGAGCTGCTTTGCTAATGCGTTATTGCGTTCACTTTCTCGTATGTAATCCGGTTGTTCTGATAACGCTTGATTAAGAAGGTGTGTTTGACTCTCGATATCCGATGCCTGTGTTTTAATCGTCAGCTTTTCTAAAGCAAGTTGGCGAAGTCGGTTTTCTTCGTCAAACAATAGGGTTATCTGCACCTCGTTAAAGTATTGAAGCTGTAAGTTCAGTATTGCTTCATTCAGCATGGTTAACTGTTCAAGCGTTAGGTGGTTGTGCTGAAAAGGCTCTAATGCAGAGAGTGCTTGCTTGTAGGAAAGGTAGGTTTGAAAAAGTTGGGCATCAATATTCAGAGTTTGCTTTGCTAAAGTGTCATCATTAACTTCCGCTTTGATCGTATCGAGATCTTCTTCGCCCAGCCGGCTAAGAGAATATTCGAAGAAATCTTTTGGGGAAGAGACATCGGCGGCTATATCTTGCTGAGATGGCGAATGGTTAGAGGTTATCTCTTGTTGTTTGTCGCTTTGCAACAGAGAAAGCGCTCCCACGCCAAATATCGAGAGCAGGATAAAAGTGGTGAGAGCGACTTTCTTCATTGTGATGACCTCTTATAAACCTTGAAGTTTGAGACGATTTGCATGTTGGCGATAAAGCGTGACTGGATCGGTTTCAAAAAGATGATGAATACCGAGTAGACCGTTAATTTCATCCAAATGGTTCATTTGATAATCATCACGTATGACTTTGCCTAAATGTGTGCTGCACGCACCAACTAAGCCATCATTCGGCCCATCAAAGGCTAAGCCAAGTACCATCATGGCAGCGTCAGTCGGATCGAAAACGTTTGTAAAAGTGGATGATCCGGTCCATGAGTAGTAATAAACGCCATTTGAAGCTAGCAAGTCGCCATTACCACATTCACTGGTAGGGACTCCCTCTGGGTAGTGCTGGTTAAACGCCAATGATCCTTCCGTGGTCAAGGCTGCTAATGAGGCTAAAGGGTCTTGGTCGAGATCAGAACCACCTGATAGAAGATTAATAAGAGTGGTTAAACCTTGCGCCAGTTTTACCGCGAGCTGCTCACTCCCCGAACCCTCAGATACGGTGCCACGAACTAAATCGGCTACTTTAGACCCTTTATTAACGCCTCCTATACTCGTAACTGATGCGACTAGGTCAGGACGGACAGAGGCAACATAGCGCGTTGTTGGACCACCATGACTGTGACCAATGAGATTGACTTTCTCTGCGCCTGTAGCTGCAAGTAAGGTTTCTACTTGAGCAAGCAGTTGCTCCCCTCGAACTTCGCTGCTATTGGTCGCGGATACCTGTGCAACATAAACTTTAGCACCATCTTTTGTTAAGGAATGTGGTATTCCGAAAAAGTAATCAACGCCTGCCAGGGTATCAAAACCAAACAAGCCGTGAACCAAGACAATCGGATACTTGGTTTGGGTATAACCTGTTGCAGCGTATACGGAGGTTATTGGGACGGTAACTAAGGTAAAAAGCATTAGCGCTATAAATTTGAGTTTCAAAACTATCTCCTTGTGGTATGACCTCTTATGAATGATAAAAAGTAGGAGAGAAACTCTAAATTTGAAAAGCCTATTTATGGCACATTATTTCATTCTGTGACTGCTCAATTGAAAAACAACACAAATGATTAACATTAATTAATGGTTCGGGAGAATGTTAGTTAATTCTAATTAAGTCATAGGGTTATAAAAACGCCCCGCAATGCAGGGCGATTCAATCATTGTTATAGGGAGGCTTCTTTTTCAAGCATTAAGGCATTATAACGCGCAAAACCAGCCTCTAAATCAGCGATCAAGTCATTTACGTCTTCTAAGCCAATATGAATACGAACCAAAGTACCTTCAAAGTGTGGGTGAGCTACGGTTCTCAGGCTGTTAAAGCTCTTAGGTTCGTTAGCTAGAATGAGGCTTTCATAACCGCCCCAAGAGTAACCCATACTGAAGTGTTTCATACCATCAAGCAGAGCCGTCGTCGCTTTTGGATAAGACGTTTTGAGAACAAATGAAAACAAGCCGTTTCCACCTGTGAAGTCTCGTTTGAAAAACTCATGGCCAGGGCTTGTTTCTAAAGCTGGATGGCGGACATGATCAACTTCTGGGCGAGAAGCGAGCCACTGAGCGACTTTTAAACTGCTTTCTGCGTGCTGTCTTAGGCGAACATCCAACGTGCGAATACCTCGAAGACCTAGGTATGCGTCGTCAGGAGAAACGCACTGACCCATCAGGTAGCTTTGTTCACGAAGCTGATCCCAATACTTTTCAGAAGCCACAGCAGTACCTAGCATGACATCTGAATGTCCAACAATATACTTAGTTGCCGCTTGAATGGAAATGTCTACGCCATGCTCGAAAGGAGAGAAGTTCACGCCTGCTCCCCATGTGTTGTCAAGCATCACGATGATATCTTGCTCGTGGGCAATGCGCGCTAATGTAGGTACATCTTGGACTTCCATGGTTATTGAACCAGGAGACTCCAAGAAAAGGACTTTGGTATTCGGCTGAATCAAGTCTCGGATACCTTCACCGCTCATTGGGTCATAATAGGTGGTTTCGATGCCCATTTTCTTCATTATGGTGTTACAAAAGTCACGAGTTGGTTCGTAACAAGTGTCCACCATTAGAATGTGATCGCCAGTTTCAACGAAAGAGAGGATGGCGTTTGAAATTGCTGCCGTTCCACAAGGGTAAAGCGCGCAACCAGCTCCACCTTCAATCTCAACCATTGCGTCTTGGAAAGCAAAGTGCGTGTTGGTGCCTCGGCGACCATAAAACAATGTTTTGTTTGCACGATTAATGGTGGCTTGGTTCTTTTCTGCAACGGTATTGAATACCACGGTTGAAGCGCGTTGAACGGGTGGGTTTACAACACCATTTGTCCACTTTTTATCGCGGCCAGCGGTAATGAGTTTGGTTTTTTTTCCCTCTGACATAAAAGTTCCCTGTCTTAAATATTGCGGTTTTGAATATTTAAAACATGGACGACGTAGGTTATGCAAGGGAAAAGTCAACTATCAGCCAATAACAGCCAAGATGAACAGGTAATGATGTCGAGAGGTATCGTGTAGATAGGGAGCTAAAAGAACAAACCTCCAGCAGGATGCATGTAGCGCTGGAGGTTTTTTAGCCTGTGTATTTGAGGTATTAGAGGAGTGGGTTGAAGAGATAGAACACTCGCTCTAAGAACCGAGAAAATAGGCTCCTTTTCTCCCATTCTTCCAATACAACAGTGTGAGATTGCTTAATATAGCTATCTTGTAACCAAGACATTTGCTTGGTGAACTCTTCGTCATCAACGGCGAGGGTCACTTCGAAGTTCAGCCACAAGCTGCGCATATCCATGTTTACGGTGCCAACTAAACAGAATTGGTCGTCAATTACGACAGATTTTGTATGCAGCAAACCACCATAAAACTCATAAATCTTGACCCCTGAACTCAAGAGCTCACTATAAAAAGCGCGTGAAGCCCATTGCACCATCATAGAGTCATTTTTATGGGGAATAATGAGTTCAACGTTAATGCCTCGTTGTGCTGTCATCTTTAACGTTTCGAGTAAATCAGCATTGGGCACGAAATATGGTGTTGTGATTCGTACCGAGCGATTGGCTTGGTTTATTGCCAATGTTAATACTTGATAGATCAGATATTCCGGCATACCTGGGCCAGAAGGCACAACCTGAATAGGGTGTTGGAATTCACTCTCATCGATCTTGCATTCAGGTAGTCTTGGTAAATGACGTTCGCCAGTTTCGACTTCCCAATCCCAACAGTGGATGGCACTCAATACGTTTACCGTTGGTCCTGTAATGCGAACCATGATATCCACCCAATGCCCAACGCCACTATTTTGCTTGAAGTAAGCCGGGTCAACCAAGTTCATTGAACCTGTATAAGCAATTTCATCATCAATTACGATGATCTTGCGATGTTGGCGAAGATCAAGACGACGTAAGAAAATACGCCACATCTTCACTTCTAGCGCTTGAATAACTTCAATTCCAGCATCCTGCATCATTCGATACCAAGGACTTCTGAAAAAACGTGGACTACCTGCTGAATCGAGCAATAGCTTGACATCTACGCCGCGTTTAGCCGCTTGAATAAGCGCAGAAGCGACAGAGTCAGCCAAACCACCTGGATGCCAAATGTAGAATACCATTCGAATACTGCTCTGCGCGTTTTCGATGTCTTCAATAATGGAATGCAAAATCTCATTAGGTGACTGTTGCAGCGACAATGTATTACCGCTCAATGCGGGAAGACCAAGGCGGTTGTTACAAAGTTCATCAATTCGGTAGATGTGCCTTCCCATCGTTTCTGGGTTGTGCGCGTTACAGTCGTTAAGCTGACTGAACCACTTCTCGAATGGTGTAAACATCTCTTTTGCGCGTTCGGCCCGTTTTCTGCCTAAGTTCAGTTCACCGAAGAGGAAATAACACGCGACACCCAGAACGGGAAGGATATAAATGATCATTAGCCAAGCTAAAGACACGCTCACTGCACGGCGCTTTAAAACGACACGAATGGTCACACCTGCGACCAGTAACCAATATAGCCCGATGCCAGCTAAAGTAAGAAAGTGATAAAACTTGTCCATATACGCTCAGAGTAATATGCCCTTCTAGGATATTAAGCATAAAAGTGGGTTGGGGGAATAGATTTCCCATTTAGACGTGGGATTGACCTTATATGAGGAACAAATTTCATAACAGCTGATTCTGTTATTTTAATGTGAAAAATAAGGTCATTCTTTAACTTTTGAATAAAAAAGCAGCATTTAACCTGCGTAACTCGACACTTGTGCGATAAATGTACTTTTTTGGGGTTCCAATTTTAAAGGGGAGCTGCTTTACTTTCTAGACATAGTGCGTCGAACGCTTATTTTATAAGTGTACAATAATTTTTACATAAACTTTTTAGACGCCTATCTCTATGCATACACAACAAACTAATTTTGGAGAAAAAGCGTGGCTACAACTAATACAGCAGCACCACGTGATACGTGGGGGTCTAAACTAGGCTTCGTAATGGCAGCAGCGGGTTCCGCTGTCGGTTTAGGCAATATATGGAAATTCCCTTACACAGCGGGTGAGAGTGGCGGCGGTGCATTCGTTGCTATCTACCTTATCTTTGTTATTTTTATCGGCTTTAGCGTGATGCTGACAGAGTTCGCTATTGGTCGTAAGACAGGTCTTTCTGCCGTAGGTGCATTCAAAACAACTGACCGACGCTGGACGTTCACTGGCGTTATGGGAGTCTTCAGTGGTCTTTTGATCATGGGCTTCTACCCAGTGGTTGGTGGTTGGGCATTGGCCTACATCTTTAAAGTGGGCGGTGGTCTACTCAGCGCGCCAGAAGCAATTGGCGACAGCTTTGGCGGTTTCATCTCAGATCCGATTCAACCTTTAATGTGGATGGGTGTTTACCTGTTCCTTAACGTCATGATTGTGATGAAAGGGATTTCGGGTGGTATTGAGAAAGCCGGTAAGGTTCTGATGCCGCTTCTGTTCTTAATCCTAATCGTTGTTTCTGTTAAGGGCTTAATGCTGCCAGGTGCAATGGCTGGCCTTGAGTTCTTATTCATGCCCGACTTTTCTAAAGTCGACAGCAACGTGGTTCTTGCTGCACTAGGGCAAGCGTTCTTCTCACTTAGCTTAGGTATGGGTTGTATGATGACGTACGGTTCTTACCTGAAGAAGAAAGAGAACCTAGTTCAAACAACCGGTATGGTTACAGCGATGGATACTGGTGTCGCGATTCTTGCTGGTGTTGCTATGTTCCCAGCTATGTTTGCCTTTGGCATGGAGCCTGCGGCAGGCCCTGGTCTTGTATTTGTTGTCGTTCCTCAGCTATTTGCTGAAATGGGCGGAGTAATTGGGTTGCTATTCGCGTTGCTATTTTTCATCGGTTTGACGGTGGCGGCATTAACTTCTTCAGTATCATTATTGGAAGTTGTCGTGTCTTACCTAATCGACGAGAAAGGCATGAAGCGCTCTAACGCTGTTCTGTCTGCAAGTGCAGTTATGGCGGCATTATGTATTTTTGCGTCACTATCGTTAGGTGGAATGGGACCAACGCTGTTTGGTACCGGTGCCTTTGATATCTTTGACTTACTAACGGACAAAATCTTCTTAGCGGTTGGTGGTATGTTGGTTTGTATCTTTGCTGGATGGCGCCTAAGCCGTGCTGAGCTAGAAAAAGAGATCACTAATGACGGCGAAGTATCCTTCCCGTTATTTGGATTGTGGTACAACCTAGTTAAATACCTGATTCCTGTTGCGATTGCTATTGTTGCCTTCATGGGGATTAAGTCTGGCTTTGATAGTGGCAAAGGTGAAATCATGCTGCTGGGTATCGCAATCATTGGTCTTGCTGGCATTTTCTCGAAGAAGCTTTAGCAAAGACCTTGGGGGCAAGCCTCGATAGCTTTGTCCGGTAACTTATGTATACTGCTGGCTCCAAACGTGGAGCCAGTTTTTTATGTTCGATATTCTACATACCCATCCCGATTTTCTGATCATCAATAAGCATCCCAACGTCTCTGTTCATAAAGACGATGGCGACACAATGCTGCTGCAAGAAGTGGCTAAGCAGAGTGGTGAGCAGCAGCTCTATCTTATCCATCGCTTGGATAAAATGACATCGGGTATTCTGCTCCTCGGACGCAACGCCAAAGCGGCCAGTGCGTTATCGCAAGCTTTTGCTGACCGCCAAGTGGAAAAGTTCTATCTGGCGATTGGCTCTAAAAAGCCGAAAAAGAAACAAGGTTTGGTCGTTGGTGATATGGAGCGTTCGCGCCGTTCATCATGGAAGCTGGTCAACAGCAAAAATAACCCAGCCGTTACCCAGTTTTTCTCTCTTGCGGCAGAGCCCGGAGAGCGCCTATTTTTATGTAAGCCACACACTGGTAAAACGCATCAAATCCGCGTGGCATTAAAATCGGTTGGCTCAGGTATTGTTGGCGACCCGATTTACAATGCAGGCAATGAGGCTGATCGCGGTTATCTGCACGCATTTTCACTTTGCTTCCAATACCGAGATGAGCAATATCGCTTTGTTTGCGATCCACGAGAATACAAAGTGCTTGGTAACAAATGGCACAGTGAAACCGTCTCTCAGGGTTTGGATACTTGGCTTTCCCCCTGGGAACTGAACTGGCCTACGATCAAATAACCGTCACAAAGAAAACTAATAAGAGAACTCGATGCAAGCATCACAACTTTCGCTGTTTTTTCAGCATCTAGAAACCGAGCTCGCGCAAGCTCCGAATGAAATTCGTCGACTGTTTCATGGTCGTGGTCGTCGTTTTGAGGGCCTAGAGCAAATCACCTGTGACTGGTTACAAGGTCAGTTGATCATCAACTTGTTTAAAGAAGTCGACGACGCGTTTCTCGCTGAGCTGAAAAGCGGCCTCAATGCGTTGGCACTATCACCACTGTGGGCAGACAAGCAAGGTCGCACTATGGTTCTTCAGCACCGTTATGCCGATGGTGCGCCTTCAGAAGTGCTTGTCGGTGAATTAGACGCTCGCCCTGTCGTTGAAGAAAGTGGTTTGAAATACCAATTGGATATTGGCCGCAACCAAAACTTCGGTCTGTTTTTGGACATGCGCTACGGTCGTGATTGGGTACGCGAAAATGCGAAGCATAAGAACGTGCTTAACTTGTTTGCTTACACCTGTGGCTTTTCTGTCGCTGCCATTGCAGGTGGCGCAGATAAAGTGGTTAACGTCGACATGGCGAAAGCGTCGCTGTCTAAAGGTCGTGAGAACCACAAGCTAAATGGTCATAACATCAACCAGGTAAGCTTTATGGGACACGATATCTTTAAATCTTGGGGTAAGATTAAGAAATCTGGTCAGTATGACTTGATCATTATCGATCCGCCTTCATTCCAGAAAGGCAGCTTTGCGCTGACTAAAGACTACAAAAAGATTCTACGTCGATTGCCGGATTTGTTGGCAGAAGGCGGTCAAGTGATGGCATGTGTGAACTCACCATCTGTGACAAGCGACTTCTTGATTGAGAGCATGAAAGAAGAAGCGCCAGAGTTGACATTCCGTGAGCGTCTGGATAACCCACCAGAGTTTATAGACGTAGACAGCGAAGCAGCATTGAAAGTGTTGCTGTTTAGCGAGAAGCAATGGCGACGAAACGAAAGTTGTGCCTATCTATAATACCAGCCGTTTGAGTACGGCTGGCATTTCCACGATACCCCGTTAATCTGAATAGCGAGACGCGAGTGTGATTCAGAGTCTATTATCAGAGTGAGTTATTCCTAACACGCTGATATTAGATTCCTGATCTCGCCTAGGCTCGTCGGAATGACGGGAAACAATAAAAGATCGATACCAGCAGCATTAACCGATCTGCACTTCAAGATCCGCTTCGATGGTTGATGAGCAGGCGAGCACATAGCCTTGTTCAATTTCTTCTTGCGTCAATGTTTCTAGGCTGGTGGAAGAGACGTTGCCTTTACGAACCTTGCATTTACACGAGCCACAAATCCCGCTTCGACAAGCGACGATTAATGGTAAACCTGCGCCTTCGAGCACATCGGCCAGTACCTGACCTTTTTGCGCATCGATGCTTTGAGCAAAATCAGGAACAGAAACGTTAACCGTCTCATCGGAGACCGATGATTCTGCGCCAGTCGCTGGCGTAAAACTCTCTTGGTAGAAGTTCGTCATTTCAAAACCAAGATCATTCAAATAGCCGTGAACATCTTGCATAAACTGGCTTGGACCACACAGGTAAACGGTGCGTTGCTTGAAATCAGGAACAAGCTCTTTAATCCAGTCGGCATTCAAACGACCTTGTGGGTGTGACGTTCCTTCGCGGTTTTTCAGCAACAGCTTTAAATGGAAGTTGGGATATACGGCGTCTAACGTTTCTAGCTGATCGTAGTAAATCGTCTCTTCTGGGCTGCGTGCGATATGAAGAAATGCGATGTCCACATCGTTTTCGTTTTCATCTTGATTACTCAGCCAGTGCTTTGCCATCGAAAATACGGGCGTGACGCCGCAACCTGCACTGATAAGCAAGGCTTTTGTTTCGCCATCACGTAACACGGGTGGATGGTCGATGCAGTTAAATTCGCCCGTTGGTGGTAATGCTTGAACGGTATCACCGAGCAGCAGCGAGTCAACGATGTAGTTCGATACTTTACCGCCAGATACTCGTTTGATGGTGAGTTGAAGGTGATCGTCTTCATTGATCGAGCTGATTGAATAGGCACGAAACTCCATTTTTCCATCAATTTCGACGCCCAAGTTAATAAACTGGCCAGGTTTAAACTGAAACAGAAGTGATTCGGTTAGTTCGGCCAATTTGATGCTGACGGTGTCGTGTGTTTCGAAGTATTTGTCGATGCAACGGAGTGTGACGGGTTGGTTACCTTGCCATTCAAAAAACATAACAATCTCTTTGGTTGTGGCTATTTTTAGTTCGAAATAGAGAGCGCCTCCGCGTAAGGAGGCGCGAACAAGCAAGTTTATTAAGCTGCTAGGATGGCTTTTAGATCATCCTGAACATTGCCAATACTGCGCATATCGAACTTCTCTTGGATGATGGCGATTAGGTTTGGCGTTAGGAATGCCGGTGCAGTAGGGCCTGTGTAAATGCCTTTCACGCCCAATGCAAATAGCGTTAGCAAGATAACGATCGCTTTTTGCTCGAACCAAGAAAGCACAAGCGTGAGTGGTAGTTCATTGATGTCA
Source organism: Vibrio sp. 1731 (assembly GCF_033339955.1). Lineage (NCBI taxonomy): Bacteria > Pseudomonadati > Pseudomonadota > Gammaproteobacteria > Vibrionales > Vibrionaceae > Vibrio > Vibrio sp. 1731. The sequence goes on along the minus strand of NZ_JAWOVO010000001.1, from coordinate 483,085 downwards.
CAGTCAAACTCTTTCGCCAGTGCAAGTGCAAGCTGGATTGCAGAGTAAGCATCGTTACATTGGCCCACATCCAATAGGCGAGGGATGCCGTTGATATCGCCAAACGTATTCTTGTTGAAGCGGAACTTACCACACGCCAAGGTCAGGATTAGCGTGTCTTCTGGCGCTTCAGCCGTAAAATCGGTGTAGTAGCTGCGTTCCGCTTTATCACCATCACAACCGCCGACTAGGAAGAAGTGTTTGATGTTGCCTTGCTTCACTTGGTCGATAACCACAGGGGCGGCGTTCATCAGTGCATTGCGACCAAAACCAACCGTGATGTGGTGTTCGATTTCATCGTGTTGGAAACCGTCTTGCGCCAGAGCACATTCGATCACTTGGCTGAAATCATCGCCTTCGATATGTGCAACACCAGGCCAGCCAACAATGCTACGGGTGAATAGACGGTCTGCGTATTGACCCACATTTGGATTCAGCAAGCAGTTTGACGTCATTACGATTGCACCAGGGAAGTTTGCGAATTCTTTCTGTTGGTTTTGCCATGCGCTGCCGTAGTTACCGACGAGATGAGGGTATTTCTTCAGCTCTGGGTAGCCGTGTGCAGGCAGCATTTCACCATTGGTGTAAACGTTGATGCCTTTGCCTTCGGTCTGTTGCAGGATTTTTTCTAGGTCATGCAAATCATGACCAGAAACAAGAATACATTTACCTTTTACTGGCTTGACGTTCACCGTTGTTGGTTCTGGATGGCCGAAGGTCGTTGTTTCGCCTTGGTCGAGCATTTCCATCACTTTGTAGTTCATCAGGCCAATGCGCATTGAGCAATCAAGTAGTTCACCGAGATCTTCAGGATCAGTACCTAACCACGCCATGATTTCATGGTATTCGGCATAGATATCGTTGTTGGTTTGCTCAAGAACGCGTGCGTGCTCCATGTACGCGGCTGCACCTTTAAGGCCGTATAGGCAAAGTAGGCGTAGGCCAATAACATCTTCATGTACTTGGTCCTTACCACGGTTAACCGCGACTTGCGGAGCAAAAGTTAAGATTGCTTCTGCGCTGTCTGGTAGCTCAAAGTGAGCAACCGCAGGAATGTCAGCGACTTCGGTATCGGCAAGCGTTGCTGCAGACATCACTTGCTCTTTTAACAATGCTTTGTACGTTGCAGCTTGAGAAGTTAACTCCAGGATGCGTTCAGGGTCGAAGTTAACGTTCGTCAATGTAGAGAAAAATGCCTTGGGTGCCCATTGGTTGACTTCATCGTTAATAATGTTGAATTCAAGTGCTTTTGATGCCCAAAAAGAAACCCCTTGCAGTGTGTAAACCAACACGTCTTGTAGGTCTGATACTTCAGAAGTTTTGCCACACATGCCTTGTGCAAAAGAACAACCTTTGACAGCAGGGGTTTGAATTGTCTGTTCACATTGAATACAGAACATATTGGGTTCTCCAGTGATTGTTTTAATAGTCGTGATGTTGACCACTAGAGAGCAGAATGCGTGCCAATTATTATCTTGTTGATTTTTAATGGCTTTGTTTGTTTTTGATAGAGGAGGTGATGTAATTAAGACAACGCAAATGATGTCTTAATTACATCGGCTTCTTGCGGTTGTTTATTTATTGATCCCAAGTTTTTTACCCATCCGATATAAGTTCCCGCGATCCATTTGCAAAAACTCCGCTGCTTTTGCCCAAACGCCACCAGTTTGGCTCAAAGCATGTTCAATTAAATCACGCTGATAGCTTTCTATTAGCTCTCGCATTGGTTGGCTTTCTTTGGGTAAATAATGTGATGTGTTTTTTACATCATCGAGAGCCAATGAGGTGTCGAAATGGTTAAGCATGATCGTGCTTGCGCCTTGTTGAATGACGTGCAAAGCCGCGCGAGTTAAAGCATGTTCGAGCTCGCGCACGTTTCCGTACCAAGGTAAAGATTCCAATTGGGTCAACACTTTAGGATGAACGTGCAGATTGGGTGCATTGAATTGTTGGCGTACTTTTTCCAACAAATATCCTGCTAAAACGGGAATATCCCCGTCACGGGCACGCAGTGGGGGGACTTGGATTGGGAACACGTTCAAACGGTGGAAAAGGTCTGCTCGAAACGTGCCAGCTTCGACCTCTTTTTCTAATTGTCGATTGGTCGCGGCGATGATGCGCACATTGACCATCAAATGCTGATCGCTACCTACACGTTGCAGCTCGCCTTGCTGAATTACGCGCAGCAATTTTGCTTGCAAAATCAAAGGTAGTTCGCCCACTTCATCAAGGAAAATCGTTCCACCGTCTGCCAGTTCAAACTTACCGGCACGGTGGCTATTAGCACCTGTAAATGCGCCTTTGACATGGCCAAACAGTTCACTCTCAGCCAGACCTTCTGGTAAAGCCGCACAGTTGACGTAAATCATCGGCTTATCGCTACGATGAGATTGCGCGTGCACCGAGTGCGCGACCAGTTCTTTACCAGTACCGGTCTCTCCTGTGATAAGTACCGCGTAATCTGATTGAGCAACGGTCGCAATGTTGTTTCGTAACTGGTTGATCTGCGGACTTAAACCCACCATTTCGCCATGTTGAGAACGGGCTTGTTGGATAAGGGTTTGAGTGACGCTTTTTTGCTTCTGGTTTTGCGCTTTGAGCGCTTTTAACTGAGCAATGTTACGCAATGTCGCAGCGGTCAAAGCCGCAAAGGTTTCGATAGCGACAGGGTCAATGTCATCAAACGCGCCCACCGTTAGTGCATCCATCGTTAGTGCGCCAACAAGTTGGCCTTCGACATACAAGCTAAAGCCCATGCAATCGTGAACATCAATGCATTGGTCTTCAGTTAATAGTGTGCCGTCGAAAGGATCCGGCAGTGAACAATCGGCATCGAAACGCACCGGTTCACGGCTATGAATAATGGCATCTAAGCGAGGGTGCGCCTTGGGGAAATAGCGACGACCTAAGACTGAGCTGGATAAGCCTTTTACCGCGACAGGAGTTAGAAACCCATCCTCATCGAAGATAAACAGGCAGCTCGCATCACATGGGAATACTTGCGCGACCCCATCAATGAGGTTTTGATATTGCTGCTCGTGAGAGCGATTTGAGCTGAGGTTTAGCGCGATATTAAGGAGTACGTGGTCAATAGTCGGAGTCATAACAAGCCCAAAGTTATCTGGAATGGGCTCATGCTAGCAACTTGATGTCATTTGAACATCGAAAGGTGTGGGAGATTGATGTTCCATTGACGACGATCAAGTTTGATACGAAAAGAAACGCGCAAGTTAACAAGCCAGTGATGTAAGCTTGCGCGGATTAGGTGTTTGAATTAAAGCAGGCCAAAGGTTTGGTTCGTCCGAATTAACGAGGAACGACTCTGGCGTCATTACCAGAAACATTGATTTGGACCGCTTGGCCTGGTTGGAAAATCATGTTTGGATTTGCTTCTTGAACAATAGAGATAATCTTTCCGTCCTCTAAACGAATGGTCAGATTCACGCCATTTCTTTTCGCGGTTGCTTCAGCCGCTTTGCTGCCTGCATAGCCACCCAATAGACCACCACCAATGGCAGCGATATCCGAGCCAGAACCGCCCCCAACTTTTGAGCCTAAGATCCCGCCCACGGCAGCACCAGCGATGGTGCCAATGGCATTGGATTGGGTAGAGGCATCAATGGTTACGGGTTCTACTTTTTCTACTGTGCCGTAGTAAACCTGCTGAACTTTGCGAGTGTCGGATGAGCCGTATGCATCTCCGTACGGGTTAGGTGAGCTACAGCCGCCAAGCACGAGCGCACAAGTAATGGTGAGCAACATGCCTAAATTGATCTGTTTTTTCATATAGCCTCCGAATGGTTTCTTCATTCAAAGAGTATATACCCCAATTTAACCTGCGTTTTGGTGCTTTATAAAACAGTGGCTTAGCGGCCTGTCCCTTAAGGAAACGCGATTGTCTAAGCAGTATTAATGATCGTTAAGCGTATGAAACCCTGAATAAATACGTGTAAAAGTAGTAAACCAGCATGCCGCGCCAAAGATATACGCGATGACGGCAAAGTGTTGCGGTAGCAAACAAAATAAAACCAAGCAGCCAATGGTTTCTGTACCTTCGGTTAAGCCGCTCATGTAGTAAAGCGATTTGTTTTTATATACCGGATTATCGATGCCTTGTTTTCCTGCCATGATGGCAAAAGCCAAAAAGCTACTACCAGTGCCGATGAAGGAAAAAATCAAAAATGCGCCTGCAACGGCATTGTGCTCTGGGTTGGCAAGCACAAAGCCAAAAGGAATCAACGAATAGAACAAAAAATCTAAGCTGATATCAAGAAAACCACCCGCATCGGTAATGCCTTGAATCCTCGCCAGTGCACCGTCTAACCCATCACAGATTCTGTTCAGCAAAATAAACAGCAACGCCAACAAGTACTGTTCGGTGATCAAAGCCGGCAGGGCAAAACAGCCAAGTACAAAACCAAACACTGTCGTCTGATTTGCAGTGATACCACATTTATCGAGATATTTCGCACTGAGTGCCAGCGGTTTGCGGATGAGCTTTATACTCAGGCTATCAAGCATGATTTGTCTCCCACGGCCAGTTTAGGCAGCTGCTGCCATCAGGAATATCGTCTTCATCGTGCGTTACCATCAAAGTAGGGATGTTCGCTTGCTGCAATTGTTCGACCACCCAATTGCGAAATTGCACGCGCAGGTCTTTATCCAGCTTGCTATAGGGCTCATCAAGTAGCGCAACTTTTGGCTTTGCTAGCAGCATACGAGTCAATGAGATACGGGCACGTTGCCCTCCCGAAATTTGGTCAGGAAAGGACTCTGCTAGTTTGGTCAATGAAATGTTCTTCAGTGCTTGCATAGCGTGAGCTTTACGCTCTTCACCTTTGATTGAGTTTGGTAGCGCGAAGGCAAGGTTCTCCCACACCGTTAAATGAGGGAAGAGCAAATCTTCTTGGAATAGAATACCGACCTGACGCTTATGGGCAGGGAGGGCATCCAACTTTTCGTTATCAAGCGTAATGGATCCAGAGTAGTTGAACTCGGCGGATAGGTGCCCGGCAATGGCATCCAACAAAGTGGATTTACCACAACCGCTAGGCCCCATCAGGGTAACGATTTCACCTTTTTCTACGGTCATGTTGAACGCTGAAAAAAGCGCGTCGCCATTGGTTTTACGGATGGCGAGGTTTTCGAGACAAAGACTCATTCAGTAGTAAACCTTTTATAGACAAGCGGCGATACTTCCTGTGCAAGTGGCTAAGCAGTATCGCAAAAGAAAAGAACAAGAATGGCAGCAGAGCTTGCCAAATGGCGTAAATAGCGGTGACACGTCGGTCAAAACCACTGGATAGTGCAACGGCTTCGGTTGTGATGGTGCTAATGCGCCCAGCCCCTAGCACCAATGTTGGTAGGTATTGCGCCAGGCTGACACTAATACCGACAGCCCACGCGAATGCAATTGCAGGCAGGAGGATTGGCAGTTTCACTTTTAACCAAGCTTGCATCGGTGATTTACCCAAGCTGAGTGCGACGCGAGTTAAGCCGTTATCGAAGCTGCGCCACGGACCGTCTAGCGAGAGGTAAATAAATGGGAACGCAAAGAATATATGCGCCCAACATACCCAAAAGAAATACGCATTACTGTTTAAGTACAGCGTCACTACTTGCATACCGAATAGCACGGATAGCTGAGGAATCAGCATTGGGATGGCGATGATGTAACCGGGCACCTGCCAGCGATAACGGAGACGATACTCATGTGCTATTAAAGCAAGAACTAGCGCGACAGTCGCGCTGATTAGGGCGATTGACATACTTTGTTCTAGAGTCCCTAGAATACTGTGCCATTCGTATTCCCAAAAACGCAGGCTGTAACGGCTTGGGAGCAAATCTGGAAAGCGCCAACGTTGGGCAAAGCTCCACAGCACCATGAGTGGAATCATTAGAAGTGCAAGTAGCGCGACCAGTGAAAATAGGGTTTTACCGGGTAAACGAAACCCGTTTCGACCAGAGTACTGCCAGCGTTTGAAGCCTTTGGTAATACACCATTCCATTAAGCGTGCAAATCCAATCAAAAGGCTTGCGATCGCAAACAGTATTACTGCGCCAGCGGCCGCTCTTGGTAGGAGCGATAAATCTGGATCGTTAAACCATTGCCATACCAAAACCGCAAACGTCGGCGGGTTGGTGGGGCCAATAATCAGGGCGACATCGACAACGGACAAACTGTAAGCCAATACCGCCAGCATTGGAAAGCGCAGTTTTGCTATCCACTGTGGGAACACGCATTTCCACCACGCTTGCGCCGAACTGTAGCCCATCGAATGACTGACTTTTTCAATCTTATCGACTTTCAATTGCTGAAGAATTGGAATACTCATCAACAATAAAAACGGCACTTCTTTAATCGCAAGCATGATGATCAAACCGAGTGCGTGCGGATCTTTAATCAGCAATGCTAAGTCATTCACCGTTTGTGCATTCGGGTCGTAACCAAACAGTTGGTTGAGAACCCTAACGCCCATACCAGTTGGGGCAAACAAGAACGCAAAGCCAATCGCAAACGCTACGTGCGGCATGGCAAGAAGTGGCGAGAGGCTTACTTCAATTTTTCGCCAAAACTTACTGCCCCAAGAGGCTTGCAAAATCGCAAATGTGATCAAGCAAGCCAAGTAGCTACTGAAAATGGCAGAGTAGAAAGTAAGCCCGATGGATGTCCAAACACCCTCCCAATCAAAAACAGCGTTAAAGCCATCTAAAGAAAAGTGGTGCAAGCCGATAGGAGGCACATAACCGAGCGCAGAGACCACCACTCCAAGTAGTCCCGGAATGGTAGGCAAAATACAAACTGCGATAATGACTAAATACAGCGCTCTTAACATGGATTCTTACTAATTCCCGTAGCGTTTCAACCATTCTTTTTCTAACGCCGCTTGCCAACTTGGATGTGGCTCAGCGATAGATTTGAATTGTTGAGTGTTTTTGGCCGAACCAGTTAGGTATTGGTTGCTTAGTACCGAAGGGTCGCCCCAGATGTTTAGGTTACCTTTGCGAGACTGTGCTTCAGGGCTCAATAAAAAGTTTATCGCAACTTGTGCACCAGCACTGGCATTTGCGTTCCAAGGAATCGCTAAAAAGTGGATATTTGAGAGTGCTCCTGCGTCCATTGCGTACGCTTTGGTGCTCTCTGCAAGATTACCGCTCGACTGCGCAGAGAAAACCGCGTTCGGGTTAAAGGTAATCGCCAGGTCAGTCTGACCATCATCTAGTAGCTGAAGGGTTTCTGCTGTACCACCTGGAAACTGCTTACCACCGCGCCAAGCGACTTTATGGAACTCATCTAGATAAGACCACAGCGGTTGAGTGACTTGCTCAAACGTGTTATCGGTAACTGGTTGTTGCAGCTCAGGGGCGTTGTTAGACAGTTCAATGAGTAATGCTTTGATAAAGCTTGTGCCATGAAACTCTGGTGGTCGAGGGTAAGTCAGGCGATTCGGGAACGCTTTTGCATAGCTCAGCATTTCTGCGAATGATTTTGGAGGGTTATGGAGGGTTTGCTCGTCATGGATAAACACTAATTGTCCTACTCCCCAAGGTGCTTCTAGACCTTCTGTTGGCTCGGAGAAGTCCACATCAATTGGTAGAGATTTATCCACATATTGCCAGCTTGGCAAACCTTCGACAAAAGGACCAAATAGCAATTGGTTATCCTTCATTGATTTGAAGTTTTCGCCATTGATCCAAACCATATCAACACTGCCACCGCTGTTTTTGCCTGCCGCTTTTTCTGCGATAAGTCGAGTAGTGGTCTCAGAAATATCAGTTACTTTAACGTGGTTTAGCGTCACGTTATAACGTGATTTTAGCTCTCTACTCGCCCACTGTATGTAGCGATTAATTTCTTGGCTTCCGCCCCAAGCATGAAAGTAGACGGATTGCCCGTCGGCTTGATGTTCGATTTTTTGCCATTCGCTATTCACTGATGAATCGGCAAAAGAAGGTGTCGCAAAAGTCGTGGCTAAAATGCCAATGCTGCTGAGTAGCTTTTTCATATCTATTCCGTGTTATGTCTTTTGGTTCTTGCTTTCGTTTCTATTGACGTTTTCGCAAGTCGTTCCGCTCTGTTACAAGGATAGTAATTCATCTCTCTCTATTATCAATGCCAATCCCAAACGGAATCACTCATTGATTCAAAGAATTACTCTCAATGTGAAGCAAAACGAAGAAAGGACAAATTTGGTGTCATTTTAGGAGCGGACCGTTTGTTTGAGGATATTCTTTCAAGTAATTGAAAATTATTGTCCCCAGAGATATGAATAGGTTGTTTTACAGAGCAAAATTGATGTTTAAAGCATGGAATTGAGGGCAAAAGAGAAAGAAAGTTTGTCACTTAAATGACTTTGGCATGCACGACCAATGACTCGTGGACATAAAAAAAGCAGCCGTCTGGCTGCTTTCAAAATACTATCTGGTTTACTTAGTTGGGATTGTTTACCCAGTCACGTAGTGTAAACGTCAATTCGTGATCGGCACTTTTCAGAACAAGACCATCTTTAGTTAGCGTGATATCGCTCCAGTTAGATAGTGTTTGTGTCATTGCGTTTTCGATCTTCATTTGATCTTCCATACACATCTTCATGGTCATGCCCATTTTTTCGATGCGTAGTTGGTTGTTTTTCAGCTCGGCTTGACCGAAGAAGTTGTTGCAACCTGCGTTGCCGTTTGCGGTTAGATTTTCACCAATTTCTAGGCGAGCCGCTTTTTGGTGTTCGTCTAGAACGATATTTTTGCCATCAACTTGAACAAGTTCCCAGTTGTGGTGCTGCAAATCTTGAGCCGTTATTTCTTTCACATCATCACCGTTGCTAGCACAAGCAGTCATAAGAACAGGGAGAGAGATTGCTGTAACTAACGTTTTTAGGCTAAGCTTCATTTTATAGACTCCGTTTTTATAAACGCGGTAAGTATAAGTAATAAAACACTGTTTTTGTCAGCATAAGGTTATGGTTTCGTATGTTTTTGACATAACGAAGTATATAGCAAGTTTTGTTGCTGACTAATCTTCTCATTATTTAAACTAGGCCAATACGCCCTAATATGGAAAGAGCGGTTTTAGTATGGAGCAACTGGAGTTTTTTACTGTCCCAAGCCCTTGTGTTGGAGTATGTACCTCCGATGAAAAAGGGTATTGCAAGGGGTGTATGAGAAAGAGAGAGGAAAGGTTTAATTGGCTTAACTTAACCCCCGCTCAGCAGTTGCACGTTATTAAGTTGTGTCGTCAAAGGTACAGAAGAAAGATGTTGGCAGGGAAGACGAAGCCAGAACAGCTTCAAGATGAGTCATCGCCTCAACAAGACTTATTCTAGAACTCTTGTTCAGTCTGTGGGGTTACGCCTTCGCTTTCGGTTCTGATTAGGCTTTTACATATTCCCGGTCCGGCAAGGTGTCCTTTAAGAACCGGGAATCTCCTATCCATTTTCCCTATAAAGCGGTAATTGGCGTTATTTCATCGACCAACGGTCGCTAACCCAGCCTCCCGCTTGTTCGTCGAAGTGATTTCCTGAAAATCGATGATTGAATTCAACATCTAATTTACTTGTTGGGCGTTCATCCATGAGTTGATGAATGTATCTCGCCATAGGATCCGTACAAGCTTCACGCTCTCTACGGGTAACTACTTCTTTGATCATTTGGAGTCTGTAGCTATTGCTGGCTCGTTTCATTTTTGACCTCCAGAACTCGATGGCAGCAGTTTGAACACATTGACGTCCAGATCGCTGCTCATTAGTGTGCGCGTGGAGGCACATCACCATCGTTTGAAGTCCAAAGACAAATTGTTTGAGAGCAGTGTTTGTAACGCCATTCACATCTTTCTCAGAATCATTGACTAAGCGATTAAAAATGTTTCGCGAAATTTAGCCGATGAACCTGCATATTTAAAAGACCTTATCAAACATAGAAGCCCAACACAGGGGCGTCAATAACACAAATGAACAATTTTTGAACATATTGTGAAGGTGGAGAGTTTTCAGTAATTTATCGAAAATAAAAAACCGAAGCACAAAGCTTCGGTTTTGAGGAAAGCCCTGACGAAATTGCTTGTAAAAGCTCTTAGTGCCAGGGGTAAGGTGTTGAGTATTAGCTACCAGATGCAGGACAGCCTTTTACTGGTTGGCCATTACTGAAGTACTTGATGTTCTCTAAGTTCTTGTTGTAGTTATCCGCAGAGATTTGTGGGTTGTTTACGAAGAACTCGCGCAAAACGTATGCATCGGTTAGCTGTGTAGATTGAACATCGATGATTGGATAGTTATCGCCACCAGCAGCACTGAAGCTGATTACAGAGAATGTGTACGTTGCGTCTAGATCGAAGCCTTTATTGTTAATATCGGTAATGGTTACTGAGCCAGCATCACAATTTACATCTAAAGTGATGTTATCTAGTTGAGCGTAAGCACCAGAGCCTGCAGATTTCGTCGCAACCACATCTAAGTATTCTTTAACTTCTTTACCTGTCATAGTTGCTTTAGTCACGAAGTTACCAAATGGCTGAACCGTTAGTACGTCACGGTAAGTGATATCACCATCTTGGATTGAATCACGCACGCCGCCAGAGTTCATCACACCAAAGTCAGCATTTACCGTTTTGTAAGTACGGTATGCCTCGCCGAGTAGGTGACCTAGGTTAGTTTGTTGAGAGCGAACTACGTTACGATCACCTTCTAACTTACCCGTCGTATTAGAAATCTTCTCATCTAATAACTCTTGACCTTGTTGTTGGTATGGCAGTAGTAACGCTTTTACCGTTGCATCTTGTTGAATTCGTTCACCGATAACTTCATCGTTTTCGTCTAGAAGGTTTACAGGAATCAGTGCGTAATTCGCTAAGTGAAGCTTGCCGTCGTAGTATTCGAAGTCTGCACGACCCACATATTTACCCCACTCATGCGCTTGCATAATCCAAGTGCCTTTTTGTTGGTCTGGGGCACAATCATCCCCAGGTTTGAAATCAGCATACTCATTGGTACCTGGTTCCATACATACAGGGTTTTGTGAGTGACCACCGATGATAGCGTTTAGCTGTCCTTCTTCAAGAGAGCGAGCGAGTTTAACGTCACCTGGTGCTTCACTACCGTTTTTGCCATCTTCGTAGTGACCCATGTGCGTCGTTGCAAATACTAGGTCTACCTTTTCGTTCTCTTCGATTTCTTTCAGTACCTTTTTGATTTCTACTTGAGGGTCTTCGAAGTGGATGTTTGATACGTTGTCTGGATTGACTAGCTTCGCAGTGTCTTGCGTTGTTAGACCAATAACAGCGATCTTAAGGCCGTTGATAGTAAATACTTTGTAAGGGTCGAAGTAACGCTCGTTTGTATCTTTTTTATAGATATTCGCAGCCAGCATAGGGAAGTCAGCTAGCTCGGCTTGCATATCGAGAATATCTAGTGAGTTATCAAATTCGTGGTTACCGACAGCCATTGCATCGTAACCAAGTAGGTTCATCCCTACGAAGTCTGGAACCGCATCTTGCATGTCTGATTCTGGTACGCCGGTATTAATATCACCGCCAGATAGCAGAATGGTTTCACCGCCTTTTGCTTCGACTTCTGCGCGGATAGATTCGATTAAAGTGTGACGCGCAGCCATGCCGTATTCGCCGTCGCTGTTATGCCAAAAGCGACCATGGTTATCGTTAGTGTGGAGAACGGTGAACTTAGTACAAGAATCTGCAGTCTCGCAGGTTACTGGAGAATTGTCGCTGTCTGAGCCGCATCCTGCTAGCGCAGCGCCTACTGCCACTACCAAAAGAGATTTGGAAAACTTCATAAGGGATCCTTTCTTTGTGATTTTGTTATTGTTACGGCGTGAAATATACGGAATTAATGTGAAACTTTAGTGATCTATCTCTTATTTATACTTCTATCGGAGAAATGAATTAATAAGCCTGCAAACTACGTCTATAAATAAACAGAATTGGTATTTAGTATTTATTTTGTATCGCTAGCTCTATTTTTTGTGAGGTAGTTAATTGAATGTGTGTTGTTTGTGTGAATCAATGCGCATTTTTGCGAAGTATTACGCTGATTTTGGTGATTATTTTGCCAAGTTTATGTTTTTCCTAATAGGTATGACACAAATCGTTATAAATTTTCGCTCTAATGATGAGGGGTTCGGTTTGTATGCATAATGAACAGCACAGAGCTTAAACTCATTTGATCATGGCTTTATTCTGCCAAACTCTATCAAAAATTGTATTTATCTCTTTACTATAATTGCGATCGTTTAGAAACCTTATGCTTTAGGCATCGTTTATTTATCCTCATCCGATACCTTATCGTGCTTATTCCGCATTTGACACTCGAGTGTTTAAACAAATAGATTCAACCTAATGAGTCAAAATGAAAAGTAAATAATGGATCGTTCTTCTTCGAATATTATGATGTGAACTATCATTTAATTAATGAAAATGAAATAGATTAATGTAAAGCGTTGCGACTGTAGCCGTTATCTTTGAGCTTTGGTTTAAAGGGTAGGGTTAAAAGAATTTGTAAGTGGTGAACGCTAATAAAGGATGCTTATGAGATACACAGTAAGGGACGCACTCAAAAAGGAAGCAGCCCAAATCGCCAAGATACACGTTGATTCTTGGCAGGTGGCGTATAAAGGATTAATGCCAAAGAGCTACATAGAGCAGTTTACGATTGAGCGTCGAGAAAGGATGTGGGCACGAGTGATGACGGAGCAACTGGCCCAATTGATCGTAGTTGAGAGGCAAGGAGAAATTGTTGGCTTTTTAAGTTACGAGTTACCTAACCACACCAGCGAAGATAAAACGGCATTAGTGACATGTTGCTACGTTACGCCGCTACATTATGATTATGGGCAAGGAGCAGGAAGTGCACTGTTAGATGAGTTAGAGACACGTTTGCTCTCTACGTCAGTTATGCAGATCAGTTTGAAAGCACTGGATACTAATCAACAGGGGCTTAACTTTTACAAGAAGTGTGGTTTTGTGCGTACTGGAGAGGAAGAGTCGGAAGTGATTGAGAGTATGACGCTGACCGATCTCACTTTAGTGAAGTATATTACCCGCTCATAAATCAAATGCTATATGCCAAATATAGTAAAACCCCGGAGGTGGTAAGACTCCGGGGTTTTGAAATTTTTTAGATGTCTCGGTTGGTAAGTCCGATTATCTTTTATGCAAAAGGTTTGGATTTAATCCGATTAATTCCTTGGTAGGGAATTAGATACGGATGAAGTCCATGTGTTCAACTTTTGGCTTGAACGCGTGACGTTGAACGTCTTGTGGCTTAACTTTAACTTCTTTGCCATCGATAACTAGAACGATGCCTTCGTAGAATTCAGGCTTGTCCATTTGGTTTACGATGTCGTCGTGGTTAAGAACGATAGCTACTGCTGCTTCTTCACCGCCGTATACAACTGCAGGGAATTTGCCAGCGTGACGTAGGCGGCGGCTCGCACCTTTACCTAGTTCAGTACGTACTACTGCTTCGAATTTCATAGTATTTACTCTCAAATTAGTAAAAATCAAATGTTCACAATCAACAATGCGACCTTGTTGTTCGTGGTAAAGCTTGAAACAGGAACTGTTCAAGCGAGCGCGGATACTATCATTCCACTTATAAATGGGCAACCCAAATCGTATCCAAATCAACAAAAAGGTATGATTTAGCGGGGTGGAAGGCTATCCCTTTTAACGCTTTGCTTGGATTTTGTTCACATCGACTTCATTTTCATCGGTTTACTGATCATGGTCCGAAAAACAAAGTTTATGTGTTATATGCTTTATGTTCGGCTGAGATGTAAGACTAAAGATGCTTTTAATCCACCTAAAGCGCTTGTATCCAATGTTAATTGACCTCGGTAACTGTGTGCCATTTCACTGACTATGTTTAGACCAAGACCTGAGCCAGGGGTTGTTTCATCCAATCTAACTCCTCTCTTGATTACTTGACTCAGTTTCTCTTTAGGGATGCCTGGCCCATCATCTTCAATAATGATGTGTATATTTTCCTTATCCTGAGAGGAGTGCACACGAATCATGCTGTTGGCCCACTTATAGCCATTTTCTAGCAAGTTACCTAGCATTTCATCGAGATCGGTCTGCTCTACTGCTACATTCAGCTCTGAATCAAGTTCATTAATTAAGGTAATGCTTCGGCTCGCATACACTTTATCAAACGCCATTGAGATAGCATCCACACGATCTGCTGGGTTCGACTTCACTGATAATATGTTCATCGATCCGGCCATACGGGCACGACCCAAATGGTAATCGATATGGTCTTGTATTTGATTGATTGGAGCTCGTAGACGGGATTGTGCCTCAGGTTCTAACGTCTGAACTTCATTTTTTAGAACAGAAAGTGGCGTTTTAAGTGCATGAGATAGGTTACCTGCATGATTGCGAGCTCTCTCTAGTAATTCTTGGTAATGGAACAGCAGAGCGTTGAGGTCGAAGATTAGAGGAGAAATCTCTTTTGGGTAGGTTTCTTCTAGACTCTTTTTATTACCAGACTTCAGCTCGGCTAATTCTTTTTGTAGCTTTGTAAGCGGACTCAATGACCAAGCAATTTGCAGTAAAATGACGGTAAGTACGCCCGCGAATAATAAACCCAAAATAAGCCAAAGTTGGCCGATTAACGTTTGAAGGGTATTTTTAATGGGCTCTTCGTCAATACCAATAATAATGTGAATAGGACCATCGTAATCAGGAAGATACAGTGCTTTTTCTAGCGTAATTAGTTTTTCGCCTCTTGCTCCATACGCATCTTTATCCAAACCTTTGTATTCGATTTTTTTGTCCCACAACGAACGAGAACGTTCGAGGCTTGCCTCTGTAGAGGCACTCCAATACAAACCACTGTAAGGTCGGTTAAATCGAGGGTCTGATAGCTGAGCTGCGAGTGAAAGATGCCCGGTGTTATCGACTTCTAACTGTGCTGCGACTTCATCCATAAAAATGCTGAGCTGTGAGCGAGTGTCATCAACCATATAGTTGTAGACCTGCGTCGGTATCGTCACACCAGCGGCGAGGATCATTGCCGTTAACCAAACGATCGCCGCTAAAACGAGGCGACTTTTGATACTCAGTCGTTTTATTGCGTTCAACGGTAGCCTGTTTCTATTCGGCATTTAATTGGTATCCTAACCCTCGGACAGTTTTGATGATCTTTGGTGCGATTTTTTTGCGAATTCGGCCGATAAAAACTTCGATTGTGTTGGAGTCACGATCAAAGTCTTGTTTGTAAATGTGCTCGACTAGTTCGGTTCGAGAAATCACTTTTTCCGGGTTATGCATAAAGTAAGCGACCACTTTATACTCTAGCGCCGTCAAGCTTACCGCTTGACCTTGCCACATGACTTTAGAAGTGCGTGTATCCAAGCTCAAGTCGCCAATTTGCATCACAGGAGAGGCATTACCAGAGGCTCTTCGAAGCTGTGCACGAATACGAGCGATAAGCTCAACCATTTCAAATGGTTTAGTTAGGTAATCGTCTGCACCTGCGTTTAAGCCTTCAACTCGCTGCGTTAGGGTGTCGCGAGCGCTTAGAATCACGACAGGAGTATTAATGTTTTCATCTCTGATGCCTTTTAGGACGGTAAGACCATCCAGTTTTGGCAAGCCGAGGTCAAGAACAATGGCGTCCCATTCTTCCGAAGTCGCGCGATACAGAGCGTCTATGCCATCTTGGGACAATTCTGGTACCCAGCCGGTACTTTCTAATGTTTCGATGATTTGCTCGCCTAAACGAGGATCATCTTCAACAACAAGTATTTTCATATTGATGATTCTTATTATGTTTGGATTTTTATCGAAGTAAGCTACGCATCGCGTCTGGATTACGCATTAGACAAGTTTAGTTGTTTTGCGGCTTTAACGCTTTGTTAAAGCTGCGACCTTTGATCTCAAGCATTTCCAGCGTGGCGGCGTCGTACTCAACTTTCAGGACGCTATTGTTGTACAGAATTTTCAATTCATACACCCAAGCATCATCATCTTCTTCAAGCTCGACCTTGATGATGCGGCCGTATAAGTCGTTTTCTACTGCGGCGTAAAGTTCCGAAAATGGTCGTATATATCCTTGTTGAACCGCGCGATAGACCTCATCTTGATCTTCATCGAATTCGATGCGTGTTCCTGGCTTTTCGACATCTTGCACGATGGCGTGGCCATTTTGTGATGTGTACTCGTTGTCATGCTTGGCAAAACTTGGTGCACAAATGAATGTCGCAATAAGGCCGAAAAGTAACGCAGAATGTAGAGAAGTCGTTGCTTTATACATAGTCAAACCTTTTCTGGAGCGTTAGCCGCAGTATATCGGATATAGATGAACAGAGAGTGAATCAGCTAATTAAGTTTTGCCATGTGTTGTGGATGTTATTTCAACTCATCTTCAAAAATTTTATCTCGCAGCTTCCAAAAGCGACCAGATTTTCTAGCAATAACAAACTGAGGCAAACGGAAACGATGTTGATTAGCGACAACGCGTGTCGGTGAAGCCTCTTCAAAAGGGCGATGCTTGTCTGCTAAGTGGGGGCGTACGAACTGATCTTTAAACGTTTGTTTTTGTTTTTTGGTACTCAATGACCAAAACTCATGAACTAACGCATTGCCTTCGCCTTGGTATGGTTCACCAGAATACGTCACCTTTAGCTGAGATTTACCATCACTGGACTTAAATACAGATAGGTCCATTTCTGTGCATTCAAAGATTAATGCATCTTTGAGATTAAGGGCTTCTTTTAGCTTTTTATCTGGGTCTACGAGCGTCGCATCACACTCATGACAAATTCGTGCAGCGATATCGTTGTCCGCACCACATTCACCGCAGTATTTGGCACGAAAACGGTAGCCACAGTGTTCACGTTCGCCTGTGTCTTCATCTTCAAAGTAACCTTGGCAACGTCTGCCAAAATGTTCAACCAAGAAACCGTTACTATCCAACTTACCCCAGAAGTTGTTATTGAATCCGCAAGCCGGGCAAGGAATCGTGATAATTTCACTGTCAGAGTCTGGTTTGGGATCACCGACTTCAGGTTGGTATAAATCGTAGCTGTTGCCTGCGTAATCAAGCACTAAACATTCTGATTTTCCGTCTGATAAGCGTAATCCTCGTCCTACTATCTGTTGGTACAGACTGACTGACTCTGTTGGTCGCAAAATCGCGATTAAATCGACATGCGGCGCATCAAAACCGGTTGTCAGTACCGAAACATTGACCAAGTATTTTATTTGGCGATTCTTGAACGCTTGGATGATCGCATCGCGCTCCGGCGTAGGTGTATCACCAATGACGATTTCAGTTTCGCCTTCTGGCAATAAACTGTGGATCTCCTGTGCGTGTCGGACAGTTGCAGCGAAGATCATGACACCTTGACGCTCTTTCGCATATTGCATGATTTGCTCAACAATTTGTGGAGTCGCACGTTTGGCTTTATCGATCACCATGTCCATTTCTGCTTCTTTGTAGCGTCCGGTGTTAGCGGGCTTCAGCTGAGAGAAGTCGTAAGACAAAACGGGCGCATCCATCATGCGGGCTGGAGTGAGGAAGTTTTCGTCGAGCAAGTAACGGATCGGCAGTTCGAAAATACAATCGCGGAAGAATCGAGGCTCTTCGGTTCGCACTTGACCTCGGGTGTGATACTGATAAATCCAGCCCATTCCTAAACGATAGGGCGTTGCAGTTAGTCCCAGCACCTTAATACCAGGGTTCAGTTCTCGTAAGTGAGTAATAACTTTTTGGTAGCTGCTGTTTTTGTCATCTGGCACACGATGGCACTCATCAATAACGAGCAGAGAAAACTGGTTTTTGAACGAATCTAAGTTACGTACGACCGATTGAACCGAAGCAAACACGACTTGCTGGTCAGTTTCTTTTCGTCCCAATCCTGCTGAGAAGATAGAACCTTTTAAACCATAACCTTCATACTTCGCGTGGTTTTGCTCGACCAGTTCTTTTACGTGGGCGAGGACTAACACTCGTCCTTTCGCAAGGCGAGCAAGTTCTGCGATCACCAAGCTTTTCCCGGCACCGGTTGGCAGCACGATCACTGCTGGTGTCGAGTGTTTACGAAAGTAATGAATAACGGCTTTAACCGAGTCGGCTTGATAAGGACGAAGTGTGTACATGAAAATATGTGAAATTGCTCAACTATTCGAACGAGGAACGCTATAATACCTGACTTTTATACCCAAGTGACCTTTAAACCAAGATTTAGAGATCACTTGGGTATAATTCAATGAGGTATTCATGCGTTTAGATAAATATTTGTGTGACGCTCTGGGTGCAACACGCAAACAGGCAACAAAGATCATCAAAAGTGGAGACATCACCGTTGACGGTGAGGTTCAAAAAAGTGGTGCATTTAAAGTACCCAAAGGTGCGGAAGTGATGTGGGAAGACCGTGTTATTGGTGCTCCTGGTCCTCGTTACATTATGTTGTATAAGCCTGCTGACTTTGTTTGTTCACATGAAGATGGCTACAACCAAACTGCATTCGCATTGCTTGATGAGCCTAAAATTGAAAACCTTCACTTTGCGGGCCGATTAGATGTCGACACAACTGGTTTAGTGTTGATTACGGATGATGGTAAGTGGTCTCACCGTATTACCTCACCTAAGCATAAGTGTGAGAAAACGTACCGTGTTTGGCTCGTCGATGCTATTCAGCCAGATTACGCGGAAAAGCTCGAACAAGGCATCATTTTGCGCAATGAATCAGAAGCAACATTGCCCGCTCGTTTGGAAATCGTGAACGAGGCCGAGAATGAAGTATTGTTAACTATCGTGGAAGGTAAGTATCACCAAGTGAAACGTATGTTCGCGGCGTTAGGAAATAAAGTTGAGTACTTACATCGTGAGCGTATTGGTTCTATCGAACTTGATGAGGCACTAGAACCAGGTGATTATCGCTACCTCACGCAAGAAGAAATTGATTCTATTTGGAATTAGTTGTCGGCATGGGAAATTCTTTAGTTCCTAATAGGAACTAGTCTTTTGGTAGGAATTGGCTCAAAATAAATTTTCCTACCAAAATTAGTGCCTAGACAATTCCGGTGTGCTTACTCATCTCAGTGATATGCCTTTGCATTTAGCTGATGCATGCATACTCTTATTGCAAAGCCTTCGGCTACGGTGAATGGAATGATGGTGTCAACGCCATCATTTTTACTGCATTGTGTTTGTTTCCCATAAACACATTTCGCTTTCACATGCTTTTCTATGTCGAGTTCGTCAAGGTCACACCTTGGTACATATTTGCCCTTATGATTCTCGAACGTTGGATAGAACAGGTTTTTGGCTTCTACATTCAGCGATATGAGAACTTCCGTTATTTTCACTTTGTTCTGCAAGTATTGACGGTAGGGCTCCAACAAGAGGTAAAAGAATGACAGAAAAAGCTCAAAGTGCTCCGCAATCCCAAATCAGTTTTCTATTGTTTCTGGTACTAGGAGCGATTGGTGCTTTGACGCCTTTGGCGATCGATATGTATTTGCCTGCGATGCCGACAATTGCGAAAGATTTGGGGGTCGCGCCTGGCGCGGTTCAGATTACGTTGACGGCTTATACCGCGGGTTTTGCGATCGGCCAGTTAATTCACGGGCCGCTTGCCGATAGCTTTGGTCGCAGACCTGTGTTGATTTTAGGCGTACTTTTCTTCGGCTTGGCTGCTGTTGTGAGTGCGACAACAAATGGCATTGATGCGCTGACCTATGTACGTACGGCACAAGGTTTTGCTGGCGCGGCAGCGGCGGTCATTATCCAAGCAGTGGTGCGTGACATGTTTGACCGTGAAGACTTTGCCCGTGCAATGTCTTTCGTCACCTTGGTGATCACAATGGCACCCTTGGTGGCACCGATGATCGGTGGCCATCTCGCGATTTGGTTTGGTTGGCGTTCCATTTTTTGGGTACTAGCTATTTTCGCTGTAGTTGTGATTTTTCTCGTACTTTGGAAAATCCCTGAAACGTTACAGCCTGAAAATCGTCAGCCTCTTCGTTTCCGCACGACGCTGAGAAACTACGCCAGATTATGCTCCAATCCTGAAGCGATCGGTTTGATGCTCTCAGGTGCGTTTTCATTTTCCGGAATGTTTGCATTTTTGACGGCGGGTTCGTTTGTTTATATTGATTTATATGGTGTTCGACCAGACCACTTTGGTTACCTATTTGGTTTGAACATTGTGGCGATGATCATCATGACCAGTATTAATGGTCGCTTGGTGAAGAAAGTTGGTTCCCATGCCATGCTTCGTTTTGGGTTGTTCGTGCAACTTTTGGCGGGGATTGGTTTATTCGTAAGTTGGTTAATGGACTTCGGATTATGGGGCATTGTACCTTTTGTTGTGCTGTTTATCGGTACATTGTCGACGATAGGTAGTAACGCGATGGCGCTGCTTTTAAGTGGTTACCCATCAATGGCGGGTACGGCGTCGTCTCTAGCGGGGACATTAAGATTCGGTATCGGTTCATTGGTTGGTGCGCTGGTGGCATCACTGCCCGGGAATGTTGCTTGGCCGATGATCATCGTAATGTTTGCTTGTTCTGTGCTTTCAGCACTGTTTTATTGGACTTTAGGAAGAAAGGCGTAATGTCGAATTACACCAAAGAAATTCAAAACTTGGTTAACTCAGCACTTGAAGAGTTAGATCAAGAGCATCGCTCAGGTAAGTTAGCCAATGCCCCTGTTGCGAATAACCATTATTTAGTGCGTTGGGTAACAAAGGCGCTAAAATCACAACGTTTCGGACGTACGGTAGGCGATGACTTAACGCGTTGGCAAAAAGCAGGTCGCTCAAAGGGGAACGATGCTGGTTTGTTGTTTATCTTCAAGCGTATTTCTGCTTTTTATGCGCAATTCTTCCCTGAAGGTGAAGACTCCAGAGTGTTCAAAGATTCAGATATTGAGTCTTTTCTTGATTTGATGGAGCAAGCAGGCTGGGAAGTCTCGACGTCTGAGCAACTGATTGGGTGCGGCAAAGTACAAATCTTCACTGAAGGTCAAAACTCTTTAGCGTTATGTGCAGACCAATGCGAAAGCTGTTTTGATGGCGAGTTGCTCGTAAAGCCAATGAGTTGGTTTGTACGTGGCAATCATGCTGAGTTTGTTGAGAAAGCAGCGCAAGCGGGCTTTATGGTACATAAGGTAACAGACTACAAATCGATGGTGAAATACCATGGCGAGTACCTTATTTTTCCAGCAAACGAAGGCAACCAGTTAGCCGAAATTCCACTCTCGTTCAAAGCTGACTAAAGTGACATTTTGAGTTTTTAGAAGCCCCTGTTATTGGGGCTTTTTGTTTTCTAAACGGTTTGCTTCTTTCGCGATGGCTTTGACCATGCCTTTAAATATGAAGAGATGGGCTGGCATCATTGCAAACCAATAAAGCAGCCCAAGAAACCCTTGCGGGTGCCACCAGGCGGTAATATCCAGCTCTCGTTCGTCACCGAGATCTTTGATGGTAATTTCTAAACGCCCAAGGCCTGGGCCTTTCATACCAAAAAACAGTGAAAGAAACTGATTATTATCGCAGCGAATCACTTTCCAAGAGTCAATAAAATCACTGACTTTAAGCTCTGGTCCAGGAGGAGAAACGCGAATCGGTTTTCCGCCACCAAAAAAGATATCGAGCCATTCACGTGTACGCCACAAGATGTTGGCAAAGTAATAGCCTTTTTCGCGACTCCCGATCTTTTGCGCCACTTTCCATAATGCCGCAGCGGAGGCATGAGTTTTAATGCTCGCTCCAGCTTGTTTTGGGTAATAGCCATATCCTGGTTGCCATCGACGAAGCGCTGCGGGTTCAAACCCCCAGACATTACTGCGTACAAATGTGCCTTCATCTTGAATGGTATCAGTTACCGCTTGCTCGTAGCTGATCAGCGTTTGAGGAAATCGTTCTTCAATCGCTTTGGAGTCTGCAATGTAGTCGTGCTCTAAGCCCGCAAGTAATGCTTTACCGATACTAGTTGGCACTGAGGTAACTAAACCTAGCCAGTACGATGCCATTTTCGGAGTAAGTAGCGGGGTCGACCACAGCCGATACGGCTTGTTCGTGATTCGGCAAATGACTTTGAACTGTTCGCGGTAGCTAAGTGTATCTGGCCCACCAACTTCATAAATGTGACTTTCTTCTGGAGAGGGGGCTTCTGCTAACTTCAATAAATAGTGGTTGAGATTGGGCAAGGCAATAGGGTTCGCTTTTGAGTCGACCCATTTAGGCGCGATCAAAATAGGTAAGTTGTAGACAAAGTCACGCATGATTTCGAAAGCGGCAGAGCCGGGGCCGATGATAACGCCAGCACGCAATTCAGTTACTGGAACACCAGACTGTCGAATTATTTTTCCCGTGGCTTTACGAGCGGCTAAATGGCGAGAGTTTCCGGTTTGAGGTTGAATGGCACTCAAATAGATAACATGCTCGACGGAGCTTTGTTCCAACGCATATTTGAAGTTCAAAGCAAGGTTTAGTTCGTACTCAACAAAGTCATCACCTTGAGCCATCCCGTGCACGAGAAAAAATACTAAATCAAAATCGTTCACTACAGCCTTCGTGGTCTCTGCGTCAGCCAAGTCGAGATACCTTAACGTTAAATTAGGGTGAGGCTGAGTTCTTGACTCTAAATAATCAATATGTCGCGCCGCTGCTGTGACGGCGTAACCTTTATCTAAAAGTAACGGAAGAAGTTGAGAGCCAATGTAACCCGAGGCGCCTAGTACCAACACCTTTTTCATTATCTGTCCTTTTATCGTTGGTGGAATAAACACCACAGAGTATAATCATGAGACACTTTCCCCATTCTATCAATAAGTTGTCGTTGGAGCGCTTGTGACTTTTCTTTCTCAACTCTCAATACACGCAGATAAAGCATTCTTACGTCGTTTATTTGCAATCGCGTTACCAATTACACTGCAAAGCATGATGTTTTCAAGCCGAAGCCTCGTCGATGTTCTTATGCTTGGTCAACTTGGTGAAGCAGAAATTGCCGCTGTTGGAGTTGCTGCGCGCGCGACTTTCGTCACCACCATCATGTTAGTTGGGGTGACAACGGGCGGTGCGTTGTTAACCGCTCAATATTGGGGGGCTGGCGATAAAGTTGGGGTGCGTCGCAGTACCGCTTTAACATGGATGATCGCAATGATGTTTGCTGCGATTGCTGTTGCTTTGTTTGTTGTTTTTCCACAGCCCATCATGAGTTTGACTACCGATTCACAAGAAGTGATTGAGCTAGGGGCCAGCTATCTCATTATTTCGTCGGTTAGCATGTTTGCTGTTGCATGTGTGGCCAGTATGTCGGTGGGCCTAAGGGCGATGCACCAACCAGGCTTAAGCACTTTTTTTAGTGGTATAGGCATTTTATCTAATGTGTTTCTTAACTGGGTTTTAATTTTTGGTCAATTAGGCTTTCCTGCTCTGGGTATTACGGGAGCAGCGATAGCAACGGTAATCAGTGGCGCGATCGAAGTAGGTTGCCTGTTTGGTTATCTATGGTTGAAAAAACACATAATCGCATTTGGTTGGGATGATATACGCGCAGGATTGGTCTTAGATAAAATTACGCGTTTCTTGAGCCTCTCTTTGCCAACCACATTTAACTTCTTGGCGTGGGCTGGTGGGCTGTTTGCTTATCACGCCATCATGGGGCAAGCAGGTGTACAAGGTTTGGCGGCACTTTCCGTAATGACACCTGTTGAGTCGATCGCATTGGCGATGATGATTGGTTTATCGAGTGCGGCTGCAGTTCTAGTCGGGAACCAACTCGGCGCTCGTAATTTTGAACCCGTTTATTATCAAGCATGGGCTACGGTCATTTTGAATGTGCTTATCGCATTTGTGGTCGCCGTCTTGTTGATAGTGTCAAATCAATGGATCCTTAATGCGTTTAGTGCACTGACAACAGACACTCGCGAGCTAGCTGAACAGTTTATGGTGATTCTAGCGTTGGGTGTCGTGTTACGCTCGGTGCCGATGATGGCTATTGTTGGTGTATTACGTGCGGGCGGTGATGTTAAGTTTTGTTTGTATCAAGACATCTTGGCGCAGTGGGTGATCGGGATTCCACTCGCAGCATTTGCAGCGATTTATCTCAATTGGGACCCACAATGGGTTTACTTACTCTTTTTGACAGAAGAAGTTGTGAAGTGGGTGATTTGCTTGCCAAGAATGGTTAGCCGAAAATGGATGAAAAACCTGATTGGCCAGTAAGGAGGAACAGAGTTTATTTTGGCTGCAAAAATCTGCTCAAAACGTCAACAAAATTAGCAACAGAAAGTGAATCGAGTTGCATTTGTACTTCCATAGTGTGATCAAGCATTCAAAATACTTTCTACTAACAGGATTTTAGTGTAGATTCTGATCCCAATTTTTAAACACCATCCGAGCGGCATAATCAATGTTAAAACTGTCAGACCTATGTAAAGGCTATGTAGACGGGGGAGAGTTTCACCCTGTATTACAAGGGGCAGAATTAACATTGCAGCAAGGCGACCAAGTTGCTCTGATGGGAGAAAGTGGTTCGGGTAAAAGTACTCTGCTGAATTTAATCGCCGGATTAGATACTGCCGACTCTGGTGAAGTGCAGTTTCCAAATTTTGCTATGCATGAAGCACCGGAGCATTTAAGAACCCTTTATCGCCGTAACAATATTGGGAATATCTTCCAACAATTCAACCTGCTTCCTACACTTAATATTGCCGACAATATTCGTTTTTGTCGTCAGTTAAAAGGTCTGCCGGAAGATAAAGAGTTGTGGCGTCAAATTCTTTCTGCTTTGGACTTAATGCCATTGCTAGGACGTTATCCGGAAGAGGCGTCTGGTGGTCAGCAACAACGTGCGGCGATTGCTCGTGCACTCTATATGGAGCCAAAAATCCTGCTTGCTGATGAGCCAACTGGTAGCCTAGACGAGCGAAACGCAGAAGCAGTAATGCGCTTACTAACGAGCCTCGCTCGCCAACTGGAGTGTACTTTGCTGTTAGTGACGCACAGTGAAAAAGTGGCCGCCCATATGGAAGGAAAGATTCGACTTCAAGGAGGGCAGCTACATGTTATGGCCCGTAGTTAAGGCACTACTCGGTCATTACCGTCGTTACCCTCTACAAATTATTCTTGTCTGGCTGGGATTAACTTTAGGCGTGTCCCTCCTTGTTGGTGTTACTTCTATCAACCAGCATGCAAAACAAAGTTATGCCACTGGTGAAAAGCTTTTCTCCAATCCTTTGCCGTACCGAATCCGAACGAAGCACTCTGCCAATAAAATTCCTCAAGGTTTCTATATTCAGTTACGTCGAGCTGGGTTTAACCAATGTGCACCGTTTGACGTGCTTCATCTAGATGCCAAGACCGATATGAGCCTGATGTTGGTGGGGATTGATCCTGTCGCGATGATCCCACTACAACAAGGAAAATCGCTAGGTGAGATGCCTGTTTTATCTCTAATGAAGCCTCCTTATCCTATTCTCGTTAGTCAAGATTTAGCCGCTTACATGAGTTGGCAGGATGGGGACTTCATTGAGATGAATGACGGAAGCCGTCTTGGGCCTATTCAAGTAGATAAGGACAAGATGCTTTCGGGTACTCGGTTGGTTACTGATATATCGTTGTTGCGTATGCTCAAGCGGAGCTCAGGTTTGTCTGCGATTTCTTGTGGCGAAATGCCAGAGGAAAAGCTGATAGCACTGAAAAACATGTTGCCAAACGGAATGACGCTTGTTAGGAATACGCGTACTGAGCTTGAGTCGCTAACTAACGCATTCCATATGAATCTCACCGCGATGGGAATGCTCTCGTTTTTGGTTGGGTTGTTTATTTTTTATCAAGCGATGTCTCTGTCTTTCATCCAGCGACAACGTTTGGTAGGTATTTTGAGACAGACTGGTGTTAACGGAACACAGTTAGCGCAAGCCTTATTGCTAGAGTTGTCTTTGCTCGTCTTTATTGCGTGGGCGTGTGGTAACTTTTTTGGCTTGATCTTAGCAAATGAACTTATCCCAGCAGTGTCTTCGAGCCTGAGTGATTTGTATGATGCCAACGTAGGCTTAACCATAGGATGGTCATGGCAATCTAGCTTATACAGTCTAATCATGGCAGCGATGGGTGCGTTGATATCGTGTCTGTGGCCATTAATCCGTTTGTTGAAGTCACAACCAATCCGCCTTTCTTCTCGACTGTCGCTAATGCGATTTGCTGGAAGAGAGTTCTCTTGGCAGGCGCTTGCGGCATGTGCGTTTTGTGTCGCTGCAATAGCGGTATATCAGGCGCCGAAAACACAAGAAACCGGCTTTGCTATTATTGCGCTGATGTTGGTTAGTGTGGCGTTGTTTATGCCATTTATTATGTGGCATATGTTCCAAAGTTTTTCTTATACCATGCGATGGGTTCGTGTCCGTTGGTTTTTTGCTGATGCAGCAGCGAGCATGAGCTATCGCGGTGTGGCTACGATGGCGTTTATGTTAGCGCTGGCGGCAAACATTGGTGTAGAAACGATGGTCGGAAGCTTTCGAGATACAACCGATAAGTGGCTAAATCAGCGATTAGCGGCTGATGTGTACATCTATCCGACCAACAATTCAGCCGCTAGGATGAGCGCATGGCTCCAGAATCAGCCAGAGGTGAACTCGGTTTGGTGGCGCTGGGAAAAAGATATGCCGACCGAGCATGGTGCTCTGCAAGTTGTGAGTACGGGCTCTTCTGAAGGTGAGTTAGACTCACTTACCGTCAAGTTAGGTGTCCCAAATTACTGGTATCAACTGCACGCTACCAAGAGCTTAATGGTCAGTGAGTCGATGGCCTTGAAGCTGGATATCCGCCCTGGCGATTTCATTAACTTGCAAGAACCGCTTGGTGGTGACTGGCAAGTCGTAGGCGTTTACTACGATTATGGAAACCCATATAACCAGGTGATGATGTCGCACCGGAATTGGCTGTATGCATTTGCAGGTACGGGTAATGTTGGTCTTGGCGTAGTATTAAAAGATAACGTCAATGGAGAAGGGCTGAAAAATCGCTTAGAGAATGTATTCCGTCTCCCGCAAGATCGTGTGTTTGATAACGGTAATATTTATAGCCAAGCAATGAGAGTGTTTGATCATACCTTTGCGATAGCAGGAACCTTGGGCAATATCACGCTGATTATTGCAGTGTTTGGTTTATTCTTTGCGACGTTGGCAGGAGAACTTTCACGGCAGCGGCATTTTTCCTTATTAAGGTGCATGGGTGTG
The DNA here is from genome assembly GCF_033339955.1 of Vibrio sp. 1731. Classification (NCBI taxonomy): domain Bacteria; kingdom Pseudomonadati; phylum Pseudomonadota; class Gammaproteobacteria; order Vibrionales; family Vibrionaceae; genus Vibrio; species Vibrio sp. 1731. The sequence goes on along the minus strand of NZ_JAWOVO010000001.1, from coordinate 455,843 downwards.
TCCGGAAAAGAACTTGTCGTATTAGGTGGTTTGCAGCTATTCGTCTTCGGAGCCATTTCTGCGATTATTGCAGTGCCGCTCGGCTTGGCGCTCGCACATTTGATCGTTGATATTATCATTAAGCAATCATTTGGCTGGTCTCTAGAGCTTCAAACGATTCCATGGGAGTATGCTCAAACCATTGCTTGGGCGATGCTTGCCATCATGGTTGCTGGCGCATTGCCAGTTATTAGAATGATCAAAAGTACACCGATGAAGTCATTAAGGGACGCGTTGTAATGAAAAAAATGGGCTCTAAAAAACGCTTGTTGGTTTCAACGCTCATTGTTGTTACGTTCGCTTTTCTGACTGGGGCTGCTTTTTACTCAACTTTTTGGTTAGAGGCGACAGCAACACGAGAAAGCGAACTTGATTCTATCTTAACGCGTGAAAATCAAACGATTTTCGAGCCTGTACTACCTAATGAGCATGTCTCTTTACCCTCAGACTTTCGCTTTCATCCCGAGTATCAGCATGAATGGTGGCACTACTTTGCGAAACTAAAAGATGAGCAAGGCAAGATCTACAATGTTCAATGGAGCTATTTTAGGGTTGCGACGGACGAGCGAGAAACCAGCGGTTGGCAGAACCCTCAATTGTACATTTCACATGTTGTCGTCAGTCATGGCTCGCATGTATGGAAAGAGCAACGGGTAGCTAGAGGTGGGATAGGCCAAGCTGGTATGATCAATCGCCCTTTCAGGTTATGGATTGATAATTGGACTTGGCGATCACTCGGTGCGACGCCTTTCCCGGGCAACTTGAATGTGAATACTGATACGTTTGGACTTGAGCTCAATACCATGACAAGCGGCCCCTTTGTCGTGAATGGAGACAAAGGTTTCCAAGTTAAACATGCGTTGCAATCTGTTGCTTCTTTTAGCTTCAGTGCTCCATTTTTAAAAGTAAAAGGTAGCTTAAGCTTAAATGGTAAGCGATTCTCAGTGACGGGTTCTGCTTGGGCGCAAAAAGAATGGGGCAGCGGCTTAATTGGTGAGGGGCAACAAGGCTGGGATTGGTTTGTTTTCAATTTAGATGATGGTCGAGCATTAACTGTTAGCCGTTATCGTCACCATGGGCAAACACCGCACGTATTTGGCACGTTGTCGACACGCTCAGGTAAAGTCATCAACCTCTCAGACGATGATATCAGTATTAAACCAATGCAAGTGACCAGTTTATCCAATGGAAGAAGGTTACCTTTGCAGTGGATTATCAATATTCCGAAGCATCAAATTAATTTGACTACCCGCATTATCAAGTCAGATATGTGGCTACCCTTTGTAATACCTTACTGGGAAGGGCCTACTTTAGCCTCCGGCTCCAATGAGGCTTGGGGCTTTATGCAGCTGACAGGCTATTGAGTTGTGAAGAAAACCACCCCCTACGGGTGGTTTTTTAGTGCGCGAAGCTTCCTAGCTTTTTCTCAAAAGTACGGGGTTATCATGATGGTACAAGCCGTGTTATGCTGATTTTCTCATCATCTTGATAAATATTTGGTGCGACAAAAACAAATACGATCTCCGATCAAAATTGAGTGTCATGTTGGAAAATACGATGTATAGTAAACTTAACATCGAAAAAACCGAAGTTTATACTCTGAAGAAGCGATTATTCTAAAGTTTTCGACAGCTATACACTCTTATCACTCTTTGTTAATCGTTTATTAAGATAATAAATATAAGGACGAAACCATGAACGATGTCATTCGTGACTTTTTCAAAATGGAATCAGCAGGTGGTATTCTTCTCGTAATTGCAGCGGCAATTGCGATGACCATTGCTAACTCACCGCTGGGCGAAACTTATCAATCTGTACTGCATACTTATGTATTCGGTATGTCAGTTTCTCACTGGATTAATGACGGCCTAATGGCTGTTTTCTTCTTACTTATTGGCCTTGAAGTGAAGCGAGAGCTACTTGAAGGAGCGCTAAAATCAAAAGAAACCGCAATTTTCCCTGCGATTGCAGCGGTTGGTGGTATGTTAGCCCCTGCTCTTATTTACGTTGCGTTTAATGCTAACGACCCAGAGGCGGTTTCTGGCTGGGCCATTCCAGCTGCGACGGATATTGCATTTGCTCTAGGTATCATGGCGCTACTAGGTAAGCGCGTACCAGTAAGCCTTAAAGTATTTTTGTTAGCTCTCGCTATCATCGACGATTTAGGCGTGGTTGTTATTATTGCACTGTTTTACACAGGTGATCTTTCTAGCATGGCGCTGCTTGTTGGCTTCATCATGACTGGTGTCCTGTTCATGTTGAATGCGAAGGAAGTAACGAAACTGACGCCATACATGATAGTCGGCGCGATCTTATGGTTTGCGGTACTTAAATCTGGTGTTCACGCAACACTTGCAGGCGTAGTGATCGGCTTTGCTATTCCTCTTAAGGGTAAACAGGGCGAACATTCCCCACTTAAGCACATGGAGCATGCACTTCATCCATACGTGGCATTTGGTATCTTACCTCTATTCGCATTTGCAAATGCGGGGATTTCGCTAGAAGGCGTATCGATGTCAGGCCTAACTTCAATGCTGCCATTAGGTATTGCTTTGGGGCTACTGGTTGGTAAGCCTCTAGGTATCTTCACCTTTAGTTGGGCAGCTGTGAAAATGGGTGTAGCTAAGCTACCGGAAGGCATTAACTTCAAGCATATCTTTGCGGTCTCTGTGTTGTGTGGTATCGGTTTTACAATGTCTATATTCATTTCCTCTTTAGCGTTTGGAAATGTAAGCCCTGAGTTTGATACCTATGCTCGACTAGGTATCTTAATGGGCTCGACGACAGCCGCGTTACTTGGCTACGCGTTACTGCACTTTTCTTTGCCTAAGAAAGCGCAAGCGTAAGATACACACTGTTTAGTAAAGCCTCCCATTCGGGAGGCTTTTTTATGTCTGCAGATCGGCACATCAACTACTTCAGGATGGTTACTTTTGTGACCAACTAAGGTCTAGCTTATGGAGTTGGGGCAAATCATCGAAAGAGGCGCTTGGCAAATCTATAGGCGAAAAAAAGCCCAGCCGAAAATTTGACTGGGCGGATACAAACATAGGAGTTAATAAGAAAAAAGCAGCAACGTAACAATTAGATGGAAACAAGTTTGACGGCCAGTGAAACTTCAAATGCCCTAACTGTTACGTATATTCAGACCGAGCCTTTTCCAAACAGTTCCATTTTTTTTCAAAAAATTTCTACTTAATGCTTTCTAGCTTCTTACACACCCGAAAGTAATAGAAAAATCGAGATGGATTACCAACTTGGCGAAGTTACTAACTTCTGTGTTTCTCATTTTATCTCCCCTAGAACCGAAGATGTATTTCATACTCTCGTCGCTCACTCCAAGCCGCCAAGGCTATTGTTAGCATTTCAATTGCGATGGACTGAGAAGTTTGATCGTTTTCTTCTGACAAGCTTCACTGGAGTATTCGATTGAATTTCAAAAGATTAGATCACACCTTTTACTGTCTGGTCAGACCAATTGGTTAAAGTGTGATGTTAATCATTTGTTAATCTTAAGTTTCGGGAGTATATTTTCAAACAGTTGTTTAATACGAGTGATTAAAATGGCCCCGAGAACATCAACAAAAGAAAAAATACTCGATGTCGCAGAAGGACTCTTTGCTGAACATGGCTTTAATGATACTTCGCTAAGAACGATAACAGGTAAAGCTAACGTTAACTTAGCATCGGTAAACTATCACTTTGGCGATAAAAAAACGCTGGTTAGAGCGGTTTTAGATAGGTATTTAGAAGCACTAATGCCGAGCATTAAGACTTCATTAATTGAGTTAAACACGCGCGATAGCTACAACATGGACGATGTCTTTGAGTCATTGCGATTACCTTTACGTACATTAAATGATGTACGCCCAAATGGTACTGCGCTATTTATGTTGTTAATTGGCCGCGGTTATACAGACGTTCAAGGTCATCTACGCTGGTTCATTACCACCAGATACGAAGAGGTACTGAACCTTTTCACTTTCTCGATAATGAAGGCGAACCCGGAACTATGTGAAGAACAGTTGTTTTGGCGACTGCACTTCACGTTAGGAACCTGTGTATTTACGATGGCTTCAAGCCAGGCTCTTTCGGAGCTGGCAGAAAGTAAGTTTGAAAAGGAAGTCGATGTGAAATCTGTCGTCGATTTACTGATTCCATATTTGTCAGCAGGAATGTCAGCAAAGCAGTTGGCATAAGACAAATAAGAAAGTTAAACCAATAATAAGATTATACCCCGAGCGGTTACGTGAACAAAAGGATCTGAACTATGAGCTCTCTACGAAGAAAATGGATTAGTGACCCGGCTTTTAAAGTGTTCAAAAAAGTATTGCCACCTCTGTCTAGCACCGAGAAAGAGGCGATGGAAGCGGGTAGTGTATGGTGGGATGCAGAACTATTCTCAGGCAAGCCAAACTTCACAACATTGCATCATTATCCAACGCCTACACTGACGGCAGAAGAGCAGTCATTTATGGATAATGAGCTTGAAACCCTGCTAGAAATGCTTGATGACCAGAAGATTGTCAAAGAAGACAGGGATTTACCGCCTGAAGTATGGGAGTACCTACGTAAAGAGCGATTTTTCTCTTTGATCATCTCGAAAGCATATGGTGGTCGTGAATTTTCCGCTTTGGCGAACTCAACCATTGTTTCTCGTATTGCGACTCGAAGTATCAGTACCGCAGTATCGGTAATGGTACCGAACTCTCTTGGTCCTGGTGAGCTGCTATCGCACTATGGTACGCAAGAGCAAAAAGATTACTGGTTGCCTCGTTTAGCTGATGGTACAGACATCCCTTGTTTCGCCCTAACTGGCCCTGAAGCGGGTTCTGATGCGGGTGGCATACCTGATCAAGGCGTAGTTTGTTACGGCACCCATGAAGGCAAAGAAGTGCTTGGCGTGCGAGTTAGTTGGAATAAACGCTACATCACACTTGCGCCAGTTGCGACAGTGCTCGGGTTAGCATTTAAACTGCAAGATCCTGAAGGGCTACTTGGAGACAAGAAAGAGGTTGGCATTACATGTGCGTTGATTCCCGCTGACCATGAAGGTGTCGAGATAGGTGAACGCCATGATCCTCTGGGGTCTGCGTTCATGAATGGTCCAACTCGTGGTGAAGATGTCTTCATCCCTATGGACTGGTTGATCGGTGGCGCTGATTACGCAGGTAAAGGTTGGCGTATGCTGGTTGAGTGTCTTTCTGCGGGGCGTGGTATCTCTCTTCCAGCGCTTGGCACAGCGATTGGTCACCTTACTACACGTACAACAGGTGCTTATGCTTACGTGCGTAAACAGTTTGGAATGTCGATCGGTAAGTTTGAAGGTGTTGCAGAAGCAATGGGGCGCATTGGTGGTCTTACTTACCTACTAGAAGCGACGCGTACGCTAACGACGACTTCTCTCGATATGAAAGAAAAACCTGGGATTGTAACCGCGATTGCCAAGTACCACATGACGGAAATCGCGCGTACCATTCTAAATGATTCGTTTGATATCCATGCGGGTCGTGCGATTCAAGATGGCCCAATGAACTATCTTGCTAAACATTACCTTGGGGTCCCGGTTGCTATCACCGTTGAAGGCGCGAATATTCTGACTCGTAACCTGATGATTTTTGGTCAAGGTGCGACTCGATGTCACCCATATGTTCTAAAAGAAATGGAAGCCGCGGCGAATCCAGATTCTGAACAAGGTGCGGAAGAATTTGATAACTTACTCTTTAAACACATCAAGCACGCGCTCGGTAATACATTCGGTGCATTTGGTGCAGCACTAACTGGTTCTCGATTTGTTAACGCGCACATGAGTGGCCCAACGCAGCAATACTACAAAGACATTACTCGTCTCAGTCGTGCACTTGCAGTAAGTGCAGACTTTGCGATGTTAACCTTAGGTGGAGACTTGAAGCGTAAAGAAATGATCTCCGCACGTTTGGGTGATGGATTAAGCTATCTATACATGGCATCTGCTGCCTTGAAAAAGTATGAAGATGAAGGCCGTCAGCAAGGCGATCTAGACTTCGTTCATTACGCTGTTCAACACTGTTTGTATAACGCTTCTAAGTCATTAAATGAGGCTTACACCAACTTCCCTGTGAAATACGTTGGCGGTGTGCTTAAGGGGCTATTGTTCCCGCTTGGTAATCATTTCAATAAGCCAAGTGATGAGCTGTGTGTGAATTTGGCTGAAGCGATGATGACGCCAGGCGCGCAACGTGATCGCCTCACGCATCTGTGCTACATCGGAAAATCAGAGGATGACAGCGTAGGCTTAATGGAGAATACATTCCTTGCAATGTACGACATTAAACCTTTGGAGCGTAAACTTATGAAGGCTGCGAAGGATGGTAAAGTGGCTCGTAAAGGTCTGCTACATGATCGTTTGCAGCAAGCATTTGAAGCAGGCGTGTTAACTGAACAAGAGATTGATCAAATCATGGCTGCAGATAAATTGCGCTACAAGGCGATTCAAGTTGACCACTTTAGTCATGACTTTTCTGAAGTGCGAACTCATAGCCCAAAAAAGTCGCAGTTGAATCCGGCGGCATAATAGACAACTAATGTTAAGAAAAGCACCTCAATGAGGTGCTTTTTTGTATTCTTGGGGAGTGGATGGTGGGATAGTGCTCCAACCACTTGCCTTTTAAGAGCATTTTTACAGAAATTAGATGCGAAATCCCAACGAAACTTTTATCCTAACAAGGTTTTTTAAAGGAAGTTGAATATGATCATCAAACCTAGAATTCGTGGATTTATCTGTACTACAACGCACCCTGTTGGTTGTGAAGCTAACGTAAAAGAACAAATTGCGTACACCAAAGCGCAAGGTCCAATCAAAAACGCACCTAAGCGTGTTCTTGTTGTTGGTGCATCAAGTGGCTACGGTCTATCTTCTCGTATCGCTGCGGCATTTGGTGGCGGTGCATCAACTATCGGTGTTTTCTTCGAAAAAGAAGGTACTGAGAAGAAACCAGGTACAGCAGGTTTTTACAATGCCGCTGCTTTTGAAAAGCTAGCGCGTGAAGAAGGTCTGTACGCAAAAAGCTTAAACGGCGACGCTTTCTCAAATGAAGCGAAACAGAAAACTATCGAGCTGATCAAAGAAGACTTAGGTCAAATCGATATGGTGGTTTACTCACTGGCATCTCCAGTACGTAAAATGCCAGAAACTGGTGAATTAGTTCGTTCATCTCTTAAACCTATCGGTGAAACTTACACATCAACGGCTGTTGATACCAACAAAGATGTGATCATCGAAGCTAGCGTTGAGCCTGCAACAGAAGAAGAAATCAAAGACACTGTCACTGTAATGGGCGGTGAAGATTGGGAACTTTGGATCAATGCGTTGTCTGATGCTGGTGTTCTTGCTGAAGGTTGTAAGACCGTCGCGTACAGCTACATTGGTACTGAGCTAACTTGGCCAATTTATTGGGATGGTGCACTAGGTAAAGCAAAAATGGACCTAGACCGTGCAGCGAAAGCGCTAAACGACAAGTTAGCAGCAACAGGCGGCAGTGCCAATGTTGCGGTACTTAAATCTGTTGTAACTCAGGCGAGTTCTGCAATTCCTGTTATGCCACTGTATATCGCAATGGTATTCAAGAAAATGCGCGAAGAAGGTGTACACGAAGGCTGTATGGAACAAATCTACCGTATGTTCAGCCAACGTCTATACAAAGAAGACGGTAGCGCGGCAGAAGTTGATGAGATGAACCGCCTACGTCTGGATGACTGGGAACTTCGTGACGACATTCAGCAGCACTGTCGTGAGCTATGGCCTCAAATTACGACTGAGAACCTAAAAGAGCTGACTGACTACGTTGAGTACAAAGAAGAGTTCTTGAAACTATTTGGTTTCGGCGTTGAAGGCGTAGATTACGAAGCGGATGTGAATCCAGCAGTTGAAGCAGACTTCATTCAAATCTAATCGAATCACAGACTAGATAACCAAAAGGCGCTCATTGAGCGCCTTTTTGTATTTCATAGCCAAAGTGAGTATTAACTTAGTATTATCAGTATCGTACCAGCTAGCGTCATTAAAATATTCGCAATCGCATAGGTACCCGCATAACCAAGGGCTGGGATGGTGGACTTAGCGTAGTCGTTAACGACATCCATAGCTGGAGCGCAAGTACGGGCGCCAATAATGGCACCGAAGAGCAAGGCACGGTTCATCTTGAGTACGTGTGCGCCAACTAAGTAAGCCAGAACCACAGGCACAACACTGACAATAAATGCCAAACCAATGACTTTTGGTCCTACTTGCGTTAGGTGCTCGAACATCTTTCCACCTGCACTTAGACCAATTCCCACCATAAAGAACATTAACCCTAGATCTTTGACCATATTCAGCGCCCCTTGTGGGACATAACCGAAAGTAGGGTGATTTGCTCGTAAGAAACCAAGCGTAATACCGGACAACAGAAGACCCACCGCATTACCCAAACTGAAAGACACCTGACCGAACGTCATTGTGATGAGGCCGAACAGAATACCCAAAATAAAGAAGCTACAAAAAGCGAGCAAATCGGCCATTTGACTGTGGATCGAGATGAAACCGATTTTTTCCGCCAGTCCATGTACTCGGCTTTTCTCGCCGCTCACTTGAAGGACGTCCCCTTTAGCGAGCACAATGTCTAAGTCCATAGGCATTTCAATCTGAGCGCGAACTACGCGGTTTAAGAAACAGCCAAACTCAGACAAATTCAAATCCGATAAACGCTTACCAGCGATAGCGTCACTTTTTACGACGATTTCTTCTTCAACGATGCGCAAATCAAGCAAGTTACGGTCGAATACTTCTTTACCATTACGGAAGCTAGGGTCTAAGCGAGCATGGCTGTCAGGGAAGCCAACCAGTGCAATTTCATCTCCCTCTTGCAAGATAGCATCACCATCTGGGTGGGCGAGAATACCATTGCGACGGATTCGTTCAATGTAACAGCCAGTTTGACGATAAATACCGAGTTCTCGCAAGTTTTTACCATCAGTCCAGTCAATTAGCTCTGGGCCCACTCGGTAAGCTCGAATAATGGGTAAATACACTTTTCTCTGGCTTGAATTTCCAAGGCCACGCTCTTGTGCGATTTGCTGCGCGGAATCAGAAAGGTTTTGTTTTTGCAGTTTTGGCAACAATTTAGCAAACATTATCATGCTAATTAAGCCGACCAGATAAGCCATCGCGTAGCCTACGGATAGATTTTCTAATACCAGAGAAAATTCCATATTCCGCGGTATAGTCGCAAGGCCAGAGTTAAGAGCATCTTGTGCACCAACCAGTACTGGCGTTGCGGTCAATGCGCCTGCCATCATACCGGCGGATAAGCCAAAATCGAGGCCGAAATAGTGACTCAAGCCATACGTTAAGCTGACCGCAGACACGAGAACAGTCATGCTTAAAATAAAATAATGCTTACCATCTCTGAAGAATATACCAAAAAAGTTTGGTCCAGCTTCAATGCCAACGCAGTAGATAAACAGCATAAAGCCAATGGTTAAAGCTTCTGCATTAAATGAGAAACCAAGGTGGCCCATTACCAAAGAGGTAATAAGAACGCCAATAGAGTTGCCTAATTGTAATTTGCCAAATCGAATTTTTCCGATGGCAAGGCCAATGGCTAATACGACGAAGATTAGAAGGATAGGGTTTTGCTCGAGAAGGTATACGACGTCTATGTTCACTGTGTGGCTCGGTAGAGTGTGTGCCAAAAAAGATTAAGAACTGTGAATTGTAACTAAATATAGCAAAAAGATAAGTGAATTTTTTTAGGTTTTACCATTAGTTGACTTAACGTAATAACCAGCTGAAAAATAATAAAAAAGCCGCATGAAGCGGCTTTTTTGAAAACAGTCTTTATTACTCGTCAAATAGACCTAGGTGCTCTTTCGCGTATGCTTCGAACTCGTCGCAGCCACCGATGTGCTCTTGGTCGATAAAGATCTGAGGAACGGTTTCAACTGGTTTACCAACTGTTTTCTCAAGATCTGCTTTAGAAATACCTTCAGCGTGAATATCAACGTAACGGTAGTTGAAGTCATCACGTTTTGCTTTTAGCGTTTCTGCGTGCTCTTTTGCACGAACACAGAAAGGACATGCAGGGCGACCAAAGATAACAACGAACATAATCTTATTTCTCCTAAATCTATTCTTTTTTGAAAGCGTACAAAACATAGCGGCTGAGTGCGCTTTCTTTTGTTGGAGTAACTATGCCCGATCCAGATACGGAAATAAAGCGGCAATTACCTCTTGGTTCTATAGGTGAAATCTATCGAATAAAAACTAAACGCGTGTTCTTATTTTACGGCTCTGAAGTATGTGAAGTGACGCATAAAAAACATACATTCTAAAGGGTTAATGATGGCAAGGTGGAATTGGTCAATTTTTTTTGTTTAAAAAAATAGCAATCTATTTTGGCTATACGCAAATAACTTCAACTCTAACATAAGTGTTAAATCAGAGGGCGAGAGGTTATTTGGGGATATTCTTTTGGGAGGGTGTGTATGTTTCAGTTTATGACTGCAACAAGGATTATATTTGGTGAAGGTGCACTTCAATCTTCATTATCCGTTATTAACCAATTTGGCTACAGTGTTTTGCTGGTCACTGGGCAGGATACCCAACGAGCCGCCCCCATTATCCAATATCTTAAAGCTCAAAATATGCGTTACCAGCACGTAGCTATCGTTGGTGAACCATACATCACGATGGTAGAAGAGACCGCAGTGCTTGGTAGAAAATTCCAACCTGATATGGTGGTTGCGATAGGTGGTGGCAGCGTCATCGATATGGGCAAAGCCTTAGCTGCCATTATTCCCAATCAAGGCAATGTTTACGATTACGTAGAAGTGGTAGGAAGAAGCGTCCCTTTAAAAGCAAAGCCTCTTTATTTTATTGCAATTCCTACGACAGCAAGCACCGGTTCAGAAGTGACCAGAAATGCTGTGCTGAAATCTGGACAAGATAAAGTGAAAGTGAGTCTTCGAAGCCCTGATATGCTCGCAGACGTTGCCATTGTAGACCCGACACTTACTTACGGGACCGACCAATACACATCTGGACGTGGCGCAATGGATGCGTTCACTCATTTAATGGAAGCGTATGTGTGTGGTGAGCCAAACCCTCTTACTGATATGGTCTGCGAAGAGGGGCTACGCCGTTTAAGCCGTTCAGTGATTGCCGCTTGTAAGCAAGATAATCATAAGGCGCGCTCTGATTTATCGTTCGCTGCATTGCTTGGTGGTATGGCGATTACTAATGCCAAATTAGGTGCCGCTCATGGGTTAGCATCGGCGTTAGGAGGCAAGTTAGACGCCCCCCATAGCGTTATTACGGCTCGCCTAGCTCCGCACGTGATGCAGGAGAACATTAACGCCGCTAAACTCGCGGGTAGGAATGATGTGATAAGTCGTTATCGCAAGCTGGCCCAATTAGTCACTGAGCGAGTAAATGCTAACGAACACGATGGAATTCTTTGGGTAAATATGGTGCTAGATAAGTTAGCGTTACCGCTACTGGCTCAATTTGGAGTATGCCAAACCTCTTTTGAGCAAGTGGCGAATGATGCGCTTAAATCAATGGCAATCAAAGGGAATCCTTTACCTCTTAATCAGGAACGTTTGATACACATATTACAGCAAGTCTGTGATTGTAGCGGAGAGTGCGCAGCTGAGAGTGCACAACATGTCAGTTCTGTTGAAGTACTGGAATCAAGAACGGACTTATCGAGTGTCAACGACTTAGGGTGATTGCTCCCTTAGCAGCATTAAAACAAAAGGGGAGCCTTGAGCTCCCCTAGATAAAGTATTGACTAAGCTTTAGTGCTTAGTACTGGCTTAGTTTGTCATAGCGACTGTCTTTCAACGCATCTTTTACGCGTTTTAGGTTCTCACGGAAACCTGTACCACGGCGAAGAGTGAAGCCAGTTGCTAGCACATCAATCACTGTCATTTGTACAACTCGGCTTGCCATTGGCATGTAAACGTCGGTATCTTCTGGAATATCGAGCGTGATGGCCAGCGAGCTTGCCTTTTCTAGAGGAGAATCCTTCGCTGTAATCGCAATAACCGTTGCGCCATTTTCACGAGCAAGGTTCGCTATTTCTACCTGACTCTTTGTTCGACCGGTATGAGAAATAAGAACCACAACATCATTATCACTGCAGTTGATACAACTCATGCGCTGCATAACAATATCTTCAAAACAAGTAATTGGAATATTAAAGCGAATAAACTTGTTTTGTGCGTCTCGGGCAACAGAAGATGATGCACCAAGGCCAAAGAATGAAATGCGCTTCGCTTGCGTTAGCAAATCGACCGCACGGTTCACTTGCATTGGATCTAGGCTATTTTTCGCGACATCTAAACACGCCATCGTCGATTCGAAAATCTTATGGGTGTACGCGTCTGGGCCATCGTCTTCTTCCACATTACGGTTAACGTAAGGGGTGCCGTTTGCTAGGCTCTGTGCCAAGTGAAGCTTAAAATCTGGAAAGCCCTTGGTGTCCAGACGACGACAGAAGCGGTTTACAGTGGGCTCACTAACGTCAGCCATTTTAGCCAGCGTTGCAATGCTTGAATGAATTGCAGTTTGTGGAGACGCCATAATTACTTCCGCAACTTTGCGCTCTGACTTACTGAAATTCTCCAGGTTTTTTTGAATTTTTTCTAATGTATTCATAGTGTTCACGAGGGTATAGAGAACAACTCGCTGGCTCTGCTAACGAAAGGAAACACGAAGATTCCGGAGTAGAGTGGGGCGTTAACGAAAACAACCAGCGCCATAGAATCAGTATAAACCTGATCTTCAATCAGTCTAAACCAATAACGGGTACTATTTAGTGAGAATTTGACAGGCCTCAAACAAAATGTTGTAAAAACTACAGAATTGGATGTGTAAACGAAGTTTTGTTGCGCTAGTCGCACGATAATGATGTTTGAGTTACATCAAAACGAAAAAAAATTTCAAATTGATGTAACTCGATCTGGCTGTTAAGACGATTGAATATCAACAACCAGCTGTTGAATCCTTTTCATCAAATTTGGTGCTTGCTTGGCGATTTCGCGTTGTTCATCAAGCACTGAGCTCAAAATTTCTTTTGTGGTCAGTGGATTTGCCAAAACCACTCTAAACACTATCGTATTCATGCGTTGCCATTGGTCTGGGTTCAGTCTTGTACGTGAAACGAACGATTTGCCCGTTTCGCGCTGACGCTTTTGAATAAACTGTGTTAACTCATTGATCAGCTCATTCAGTTGTTCTTTTTGTGAGCCTTCTGCTTGTGCTAATGCTTCACGGATGAATGGCGGCAAATAACGGTATGTGAGCAGACAAAGCTCTGGTTCAGAAACTAATTCGAAATCATCTTGCTGTTTGATTAAATCCGCAAAGTAGCGAGCTTTTTCAATGCTTTGGTCAATAAGAAGCTCATAACCTGGGCGACTTATGATGTGCATTGCGGCGTAGACCAACATCGCCATACCCGAACGTGAACCTTCTAATGTATGGCTGCCTAGGTCTTTTGAACCTTTGCGCAATATATATTGAGCGTGATGTTCTATGGATTTCATTGCGTCAGGGTCTTTGAACAGAACCATACCAGCGCCCATCGGGATGTAGAGCTGCTTGTGCGCATCAATAGTTACTGAGTCTGCCATTTCCACACCTTTAAGAAGGTGACGGTGATGGTTAGACATAAGTGTTGCGCCACCCCATGCGGCATCTACATGGAAGTGACAGCCGTGAGCTTGGCAGACTTCAGCGATTTCAGGCAATGGATCAACATTACCTGTCTCTGTTGTGCCTGCCACACCAATAACAGCAATAGGCTTGATATTTTGTTTTTCGAGCTCAACAATTTTCGCTTTCAGGTCGTTGACAATAATACGGTTGTTGGCATCGGTTTTAACCGCAACCAAGCCCTCTTGGCCTAGCCCTAATACATCGGCTGCTTTCTTAAGGGAGTAGTGACCACGCTCAGACACTAGCACCGCTAAGCCATCATAGCCATAGTGCTTCATGGCTTTAAAAAGGCCTTCCTTCTCAACGCCTTTAAATGAGCCATTGGCTCTTAACGCTTTGTTACGTGCTACCCAAAGCGCAGTGATATTGGCAATGGTGCCGCCGGAACAAAATGCGCCTAATGAGTGGTTTGCACTGTGCATCCACTGATTGTAAAAAGTATCATTCTGACCATATATCAAGCGATGCAGCATACCCAAAACTTGACGCTCAAGTGGCGTAAAGGCTTTGGAAGTCTCTATTTTTACCAGGTTTTGGTTTAAGGCGATCATGATCTTTGACAGTGGCATCAAGAAATAAGGCAGTGCCGATGTCATATGACCAATGAAGCTTGGTGAAGATGTGTGAACTGAGTGCGACACCAAAGTGTCGAGTAAGTGCTCTGTATGATCTGACACGAACTCTGGCTGCTCAGGAATCTGAGCAGAAGAAAAGTCTTTTTCGATTTCGCGTAAAGGCTTTTCTTCTGCCACGATGTGTTCACGAAGAAATTGATTTAGATTTCGCGAGAGGCTCTCGTCAATTTTAGTTAACGTTGAGTCCGGACCTTCTGGGACAGTGAAGATCTTTAGCAAGCTCTCAAAGCTAACATCAGCGGTTTTTTGTTCCTTAACCATAGCAAAGAATCTTTGTAGTTATTTTGGTAATGCGAGCGGCACAATCTAAACTAAAACGGGCGCAAAGTCCCGTTTTAATTGTTGAAACCCAAGTTGTAGAAATGAAAATTTTAGGTGAAGGTTACGATATTCACATTAAAAAATTCTAGATTGAGTACGTTAAAACATTCTAGTGTTTTCGAATGCTAATCAACGACTAATGCGAGCAATCTTAGTCACATTTCTGCTTTTCAATCTTTTCTATTGACTGATTGTACTTATTAAGTGCGGTATCAATTTGTTGGGGATGACTAAGCAGATCAGCGAATGCTGAACGAAGCTCGTAGTTTTTTGGGTGGTTAGTTGATTGACGGTCGCTAAATGTCTGTTTTGCAACTTCACCTAACTTATCGCTTCGGGTCGCTAACTGCTTAACGTCATGTTGCTCTAGTTTTAACCATGCTTCGATTGGCTGTTCCGTCGCAACGCGGCTAGGGTCGTTCTCTAGAAAGTAGTGAACCGCTTCGCGGTTTAATTCAAAGTGATGTTTACGTCCATCCAAGAACCATTGACTAACTTCTTTCAGATCTGGATATTGGGTAACCGTCAAATCAACAAGATCTTGATACCACTGTAGTGAGGCATCGACGTAGCCATCGTATTTGCTAGCAAGACATTGTTGATCTGCGGCAAGCGTAAAAGTTGAGCTTGTAGCGAGGAGCGCTGCAACGACAAAGCGTTTCATTCTTCTTCCTTCTGGTTGTTATCCCTTTATTAACGCAATGCACATCAGTTGATGTTTCTCCCTTCTTTCTATTTGGTCGTGACAAATCGTTGGGCTGAATGACGAAAAGAAAGAGGGGTCTTGCCAAAAAATATTGACCACTTTGACGTTAACTGGGTATTTAAATTTTTGCCGTATTGTAATGGATGTTAAAGCGAAAACCTGAGATCTAGCTAGCAAGTGATACAAAGAAAAGCATCATAACTGGTACCAATAAACTCAAAATAAAGCCGCTAACGATAGCAACAGGAACACAACGCACACCACCGGTAGTTTGAATAACGGGTAGGGTGAAGTCCATTGCTGTTGCACCGGCATAACCAATTGCGGTGCACGGATAGCTACGAATAAAGAGAGGAATGGCAACCAGTGCGACTAGCTCTCTCATCAATTCAATCAAGAACGACGCGCCACCAAATACCGGACCAAAAGCGTCACCCATTAAAATACCTGCGAGTGAATACCAGCCAAAACCTGAAGCCATTGCGAGTGCTTGATAAAGAGGAAGATCCAAAAGCACCGCTGCAAGAACGCCACCAAGCATACATGTTGCGATGACAACAGCCGCAATGGCCATTCCTTGTTTATTTAATAGGATTTGACGCAGAGTAAGTCCACTATTGCGCAGCTGAATACCAATAAAAAATAGAAGTAGAAAGAGTATCCATTCGCTTGCTGTATCTACCCAACTCAAATCAATGGGTAACAGCAGGCCAACCACTAACCCTCCGCCAACGACCACGATAAGCTTAACTGACTCTAAAGCCATCGAAGATAACGGTAGCTTCTTTTGATTCTGATTGGTCTGGAGTGGAATAATTTTATCAATAATAGGCAGAGCCAACAGGTTGCAGGCACTTAGACACAAAAAAAACGTACTCGCATAGAGGAGAATACTTTGTAAGTTGCTGCTTAAATTATCGAGCGCCGCCAAACTAAGACCCATCAACGACAAAATGACGTAAATAAGGTAGGACGTTGACTGATTGATCTTCTCCAATAACGAAGATCGAGATATAGGAATTAGATACCCCACCACAAGCGGAGCGAAAATAAATAGCATCCCTGAGAACATAAAGCTCAATGATTCCTTTTTGAGATAACATCAACACGCATAAATCAAATTATCTATCGGTTGAAATTAGAGACATTTCACCACACAGCTCAGCCTTGAGCGAATCGTTTTATCGCGGATAAGGTATTATCAGAAAGCGATAAATTACAAACCGCTAGCATTGAGTACAGCACGGATTTGATCATTGAAGTCAGTATCACTCATGTTACTAAGTTCATACAAGACTTCTGCACCAGTTAAGTTGAATTCAACTTCATGTTCGTCAATGCGTTCATCGTGATTGCGGAACATCAATAAATGATGCGCAATTCTAGCGATGTCGAGATAACTCACTTCTGGTCGCGTTAACTCGTATTTTTCGTTTGAGGATACTTCTCTGAAGTCGTTGTCAAACCCCCAACGCTCAAGTACCAGTTTACTTGTGGCAGAACAACGTGTTTGGAAGATCTGCAATGCAATATCTGGGTCTAAGTAATTGCCCCTATCTAAGTACAAGTGGTACTCATTAATTAGGCAAAATAACCCAATATCGGCTAATAGACCGACCAATAACGCCTTTTCTTGCTCTAGATGACCATAAGTGCCTGGCTCGTGGCTACGAAACGATTGAACCAACATCACCATGACGGCACCGAGCTCACGCGATATCGCTGCACTCTTCACCAAGATGGCATTGCATTCTTTAGTGAGATTAACTGAGTGTTTAAGTTGCTCGATCGCTTGTGCGGTAACAATATCACGTACACGAAGTATTCCGAGACGAGATACCGCTGTAGTTAAGTCGTTGCAGGTGATATTTCTGCGATTGAAAATCACAGAGTTAGCGACTCGTAAAACGACCGCTGCTAATCCGGGATCTTCCAATAAACAGTTAGCAACATCGGCAATCGTGGTGTGTTCTTCGACACATAACTGCTGAATTTTAAGCACGACATCAGGAATAGGAGGTAACGAAATCTTACCCGTGGCGATGGACTGTTCTACCAGCTGAGCAAACTCGGATTCCAGTGCGTTTATAAGCTTATCTTTATTATTTGGCAGCCAAAAAAATGATAAATGTTCCATTGTGACGCTGTACTTGAGATCTTTCGTACAGTGTACCCTTACAGCGTATTCTTTATCAATTAAATGAGTATTATGTGCCCGTAATTGCCAGCGAGATCATAATGATGGCGTGTTTTAGGCATGCTATGCGTCAAAAAAATATCACCACACAAACAATAAGTGTGAAACTAATCACGTATGCAGAATTTATACTTTTTTATATGTGACCTATGTCCTAACTTATTTTTCAACGTTAAGTATGATTAAGCAAGTTGGTGAGCACAACTCACAAAAATATCGCCAACAAATCGACATTTATAATTCGCTATAAGCTGCTGTTTATCTGGTGACATCGCTAATCGGGGTAATTTATTCAGATTAAAGAGGTCAATGGACATGACAGACCAAGCTTTTTTTAAATATGTACGCACCTTCAGTGAGTACCAAAAACGTTCTATGTTCGGTGGTATTGGTTTATTCACCGATGATGCTATGTTTGCGCTTGTCAGCAATGATTGCTGCTACTTACGTGGTGGTAATGGGCTAGATGAAGTGTTTACTCAACTGAGCTGTGAGAAGTATAAGCACGTCAAAAAACAGACGACGGCAACCGTAAATTATTATGATGTAACCGATTTATTCGAATCCGGATATGTAGGGCTTGATGAACTGGTACAGAAATCAATTGAATACTCAATTAAGGAACGGAAATATCAAAAGTCCTCTGCCAGTAGACGCTTAAGAGACTTACCCAACATGCAACTAACCCTTGAACGTATGGTCAAGAAAGCCGGTGTTGATGACGTAGAAACCTTTTTAGAACTTGGACCTGTAAAAGTCTTCAACAAAGTTAAAACGGCTTACGGTAATGATGTTGATGTAAAGCTACTGTGGAAATTTGCTGGTGCAACTGATGGCGTACATTGGAAACTGATCCAAGAGCCGCGTAAAAAACAGTTATTGGCACTGTGTGACTAAGCGAAGCTGATCGCACAATGATTGACTCGTTTCGATGGAGTTAGCGGGTCGTAAAGGCAAGTGTGAAAAGCGGAAAAAGGACGTTGAAGTTTTTTACCACTTCATTGAGTTAGTCATTAAATTAGACAAAAAAACCGAGGCAGAGACCTCGGTTTTTGTTTTTTTAATTTGCTCTTTTCTTATAGCACAAATCTTAAAACTTAAAACGCGTAGTGAACATTACCTGATCACCGTAAAAATCGTTGATACGTGCTTCAGCACCCAAAGAGAAAAGCTCTGTTGAGTGGAATCGAGCGTAGGCAGAGCCAGTCCAATCGTCATCGTTATCGATAGAAACGTAGCCGACTTTGCCGCCTACTTCTAATTGAGGGCCCAACCATTGGCGAACACCTAAGTTAAGCTCCATACCAACATCTGTGCTGCTCTCATTCGAAGGTTGCACAACGCGCATTAGCATTTCACCAGTAAGATCTGCCCAGTTGTTTAGCGGAGAATGGAAGCCAAAGCCTGCAGCTGAGTCAAAATCACTTTCAAACTCAGAGTCAATACGAGCAATAACATGCGCGTTCGGGTGAATTGATTTGCTGAATCCAGCACCAAATGTCACAGGACTTGCGCCAATACGTGCTTCGAAATAGTCGTAGCTAAAGTTGCTCATAGTTGCTGGCGCATTGCGATCGTTTGCAGCTAGGGCATGGCTTGATGCCACTAGTAAGGCAGCGGCTAATAGTGTTTTACGCATAACTAACGATAAACCTTGTTCATTATTTCCATGGATTCAAGCAACCACTTGAACCGTAATCTGATTTGTCCGACATCATAATAAAAAGGAAGGTCCACGACCAACAAAAATGTGTCGATGTTTTGTCAATTAACTTAATAGTTCCTTGGTTTAAGCAAAAACTACGCCATATACGTAGTGTCCGAGAATTTCACTCGGACAAGTAACGATGTTTTTCTAACCTCATTCGACTATGCGAGGTTAGGTGGTGCAATGAGCATCGTTGAGTTCAAGTTAGAACCAAACACTTTATTACTCGCCAAAGCTTGCTCTTCTTTCTGCCATGGCGTTGAGGATTGCCTCAGAATCAAGGATTTGAGTCCAGGATAGCAGGTTATCATCATTCTCAATCACAAACGCGGTAAGCTGAGACACGATTGCTTTTCTCAATGCTTCACCTTTCCAAGGTTTGGCAATGTAATAATCGAGACTCGCGTTATTTACGGCTTCTACGGTGTCTTCCAAACCAGCTTGTCCTGTGAGTAAAACTTTGCGCGCTGCTTTTGTGTCACCATTTTGACTGAGTTCGATTAAGAAGCTGATCCCAGTTTGTTCCGGCATAATGTGGTCACATAAAATGAGCGCAAGCTGAACTTCTTCTTCCGCCATCTCCTCAATCACTTGCCGAGCTTCAGTCACCGATTCCGCTCCTTCGACGACAAAGTTCTCCTCGAAGGGAGCAAGATCTTGGAGCACGCTATCCAAGACTTCTCGTTCGTCATCGACACATAAAATTAGATACTTGGTCATGTTTCATCTCCTTCTTCGATGACTGGTAACCAGACGGTCATTCGTGTGAACTGGCCGATCTCTGATTCGACGTCAATCCACCCTCTGTGTGCTGTTACGATTTGCTGGCAGATGGACAGCCCGATGCCTAAGCCAAAATTACCTTCTTTTTTTGTGGTGAAGTTCAGCTCGAAAATGGCGTCTCTTTGCGATTCAGGAATGCCACATCCATTATCTTCAAATGAGATAACGGCATAATGTGTGTGCTCTTTTTCTACAAGGCGTGTTTGTATGTTTAACACACCTTTCTCTGGAAATGCGTCAATGGCGTTAGAGACCAAGTTCGTCCACACCTGTTGGAGTGCGATCGGTTGACAAAGGATGGAAGGCAAGTTTGCATAGTCGGTTGAAACTTGGTGCATTTTTAATTTGTTCTCGAAAATCACCAAGGTGTCTTCAATGCCCTCATGAATATCGGCATAGTGCAGGGTCTCATCATCTGACCGAGCATATCCTTTCAGGCTTTTTACCATATCAGCAATTCGTGCTGCACAGACATTAATTGAGCGAAGTGTAGAACCTGCTTTGTGGTATTGCTCTAGTGTATTGAGAGCATGATAAGACGCTTGCTGCTTTCTCGTTAGTTGGGTAAGTAGCTCGTGATCGGATTCTAAACCAAGGCTCACCACTTTCTTTGCCAACGCTCGGTCTGGAAGAGTATGGCTAAGCGCTTTTACGCGTGATCTGAGCTCGGCGGTTGAAGCGGGTTTTGAGGTTTGCGCTTTGTTCAGTAATTCAATGCCTTTGGTTTGTATATCGGAACTGGGCGCATCGTTAAGTAATCGTTCTAGTGTATGCGTTAAATTCTCTACGCCTCTTAATATCGCGGCTACTGGATTGTTTAGTTCGTGGGCCACTCCCGCAACCAATTGACCAAGCATCGCCATTTTTTCTCTTTCAATGAGCTGCTGGTGGGCTGATTCTAAAGATTCGAGCGTTTTTTGAAGTTGCAGTTTGGTGTTGATGCTTCTTTGCAATCGGCGGTTGAAGTGGCGTAAGAGCAAGTTTGTAAAAAGAGGCAGTAAGTTTGAGTCGCTTTGCATCACTTTATTGAATACGTTGCGATCGAGTTTGATAACTTCTGTTTTGGTTAGTGTTAGAGCTGTCGAGAAAGAACATTCCCCAGTAACAAACGACATGCCTCCGACAATATTCCCTTTGTTATGGCGTACAACCTCTCGCTGCATGCCTTGCTCATCGCGCTTGTACAGAGCCACTTCACCTTCGGTGATAAACCACAAAAAGCTATTTGGCTCGCCTTCCACGGTTAACAAATGTTCAGGTGAGTATGTACGGCACGCTCTTGTTTCGTCATTATCTTTGAAAAATTGCTGGAGAGCGGAGATCACTTGCTCGGCTAACTCGGCATCAGACATCGAGTGGTAGTCGTGTAAGAATCCGGCTTGATAATGGCTCATCTGGTTATTGATGTGCGCTCGCAACAAGCTGTGATGATCCAATATCTGACTGTAACTTAGCAGGTCTTCTTTGCCATTTCGCAAGATAAATTGGGTCAGCTCTTTTTGCACTGTGTTAAATAAGACGTGATCTGGCAAAGGTTTAGTGAGGCAGTGGTCGAGCCTGCCCTCATTAACGGCAGTGAGAATTGCCTCTATATCAGACGAGCAGCTAATAAGAATTTTTCTTGCTTGCTCGGTATGTGGCATCCGGTCTAAACCAATAAGAAAATCCACGCCGTTAAAATGAGCGTGATGGCTCGCTATAACTAAAGCAACAGTCTGTTCTCTTTCTTCTAGATACTCTAAAGCGCTTTGAGCCTCTTCTATCGATTCGACAGAAAATATATCAAACTTACTTGAGAAGGCAGACAGCTCCAATCGAAACTGTTCAGCACTGATTGGGTTGTTGTCGAGACACAACACAGCATAACGATTCACAGATGTTTTAGCTCCGGTTAAAACTTCGCCACGCAAACTTTAACAATAAAAGGACATGATGAGTGGGAGCCAAGTATGATTCCTGATTAATGGACTAGAATAAGCATCAATAGTCTGATTTGTCTCAATGTTTTCTCCGCAGGTGGTTTGGGGTAGACTGACCGAAAATATCTAATAAGTGACGTTATGCAAAATCTTAAAAAAATCGGCGCCATTGGTGGTGCTATCTCATTAGCACTGTGTTGGCCATTGGCTGTCGGACAAATTGGTCAGTCCATCATTGAAGATGGTATTACCAATATGAATGATGAAATGATTAAAGGCGAAGTGGTCGAGTATCAGCGTGGCTATTTGTCTTCAGTCGTGCTGACTCGTTATTCAGTTGTTGATCCTGAGCTTAAAACGCAGTTAGAGCGTGATGGTATGCCAACGACGTTTGACGTAACCAGTGATGTTAGCCACGGTCTAACAAGCCTAACAGCAGATTCAAAATTGGTGGACAATGACTTTTTGCCTCTCACGATGCATAGCCAGACTCAACTAAATGGCAATACAGCATTTATCCTCGACCTAGACAGTTGGCATTATCGTAACGAAGCGCAAGGTGTTTCTGTTTCTACAAGCCCTGCAAAAGTAACAGGTGATGTTACGGTATTGGGTGATCTCAATTACCAAGTTTCCGTTCCTTCTGTTCAAGTGGATTTTGAAAACGGTGAAGAGCTTCATCTGAATGCATTGACAGGGCAAGGTAAAGGAAAGCAAGCAAAAGGCTACTGGTTAGGCGAGCAATCTTTCTCTCTAGAGAAGCTAGATGTGGTTGATGCGAACTTAACGCCTGTCTTTTTGATTGAAAATGCGAGCTACCGTGGTAACACTACGATGAGTGAGTCTGGTGATAAGCTGAACAGTCAATTAAACCTAGATGCTAAGAAACTACGTTTAACTGATGGGACGGATGTCGATAACTTTAAGTTGGATTTCTCAATTGCAGATGTGGATAGCCAGTCTTTTGATCAAATTATGTCTATCTATCAAAGCTCTCCTATGTTAGATGAGCAGGAAATTGCGAATTTATTGCCGCATGTCGATACGCTGTTTAGCAAAGGTTTTGATTTATCCGTGAACGAGCTTTCACTCGCGTTCGGTGACGGCAAGTTCCACAATAAGTGGCAACTATCCATCCCTGAAGGTACTGAGCATATTACTCAAGATCCAATGAAGTTGGTGACGGCCACTACTGGTGAACTTAGCACTTACTTCTCTGATGAATTAGTAACGCATTACCCATTTATTCAAGAAGGGATTGATGAGCTCCTTATTATGGAGTTGATCGAAAAAGTAGAGGGCGGTTATCAATTAAAAGCAGAAATTGGTGAAGGCAAATTGAAGTTCGAAAATGGGCATGAATTCCCATTGGTGGCTCTACTTATGCCTGCTTTGATGCAACAACAGTAATTCGTGTTGTTGCGAATTTGTTCCAATTCAACGCTTAGTCTTTAAAAAGAGGTCGTAAGACCTCTTTTCTTGTTTTTATCACTGCGAAAACGTGATATTAATTTCGTAATATTTACATAGCAGGAGCAATGAGCATCATGGAACAAAATACGGACAACGTATTTAACTTCAGTGCAGGGCCAGCAGGTCTGCCTAAAGCAGTTATGCAGCAAGCACAAAAGGAACTAATCGATTGGCAAGGTCTTGGCACTTCGGTCATGGAAATCAGCCACCGAAGCAAAGAGTTCATCAAAGTTGCAGAAGAAGCCGAGCAGGATTTACGTGATCTTCTGAATATTCCGGACAACTATAAAGTGCTGTTCTGCCAAGGTGGTGCTCGTGCTCAGTTTGCTGCTGTTCCTCTAAATTTACTTGGTGATGCCGATACGGCAACTTACATCGATGGTGGTTATTGGGCTGAAAGCGCGGTAGCTGAAGCGAAAAAATACTGCGAACCAGACGTGTTTGATGCAAAAACAGAAATCAACGGGAAAGTCGCGGTTCTACCTGCAAGTGAATGGAAAATTGCTCCAGAAGCGGCTTACGTTCACTTCTGTCCAAATGAGACCATTGATGGTATTGAGATTAACGATCTTCCTATCACCGACAAACCGATTGTTGCTGACATGTCTTCGACAATTCTTTCTCGTGAAATTGATGTGTCGAAATACGGTGTGATTTACGCGGGCGCTCAGAAAAATATTGGTCCTTCCGGCATTGCTATTGCTATCGTGCGCGATGATTTATTAGGTATGGCGAAGCAGGTACTACCAAGTATTTTGGATTACACTGTTTTGGCAGAAAAAGAATCAATGTTCAACACGCCACCAACCTTTGCATGGTACCTGTCTGGTCTTGTTTTCAAATGGCTGAAGGCACAGGGCGGAGTAAAAGCGATTGAGCAAGTGAACCGCGCTAAAGCCGCGCTACTGTATGATTACATCGATCAGTCTGATTTCTACCGTAATGGCGTGCACTCAGCAAACCGTTCTTTGATGAACGTGCCATTTCAACTTGCTAAGCCTGAACTGGATGCAGCCTTCCTTGAGCTAGCAGACTCTAAAGGGCTGAAAGCGCTAAAAGGTCACCGAGCAGTTGGTGGTATGCGAGCATCCATTTATAACGCAATGCCGCTAGAAGGTGTTCAAGCGTTAGTAGACTTCATGCAAGAGTTTGAGAAAAACTACGCGTAAGCTCAAACTGATAGTTGTTCTCCAAAGCGTCGCTATTGCGGCGCTTTTGTTTATCTCAACTCACATCATTCCAGGAAGGTAAAATGACCAAGGCAAATATTGAAGCGCTGACTAAGCAGTTCCCACTCTTGGCAGCACTTATTGATCTTGAAGAGGTTTGTTGGTTTAACCCCCATATCACTTCCTTGGAGGAAGGCTTACCTCATGTCGGGTTAGATGAAAAAGATATTCAAGCGGCGAGTGAACGGCTAGCACGATTTGCGCCTTATTTGATGAAAGCGTTTCCCGAAACGGAAACGTCGCGTGGCGTTATTGAGTCCGCAGTGGTGGATATTCCCAATATGAAAGTGCGTTTGGAGCAGCAATACGACACACCAATATTGGGCCATTTAATGCTCAAAAAAGACAGTCATTTGCCAATTTCTGGTTCGATCAAAGCGAGAGGTGGTATTTATGAAGTGCTCACTCATGCAGAAAAGTTGGCGTTTGAAGCCGGCTTGCTCTGTGAAAGCGATGATTACAGCAAATTGTTCAGCAATGAGTTTCGGCAGTTTTTTAAGCAGTACAGTATTGCAGTTGGCTCAACCGGCAATCTTGGTATGTCCATCGGTATCATGAGTGCGAAGCTGGGTTTTTCAGTTTCAGTCCACATGTCTGCGGATGCGCGGGAATGGAAGAAAAATAAGCTCCGGTCACATGGTGTTAATGTCGTAGAGCACCAAGAGGATTATGGTATTGCTGTCGCGCAAGGTCGTAAAGAGGCAGAAAAAGATCCCAACTGTTTCTTTATCGATGATGAAAACTCACGGACGCTGTTTCTAGGTTACTCTGTTGCGGGTGAGCGTCTTAAGCAGCAATTTGATGACTTGGGAATCGTTGTTGATGAGCATCATCCATTGTTTGTTTATCTTCCTTGTGGTGTTGGCGGCGGGCCTGGTGGCGTGGCATTTGGCTTGAAGGTAGCGTTTGGCGAGCATGTCCATTGTATTTTCGCGGAGCCAACGCACTCCCCGTGCATGCTGTTGGGCGTACATACAGGCTTGCATGACGATATTTCGGTACAAGATTTGGGTATCGATAACATCACCGCCGCTGATGGCTTGGCAGTCGGGCGTGCCTCGGGATTTGTCGGAAGAGCGATGGAAAGGCTACTTGATGGTTTTTACACCATTGATGACGCTCGTATGTATCACCACTTGGGTGAGTTAAGTGAACTGGAAGGTATTAATCTAGAGCCTTCTGCATTAGCCGGTATGATTGGGGCAGTGCACGTCTCGAATAACCATGCTTATCAGTCTCAAATGAAATTTGACGAAGAAAAACTCAAAAACGCAACACATCTTGTTTGGGCAACTGGTGGGGGCATGGTTCCGGAAGATGAAATGGCGGCTTATCTCAAAAAATCTGGTCGGTAAATCAGCACTGTATACGTGCTTAATTAGGTAACTAATTAATACAGGAATAACAAAAGGGCTCATCGTTTGATGAGCCCTTCTCGTCACTGAAAATCGAATTATAGAGATTGTAATAGCTGGTAGTAACGACCTTTTTGAGCGAGTAGCGTTGGATGGTCGCCTTGTTCGATGATCTCACCTTGTTCCATCAAACAGATGCTATCCATACTTTCTAGCTCTATCAGTCGGTGTGTAATGAATACTACTGTCTTATTAGCAAAGTGTTCATTGAAAAGCGCCATCACTTTTTGTTCCGTACGCTTATCGAGGCCTTCAGTCGGCTCATCTAAGAGTAGGATTGGGGCATCACGTAGCAATGCTCGAGCAATACCGATTCGGCGTTTCTCACCACCAGATAACTGACGACCGCCGTCGCCTAACCAAGCGTCTAAACCCGGCTCTTCAAGAAGTCCGCCAAGCTCGACTTTTTGTAAAATAGTAGACAGTTGCTCATCACTTGCGTCCGGAGCGGCCATGAGTAAGTTGTCACGTAGTGTCCCGTTTAGTACATCTACGCGTTGACTGACCACAGTCATTGCTGTTCGCAGGTCAGACTCGCTCCAATCTTGCAGTTTTGCACCACCGATTCGAACTTCACCTTGGTTAACATCCCAGTAGCGGCAAAGAAGCTGAATCAGTGTTGATTTACCTGAACCTGTTTGACCTACAATTGCAGTTTTAGTGCCCAACGGTAGTGAGAGTGACAAGTCTTTCAGTACCTTTTGCTGACCGTCAGGGTAAGTAAAATCTATGTTGTCGAATTCAATGTCTAACGTTGTGTCTTTATGTTTCGACTGCTCAGGGAAGACAACGTCAGGTTCAGCCAAAATTACTTCATTTAAACGACGAGCAGAGGTCAACGTTTGACCGAGATACTGGAATGCGCCCGCGATAGGCATCAGAATCTCAAAGCTCGCCATGGTTGCAAACGCAAACAGCGCAATCCAAGGATCAGGAGCACGACCACCTACGCCGTCTGCAGCAAACCAAAGCATCACAACCAGTGTAATGCCGTTCACCAGCATAAGCAGTCCTGAAGCCATGCCCGTTAAATTCGCGTTCACAAATTGGTTAGACAGCAACTGCTTCTGCTTCTCTAGAATGAGATTACGATAACGTTCTTCTGCTCCAAAGATACTCAGTTCACTGTAGCCTTGAAGCCAGTCCAGTGTCGCCACTCGCAATTGCGCTTTATGATGAGTGAGATTCTCGCCATTGTTTTTACCCAGTTTATAGAACAGTACTGGCCATACAAACAACATGACGGTAAGAATCGAGCCAAGCAGTAGGGCGAGATGCCAATCAAAGAAAGCCAGGACAGCCGTTAAACTCAATATGCCAAAAACACCAATCACGACAGGGCTGATAAGTCGAAGGTAAACGTGATCCATCGCATCTACGTCCGCTACTAGGCGGTTGAGCAGATCGGCATCACGCATCGTAGAAACACGACCCGGAATCAGTGGTGCAAGTTTCTTAAAGAAGAAGATACGTAGATCGGTAAGCAGCTTGAACGTTGCATTGTGGCTAACGACACGTTCTCCCCATCGACCTGCGGTTCGAGCCATTGCAGCGCCGCGTACCCCGGCACCTGGTAACATGTAGTTGAAGGTCTCACGAGCAACCGTCAAGCCTGCCACCGCTGCGGCTGAAATAAACCAACCTGATAGCGTTAATAAGCCAATAGACGCCGCTAAGGTCAGAAATGCCAGTAGCATACCTAGCGAAAGACCAAACCAGTGTTTCTTATAGAGTTTTAGATAAGGGAGTAAATCACGCATCTAAGTTCCCCTTGTCTGTTTCACGTTGTGCGAGGTTCGCTTCCAACATGTCTTTAAATAAGCCATCTTCTGTCGACAGTGTGGCGTAATCACCACGTTGAACAATCTGGCCGTCCTGCATAACAAGAATTTGCGATACGTTTTGTAAAGGCGCAAGTTGGTGAGTAATCATCAAATTCGTTGTGGCATGCGCATACTTGTTAATGCCTTCCATCACGAGTTTTTCACTGCGAGCATCTAAGCTTGCGGTTGGTTCATCTAATAACCAAAAACGACCATTTTGTAGCATGGCGCGAGCCAGTGCTAAACGCTGCGCTTGGCCGACAGATAAACCACCAGAACGATCAGATATCGGATAATCCAACCCATGCATTTCAACAAATTCAGCAGCGTGAGAGTCATTCAACACAGAATGTACGTCTGCATCCTGAATATTGTGCTTACCTAGTGTGATGTTATCTCGAATGCTACCGTGTAATAGCATCGGGTTTTGACCAATCCAGCTTACTGCCTCTCGCCATGTGGCTAGATCCAGTTGCGACAATTCACAACCATTAATCTTCAAGCTACCTTGATAAGGCATGAAACCGAGGATGGTGTTTACCAAGCTTGTTTTACCTGCGCCACTTGGTCCAACTAAAGCCGTACTTTTGTTGGCTTCAAGAGAGAAGGATAGGGGACCTGCGAGCTGCTTACCTTCCGGACTAAAAATGGTTAACTGGTTCGCTTCAATATGGATAGGGCTGTTTTTATCTAACGCTTGGGTACCATCTTTGATTTGATCGACTTCCAAATCCAGAAACTCGACAATGCTTTCTGCTGCCCCAACCGCTTGCTGTTTCGCATGATAGAACGTGCCCAAATCACGTAATGGCTGATAAAACTCTGGAGCAAGAATCAGAATGAACAAACCAGCAAAGAGCGTAACACCTGTGCAGTAGTAGCCGAAGTCCAGCTCCCCGATATAACTAAAGCCAAAGTAGACAGCGGTAATTGCGATAGAAATGGAAGTGAAAAACTCTAACACCGCAGAAGACAGAAACGCGATTTTCAGAACGTCCATGGTACGAGTACGAAAGACTTCTGAAGCACCCTTTAGCGTCTCAGTTTCAGATTTTGTTCTATCGAATAAGCGAATGGTTGTCATTGCTTGCAAGCGGTCATAAAAGTGACCCGACAAACGCTGCATCGCTTTAAAGTTTTTACGGTTTGCTTCTGCGGCTTTCATCCCAACCAGTGCCATGAAAATAGGCACTAGTGGTGCAGTGACCAGGAAGATCAAGCCTGCTGCCCAGTTTACTGGGAATACGACAACCAAAATGATGAAAGGCACTAGTACCGATAATGACATTTGAGGCAAGTAGCGTGAGAAGAAATCTTGCATATCTTCTACCTGCTCTAAGATGAGCGTTGCCCAACTGCCAGCAGGTTTGCCTTTGATGTAAGCTGGCCCAAGCTTATGAACTTTATCTAAAATGAGTTGGCGAATATAAACTCGAATTTGCTCCCCGCAACGGTAACCGGCAAGCTCTCGACCCCAGGTACAAGCAGCTCGACCGATAACCGTGCCACCGAGCCCAACAAAATGCCAAATGAGCTCGGCTTTGTCGACTTGGTCAATGATTAACTGGTGCAGAATGGAGGCGAGCAGGGCTGCTTGAGCCAATAAAAACACGCTTGAAAGTACGCCTAGGCCTATCGCAATCATAAGCCAGCGCTTGGCTAACTTACTTTGTTGCTTCAGCCACTTATTCAAGCTGCTTTGCTTTTTCTTATCCATCGTGAAGGCTTAATGATAATTGTTTTAATGAGGCGGTAGTATACAAAAGAAAACCCAGCGGGAATACCGCTGGGCTTTAAGGATATGACACAAATGTGAAAAGTTATTTGTCACCAAGTGAGTCTAAGAAACGTTCAGCATCTAATGCAGCCATACAACCTGTACCTGCAGAGGTGATCGCTTGACGGTAGTTGTGGTCCATTACGTCGCCAGCTGCAAATACACCTTCGATACTAGTTTGTGTTGCGTTGCCTTCAAGACCTGATTGAACGATGATGTAGCCATCTTTCATGTCTACTTGGCCTTCAAAGATTTGTGTGTTTGGCTGGTGGCCAATTGCGATGAATGCACCCATTACATCGATATCTTCTGTCGCACCGCTGTTCACGTCTTTAATGCGGACGCCCGTTACGCCCATATCGTCACCCAGTACTTCATCGAGAGTGCGATCGGTATGAAGAACGATATTACCGCTTTCAACTTTATCCATCAGACGTTTCACAAGGATCTTCTCTGCGCGGAATGAATCGCGGCGGTGGATCAGGTGAACTTCTGACGCAATGTTAGATAGGTATAGCGCTTCTTCAACAGCCGTGTTACCACCGCCCACAACTGCAACTTTCTGATTACGGTAGAAGAAACCGTCACAGGTTGCACAAGCAGAAACGCCGCGACCTTTAAATGCTTCTTCAGACTCAAGGCCAAGGTATTTTGCTGATGCGCCGGTAGATATGATTAAGGCATCACAAGTGTACTCACCTGAGTCGCCTTTTAAACGAAATGGGCGTTGTGATAGCTCTACTTCATTGATGTGATCAAATACGATTTCAGTTTCAAAACGCTCGGCGTGTTCTTTCATGCGATCCATCAATGCTGGACCTGTCAGTCCCTCAGCATCGCCTGGCCAGTTTTCAACTTCAGTTGTGGTGGTTAGCTGACCACCTTGTTGCATTCCCGTCACAAGCACAGGGTTTAAGTTTGCACGCGCTGCGTAGACGGCAGCTGTGTATCCTGCAGGACCAGAACCAAGAATTAATAATTTACAGTGTTTTACGTCGCTCATTATGGCTCCAAAAAGGGCGTAACATTTCCCTCGATTGTATGGAAATTCTTAGTGCTTTAAAAGCATAAACAACGATTGTGATCGAATAATTGGTTATAGATTAGAACCCACTAAATATTGATAGAGAACGTTGACTTCTAGCATAAAATTCTATTCGTAGTAGAGAAGTCTAGTTTCAAATATTGTCAAAGCGTAAAACTGAAACATGGCTCTGTTTTTGTGGTTTGATTTGGTTTGTTATGTTGTTTTCGTCGTTTTGTTGAAGCTATCGACGTTAAAAGCTGGTAATTGCAGAATATTTGCGTAACCTAGTGTGTAAATTAAATGTTAATTAATGTGCCTCATTAAAGGAGCAAATGATGTTACATTCACGTGAGAATACTCTACATTTAACACAGCTCAGCATGGCAGCAATTGAGCAGCTTTCCCCATCGTTTGAAGAACTGCCTCGTACCGAACATGCAGATGGTCAGTATCGACTACGACGTTATTCTGTGGTTGGTTTTGATAACGGCAAAGTCATCGACTTAAATAAAAATAGCTTTGTTCAATCCTCTGATATCAACCGATTTCAAGGTGATGTTGTAAGACAATTCGAGCCAATTGAGAAGGATATTCTTACCAGCGATGGATTTCGAGAAATGTGTGAATTGTTTGTCAATGCGAATCATCTGCCAAACGGTCAAGAAATAGAAATTCACCAAATCCGTATCAGGGCACTGGAAGAAGAAACCCAAGTAGCACCTGAAGGTGTGCACCAAGACGGTTTTGATCACATTGCAATGGTTGGTGTGGGACGCCATAACATCATCGGTGGCGACATCATGCTGTACAGCAGCCATAACCAAGCCCCATTTTTCCGTAAAGTGCTAGAAACCGGAGAGGTCGCAATCTTGGCTGATAGCAAGCTGTGGCATAACGCGTGCCCAATCCGCTCTGTTATTGATGACGAAGCGGGCCATATGGATGTATTTGTACTCACGGCTACGGATAAGCGTAATGAACTTCAATCTTAATCAGATCAGAGAGCAATTTCCGGCGTTGGCTCAATACCACAACGACAAGCCCGTGACGTTTTTTGATGGTCCAGGTGGCTCACAAGTGCCTCAATTAGTACTAGACAGCATGGTAGGGTATTTAGGTCGTTTCAACGCTAACTTAGGCGGGCATTATTTTTCTAGCCAAGTGACCGTTGACGTAATGCAAAATGCGCGTGAGTCGGCTCAGGCTCTACTTAATGCCCCTTCATCTGGCAATATTGTCTTCGGTGCCAATATGACCTCACTAACCTTTCAGCTTAGTCGCGCGATTAGTCGAGATTGGCAAGTAGGAGATGAGATCATTGTTTCCGCTTTGGATCACTATTCAAATGTATCCAGCTGGCAGCAAGCGGCAGAAGATAAAGGCGTTACGGTTCATCAAGTTCGTATCAACGAAGAAGATTGTACGCTGGATATGGAGCATTTAAGCCGCCTTCTTTCTGATAAAACGCGCCTTGTCGCTGTGACTTATGCATCGAACACGACGGGCTCTATTGTGGATGTACAGCAAGTAGTCAGCATGGCGCACAATGTTGGGGCACAAGTTTATGTGGATGCCGTCCATTATGCGCCTCATCATTTGGTTGATGTTCAAGCGTTAGGTTGTGACTTTTTAGCTTGCTCAGCTTACAAGTTTTTCGGACCGCACGTTGGTATTGCTTACATAGCCGATCAGTGGCTCCACAGTATTCGCCCTTACAAAGTCGAGCCTGCCACTAATATAGGCCCTGGTCGATTTGAAACAGGAACGCAAAGTTTTGAAGGTCTTGCTGGTGTCGTTTCTGCGGTTGAGTATCTGGCTCAATTTGGTGAAGTCGGTTTACCTCTTCGCCAACGGTTGGAGCAAAGCTACCAACTGTATGAACAACATGAGCAGCGCTTGAGTGAGCGTTTCTTACAGCGTTTGAATGCATTAGATGGTGTCAATCTATTCGGTATCGCAAAGGAAGATAGCCAACTCCGCACGCCAACTTTTGCGCTAACGTTTGACCGATATTCTCCAGAGTTCATCGCGAAAACACTGGGTGAACATAACATTTGTGTATGGAATGGTCACTTTTATGCGTTGGGCTTAGTTCGTCAACTTGGTTTAGAAGAATCGGGTGGTGTAGTGCGAATTGGTTGTATGCATTACAATACAATAGAAGAAGTCGATATGTTATTCGATGTGCTAGAAAGCATCCTTGACGCATAACTAACGATTTCTTCCTAATAGAAAAACAAAAGCTCGAGTCAAACTCGAGCTTTTTTCGTTTTTATTTGAATCAACGCGTTTTACAAGCGATTACTCACTAACTTCAACTTCATAGGAAGTGAATTTTCTTACATTAATAACGCCAGTATCAAAGATGAGGTATTGACCTTTAATGCCTTGCAAAGTGCCAGTAACAACCGGGTTTTTATCGAAGTTATGCGAAGTGATCTTCGTTGGGTGCTGTTGTACCGGGTAGCTAAGGTCGGTAATGCTTTCGTTTAATACTTCAATGGCATCTTCGCCGAATTGCTGTTTTATCTCGGCAATTTTCTCTTCGACTAAAGGCAATAGCTCAGCAAAACGGTCCTGCAATGCCATAGGTTCACCGTCACCTTTAAGCAGTGTGCGCCAATTGGTCTTGTCTGCGATATGTTTCGCCAGTTCAACTTCAATTAAACCGGAGATATGGCGAGTTTTTACTTTAAAAATTGGCAAGCCCTGAGTCGCGCCTTGGTCAATCCAACGAGTCGGGATTTGAGTATGACGAGTAATACCAACTTTTAAGCTGGATGTGTTGGACAGGTAGACAAAGTGATCCACCATGCAATTCTCTTCACCCCATTGTGGTTCGCGACAAGTCCCTTGATCGTAGTGGCAGGTCTCTGGCTTCATGATACACATGTCGCAGCTTGCTAGCTTTTTCATGCATACAAAACAGTGGCCTTGCGAATAACTCTTTTTCGTTTTCTTTCCACATGAGCAACAAAAAATATTGCCAGTGTGAGTCAGTGTGAGCGTTTTACCCAGAAACGGAGTTAAGTCGATTTCTTCCTCACCGACAGGAAGACGGTAGTTGACGGCACCGTCCAGAGA
This sequence comes from Vibrio sp. 1731, assembly GCF_033339955.1. Lineage (NCBI taxonomy): Bacteria > Pseudomonadati > Pseudomonadota > Gammaproteobacteria > Vibrionales > Vibrionaceae > Vibrio > Vibrio sp. 1731. The sequence continues at coordinate 421,966 of NZ_JAWOVO010000001.1, read as the reverse complement.
AGCACGCATTTTGTTTAGCGTGCCAGTTGCAATTAATGACATGACATTACTCATTATTGTGTTTTTGCACAGTATATACTGAAGTGGAGAAGAGATGCAGGGTTGACAGGAGCTTTAAAGTAAATGTCTTGCACTAAATTATTATGCATCGTGTTTTATTTTCTAAAAATTATGGCTGTGAAATGCTTCGCAAATAGAAGTTGAGCTGCACTTTTTAGAAATTTTAAAACGTGATAACGGTTCAAAATCCGTTACTATGTGTCGAAACTAAGAATTGAATGAGAAAGTGATTTTATTTCTTGATAAATCACCTTGATTTCATTTTTTGAAATTATTGAACCTCACGTATTGCATATAATCTCAGCAGGTCACTTGCCCATGAAGTGGATCCATAACTTTATCTTTGCTCTTTCTATTTGCACTATCAGTTTGGTTGCCCTTTATAGTGTGCTTGGCGATACGCGAAAGCTGACCATTACACCTGAGCATTTCAATATCTATGCAACTAAAGATGCCAGTGAAGGAGGTGTGAGTGAGGCTGATATCACATACGATCGGCAAAGCCTAGTTCTTAGCTGTGAACTAAAGCAGAGCTCGTATGCTTGGCCTTACTGCGGAATCTCGGTTTATACCGATTCAGCAACGCCAACACAGGGTATTGACCTTTCCAACTACCATACGATTCGATTGAAGGTGCGATATGAAGAGGCAGGAATAGGGGCTAACCCTAGCCACGACCTACGTTTGTATCTTCGCAATTATAATTCTGAGTATTCCAAGCCGGACGACGAGTACACCATTAAATATAATGGCATGCAGTTTTCTCCGTCGGGTTCGATCGATATTGTCGAAATTCCGATTAAAAATCTTCAGGTGATGACCTGGTGGTTAGCAGATAACGGAGTCGCGATTGAGCACTCTGCACCTGAATTTTCAAACATCACACGTATTGATATTGCAACTGGGTCTGGTGCGGCACTTGGTAAACATAGAATTGTGATTGATAAAATTGAGTTTGAAGGCGCTTACCTTGCGCAAGAAACATTGTTGTATGCATTATTACTCTCTTGGATGGCGCTTGGACTGGCTTTTTCACTGCATGAGTTACGAAAAAATAGAGTGGCTTATGAAAAAGCGCAAAAGCGTCACCGTCATTTGGAAAAGGTGAATGATACTTTGCGAGCTCAAAACTATGAGTTTGCAGAGTTAGCGCATCGAGATGCTTTGACAGGCGCGATGAACCGATATGCTGTGCAACACTGGCTGGAACAACAATCTCGTCAGGTTCGCTGGGGGCATAACACCTTCAGTATTCTCTATTTGGACTTGGATAAGTTTAAAAAGGTGAACGACAAATTTGGGCACCAAATGGGGGATGACATATTGCGCGAATTTGTCATGGTGGTAGCGACTTCTATTTACTCAGACGATCGACTCGTTCGTTGGGGCGGCGAAGAGTTTGTCGTATTTTGCCCTGATACCAATATTGAACAAGCGTTAGAGAAGGCAGAAATGATTCGCAAAAATGTGGAGGATCATTTGTGGGTGCACGGTGAATCATTAACTTGCAGTATTGGCATTGCCCAAATGCAGAATGAACGCGTCTCAGAAACAATGGCGAGAGCTGACGAAGTGTTGTATCAGGCGAAGCGCAATGGTCGCAACCGAGTGGAAGCTCATTATGGTTTACTTGCTTGCGAAAAGAAGCAAGCCTGATAGCCGTTCACTAAAAGGAAAGAAAAAAGGTGGCCAACTGGCCACCAAGAGGGAAACTGCTGAACACCACTTAGGGGGGAAGTTTGGGTTATCGATACGATTACCGTGAGCAGCAGTGTAGTGCTAATCGAATTTGCTATTTTTACCAGAACAACCAAGCGAAAAGCGTTAGTGCAGCAATACAGGCAATGTTTAATACGAAACCAATTCGCATCATTTCTTTTTGCTTGATATGACCCGTACCGAACACAATCGCGTTTGGAGGTGTTGCAACAGGTAACATAAATGCACAAGATGCAGCGACGGCAATCAGTGCAGAGAGAATAACCGGAGACATGCCTAAGGCTTCTGCAATGGTCGCAAATACAGGGACAAGTAGCGCAGCACTGGCGGTGTTACTCGCAAACTCAGTCAAGAAGACAACAAAAGCAACCACTGCAAGAATCGTTAAGAGAATACCGGCTTGCTCAAGGAAGCCTGACAAGCTATGAGCCAAAAATACGCTTGTTCCAGTTGCTTTTAGGACGTTACTCAGACAGATACCACCACCAAATAGGATTAACACACCCCAGTCGGTTGTTTTCTCAATATCTTTCCACTCGACGGCGCGAGAAGCACCAAGTAGAAGGATGGCGCCAATGGCTACAAGAGTATCGAACTTCGCGAAGCCACCCAGCATAGCGTTAATAGGCTTACTGAATATCCACAAAGTTACGGTCAGTAAGAAAATCGCCAACGTAATCATTTTGCCGTTTGTCCATTCGACTGGTTGATGGTCAAGGTCAAACTTGTGGCTAAGGTCAGGCTTAGTCATCGTGTACAATACGAGGATAGCGATTGGCATTAATACTAGGGAAATAGGTACACCAAACTTCATCCATTCAGTGAAGCTTAGGCCAACTTCAGCGGCTGCAATTGCGTTTGGTGGGCTACCAACCAGTGTTGCAATACCACCAATTGAAGCACTGTAAGCGATACCGAGTAGAACAAACAAAAAGGTGTTGTGGTTTTTCTTGGCGTCTAGCTTTGTCATCACACCCAGAACAAGCGGTAACATCATCGCGGCGGTGGCGGTGTTTGAAATCCACATTGACAGGCCAGCACTCACACCAAATAGCATGAATACAGCGACAGACATTTTTCCTCTTGCCAGCAATAGTACTTTATCTGCAATCGCTTGATCTAACTTTTGTTTATGTAGAGCCGCAGCTAGTGCAAAACCACCCAAAAATAGAAAAATGATGGAGTTGGAAAAGTTATTCAGTGCGGCTTGAGTGTTGAACACACCCAAAAATACCGCAAGTAGTGGTATGAGCAGCGCAGTAATGCTGACGTGAATCGCTTCGGTTAGCCACAGAATAGCAACAAAAACTAAGATGCTCAGGCCGGTTACTACTTGTGGTTCAAAGGGTAAGGTATTAAACAAGATAATGAACAATAGGATATTCGCGTTCAAAATCATGCTGTTGCGAGTGAAGAACCAATTCTTCAATGTCACAGCGAGTGCGGTCATGGGTAGTGCTCCTTTTGCATTGCCTTTTGTCGGTTTTTTTATGGCAAAGTAACTGACTTGTAGTTATTTATTGATGAAATGTTACTTTGAATGCGAAAAAGAGTTTTGCCTGAATCGTAGAGCAAATTAGAAAGTGTGATGTTGAGAATTGGAAATGGGTAGAAAACTACCCATTTGTTTTATAGAAATGTTACTAGGCTTGTGAGCCACGTTATTCCTCTATTCGACGGGGACTTGAAGAGGCTCGTTAGCTGCTTTATTTGGCTCTTTTACTGCAACGATAGGTTCTTGAGGGCCAAGAAACTTAGGCTGCGTATTGATAATGTACAGGTCTAAAAACGCTTTCACACGGGCTAGCAGTTCTCGAACACGCATCGATGTTTTTTGCTTGTTGGCCGTCGGCCCTGCTACCGCGAGACACTGTGCATCAATGCTGTAAGCATCAGCGATGAACAGTGCGCGTTCACAGTGAAAGCGCTGAGTCACAATCAGAAATCGCTCCGAAGCAAAAATTTTTTTCGCTCGTACAATCGAATCTAAGGTACGAAAGCCAGCATAATCAAGGTGAATCACTTCTTCAGGCACGCCTGCTTTAAGTAAGTCGCGTTTCATTGTCCACGGTTCGTTGTATGAACGGTGGGCGTTATCACCACTCAATAAAAACTGTTTTACTTTGCCTTGGTTGTAAAGCTCAATCGCCGCATTAATGCGATGAGTGTAGTAAGTGTTGAGGATCTTTCCGATGTATTTACTGGTACCAAGAACTACGGCAACCTCATGTTGAGGGATTTGCTCGTATTCAGTGAAAATGCTCTCTTTGGCTTGTAAAACCACCCACCGGTCGATGGCTATAACAGAAACAAGCAGACTAAGTGCAGAGATCGACAAAATCAAAGCAAATCGCTTCCAGGAAAATTTCAGCTTCCACTTTGATCTTATGCGAGAAAACAACAAAACGTTTTATATCCTTAACTAAAAATGTAGTTCTCATCATATCTGATAGAAACAAAAAGAGAGAAGCCCATTTATGCCAAAATCTGGTTAGGATGATAAAAAAATAAAAGCCCCTACATGGTAGGGACTAATTATTAAACGAATTGTCTCAAGCTTAGAACGCAGTGCGTTTGTAGCGGCGGTAAACAGGTTGCCAGAACGACTGTTCAATTGCCACGTTCAATGCTTCATCAGTAATTTCTAATGCGACACCTTGTTCAATTGCCTTTTTACCAACGGCAAATGCGATTTTTTTCGACACTAAGTGGATCTCTTCCAGTGGTGGAAGTAGTGCACCACGACCATTGATTGCTAGAGGAGAACATGTTGCTAGCGCGCGACTTGATTCCATTAGCATCTCGTCAGTGACACGTTTTGCATTGACAGCAAGTACACCAAGGCCAATGCCTGGGAAGATGTAGCTGTTGTTACATTGTGCAATAGGGTAAGTGCGACCTTCATGAACCACTGGCTCAAATGGGCTACCTGTTGCAACCAGTGCTTCACCATTTGTCCAACGAATGATGTCGTTCGGTGTCGCTTCCACGCGGCTTGTTGGGTTCGACAGTGGGAAGACAATCGGACGCTTACAGTGTTTATGCATTTCTTCGATGACTTCTTGGCTAAATAGGCCAGGAGCACCAGAAACACCAATTAGTACCGTTGGCTTGGCGTTACGCATTACATCGAGTAGTGAGAAGCCATTTCCTTCATTTTCCCACTCTTTCGTATTGGTATGCTTTTGCACCAAGCGTTGTTGGAAATCAAGAAGGTTAGGCATGCCTTCTTGTAACAGACCCCAACGGTCAACCATGTAAACTTGTGAGCGAGCTTGCTCGTCAGAAATTCCTTCCGATACCATTTGTGCGATGATCGCTTCTGCGATACCACAACCAGCAGACCCTGCCCCTAGGAAGGTAATACGTTGTTTAGAAAGCTGAGTTCCTGCTGCTTTACAAGCTGCAAGTAGAGAACCAACAGTAACAGCTGCAGTACCCTGAATATCATCATTGAAGCAACACACGCGGTCTTTGTAACGCTCTAGAAGAGGCATCGCATTTTTCTGAGCAAAGTCTTCGAACTGGATCAAAGCATCAGGCCAACGGCGCTGTACCGCTTGGATAAACTCTTCTACAAATGCATCGTATTCTGCACCCGTAATACGAGGATGACGCCAACCCATGTACATCGGATCAGCTAAGCGTTGCGGGTTATTGGTACCCACATCAAGAACGATTGGTAGCGTGTAAGCAGGGCTGATACCACCACACGCGGTATATAGTGACAGTTTACCGATTGGAATACCCATGCCGCCGATACCTTGGTCACCCAAGCCAAGGATACGTTCGCCATCTGTCACAACAATCACTTTAACGTTGTGGTTTGCTGCGTTGTTCAGCAAGTCGTCAATACGGTCACGGTTCGGGTATGAAATGAACAGACCGCGACCACGACGGTAAATGTTAGAGAAGTTTTCACATGCTGCGCCAACAGTCGGCGTGTAGATGATAGGCATCATCTCAGAAATGTGATTTTGCACTAGGCGGTAATACAATGTTTCGTTGGTGTCTTGGATGTTACGCAGATAAATGTGCTTATCCATATCGCTTTCGAAACTTTTGTATTGCTGGTAGGCACGTTCCACCTGCTCTTGGATAGTTTCGGTCGACTCTGGAAGCAGACCTTCTAAGTTGAATGAACTACGTTCTTCAGCAGAGAATGCACTGCCTTTGTTCAAAAGAGGGGTTGCTAAAAGAGCCGGACCCGCATATGGAATATATAGTGGGCGTTTATCGTTGTTCATTGGGTGCCTTATGTAGGGTTGAAGGATGCGCACCAAATTTTAACGGGTTCACTATTTAGTTGTAAACATGCGTTGATGCACATCAATGTAATGTCGCAAAAAAATTCAGATACCGACGAAAATATCGGCAATATTGGTTGTTTAGAGATACCTAAAGCAGGATTTTTTTACTTGGGTATAATGTTTTGCATCATCAAATCAAATCCAATTTCTATGTTTCAACTACCTATCGACAGCCTGCAAGCCGAGTTTGACCATCATGTAAACCTTAACCATCTTGTGGTGGAAGCCGAAACCGGGTCGGGTAAATCTACCCGCTTGCCCATGTGGGCGGCAAAACACGGACGCGTTCTGGTTATTGAACCACGTCGAATTGCTTGTACCTCGCTGGCTGAATTTCTTGCGGAGCAATCTGGAGAGCCAATAGGTCGCAAAGTCGGTTACGCGATCAAGCTTCATGCCTACTTTGATGAAAAAACCGAAGTTGTATTTGTGACTCCGGGGGTTGCACTGCGTTGGTTTTCGGAAAACAAGCTAGCAGACTTTGATGTCGTGATAGTGGACGAATTTCACGAGCGACGCTGGGATATTGATCTATTAACCGCCATTTTGAAGCAAGAAAATCAACATCGATTGATCGTCACTTCCGCTACCTTAGAAGGCGAAAAGCTTTCTCGTTACCTGAATGCTAAGCGTCTGCGTTCAGAGGGACGTTGCTTTCCAGTCACGGTGACACATCGTTCCACAGACAGCCGCTATTTACCGAACAAAAAGGGATGTGAACAGGAGGTTGTCGGAGCGGTAAAAGAAGCACTGGAAGATGAAGATGGCGATATTCTTGTTTTTCTCCCAGGACGTAAAGAGATCGCCCAATGCGCGCAGATGCTACAAAGCAGCAGTGATGTCATGGTGGTTAAACTTCATGCCTCGGTCAGTGATGAAGAACGACATCGTGCGCTGACGGTACAAAAGCAACGGAAAGTCGTATTGGCAACCAACGTCGCGGAAACCTCTCTGACCATTCCTAACATCCGTGTGGTAATCGATAGTGGTTTAGAGCGCAGAACTGTACAACGAAATGGACGTACAGCACTGACATTAACCAACATTTCTAAGGCCAGTGCCGCGCAGCGAATGGGGCGAGCAGGTCGCGTTACCGAAGGGGCTTGTATTCGTCTATATGGTGAGCACGCGCCTTTAGAATTAGTGACGCCTCCAGAATTACACAGAGAAGAGCTCGTCGAGCCCATGCTGGCAGCGGCTTGTTGTGGGTACCGTCTCTCAACACTCGATTTTCTCGACTCAATTCCAGAAAAGTCGCTAGAGGCATCTCATTCGACGTTGTTATCCATGGAAGCGATTGATGAGGATGGCAATGTCACGCAGCACGGGAGAAAAGTATATCCACTACCCATTGATGCACTGTTTGCCGATCTCGTTACCAGAATTCAAGCGAAGCCAGAGAAGGAAGCAATGATTGATTTGGCTGCCGCCTTATCTGTGCCTGCGCAGCTCTATCAGCGACAAAGTGGTGAAGTTGCTGAGCTTCTATCTCAAGAGGAGCCATACGGATGTGATGCCTCTTTACTGATCCGTTTGGTTCGAGGGGAGCAACTCTCAGGCATTATCATTGACGCTAGCGCGCTCGAAGAGGCACTAGGTTTAGCGAAACAAATGCGAGAAGTGTTTGAATTGCCGGAACTTGACGTTGCCTCTCGATATAAACGTGAAGCGCTCTTTTTCTCCATCGCCTCATTGCACCCTGAGCTTGTGTTTGTCCGACGAGCTCGTCGAAGGGATGCTCTAGGAAATGGCGTAGTCGAGATGCTGGTTGGGCGTAACAGCCGCTTTCCTGATAAAGAAGAAGCGGCCATCGTGCTAGATAGCCATAGCGTGCCAGGACGAGGTGTTAAGCAAACACTAAACCTCGCATCGGTTATGATGCCTATCCCGCTGACGTTGTTACGCGAACTTGAATTTGGGGAGTGGCGACAAGGTGAGACGAATTATGAAGAAGAGACGCCAAGAGCAACAATGCATTTGGTCTACGCCGGGCGAACAGTCTGTTCTGAACACCAAGCGTTACAAGGTGATGTTGCTGTTCAGTCTATTGTCGAAATGATAGAAGACGAGACACTGTTACCAGGTTTTGCTTCTCAAAGAAAACAACAAATCCAACACTGGAAACTCTACAACGCATTGGGCCTTAATGTCGAAGGAGAAGAGGTTAACGACTTGGCCTCCTTGACATTTTCTAGCTGGTTAAAGGATCAGTTGGAAACATTAGGCGTTGAAAATGTCGATGATATGGCGTTATTTGAACCGGAAGACTTAACATTTAACGGTGTTCCAGAATGGGAATACGACGATTTCACGGAGCAGTACCCTTTAGAACTTTCGCTGCCAGAACTCCAACTGGATGTTGAGTATTACGCGTCTCGCAAGCTGGTACAGGTCGTTTATCGAGAGGGAAACCGTAAGGGAGACCCGAAGCGTTGGGAGCTGCCACGCTGGGCTGGTTGGAAGATACAGTATAAAAAGGCCAGTCGAGTGATTGATGTGAAGTAGGTCGGCGGATGACGTTGTGACAAGAATTGATATTTTCTTGGTGAATCTATAATTATTTCATATTGATAGCGTTACTTGTGTGTTGTTTTTAGTTTCTTAATTGAAATATTAATCAATTGAATGCTTATATATGGCGAAGCTGTACATCAGTTGTTACAAAGCTGGTTTTAATATTTCCTTTTGTATGTAAATTAGGGCATAAAAGACGAATGTTTTATATCCCATTGCTATATCAAAACAGTTGAACGATATTTGGTATATCTCATTTTCGAGTGTCGGGGGCATAGAATGGATCAACAAGGAAAGACGTGCATTGAATTCGACTACACTAGCTTTTTAGGAGCGACAGGTAGTAAGAAATGGACCTTTTTAGAGGCATTTGCCACCATCGCGCCTATTTTCGGTTTGATGTGGAAACAGAACATTGCGGAATTGAGCAAGCCTGAAGATCGGTTGTGGGATGCCGCATTAAAATCGATGTCTTCTCGTAAAAGTGATGAATCCAATTTGGTCCGCTTAACCCAGCTAGCTAAACATGAAGGGATCAATGAATTGCGAGTCGTTATGCCATATTCGCTCGATGTTCAGCAAATCGAGTACATAGAATCTCGCAGTCAGTTGAAGGTGGATACGTCAGAACAAGATGTCCTTAACATCAAGTTTTAGGCTGAACATTTCCACTTCATCGATGTACCACTTAACAATAGTGCAATGAAAAGCGACCTCAAAGTAGGTCGCTTTTTATTTTGAGGTTTTTGTCGCAGGTCTTAGGAAATGTGATGAATATAGAGTATTTGCACTTAAATTAACAAAAATGTAACGTTTGGAAATGCAATTGTCATAACTAGCTTCTAACTTTGTGTTTTTAGGACAAATTACCGACTAAGTGGTTGGTACTGTAAGTTCGAATTAACGTCCCTTATTGGCATACAAGGATGATCGAGTCACCACGTCATTTGGGCATAAAAACAAACACAATAAGAAAGGAAGTCAATATGTCTTTGTCTCGTCGAGACTTTATGAAAGCTGCCTCTTCAACGGCGATTGTTACCGGGCTGGTGGGCTGTGGTAGCGATGCTAGTGAATCTGCTGCGGTTACCTTTGAGCACGGAGTGGCGAGTGGAGATCCTACTCAAACACAAGTAATCATTTGGACTCGAGTTACGACCTCAGCAAGCTACGCAGATGTAAGCTGGCAAGTTTCATCTAACGAAAATTTTACTGATATCGTGCAAAGTGGCACTTTTGCCACAGACACGAGCCGAGATTTCACGGTAAAAGTCGATGTTCAAAATCTCAACGCAAATTCTCGCTACTACTATCGATTCATGGTTGGAGATGTCACTAGCGAAGTCGGGCAAACTCAAACATTACCAGAGGATGGTGTAGAAAAGGCATCCATGGCGGTTGTTTCTTGTGCAAACTATCCTGCTGGCTATTTCCATGTGTATCGAGAGATTTTAAATCAACATGAGCAAGACCCGTTTGATGTGGTGCTTCATCTCGGTGATTACATTTATGAGTATGGTGCTGGTGGCTACGCTAGTGAAGATGCTGAGGCACTAGGGCGAGAGCCAAGCAAAGGCACTGAATGTATTACCTTAGATGATTACCGAAAACGGTATGCGCAATATCGCCAAGATGCTGATCTGCAAGCGTTACATGCGAGCCTACCAATGATTGCTGTCTGGGATGACCATGAGCTTGCAAATGATACTTGGAAAAATGGTGCGGAAAACCATCAAGAAGAGGAAGGCAGTTTTAATGATCGTCGTGCATCTGCGGCTGCCGCGTGGACAGAATGGTTGCCCGTTCGTGAAAACACTTTCTCAAACATGCTGATTTACCGTCAGTTTTCGTTTGGAAGTTTAGTCAATTTGATGATGCTCGACACGCGACTTGTGGGGCGTGATAAACCGTTGGATTATTTCTCGCTCAGCTCACCAACGATGGAAGCTATTGGCGGTTTAGTTGCCCAGTCGCGCAGTCAAGACCGAGAGCTGTTAGGCGCTGACCAACTCGCTTGGCTGATGGATGCGTTCAGTACGCACGACGCAACTTGGAATGTGCTAGGGCAACAAGTGTTAATGTCTCGTATGGAGTTGCCAAGTTCGGTTATGACCGCGATGTTTCAATTGTTTACTGCCACTGAAGAACAAAAAACAGAGGCGTTATTAGCGGTAAACTCTGCGATTACGGGTTATCTCTCTGACCCAAGTTTAGATACCATTGCTTTGCCATATAACCTAGATGCATGGGATGGTTACTACGTTGAGCGAGAGAACGTTTATCAACTGGCCAAAGCCAGCAGTGGTAACTTTGTCTGTTTGGCAGGAGATACGCACAACGCATGGGCAAGTGAGCTTAAAGACGTATCTAAGCATCCTATCGGGGTAGAGTTTGCGACTAGCTCTGTGAGTTCCCCTGGGTTAGAGGCCTACCTCGCGTTAGACCCTGTTGCGATCGCTCAAATGGAATACACGCTGCCGCACTTAGTGTCAGAATTACAGTGGGCAGACATCAAACAGCGTGGCTTTATGCGCGTTACTTTTACGCCCGACAAGGCAGAGTCGACCTGGTATTTCGTATCAACGATTAAAGACAAAACATATCAGGTGACGACCAAGTCAGCCTCTACAACAGATGGCACTACGTTAAATATCGGCTAAACTGAGCCTAATACGAAAAAAGTCCGCAAGCTAGTGCGGACTTTTTATTGGAAAGCATTTAGCAATCTAGCGACAGTGCTAGTCAATCAATCCGTATTCTTTGCTCAGAACTTCGATGATTTCCGCTTTCGGATTCTCACTCAAATGAATCGGCTTGCCTGTAATCTTCTCGGCAATACCAATGTAGGTGCTCGAAATCGCCATCAAAGATTCGACGGGTAAAGCATTATCACGAGCGAGTGCTTCACGCTCTGGCATACGTTCTTTATTTAGCAAGATATCTGGGTCAGGGAAGTGGTTAAGTAGGAACTGGCGGAAACCTTCTTTTGAGTTCTCTACGATGTGACCTGCTTGGTACTCTTTAGCATCCCATATACGAGACGAGTCTGGTGTACCCACTTCATCCATGTAAATCAGCTTTTCATTGCCAGCAGCATCATGAACATAACCAAATTCGAATTTGGTATCGACAAAGATTTGGTCAATTGCTTCTAATGCTTGGCTGATAACGTTAAAGCCTTCTTTCAGCAGTTTTTCGTAGAGTGCGATATCGTCCGCACTTGAGAAGTTAAATGCTTCGTAGTTGTCTACGATATTTTGACGAGTAATATTAACGTCATCCGCTTCTGGCACACCGGGAATGCCTTTTAGAATGCCTTTTGTGGATGGGGTCATTAGCAACTCTGGCAGTGCTTTGTCTTTTTCTAACCCTTCAGGAAGTTGGATTCCACAAAACTCGCGCTCGCCATTTGCGTAAGCGCGCCACATCGAACCCGTGATGTATTTGCGGCAGATGGCTTCGATTTTTACCGGTTTGGCTTTTTGTACAATCCAAACAAAAGGGTGAGGAATGTCTAGAATATGGCTATCTGCTAAGCCATTTTCTTTGAACAGTTTGAACCAGTGATTAGAAATCGCATTAAGCGCAGCCCCTTTACCCGGGACACCATTAAGACCACCTTCAGCATGCCAAATACAATCGAACGCAGAGATTCGGTCGCTAATCACCATGATAGCCAAAGGCGCATCTGGCGCGACATTGTATCCTTTTTCTTTGATCAGTCGGGCGCTGTCTTCATCAGTTAACCAGTAAACTGAACGAACTTTTCCACTATGAACGGGTTTATGGGTGCGAATTGGCAGGTCGTCATTGACGGCAAGTACTTGATTAGCAAGGCTCATTGCGACATTCCTATCATCTTAATCAAACGTCAGAAAGAGAAGATATTCAGCAAAATGTGGGCGCTGAATAAATCGAATGTGGGCATCATACCAGAACTATTTTAACTCGCCAGAGAAAAAGCAAACGTTTGCCTATTTTCTTTAATACAAAAAAAGCCCCCTTAAAAAGGAGGCGAGATGCAGGATGGATAACGTCGAACTTATTAGTGGTACTTATTAACTCTGCCTTCGACGAAAAAGACTTCACACTGATAGCGCTGCGCCATGTCGCGCAACATAGATTGATTCATAAGTGCAATTTTATTGGATGCGACAACAGCACTGGCATTGCCTGATCGGATGGCTTTTATCACGATCTCGACTTCTGAAAGCTGTTGAGAGGGCTTCATTTGAATAACGTTTTTACAGCAAATATTAGAAGCAGTGAGTTGTTCAAAGTCTGGACGAGGGCAGTCTGCTGTAAACAAAATCCATTGTTTCTGCTGCGATAAAACAGCCAGCTTAGATAGAAGCTGATCCGAAACGGCCATGGGCTTAGTTGCTTGTGCCAATACGTTGTAACGAGAGTATGTATGAGATTGACTTTGTAACTGCATCTTACTGTTCCTTTATACATGCTGTATGCCTATACAGTAGTTTGTTTTGGCGACCTGATCAACAAGTTTCTCAAAAGTTATTTGCGGTTTTTTGAAAAGGAAATAAAAGAATTTTACTTTAAGTAATTGAATTTATTTGTTTATTTTTTATTTCTGATATGTCTAACATCAATTTAAAAATGTGAGGTGAGTAGAAAGTTGGACGAGAGACATACAGGGGTTTACTACTGTATATACAGGTGTTTTTCACGGACAGTGGTTTGTATACAGTGGAAGAGGGCTGATAACCGATGCGACATGCTATGTAGGATAGGAGGGAATACGAGATAGAGATTGGAAATAGGCTTGGGAGATCAAAAAAGCGCCTTATAAAAGGCGCCTTTGAAAATCAGTTCCATTGATTCCGTCTTGCTTAGCTCGCTCGTTGCAAACGTTCGCGCATTTGCAATTCGCCTTGGTTAAATAGGCGCACGTCGATTTTTGCCATATCGTAACAAGCTTTACATGAGTAGTGGTGCTTGCCATCTAAATAATCGTGACGAGTTACAAGACTAGGTTTTTTACACCAATCACAGGTGCCTTCTTCAGTGAACATTGATTTTCTCCCCACCTAGATTAATTTGAGTCGTTAGGTGTTATTTTGCGCCGGGCATTATGGCATAAAAGCGCGACTTAAGTTAAATGTCTGTTAATTTCTTTGAGAGGGAGATCGATTGCGGTGTTTGATTATATGGGAATAAAAGCATGGTAGCCAAAGTATCCTGACCTATTTTTACTGTTTTGTAACATTTTGTGAGACGAGCTTAAAGGCATGATTGAGTCGCTTCATTTCTTCTTCACTGCCCCTTGTGTCAGGATGATAAAGCTTTGATAACTGTCTATAGCGTAGCTTGATTGCCTGTAAATCAGGGATGGTTTGTGGTGTGTAGCCAAACATAGCACACGCGACGCTTAGCTTATGGTTTTCTGCCTGAGTTTTGGATTTCTTAAATTCTCTGAATACTTTCTCTAACTGACGCTTCAGTTGCTTGTTCGTAAACTCTAGCTCTTTTATTTTTTCCGCCATTCGTTGATTTTGGCTTTCCCCTTTGGCTTCACGCGCTTTTCTATTCTGCTTGAGTTTTTTGATCACGAGGAAACTTAAGCCGCTGATGATGAGTATCGCCGCTAGCCAAATCAGCCATAGAAACGGCGAGTGTTTTACTTTGGGGTTTGCAACTGTGCTTTTCTCTTCCTGTGCTTGCTCCGCCTTTTTATCGAGCGACTTTATTTGCGAGACTTGTTTAGCTCGCAGTTGGTTGAAGCGCTGCTCTAACAGTTGATTATAAGCCTGTTCTGCTGCTGGATTATGCTGAGAAGCCATTTGATACAAGGCTTCAGTCAATTGAGATGCTGTGACCTTATCTTGATTGCGCTGAATAAAGTTAGCGAGAAGAAAGCCCCGATCGGTTGGGTCATTGAGTGCGATAGAGGTTAGCCAATATAACGCTTGTGTTTCATTTTTTTCGCCATTTATCCCTTTAGCAAAGTCGTTCGCGAGCTGTTTTTGCGCAGGGAGGTAACCTTGGTTGGCGGATTGCTCTAGCCAGTAACGCGTTTCTGGTGAGGCTTCAGCTTTGTGTGATGCCAATAATTGCTGTGCATACTCATATTGTTCGATGGGGTCAATTGGAGCTTGAGAGGCAAGCGAGTAACCAGAAAAGCTGAGGCTAAATAAGCAGAGTAGGGCAGACGTTTTGACAGACATTAATATGTCAGGCCTAACGATAATGGTTAGGCCTGCTCCGGTAATTTTTTATTATTACCGTTATGGTGCAACCAAATTACTTCAGTGGCAAGATCTGGATTTCAACACGACGGTTGCACGCACGACCTTCAGAAGTTTGGTTTGAGCAAATTGGGTTACGTTCGCCGTAGCCGCGTGCAATTGCACGACCAGGTGCAACGTTTTGAGATACTAGGAATTGACGTACGGACTCTGCACGGCGCTCTGACAACGTTTGGTTGTATGACTCACTACCTGTGCTATCCGTGTAACCGTCAATAACGAGACTGGTATCTGGGTACTCAACTAGGATGCGAGCAACACCGCGTAGAGTATTATGGATACTAGCATCAAGCTGGTAAGAGCTTGAAGAGAAGCCGATACCGTTTTCCATACGCAGTAAAAGCTGATTTTCACCAACACGCTGAACTTGTACGCCAGAGTTTAGCAAAGCGCGACGTAACTCCGCTTCTTGTTGGTCAAAGTAGTAACCAACGCCAGCGCCAGTCGCTCCGCCTGCGGCTGCACCAATGAGTGCATGCTGACGACGTTCTTTAGCATCATCACCCGTTGCTAGGCCGATTGCTGCGCCAGCGATCGCACCAATAAGCGCGCCTTGCGTGGTGGAGTTAGTTTCGTATTCACCCGTTGTTGCATTTTGGCGTTGAGTGGCTTGACAGCCAGTAAGAGCTAGCACTAGAGCTAGTGCAATAGGCATCTTTTTCAAGGGAAAATCTCCGTATAAAACTGAGGCGAAACCATGCCTCATAATGGGATGCGAATTATGAATAAACAAGCATTAATATTTGTTATGAGAAAGTAAGATTGATAAGAGTTTCTGTAAGAAAATTCCTACCAATACTGCCAAAGCTCTCAAAGTAAGCCCCATCGACATCGAAGTCATTGCTGCTTATGTGAATCCTTTACTATTCTGGCTATTTCGATGAATCGCCCAACATTTTGCGTGCTTGTTCGCCGCCCACTCCACGGTTAACTGAAACCTTTCTACCTTTCTTTAAGCCCACTTCGTAGTCTTCAGTTAGGTTTTTCATTGCTTCTTTCAATTGCTTCTTGAACGTTTCGCGGTCAATGTTTTGGAATTCTTTATCAATATAGTCATTAATTTTATTGGCCGACTCTTCATCTGGAGAAATAATTGGCAATTTTTCAATCGCGCCTTCCACCCAGCCAGATACAAATGAGTTCACACGGCGAGTCACTTCCTGAGAAGAGGTGCCGGTGCCAGCAAAGCTGTTTCGGAATTGTCCGGTACTTTCGTTCATCTCGCGATAAACAATATCGAAAGCAAATGCAGCAAAAATAGCGCGATCTGCTTCACCGATAAATTCGACACGTTTGAGCCCTTTGTGATTCAACAATACTGCTTCGACACCGAATTTTGTGTTAATGCCGCGAATCACTCGCAATATGGTAGAACTGATGTTCGCTGGTAGCAGATGAGAAGATTGTGTTTTTCCCATTCTGATGAACTCAATATCGTCTTTATCGAGACCATATTTAAGCATGAGGCGATGTGCCATTTTGATAGCATTGGCAGCCTCATTAACATTAGCGGAATTGCCCAGTTCTAAGCACTTGGCGATTTTTTTCAGAGCTTTTTGTTTATCCATCGACAACCAGTAACGAAAGCAGAAAATTTATGAAGTCAGACATATTACCTTTTTTGACATAAAAACGAAATACAAGGTGGGACTGAAGATAATTTCAGCACATAAAAAGAAGCCTCGCATTAAGCGAGGCTGGCGTTTTAGTTCGTCGTAATCAGTATGAAGTCGTACTTGTGTCTAAGAAGCCATTCTTCATTAAGATTCGTTAGAATTACAACCCGAGCTGGTTGAGCAAGTCATCGGCATCATCGTTTGATCCCGACGATTTAGATTCTTTCTCAGCCAACTGTTTACGTGTTGCCTCTAAAATGTCGTCTGGGTTTTCGTCTTCAGCAACTTCAAACTCTTCCAGTTGGATGAACTCAGTTTTATCCATTGCTAGTTCGAGATAGAAAATATTGTTGTTTTCGGTGGAGAACGTCACTCTGCGCGCTTGAGGGCGGTCAAGGTTGGTATCAACTTGTAAGATAACTTGCTTATTCAGCGCCAGCATTTTTGGTTGGTTTTGTGTGATGTTCGTTTGCAGGTCTTTACGAATTTTATTAGTGAAGTCTCCGACCAGTTGATTCATGAGTTCACCCAGAACATCGCCTACCTCGTCAGAAGTATGAGATATTGCCAGTTCTTCTTCTGGCATGCCCATATTACGCATGTAGTTGGTGTAGATCTCCAGTGCGGCTTTTGCCGTAAAATTAATCACAACTAGCCCGGTAAATCCGCCATCAAACAGAACAAAACAGCCAAAATCTGGTTTGAGGCTAGTCTTGTGGATTTTTTGCACCATTGCTGAATAATTTACTTGAGAAGATGTCGCCGAAGTAAGTACGCCAGAAACAGACTGGCAAAGTTTGAGAAGGATATCTTCAGTGGTCACAATTTTATTTTTTTTCATTCTGAAAACTCATCTAGAAACGCGATTCGTTCCCCAATGTAGGCATCAAGCGTGAAAAAATAAAGCATAAGTTTAATTATTGTATCGAGATTCTGATTTGCTCGTCTTTTTAAATGTTGTAAAGTGACGAAATTCAAAGAATATTACTTCACTAACTCTTTTGTGGTGTTTTTTCGCTTAGCGCCAATTTGTATGAGAAGTGAGCAAATAATTACACAACCCGCAGCTGATCGGATCAGCGTCGTAGGGGCAGGAAGCAAATGTTACCAAGATTACACTCGCAAACTGATGTCGATCCTCTTGTTCTTAGTTTTCTGAAAGAGCTTGAGCACGCCGGATTCACTGGTGATATCGAAAGCCAATATTCAAGCCGACTAGCGGTTGCCACTGACAACAGTGTTTACCAGCAACTTCCTCAGTCTGTCGTTCATCCCAAAACGACAGAAGATGTTTCTCTCCTCGGGAAACTGAGCAATAAAGAAAAGTACGAACGAATTACCTTTTCACCTCGTGGTGGCGGCACAGGGACCAATGGTCAGTCGCTAACCAAAGGTATTGTGGTGGATATGTCTCGCCACATGAACAAAGTGCTTGAGATTAATGAGAAAGAAGGCTGGGTTCGTGTACAAACTGGTGTAGTGAAAGACCAGTTAAATGACGCAGTTCGCCCTTATGGCTACTTCTTCTCTCCAGACTTATCTACCAGTAACCGTGCAACGATTGGCGGCATGGTCAACACCGATGCTTCTGGTCAAGGTTCTCTGAAATACGGAAAAACATCCGATCATGTTTTGTCGCTACAAGCGGTGTTTGCTGATGGCTCAGTTTTAGAATCAGACCTGTCCAACGGCTACCCAAAAGAAGACGAGTTTGCTGCCAAGGCGCTACGTGTAACGGAATCCGTATGTCGTGAAAAACGCCAGCAGATCGTAGATAAGTTTCCTCCTCTTAACCGCTTTTTAACGGGCTACGATTTAAAAAATGCCTTGAATGAAGAAGGTGACCGTTTCGATATCACACGAGTACTGTGCGGCGCTGAAGGTTCATTGGCATTCATTACCGAAGCGAAGCTTAACCTGACGCCAATTCCGAAAGCGCGTACTTTGGTTAACGTTAAATACAACAGCTTTGATTCTGCACTGCGTAATGCACCGTTGATGGTCGAAGCGAAAGCGCTGTCTGTAGAAACCGTTGACTCGAAAGTGCTTAATCTCGCGAAGCAAGATATCGTCTGGCACACCGTGAGCGATTTACTTACCGATGTTCCAAATAAAGAGATGCTTGGCATCAATATGGTGGAATACGCAGGTCAGGACGAAGAAGAAGTTGCAGCGCAGGTTGCATCGCTGACCGCCAAGCTCGATACCATGCTGGAAACAGAAGAAGCGGGCATCATCGGTTACCAAGTCTGTAACGATGTAGCGAGTATCGGGCGTATTTACAACATGCGTAAAAAAGCGGTGGGTTTGTTAGGCGCAGCAAAAGGCCGCGCTAAACCGGTCGCATTTGCTGAAGATACCTGTGTGCCACCAGAAAATCTGGCGGACTTCATTGTAGAGTTTCGAGAGCTGTTAGACAGCAAGTCTCTGAACTACGGCATGTTTGGTCACGTCGATGCCGGGGTGCTTCACGTACGTCCTGCGTTGGATTTGTGTGACCCGCACCAAGAAGCATTGATGCACGAAGTTTCTGATGAAGTGGTTAAGCTGGTGGCGAAATACGGCGGTTTGATGTGGGGTGAACACGGCAAAGGTTTCCGTTCAGAATATGGCCCTGAGTTTTTCGGTGATGAGTTGTTTACTGAGCTGAGACGTGTGAAGGCGGCATTCGATCCACACAACAAAATGAACCCGGGCAAAATCTGTACGCCGCTTGATAGTGATGCAGAGTTAGTAAAAGTTACCGATACCAAACGTGGTTACTATGACCGTCAGATTGACGTTCAAGTACGTGACAGCTTTAAACAAGCGATGGAATGTAACGGTAACGGTTTGTGCTTTAACTACGATACTAGCTCGCCAATGTGTCCATCGATGAAAGTAACAGCCGATCGTCGTCATTCACCAAAAGGTCGTGCAGGTTTGGTTCGTGAGTGGTTGCGTCAGCTTACTGAGCAAGGCATTGATATTCTTGACTTAGAAAAGCAAACACTAGAAAACAAAACATCAATCAAAACCATGATTGACCGCGTACGTCATTCTATCAATCGTCGTCACGAATACGATTTCTCCCACGAAGTGTATGAAGCGATGAATGGTTGTTTGGCGTGTAAAGCATGTGCGAGCCAGTGTCCGATTAAAGTCGATGTTCCGAGCTTTCGCTCACGCTTTTTAAACATCTATCACTCTCGTTATCAACGTCCTGCAAAAGACTATCTGGTTGCGAACATTGAGACTATGCTGCCGATGATGGCAAAAGCGCCAGGTGTCGTAAATGGTGTTTTGAAGCAGTCGTGGGTGAAAAGTTTAACGGCATCTACGGTCGGGTATGTCGATGCGCCGTTGTTATCAGTACCCACCTTGAAACAACGAGTAGAGTCGCTGACAACGCCTTATGATCTGCAAGCGCTCAGTGGTTTGTCTTCGTCTGAAAAGAGCAAGCATGTTTTAATTGTTCAAGACCCATTCACTAGCTACTACGACGCTGATGTCGTTGAAGACTTCGTTAAGTTATTGAAAAAGCTGGGTATGCATCCGGTACTTCTGCCGTTTAAGCCGAATGGTAAAGCACAACACATTAAAGGGTTTTTACGTCAGTTTAAGGGCACAGCAGCCGACACAGCGAAGTTCTTGGCGATGGTAGCGGATCTGGATATTCCATTAGTTGGCGTCGATCCTGCTTTGGTGCTGTGTTATCGAGATGAATACGCTGAAGTGCTTGGCAGTAAGCGAGGTAATTTCGATGTACTAACAGCCCACGAATGGCTTTACCCAAGACTAGAAGCGTTTGAAAGCGGAGAGCATAAGGCGCAAGAACCTTGGTATCTGTTTGCTCACTGTACTGAGAAAACCAAAATGCCAAATGCGGAAAAAGAGTGGGGCGCTATTTTTGCTCACTTTGGTGCAGTTTTGAATACGGTACCTGTTGGTTGTTGTGGTATGGCGGGTACGTTTGGTCATGAGGTTGATAAGTTGTCGATGTCGAAAGATATTTACAATTTAAGCTGGAAGCCAATCTTAGATAAGTTGGATAACGAGAGATGTTTGATTACAGGCTATTCTTGCCGCAGCCAAGTTAAACGCTTTGAAGGAACGAAGCCCAAGCATCCCGTTCAGGCGCTGTTAACTTTGTTGTAATCGGACTAAATCAAGCCCAGTTTTACTGGGCTTTTTAGAAACCGTATTTAGACCCTTTCAAAGGATATGAATCTTGAGAAAACTTGAACTCAAAGTCCCACCTGTTGTGGTGTTTTTGCTAGTCATACTTTTGATGTACGGACTTAAAGTTTTGACGCCGAGCATGAACATTCGAGTACCCTTTGTTGAATTTGTAGTAGGTGTATTAACTTTGTTGTCTGGCTACATGGGCATTGCTGGCGTGTATGAATTTCGCAAAGTAAAAACCACAGTGAACCCAGTAAAACCTGAAGCGGCATCTTCTGTTGTAAGAACTGGTGTGTTTGCCTTTTCACGCAACCCTATGTACACGGCATTATTGCTTCTAATCATAGCAACTGGTTTGTGGTGGCAGCACTTGAGTGTGGTGCTTTGTGGCGTGATATTTGTCAGTTATATGAATCGGTTTCAAATCAAGCCTGAGGAACGCGTTCTAGAGCGATTGTTTGGTGAGGAGTATGTGGATTATAAAAATCATGTTCGTCGTTGGCTCTAAGCATTGCGTTTAGTTTTGTTTGGATGAGACATAAAAAGAAAGCCCAACGGTCGACGTTGGGCTTTCTTTTAGTAAACACGTTTTTTGTGCGCTTCTGATAGGGCAGTCGACTAGGCTGCCTTAACGAACTTTGCTAGGAATGCATCCTTACGTTCATTAAAGCGGCGTACAAGGTCATCAACCGCTTCTTGGTCATATGGCTTCAAGCCACTGGCAACCATGCGCTTAATACCTTTACCAACGACTTCACCGTCTTCTTTAAACGCAAAGTTTAAGGTGACTACACCTCGTTTTCCTTCTACGTCGAATGTTGCGCCAGTGAAATCCACCTCTGGATGCGTAAGGTCTAAGCGTGAAAATTCGACTTCCATGCTTTCATAAATAACTAATGGACGCTGGCAGTTAATCATCATTTGCTTCTCTTCCATAAGAGGAACCATGATGTGAGGGAAGTTCATACCAGAAAATTGCACGTAATTTGTCACTACATGCTCAATAAATGCCGGATCGTGGTTAGTTTCACCTTCACGGGACATGTGTAAGTATTCTTTACCTGCCTCGTCAACAACAGCGCTTTCTTTGTCACACTTATTTTCAATATGAAGTGCTACACCATCGTTTACCATGCCAGAGAAGTTAAAACGCATCTTTTGGCTAACGCCTTCTTTACTAAGAAGCACAGCGAAAAGTAAATCTCCAGGGACACAAAAGCGTTTGTTGTCTTCATCATGAATTGGGTTGTAGTCACCTGCGACACGTTTTGCAAAGTGGCTTGCTTGTTCGCGAGTGAACTGAAACTGGTGATTAGTGTTTGAAAAATAAGGTGTTAGAAACATAATTTTTACGTAGTAACCAAAACTGTGTGGGATTATATGCGAATATCTGCGTAGCAATGGTCCATCCAGTGAAAACTTCACCGTATCCTAACAATAAGACACTATTTCGGCGGATAAACCGTTAAAAACGCATACTTTAGCAACGCTTTTATTTGTGAAAACAATAAACAACGACCTTTTCGCTCGCCTATCTTTTAAAGTATAGCCATCAAAGTAGACTGGCGTTCATAAATAGTGCCATCAACATGTTTAATCGTATGTAAAAAGGCTCCACGCAGAACGTAGAGCCTTCAAGTCATCATCTGTTTATTCGATGAAATGCCAGTTGTGCTAAATTATTGAACACTTGGTAACAAGCTCTCTGGCATGAGCGTGTTGTGGATAGCCAGCTTCAGCAGAGTGTTTGCCTGTTCAATGTCCGGCGCAAAGTAGCGATCTTTATCGTAGAACGATACTTTTTCACGCAACATTTGTTTCGCAATCTCAATACGCTCAGAGGACTTGTTTGGCGCTCTAAAGTCTAGGCCTTGTGCTGCTGAGAGGTATTCGACAGCCAGAATACCGCGAGTGTTTTCGCCCATTTCTTTCAATCTGCGAGCCGCGAATGTTGCCATTGACACGTGATCTTCTTGGTTTGCAGATGTTGGCAAGCTGTCTACTGACGCTGGGTGAGCGAGTGTTTTGTTTTCACTTGCTAACGCAGCAGAGGTAACCTGAGCGATCATGAAACCAGAGTTCACACCACCATTGTCGACTAAGAACGGTGGCAGTTTTGATAGCGCGCTATCGATAAGTAATGCCATACGACGTTCAGACAAGCTGCCGATCTCGGCAATCGCAAGTGCTAGGTTGTCGGCTGCCATTGCAACCGGCTCCGCGTGGAAGTTACCGCCAGAGATGATGTCACCATCTTCAGCAAACACCAACGGATTATCTGATACGGAGTTCGCTTCTACTTGTAATACTTCCGCCGCATTGCGGATTTGCTGTAAACACGCGCCCATCACTTGAGGCTGACAGCGCAAAGAATACGGGTCTTGCACTTTTTCACAGTTAGTGTGCGAGTCACCTATTTCACTCGATGTGTCTAACAAATGACGGTATGCGAGTGCTGCGTCTATTTGGCTGCGATGACCACGTACACGGTGAATGCGCGGATCGAATGGACGTCGGCTGCCGAGAGCGGCTTCAACAGACATTGCACCACAAACGGTTGCTGACGCGAAAAGGTCTTCCGCGATAAACAGGCCTTCCAATGCGAACGCTGTTGATGCCTGAGTCCCATTTAGTAGCGCCAAGCCTTCTTTTGGCGCCAGAGTGATAGGCTCTAGACCTGCAATTTTTAATGCTTCTTGCCCGGAAATAATATTACCGTTGTGGCGAGCTTGTCCTTCTCCCAGTAATACTGTGCTCATATGGGCTAGAGGAGCTAAGTCACCTGATGCGCCAACAGAGCCCTTTTTTGGTACGCAAGGGTAAACTTGTGCGTTGACTAGGTCGGTCAGCATATTAATGACTTTTAGGCGAATCCCAGAAAAGCCACGAGACAGACTATTGATTTTTAATACCATCATCAGACGAACCGTTTCATCTGACATAAACTCACCGATACCTGCCGCATGAGAAAGAACGATACTGCGTTGAAGTGTTTCTAAATCTTCTGGTGCTATTCGTGTGTTAGCCAATAGCCCAAAACCAGTGTTAATTCCGTAAACCGTTCTATCTTCCGCGATGACTCGGTCTACGACCTGTGTGCTTTCTTCAATGGCCGGAATGGCTTCAGGATCCAAAGTAAGGTTGACTGGTGAACGGCTCACTTGGCGTAGTTCGTTTAAGCTAATATGACCTGGCTTTAGCGTTAAATTTAACATCTCTTTCATCCTTACTTGAGCTTCTTCAGTTCTTCGTTGAGCATTGGCAAATCTAGCCCTTGCTCTGCTGCACATTGTTTAGCGATATCGTATCCCGCATCAGCATGACGCATAACGCCTGTTGCTGGGTCGTTATGCAGCACGCGGGCAATACGTTCTGAGGCATCTTCACTGCCGTCACAGCAGATAACCATACCTGAGTGTTGCGAGAAGCCCATACCTACGCCACCACCGTGGTGTAGTGAAACCCAAGTTGCGCCGCCCGCCGTGTTGAGTAGCGCGTTTAATAATGGCCAGTCTGATACGGCGTCAGAACCGTCCATCATACCTTCGGTTTCACGGTTCGGGCTTGCTACAGAGCCAGAATCTAAGTGATCTCGACCAATGACAACGGGCGCTTTAAGTTCGCCATTTTTCACCATTTCGTTGAATGCTTGACCAAGACGCTCACGATCTTTAAGACCAACCCAGCAAATACGCGCAGGTAAACCTTGGAACTGGATGCGTTCGCGAGCCATATCTAGCCAGTTATGTAAGTGCGGATTATCTGGAATTAGCTCTTTTACTTTTTGGTCGGTTTTATAAATGTCATCAGGATCGCCAGAGAGAGCAGCCCAACGGAAAGGACCGATACCTTCACAGAATAGAGGACGAATGTAGGCTGGAACGAAGCCAGGAAAATCGAATGCGTTTTCTACGCCTTCTTCCAAGGCCATCTGGCGGATGTTGTTACCGTAGTCGAGTGTTGCGGCGCCGCGATTTTGCAGCTCTAACATCGCTTGAACTTGCACAGCCATGGATTTTTTCGCTGCTTTTACGACCATTGCTTCATCTTGCAAACGCATTTCTGCTGCGTGAGACATGCTCCAGCCTTGTGGTAAATAGCCATTGAGCGGGTCGTGTGCAGACGTTTGGTCTGTTACGACATCAGGCGTGATATTACGTTCTACCAGCTCAGAGAAAACGTCTGCTGCATTACCTAGTAGACCAACCGATACTGGTGTGTCTGACTCTTTAATGATAGCTAGCGCTTCATCTAAAGAAGTCGCTTTCTTATCGACATAGCCTGTACGCAGGCGGTAATCGATACGTGATTCATCACACTCTACTGCAATCATGGAGAAGCCCGCCATTGTACCAGCGAGAGGTTGAGCACCACCCATGCCACCAAGACCACCTGTTAGAATCCAACGGCCCTTTGCTTCACCGTCAAAGTGTTTTTTTGCAACAGATACGAACGTTTCGTATGTGCCTTGTACGATACCTTGCGAGCCAATGTATATCCAGCTGCCAGCGGTCATTTGGCCGTACATCATCAAGCCTTGTTTATCGAGCTCGTTGAAGTGTTCCCAGTTTGCCCAATGCGGAACAAGGTTTGAGTTTGCGATAAGCACGCGTGGGGCATTTTTATGAGTAGGAAAAACACCAACAGGCTTGCCTGATTGAACTAAAAGCGTTTGGTCATCTTCGAGTCTTTCAAGTACTTCAACAATCTTGTCGTAACATTCCCAGTTTCGCGCTGCTCGGCCAATGCCGCCATATACAACCAGTGAATGTGGATGTTCTGCAACATCAGGATCAAGGTTGTTCATCAGCATACGAAGAGGGGCTTCGGTTAGCCAAGATTTTGCGCGCAGTTTATCTCCGTGAGGTGCACGAATTGTTCTGCTTGTATCAAGTCGTGGATCTTGTCCCTGGCGCTGTGTCATTTCAGACTCCTTTAGTTTCTCGTGATGACCAAGTACTTGCTTGGTCGTAATAATCAGTGGCATCTGGGATGCATTATGGTTTGTGCTGTTTTTCCGCCATTGCGTTGGCGATATCCCAACACAAACGGGCAGCTAATCGTGCAGTTTGACTATCGACGTCATAATTTGGGTTGTATTCGGCGATATCAGCCAGCATTAGCTTATTTTTGTAATGAAGAATTCGCTCTAAAAAGGGTGCAATAGTGTCGTAACTCACTCCCCGAGCTGCTGGTGCGCTGACTCCAGGTGCGGTTGCGGCAGGAAATACATCTAGATCAATGGTCAAATAGAGGTAGTCACAGTCGTCAATAAAATGCTGAAGCTGAGTTAAGTGATAACTGTGGTTTAAGTAGCAGAGCTGATTGTCCTCTACATACCAAACATTTAACGCATCTGCTTTTTCAAATAGCGCTTTAGTGTTGCTACTACGGCTTACACCAATACAAGCGTAATGAAAGTCCCAATCGTTACGTTGACAAAAATGATGAATTTGGTTGAAGGGTGTACCAGAGCTCGGTCTTATGTCGGTGAGGTTGCTCTCAAATGCGCGCAAATCGAAATGCGCATCGAAATTAATAATGCCGATTTTAGGCTTCTTCTCTGGATGGTGCGCTTTAAAATATTCCGCTAAGCCGGAAAACGAGGCCCACGCAATCTCATGCCCACCACCTAGCACGATGACTGGCGTATGGGGCAGTGCGCTTGAAATGGTTGCTGCACATAGAGCTTGGCTCTCTTCCAGTAAGTCGTCTTCACACACCACAGTACCTAAGTCATATAGTGGGGCGTCTTGGTGCCATGCTAAATTAGCGAGTGCTCGTCGGATTAAGTCTGGCGCTTTTTTCGCGCCAATGCGTCCTTTGTTTCTCGCAACGCCAGCGTCGGTAGCAAAACCGAGTAATGAGACGCCATGCGCAACGGCACTCAACTCATCTGCTTTTTGGCGTTGAACAACGTGATGAATTCGCTGACCAAGCTTGCCGTCCTCGGCATCATGACGGCCTTGCCAATGAAATAGGGGAGAGTGTAGGTCGAATTGAGACATATTATTGGCCTCCGTGTGAAATGTATTCACCATTTACTATACGACCTACCAGACGTTTTGCTCCGACTTGATAGCTTAAATCCGCAGGGCTTTCGATATCCCAGATAGAGAAGTCCGCATCAAACCCTACTTTGATTTCGCCACGTAAGTTTTGATAACCCAGAGCTTTGGCTGCATGTTGCGTTACACCACGCAGAGCTTCTTGCGGTGTAAGGCGAAATAGCGTGCACGCCATATTCAGCATGAGTGTGAGATCAGAAAATGGTGATGTACCTGGGTTGACGTCCGTAGCAATTGCCATCGGCACGTTATGCTCTCTCAACAACTCAATCGGTGGTAACTGAGTTTCTCTTAGAAAATAAAAAGCGCCAGGCAATAGAGTGGCGACGGTGTTTGATCGAGCAAGTGCTTTAACACCTTGCTCATCTAAAAACTCGATGTGATCCGCTGACAGACCGTTGTATTGCGCAGTGAGGGCTGTACCACCGAGATTAGAAAGTTGCTCAGTATGCCCTTTAACCTTTAAGCCGTGGCGTTTTGCAGCTACAAACACTTTTTCTGTTTGTTCAAGATTGAAACCAATCGATTCACAAAAAACATCGACACTCGTAGCTAATTCTTCCTTTGCGACAACAGGGATTATGTCCTGACAAATGTGCTCAATATAATCATCTGCACGACCTTGAAACTCTGGCGGAATAGCGTGAGCGGCGAGAAGTGTAGTGGTGATTTTAACTTTGCGCTCTTGCTCTAGCATTTTGGCGGCACGGAGCATTTTTATTTCATCATTCAGTGTCAATCCATAGCCAGATTTCACCTCGACAGAAGTGACGCCACTCGCGAGTAACCCATCTAAACGTGGTAACGCTAACTCAACTAGTTGTGCTTCGGTTGCAGAGCGTGTCGCATGTACCGTTGAGAGAATCCCGCCGCCTTGTTTGGAAATTTCTTGATATGGCACGCCGTTTAAGCGCATTTCAAATTCGTTGGCACGATTGCCCGCGTAAATAAGATGAGTGTGGCAGTCGATCAAACCTGGCAGAACTAACTGGCCTTGAAGATCGATACTCTGAGGGTAATGTTGGGCAGACAACAGAGACTCGGTTTGCGGTGCGTCTTCACCAATGGCACAGGTACTGATCGCAACGATTTTTCCAGATTGAATACCAATGCGCGCTGGAGGCGTTGGAAGGTATCCGCATTCTCCCGATTGCATGGTAACTAGACGTGCGTTTTCAATCAGCAAATCCATGTTTGTGTCCCTGTGTTTATTTGTATCATTAAATGTATATACAAATAAATAGAGCAAAATAAGAACACTGACAAGGTTGATGTTGCTAAAATGTGATCAAAACGTAGATCTAGAGGACAAATCTTGTCCTTAAATGAGCACTTTTGAGCTCAGCTTATATTTGCTACCAGGGTGATAAAGTAGGGCGGTACTGACTAATTTATCTTGGCTCCACGTTCTGCGATTCAAGAGAAGGCAAGGTTCATTGGCTTGCATTTTTAAGTCTTGCTTAATACGGCTTTCAGGCACAATTGCCTCTACAGTATGTTCTATCGCGCTGAGTGGGCAATTATTTGACAGGTATTGATTTGGAGTGATTTGTGTGAAGTCTTGATTTAAATAACTCGGAGCATATTGGCTATTCACCCAGCGGAGCTCCAATTGAATCGGCGTTTGGTCTTCATAGTGAATAATTTCACTGTAAAACACTGTCGTGCCTAGCATAACGCCGAGTTTTGTCGCAATGTTGTCATCTGCTTTTATGGCAATCTGTTTGAGCACTTTACTGCCATACTTTCGCCCTCTATCGCTGACTTCTTCGGCAATGTTTCGAATGTCTAGCAGGGGAGATTCTGACTTTTCACCAGGATCACACACGAACGTGCCTAAGCGTGGGCGACGTTGTAATCGGCCCTCATTAACTAAATCCCGAATTGCTTTGTTCACTGTCATTCTACTGACACCAAATTGCTCGGTAAGCTCAATCTCGGTGGCGATGCGATGACCAACTACCCACTCTCCAGCCTCAATTTTATCCAGGATAAATTGTTTAATTTGAATGTAGAGTGGTGCAGACATAATCATTTTCCTTTATTTGACTATACAAATACTGCTTAATTTAGGTACAAATTGCAAACATTTCTCGACGAATGTACAGCTTAGTGACCGAACAATCCTATTGCAGGGCTGAATGACTCTTGCTGCTGAGCATTATTTGGATTGATGATTGAATTCAAACATTTTCTTGTGGTCTATTGCTTGCACAGCAGAAAACAATTGTGTAAACAAACGATCATTAGAAGAAAAGTCGCTAAAAAAGGAAAAATATGTTTAAAAAATTGAAAGCATCACTGGGGATCGGCTCTGCAAAAGTAGATACCATTTTGGACGAAATGAGCGTGTTTCAAGGAGCGACGCTGAAAGGGCATGTTCATATCAAAGGCGGAGACGTCGAACAACAAATTGATGCTATTACGATTAAATTGAACACGGAAATGAAAGTCGAAGTGGATGATAGCGTAAGTTACCAAACCTTCACTATTGATCAATTGAAAGCAGTTGACCCTTTTGTGATTCAACCTAATGAAGAAAAGCAGGTTCCGTTTGAGCTAAAACTGCCTGATGAAACGCCAATTACTGCGGTTAGCGCACTTAAGAATCAATGTCATGTTTGGGTCGAGACGACGTTAGATATTGATTTTGCGATTGACCCGCGTGACCGTGACTATATTGAAGTGAAACCACTACCAGTAGCATCTCGGGTTATTCAAGCGATCGAGCAAGCTGGCTTCACTATGGTTAAAGCCGATGTTGAAAAAGGCTTTTTGCGCGGTGGCTCGTTTGCCTCTCGCTCTGGTATTTATCAAGAGCTAGAGTTCCGTAACAGCGGCTTTATCTCATCAAAAGAAATTGAGCTCTCTTTTATTCTGGAAGGGCAGGTCATGCATTGTTTGGCAGAGATTGACCGTTCGCTCAGCTTGGCTGGTGACCAATATCGCTCGTTTACGTTGCCGATCAATGCAACCGATGCTCAAGTCGCTGCCGCAGTTGCACCAACGCTAAATCTATAGCTCTCATCAACTTGATGAAAATATGTACCGATATCCTATTGTGAAAGCGATATCGGTACTGTTATCCATGTTTCTTGCGTTCTCTACGGCTAAAAACTCAAGCGCTGAATTTTCCATTAGATATCGATAGCCCAATACCAGTTCATTAGAGGCATCAGCAAACTCTGTGGGCCCTTCTGTTGAGCCTTGATACCAATGATATTCCAACATCAGGTGATGGTTATCTTCTAAGGCATAACGGTACCCACCCGCAATGGCAATCGTATTATGTCGATAGGGCAGATCGAGCAAGGCACGGTCATCCGAGCGAAAAGTCATGCCAATCATCGAATAAAATGCATGAGCATCACTTAAGTAGCTGTAGTTTAATTGGAA
Organism: Vibrio sp. 1731; assembly: GCF_033339955.1. NCBI lineage: Bacteria > Pseudomonadati > Pseudomonadota > Gammaproteobacteria > Vibrionales > Vibrionaceae > Vibrio > Vibrio sp. 1731. The sequence goes on along the minus strand of NZ_JAWOVO010000001.1, from coordinate 391,853 downwards.
GCCTTGCTCGAAACTGCTACCTTGAAAAGTACCGTGAGCCACATCGTTAAAATACAAACTGCCGCCAATCGATAGGCCGTGATGTTCATTTTGGAACACTTGATACTGTAAGTAAGTAGATAGGTTATTGGCCAGTGTTTGTCCTTCGAAATCATCTTCAAGCACATCATATTGCGGCATTGAAATGTAAAAACGATCTCTGTCTACTTTATCCCGCCCATTTTGTCCGATACCGAAAAGTTTATGGAAGCTTTTCGTCAGTCCATCTAAATGGTTGTCAGCGGCAAAGACCCATCGATAGTTGAGCTCCCACTGCCAACGGTTGCTGACTTGCCATTTGCTGCCTAATTCGATTTGATTGTGGTAATAATCCAGTGCGTATTCATCAGTATGAGCCCAAACACTTGCCACGGTTCCCGAACCATAAGCTTCGACAAAACCATAGGGCAGACTATGTCCTGAACGCAGTACGTTGGTGTGACTAACCACTTGCATTGGGGATTGTGCGTAAGAACGCAGCGGGCCATATAAGTCATTTGATGCGAAGGCTTGCAAAGAACATATCGAGGTGCTTAGAAGCACCATAAAGTGCGATTTGAAATAGACCATGATGAATACCTACATACAAACTACTCTATAAAACAACTATATACCTAAATCGCACGTTGAGCACTCGCCCAGCGTGTTAGGCTTTGTATCGGTTCACACGTAATAGGCGATATTGTAATTTGTTGTGTAAGTTCATTGAGGGGCAATTCCATTCACCAGCTATGCGGTCTCTTAAAAAAGCATGATCAGTTTGTCGTGACGGGTCTGCGGTTAAGTTCTTATGACCAAACAAAATCGCGCTTTGCATTCTAAATGTGAGCTAGGTACAATCCCATTTTCGATAACGGTCCGGTATTCGTGTTACCGAGAGGCCTTTATTGACTCTCAACTATTTTCAACAAATAGCTTCTAATTTGAATAACATGTGTTGCTTGGTGTGCAACACCACTGTAAAGGACATAGCATGCCTATTATTACTCTTCCTGACGGCAGTCAGCGTCAATTTGACAACCCAGTATCTACTATGGAAGTTGCGCAATCGATCGGTCCCGGTCTTGCCAAAGCAACTATCGCTGGTCGTGTAAACGGTAACCGCGTTGATGCGTGTGACCTAATTGAAGAAGACGCAAGCCTTGAAATCATCACAGTTAAAGATGAAGTAGACGGTCTAGAAATCGTTCGTCACTCTTGTGCTCACCTTCTTGGTCACGCTCTTAAGCAGCTTTACCCTCAAGCTAAAATGGCGATCGGTCCAACCATCGACAATGGCTTCTACTACGATATCGACCTAGACGAATCTCTAACGCAAGAAGATCTTGAAAAGATTGAAAAGCGTATGAAAGAGCTAGCGAAAACCAAGTACGAAGTGGTTAAGAAAAAAGTAAGCTGGCAGGAAGCGCGTGATACGTTTGAATCACGTGGCGAACCATACAAAGTGGAAATCCTTGACGAAAACGTATCTCGTGATGATCGTCCAGGCCTTTACCACCATGAAGAATACATCGACATGTGTCGTGGTCCTCACGTTCCTAACATGAGCTTCTGTCAACACTTCACTTTGCTGAATGTTGCAGGTGCTTACTGGCGTGGTAACAGCGACAACAAAATGCTTCAACGTATCTACGGTACGGCTTTCCACGACAAGAAAGCACTGAAAGCGCACCTAACTCGCCTAGAAGAAGCGGCGAAGCGTGATCACCGTAAGATTGGTAAGCAACTCGACCTATTCCACATGCAGCAAGAAGCACCGGGTATGGTGTTCTGGCATCACAATGGTTGGTCTATCTTCCGTGATCTAGAAGTATTCATCCGCGCTAAGCTAGATGAGTACGGTTACCAAGAAGTGAAAGGTCCACTTATGATGGACCGTGTTCTTTGGGAACGCTCTGGGCACTGGGACAAATACGCTGATGCAATGTTCACAACTTCTTCTGAGAACCGTGAATACGCGATTAAGCCAATGAACTGTCCAGGTCACGTACAGATCTTCAACCAAGGTCTAAAATCGTACCGCGACCTACCGCTACGTATGGCTGAGTTTGGCTCATGTCACCGTAACGAACCATCTGGTGCACTACACGGTATTATGCGTGTACGTGGCTTTACTCAGGATGACGCTCACATTTTCTGTACTGAGAGCCAAATTCAAGAAGAAGTAACAAACTGTATCAAGATGGTGTACGATACGTACCAAACATTTGGTTTCGACAACATCGTAGTGAAACTGTCTACTCGTCCAGAGAAACGTGTAGGTTCAGATGAAATCTGGGATCAATCTGAAGAAGCATTGAAGCAGTCTCTTGAATCGATGGATATCCCATACGAAATTCAAGAAGGCGAGGGTGCGTTCTACGGCCCTAAGATTGAATTCACACTATACGATTGTCTAGACCGTGCGTGGCAGTGTGGTACTGTCCAGCTAGACTTCAACCTACCAGGTCGCTTAGGTGCAACTTATGTAGGTGAAAACAATGAACGTCTTGTACCGGTAATGATTCACCGTGCGATTCTAGGTTCACTAGAGCGCTTCATCGGTATCCTTATCGAAGAATATGCTGGTTTCTTCCCAACTTGGTTGGCGCCAGAACAAGCAGTTCTTATGAACATTACTGATAAACAGTCAGGTTATGTTCAAGAAATAGTACAAAAACTACAAAAAAGTGGAATTAGAGCTAAAGCGGACTTGAGAAATGAGAAGATTGGCTTTAAAATCCGCGAACATACTTTGAAGCGTGTACCGTATATGCTTGTTGTTGGTGACCAAGAAATGGAAGCTGGCGAAATAGCAGTGCGTACTCGTAAAGGTAAAGATCTTGGTAAATTTAAAGTGGATGATTTTATTGCATACATCCAAGACGAGATCTCTAGCCGTAAGCTCAATCTGGAGGAATAAGCTATTAAAGGCGGAAGACGTGGCCAACAGCCGGTAAAACAAAACCCGCACCGTATCAACGGTGAAATTCGTGGTATTCGTGAAGTTCGACTAACAGGCGCTGACGGTGAATCAGTTGGTGTTGTATCGATTCAAGAAGCCATTGCAGCTGCTGAAGAAGCTGGTATGGATCTCGTTGAGATCAGTCCTAACGCCGAGCCACCTGTTTGTCGTGTGATGGACTATGGTAAGTTCCTCTTCGAGAAGAGCAAAACTGCTAAAGAGCAGAAGAAGAAGCAAAAGCAGGTCCAGATCAAGGAAGTAAAATTCCGTCCTGGAACTGATATTGGAGACTATCAGGTAAAACTACGCAACCTGACGCGTTTCCTTGAAGAAGGCAACAAAGTGAAAGTAACAATTCGCTTCCGTGGCCGAGAGATGGCACACCAAGACATCGGTGTTGACGTTCTAAATCGTCTTAAGGAAGATACTGCAGAAATTGCTGTAGTTGAATCTTTCCCTAAGAAGATTGAAGGTCGCCAGATGATCATGGTGCTAGCCCCTAAAAAGAAGTAATTAACGGCTCATCAAGTAATTAAAACCTAGCCGCTTTCCTTTATATAAAGGCATATGGCTGGGTTTTGTTCGCCCTAATTACGTTGTTTATTAAACCTACTCAATGCGGAGTTATTCATCATGCCTAAGATGAAAACCAACAAAGGTGCTGCTAAGCGTTTTAAGAAAACTGCTGGTGGTATTAAGTACAAGCACGCTACAAAACGTCACATCCTGACTAAGCGTACTACTAAGAACAAGCGTCAACTACGTCCGAATGCAATCCTTCCAAAATGTGAAGTGGCTGCAGTAATCCGTATGTTGCCATACGCTTAATTCTTTTTAGTTATCAATCGTTTAGTTTAGGAGAAGCATAATGCCTCGCGTAAAACGTGGTGTACAAGCTCGTGCACGTCATAAGAAAGTTCTAAAACAAGCTAAAGGTTACTACGGTGCGCGTTCACGTGTTTACCGCGTAGCTTTCCAAGCAGTTACTAAAGCTGGTCAATACGCTTACCGTGACCGTCGCGCTAAGAAACGTCAATTCCGTCAACTATGGATTGCACGTATCAATGCGGCATCTCGTCAAAATGGTCTATCTTACAGCCGTTTCATCAACGGTCTGAAGAAAGCATCTATCGAGATCGACCGTAAGATCCTTGCGGACATCGCTGTATTCGACAAAGCTGCATTTGCAGTTCTAGTTGAAAAAGCGAAAGCTGCTCTTTAATTAGCAGTTTAGGATTAAGAGAAGGAGAGCATTAGCTCTCCTTTTTTATTGCTAAAATTTATACCCAAATGACTTTTAGCTTGGCTATTTAGAGTATTGTTTATCAGTGTTCTCAATTTATTGGTTAGCATCTTATGTTAGTTATAAGGTAGCTTGGGTATAAATTTTTACGTTTATAAGGGATTAAAAATGATCTACACAACGACCGAAAGCATTCCTGGCAAGCAGATCTCTGAAATCAGAGGGGTTGTAACTGGTAATGTTGTTCAATCAAAGCATATTGGCCGTGACCTCATGGCGGGTATCAAGAGCATTGTTGGCGGCGAAATTCGTGGTTACACGGAAATGATGACCGACGCGCGTGATATTGCTATACAGCGCATGGTGGCGGACGCTGAATCTAAAGGTGCCGATGCAATAGTAGGGATTCGATTTACCACAAGCTCAATCGTAGATGGTTCTTCGGAAATTTTGGCATTTGGTACTGCAGTGAAACTAGCGGACTAGTCTACTTGAATAGCATTGCAAAAATGCTAATAGAGAGCGGTGAATTATTATGCATTTACCGTTCTGTTCCTTTTAGGTTAATTATTCTAGATTTTTGTAGAGAGAATAGGTTTATATTCTCAACTTTACGTTACTATTAAAATTAATCACGATGATTTAGAGTAATTGCTTTACTTTTATTTTGCATATTATTTTATATCTATAATGAAATTGAATTCATATTGAATTTTTCATTTGTTGTGTGAATTCTCTTTTCGGTATATTAATTCATGTTTTTCTTATAAAAATATGAACTTATACCTTGCCAAGCGGTTCTAAATTGTTACAAATACTATACAGCTGTAACATTGCCAAAAGGAATTGTAGATGAGAGATCTGACTCCCGAATACTTGCTAGCCGCATTACGCCAAGCGATTAAAACAAAAGGGCTAACATATCGAGAGCTATCTGAGAAAATGGGTATGCCACTATCTACCTTTAAGAGACATCTTACAAGCACGAATCTCGCTTTAGATAAGTTGCTGGAATATTGTAGAGCGGTTGATTGCACGTTAGATGAACTACAAAAGCTCGCAAATCAATTGCAAGGTGAAGACGAGGATTACTTTAGTCGCACACAGGATGAAGTATTCTTTCAATTCCCTCACCTTTACGACTTTTATCGTGAATTGAGAATGCTTCGAGGTAAAGACGGTTATTCTATTTTAAAGAAAAAGTATGACTTGTCTGAGCAGAGCATGTCTGATTACTTAAAAGCATTAGAGTTGTTGGATCTCGTTTACGTTGATGAAGATAAAAATATAACGCTGCACGGGCCTTTATATTATAGCTATGCAGAGAACTCCAAGCTCAACGACAAATATACCGAAATCATAAAAGAGCAGACGACTACCCACGATAAGTGTGTTCGCGTTGCTTTGGCGCGTATGAAAATTACTGAAGAACAGCTTTTGTTACTGGAAGATCAAGTTGCAAAGACCGTCATTGATTTTCATTCCAAAAATGTTGTAGCAGAGAACTTTAATGTCTCTGATTTTACTAATATTGTTCTACTTGCTGGGCCACATCAGCCAGTCACATTCTCTGACGGCATTATTGAGACAGAGGGGCGATTTATTGATGATATTCGTTATGCCATCGCAGCTGCAGGTGATAAGCCAAGCCTATCTATATAGATTTTGAGCCTTTTTTGAAGAGAGTTTCTGAAAGGGCGTTGCAAAAGAAAAAGCCTAAGACAGCAAATACTTTGTAAGTAGGGCATTCAGCGGTGTTTGCTCTTAATTCAGACTTAAAGTGTGTTGGGCTTATTTCGAATAATACCTGTTCAGCATCTACTTTCGTTATTTTTAACATGCTGATTTCCTTCGTTGTTCCTCCCAAAGCCTCTCTCGCTTCCTCTACAAAGAAACCATTCTCGTTGAACCAAGCATCCTGTAGCTACTTGGGTATGCATAATTGGTAGCTATTTATCTTCTAATTATAAATTCATACTTGAAATGTTTGTTTTTTGATCTATTATGACGAAGTGTCATTTGTGACGGTTCGTCAACTTTAGTTGCGTTCCCGTATTAAAGAATCGTGTTACAATTATTGGGAGTGTGTTGGTATACGGATCAAAGGATTATGTTTAACTTTCGCTGTAAAAAATATAGCAAGCAAGACGGATGTCGTGTGTCTTCAGGGCTAACAAAAAAGCAACAGGCGATTGCTGATCGTGAGATAGAGCTTATTCAATTGGCTAAGTCTTTAGTTCAAGAGCAAGGCTTTGCCAACTTAACGATGGACAAGCTTACAGCGTCAAGCCCTTATTCTAAAGGGACGATCTACAATCATTTTTGCAGCAAAGAAGATGTGATTCTTGCGCTTTGTATTCATTCGCTGAAAAGCGAAGCAATATTTTTCGAACGTACCGCCAAATTTAATGGCAATACCAGAGAAAAAATCATTGCGATGCATGTAGGTTATCGTATTTACGCTCGTATGGAGCCAGTACTATCAACTTGTGCGATTGTTGCAAAGACGCCTTGGGTTCTAGAGAAGGCTTCGCCTAAACGTGTGAATGAACTGAATAACTTGGAAGAACAAGTAATAGATGGTGCTGATGCGCTGGTGAACAATGCGGTAGAATGTGGTGATCTTAAGTTTTCTCCCGCAATTGGTTCTGATGCTATTGTATTCGCCAACTGGTCTATTGCATTCGGTTCAAACGCTTTGGCGCAAAATGCATCGAACAGTCGATGTATTCAGCGAATTCAAGACCCATTCTCAGTACTGCACAACGCGAATATGTTACTTGATGGTTTAGGTTGGTCGCCTTTATCTACAGAATGGGACTACCGTAAAACCTGGCGTCGAGTGGAGCAGGAGTTATTTAGTGAAGAGCTTGCTTATTTAGAGTCAGTGAATCGCTAATAAACTGGAAAGGCCAATCTGACGTTATGGTTGGCTTTTTTATCGCACTATTGTGACGAATCGTCATTAAATCTCGAGGGTTGGCGTTCAGCCAATGATCACGAGAAGCATAGGAAGTTACTAAAAACTGACTTATGTAGCCAAATTCATTCGATCTAAAGTTTGCATGTCGAGTTTGTCTGGTTATTTACAGCATTTGCTGTTTTTTTAGTTTTTAAATTTGACGAAACGTCACAAAAGGAGAGTGTGATGCCACATCACAACGTTCAACAATACGCCCGTTCAGGGTGGGGTAAGCTACCAACGAATTACAGTGTATTGGTGATGCTTGCTACCGTTTTATTGATTGTCATAGCAACCATTGGAGGAAAAAATCTTTACTTTAGAGGAGATTACGACATCTTCTTTGATGGAACAAATGAGCAGTTACTTGCGTTTGATGAAATTCAAACCACCTTTGCAAAATCTGACAGTCTTGCTTTGGTTATAGCGCCAAAGAGCGGCACTGTTTTTACTCCTAGCACATTATCTCTTATTCAGCAGATCACTGACGAGGCGTGGCAAGTTCCATACTCCACCCGCGTTGATTCCCTCGCTAACTACCAGCATACCGAAGCGTTTGAAGATGATCTTCTTGTCAAAGATTTACTGTATAGCGAATATGAATTGACACCTCAACGAATAGAGAAAGTCAAAAGTATTGCGTTGAGTGAGCCGGTTTTGAAAAGTTCACTGATTTCTGAAAAAGGAGATGTCACGGTCGTAAACATTACGGTCCAACTCCCTGAAATAGATAAAACTGCTGAAGTACAAGAGGTGGTTGCTTACATAAACGGAATGATTGAGCGTTATCAGCAAGTGTACCCAGACACCGAATTCCACAAGGCTGGCATTATTGCAATGAACTACGCGTTTATGACCGCAGCCCAAGATGATAGCGCAACATTAGTGCCAACTATGTTACTAGTGATATTGGTGTTTCTGACCATCATGTTGCGCTCATTGCTTAGCGTCATCGCGACGCTCATCGTTATTATCGGCTCGGTTATGGTTACAATGGGCTTGTCAGGATGGGCTGGTATGTTCTTAAGCACGGCGACCGTTAATGTGCCTACCTTGGTGATGACGCTTGCCGTCGCAGACTGTGTACACATCATCGCGACAATGCGTCAGTCTATGCAAAACGGCTTTAGTAAAGCCCACTCTATTGAGCGAAGTATTGCGCTCAATTTCATGCCTATCTTGATTACCTCCATTACCACCGCGATCGGCTTTTTAATGATGAATATGTCGGATTCTCCAATCCTGAGAGATTTCGGCAACCTATCAGCCCTTGGCGTCATGGTTGCTTGTTTCCTTTCCATCACGTTACTTCCCGCCTTGCTTAATATCCTTCCGGTTACGGTGAAGTCGGATATTTCTGATGAAAGAAAGCACTTTATGGATCATTTAGGAGATTTCGTGGTGTCAAAGCGACATGCTTTATTGCCGTTGTCGGTGCTTGTTATTGTCGCGAGTGCGAGCTTGATTCCACTGAACAAAGTCAATGATGAATCCGTCGAGTACTTTGGCCATAGCAATGAATTTCGCCGAGCGGCTGATTTTATGGAAGAGCGAATCAGTGGCATGGCGAACATCAGTATCGCGATAAAAACCAACGAATCGCAGGGTATTGCGGATCCTAATTTTCTCAATACCGTGGGTAAATTTACTGACTGGCTAAGGTTGCAGCCAGAAACGGACCATGTTGCGACCTTGAGCGATGTTTATAAGCGCCTAAACAAGAACATGCATGGAGATGATCAGGCTTATTACTCGCTCCCTCAAGACAGAGAATTAGCGGCTCAATATCTGATGCTTTACGAAATGTCACTACCGTATGGTTTAGATTTGAACAACCAAATCAATGTAGATAAGTCGTCGATCAAGATGGTTCTCACCGTGGAGAACTTGGGCAGCGTCGAGCTTGTTGATTTGGAAAATCGCATTTACCAATGGTTTAACGAAAACGCGCCTCAATATGATGTTGTTGCTTCTAGTCCTTCATTGATGTTTGCGCATATTGGTGAAACGAATATGGCCAGCATGCTGTCAACCTTGCCCATTACTCTTGTCTTAATCTCTGCATTACTGATCTTTGCCTTGCGTTCGTTCAAGCTTGGCTTAATTAGTCTTGTCCCGAATATTGCTCCTGCGCTTATTGGTTTTGGTATTTGGGCGCTGGTTTCTGGCGAGATAAACTTGGGATTGTCTGTCGTTGTGACATTAACGCTTGGTGTTGTTGTCGATGACGCCGTTCACTTTCTTTCTAAATATCAACATGCTCGTAAAGATGGCCACAGTGCGGAGCAAGCGGTTCGCTACGCCTTTCGCACCGTGGGGCGCGCGCTTTGGATTACGACGGTCGTGCTTGTTGCTGGTTTCTCTGTTCTGGCGATGTCGAGCTTCCGCTTAAATGCCGATATGGGACAGTTGAGTGCCATTGTTATCTTCATTGCTCTTGTTGTGGATTTCATCTTTCTACCGACTCTACTGATGTTGTTTGACAAAGGCGTTTACGACGAGGTGGAGCGCCGAAATAAGCTTAAATCAACTGACTCTCAAACCAAGACTGTTACTCAGTCATAACGAATTAAAGGATTGAACATGAATTTAGTAAAAAATGCCTTAAAAGTATCAGTACTTTCTGTCTCGCTTATTATGAGTCATGCGGTGTTGGCGGATGAAGCCAAAGGACTAGAAATTGCCCAAGAGCGCAAAGCCCGTGATGAAGGGTGGGGGGATTCTGTTGCTACGATGCAAATGATTCTGCGAAACGCGCAAGGAGAAAGCAGCACACGTTTAATGCGCTTACAATCACTCGAAGTTGATGGCGATGGTGACAAAGGGCTCACGATATTTGATGAACCGAGAGATGTAAAAGGCACGGCGTTTCTTAACCATTCTCATACGGTGGGTGCCGATGACCAATGGCTTTACCTTCCTGCACTGAAACGTGTGAAACGTATTTCCTCGCGTAACAAATCAGGTCCTTTTATGGGCAGTGAATTCGCGTATGAGGATCTCAGTTCCTTTGAGATTGAAAAATACCGTTTCAACTACCTAAAAGATGACAGCATAAACGGGCAAGATGTTTTCGTCGTAGAGCAAATTCCGACCGATAAGAACTCAGGTTATACCAAGCAAACGGTATGGTTAGATAAAGCGCATTATCGTCCACTTAAAGTTGAGTTTTACGACCGCAAAGGCTCTTTGTTAAAAACGCTTTCTTTTTCCGATTACAAGCAATATCTCAACCAATATTGGCGAGCGCACACTATGGCGATGACAAACCATCAAACAGGAAAAAGTACTGAGCTAACGACTAGCGAAATGCGTTTTAACACTGGATTACAAGACAATGACTTTCATAAGAATGTGTTGAAGCGAGTGAGGTAGTGGAGGAAAAATGAAGCGATTAAATGTTGGGTTGTTGCTTAGTGCAGCAGCCTTTTTTTACTCGATGCCTCTGACTGCCGTCGAGCTCGCAGGACAAGTCAATATTGAGCATCGTCAGTTTTTTAAAACGGGCTCTCAGGGTCAGAGCAAAGCGCAAACGTCATTGGTTTTGCAGCCAGAATTTTACTGGGAGATGCAAAATGGTGATGCAAACTTTACTTTCACACCTTTCTATCGTCTGGATGGTCTAGACGATGAGCGAAGTCATGGCGACATACGAGAGGCACTTTATCTGACTTATTGGGATGATTATGAGCTTCGAGTTGGGATTAGTAAGGTCTTTTGGGGAGTGACTGAATCAGCCCATTTAGTTGATGTCGTAAACCAAACAGATGCCATTGAAGCCGTCGATGGTGAAGATAAACTCGGTCAGCCGATGTTACATTTTACCTCTTTCAAAGACTGGGGCACCGTCCACGCAATGTTGTTACCTTACTTTAGGGAACGAACGTTTGCGGGTACAGATGGCCGCTTGCGAACCGACCCCGTTGTCTCTGATGATGCTATCTATGAATCAAGCAGAGAAGAGAAGCACGTAGATGTGGCTTTTCGATATTCGAAAATGCTTGGCGATTGGGACGTAGGCCTGAGCTATTTATATGGAACAAACCGGGATCCTTACTTTCGTTTTGAGTACGGAGAATTAAAGCCTTACTACGCTCTGATGAGTCATGTCGGTCTGGATGTGCAAGGAATTGTTGGCGATTGGTTATGGAAACTAGAAAGTGTTTATCGAGATAGCGCTGATAATCATGTCGGTCTTGTGACGGGTTTTGAGTATACCTTCGTCGGTGCATTTGACACGGTTTGGGATGTGGGAGTTATTGGTGAGTACCTCTATGACAGTCGTGGGAACAACGCACAAACTATCGGTCAAAATGATGTGTTTGCAGGTATTCGTTGGGCGCTCAATGATGAGGACGGAACGGAAGTATTGACGGGAATTACGAAGGATTTAGATAACGATGATGTTTACAATGCTAAGTTAGAAGCATCGAGCCGAATATCGAATCACGTTAAGTGGCAAATTGATGCTTGGTTGTTTAAAAATGAAACACCAAATGATTTGCTCTACTTCGCTAGAGATGACGATTTTATCGAGCTATCTATTCAATACTATTTCTAAAAAAAAGGGCACAACTAAACGGCAGTTCAACTAAAGATGACATTTTTGACGTTTTTGTGCTCTTTTTATTCAATAACCTCTTCTTTTCGTAATTCAATTTGGCATTGGTGCCCGGTTTGGCTACTATGTACAGCTATCAAAAAACCAATCACTCCCTTATGGACACTACCTACAGGTAGATGAGGAAACGATGCAACATCTAGAAGAGATCATTGCTAGCGCGAGCACTGCAATTGAAGCTGCCGAATCGCTAGTCGCACTTGATGAAGTGCGTGTTCAGTATCTGGGTAAAAAAGGTGAGCTAACTGCTCAACTTCAAAGCCTAGGCAAACTACCACCAGAAGAACGCCGTGAAGCTGGTCAAGAGATCAATAAAGCGAAAGGCGTCGTTCAGCAAGCTATCGCAGCTCGTAAAGATGCACTACAACGTGCTGAGCTTGAAGCAAAACTAGCAGCAGAAACAATCGACGTAACACTACCAGGTCGTCGTATTGAAAACGGTGGTTTACACCCAGTAACTCGTACTGTAGAGCGTATTGAGAAGTTCTTTGGCGAACTTGGTTTTAACACCGAGGCTGGACCAGAGATCGAAGATGCATTTCACAACTTCGATGCGCTAAACATCGCAGCTGATCACCCAGCGCGTACTGACCACGATACTTTCTTCTTCAACCCAGACTTGATGCTTCGTACTCATACGTCAGGCGTACAGATCCGTACGATGGAAAATGGTAAACCACCATTCCGTTTCATCGCACCAGGCCGTGTATACCGTAACGACTACGACCAAACTCACACGCCAATGTTCCACCAAGTGGAAGGCATGCTGGTTGATGAGAACGTAAACTTTGCTCAGCTGAAAGGCATCCTGCACGATTTCCTATGTAACTTCTTCGAAGAAGAAGTAGAAGTACGTTTCCGTCCATCTTACTTCCCATTCACTGAGCCTTCAGCTGAAGTAGACGTGAAAGGCAAAAACGGTAAATGGTTAGAAGTACTAGGCTGCGGTATGGTTCACCCGAACGTGCTACGTAGCGTAGGTATCGATCCTGAAAAATACTCTGGTTTCGCATTCGGTATGGGTGTTGAGCGTCTAACAATGCTTCGTTACGGCGTGAACGACCTACGTGCGTTCTTCGAGAACGATCTTCGTTTCCTAAAACAGTTCAAGTAATCCAGAGGGTTCATCAACATGAAATTCAGCGAATCATGGCTTCGTGAGTGGGTAACCCCTGCGGTTACTACTGACGAGCTAACTCACCAAATTACAATGGCCGGTCTAGAGGTAGACGACGTTCTTCCTGTTGCAGGTTCTTTTACTGGCGTTAAAGTCGGTCACGTTGTTGAATGTGGTCAACACCCAGATGCAGACAAACTGCGCGTAACTAAAGTTGACGTGGGTGAAGAAGAGCTTCTAGACATTGTTTGTGGCGCACCTAACTGTCGCCAAGGTCTGAAAGTAGCAGTAGCAACAGTTGGTGCTGTTCTTCCAGGTGATTTCAAAATCAAAAAAGCGAAACTACGTGGCCAGCCATCTCACGGCATGCTTTGTTCATTCACTGAACTAGGTATCGACGTTGAGTCAGACGGTATCATGGAACTAGCAGAAGACGCAGTAGTCGGTACCGATTTCCGTGAATTCCTAGGTCTAGACGACGTAACAGTAGACGTAGACCTAACGGCAAACCGCGCTGACTGTTTCAGCATTCGTGGTCTAGCTCGTGAAGTTGGCGTACTAAACCGTGCTGACGTGACAGAGCCATTAGTAGAAGCAGTTGCCCCTTCAATCGACGATAAAGTGTCTATCGAAGTGAAAGCTCCTGCTGCGTGTCCTCGTTACCTAGGTCGTGTTATTAAGAACGTAAACGTTCAAGCTGAAACACCACTATGGATGCAAGAGAAACTGCGTCGTTGTGGTATTCGCTCTATCGACCCTGTAGTAGACATCACTAACTACGTTCTTCTAGAGCAAGGCCAACCAATGCACGCATTCGATCTAGCGAAGATCGAAGGTGGCATCGTAGTTCGTATGGCTGAGCAAGGTGAGAAGCTAACGCTTCTTGACGGCAACGAAGCAGAACTAAACGCAGATACACTAGTAGTTGCTGACCACAACAAAGCACTTGCAATCGCAGGTATCTTTGGTGGTGAAGAGTCTGGTGTAACAACTGAGACTAAAGACGTTCTACTAGAGTGTGCATTCTTTGCACCTGACCACATCCGTGGCCGCGCACGTAGCTACGGTCTTCACACTGATTCTTCAATGCGTTTCGAGCGTGGTGTGGATTACGCACTACAAGTGAGCGCAATGGAGCGTGCAACACAGCTTCTTGTTGAAATTTGTGGTGGTGAAGTAGCACCTGTTGTAGCTGTAGAATCTGAAGCAGACCTACCTAAGCCAAACAAAGTTGCACTACGTCGCACGAAACTAGACAACCTACTAGGTCACCACATCGCTGATGCTGATGTAGTAGAAATCCTAGAGCGCCTAGGTTTGACTGTTGAAGCTTCAGAAGAAGGTTGGGTGGCAGTAGCGCCAACATGGCGTTTCGATATCGCTATCGAGCAAGATCTGATTGAAGAAGTTGGCCGTATCTACGGTTACGACAACATTCCTAACCAAAACCCAGCAGCAGCACTTAAGATGCACAACCACGTTGAAGCGGATCTTCCACTGAAACGCGTTCGTGATCTTCTTGTTGACCGTGGTTACCACGAAGCAATCACATACAGCTTCGTTGAGCCTGAGCAGCAAAAGCTAGTTGTACCTGGTGTTGAGCCTCTAGTACTTCCAAACCCAATTTCTGCAGACATGTCAGCAATGCGTCTTGGTCTTATCCAAGGTCTGCTGAACACGGTTGTTCACAACCAGAAGCGTCAACAGCCACGCGTTCGTCTATTCGAATACGGCCTACGTTTCATCCCATGTGAATCTGCAGAAAACGGCATGCGCCAAGAGCCTATGCTAGCGGGTGTTATCGCTGGTACTCGCGGTGAAGAACATTGGGATATCGAAACTAACACGGTTGATTTCTTCGACCTTAAAGGCGATCTAGAAGCGATTCTAGAGCTATCTGCGAACGAAAAAGCGTACTCTTTCGCTGCACTGTCACCTGAAAGCAAAAAAGCTAACCCAGCACTTCACCCAGGTCAATCTGCGGCAATCATCGTAGATGGCAAAGAAGTGGGCGTGATCGGTACCGTTCACCCTGAGCTTGAGCGTAAGTTCGGTCTAAATGGTCGTACTATCGTATTCGAAATCGAATGGTCTGCAATTAACAGCAAAGTGATCCCAGAAGCGGTAGCACTTTCTAAATTCCCTTCAAACCGTCGTGATATCGCGGTAGTAGTGGATGAAGCTGTTGCATCTGGTGACATTGTTAACGCTTGTCTAGAGCAAGGTGGCGAGTTCCTTAAAGATGCAAAACTGTTCGACGTTTACGTAGGTAAAGGCGTTGAAGAAGGTAAGAAGAGCCTAGCAATCGCTCTGACTCTACAGTCACTTGAGCGTACGCTTGAAGATGCAGATATCGCTGGTGCGGTTGACGCTATCGTTGCTCACGTTTCTGAGAAGTTTGGTGCGTCTCTACGTGACTAATCTCGCGTAACGTATCTTCTTAAGAAATGAAAACCCTGCCAGTTTGGCAGGGTTTTTTTATTTTTAGGATTACCTTATCGTTGTTCAAGTTCCTTACTGCTCGCACCACCCCTCATTATTTTAAAATACTAGACCAAACTAGGGATGGCCCTTACCCGAGATTAGGAACGTATTGTTTTTCAGCTAATACACGCTAACGATAGCTTATTGGCGGTTAGGCAGCGAGTGAGAGGGTATAGCTAAGCAGAAGAGGCAGCGTAAGAATGCTGAAAAAGTTGCCAAATAGTACCATTGACGCCACCTTCATGGGTTCTATATTCAGTCTTTCCGCAAATAGGTAATTCATGACGGCTGGCGGCAGCATTGTGAAGAGCACCATCATTTGCAATTGCATCGTTGGAAGGGGAATTAACCAATAAATAAGTGCAAAAGCGACAGCACCAGTTGCCAGTGACTGCACGGTACACAACACACCAATCTTTAAACCGTCCAACCGTAAATGACACATTTGTGCCCCCAGAGATAAAAGCATCACGGGTACGACCGCTTGCCCAAGTAGAGCAGTGGCTTCGTATAAAGGCGCCCATGCACCCACATTTGACACGTTGAGAAACAGAGCCAACGACGCTGCTAAAAAGATTGGCATCTTGACTATTTGCTTAAAAGGGTTGCCATGACTAAGCAGCATTACGCCTAAGCTGATATGCAAGCATGCTGACACGACAAATAAAAGCACTGCTGACGACAGCGCAATTTCTCCAAACGTATAGGTAAACAAAGGAATAGCTAGATTTCCGCTATTGCGAAACATATGTGGTGGCGCCCAGGTTTTAAACGAGAGTGACGTCCATCGACATACCGGGATCATGAGTAGTGCGGGAATTAAAACCGCGACAATTGCCGCCAAAAGAAGCGGCCCCTGATTTGAATCGAGCGGCATGCTAACGAGTGACGAAAATACCAGTGCTGGCGTAAACACCTCAATATTAATGCGGTTTATTGGGCGAAAGTCAGGCTTGATGTAACGACCGACCAAATAGCCAACTCCGACAAGAGCAAAAACAGGGAAAAGAATATTTATGATTTGATTAATCATGGTCGCCTAGAAGCAGTGTAAGAAGCTAATGAGGAAATACACGAACTTCCACATTATCAATCTTTATATATGGCGTCATCGTTAAACAGCGAGAAGCGTGGGTTTAATCAAGCTTTCAAAGCACAGTTGCAAAGTACAGGTGGTCATACCTTTTAATCTAATTGTTACGTATCGAGTTACATACAAATCACTGAATTTACGACAAGTTCTATGTCAAATGTCTGTTAAATAACCAATATCTGATATTTTTATTAAATAGTGTTTAATGTTGATATTTAAACTACTTTTAGTTTTATAATCTGGATGTTTTTCCTGATAAAGATGAAACAAAAACAAAAATATCAAATTTCTGGCGTTTAACAATAATTTACGTAGTGCTATTCCTTTTGTTCGCCAAGAAAAAAGTTGGCGAAAATCATAAGCTTGTCATACACTTCCTGATGTAACCCCGATATGTTGTTGAATTGGTAGGGTAAAACTGCTCTGGCGCTACACTAACGTAGCATTGTTTAACATAGCTTTGAGGAAAGTTTTATGGCGCTCACAAAAGCCGAACTGGCAGAAAACCTGTTTGATAAATTAGGATTTAGTAAGCGGGACGCCAAGGAAACGGTGGAAGTGTTCTTTGAAGAGATTCGTAAGGCACTGGAAAGTGGCGAACAGGTAAAACTGTCAGGTTTTGGTAACTTTGATCTTCGTGACAAGAATGAACGACCTGGTCGTAACCCGAAAACTGGTGAAGATATTCCAATTACTGCTCGACGTGTAGTGACTTTTCGCCCGGGTCAGAAGTTAAAAGCTCGTGTAGAAAACCTGAAGAAAGTACAGTAAGCCGAATAAATGGATCACGCTAAGGCGTGGTCTTTTTTTGCGTAAAATTCGTGTGCATACAAATGAAAACCACCGCCATGCGGTGGTTTTTCTGTTTATGAGAGACGCTTAATGATATCGGTTACGCCGCTTCTAGATGCGTTGTTAAGTATGGTTGCCATGCTTGTTGGTACAAGTTCTTAGACTGTGTACGCATGTTGCGAATAGAGGCAAGCTCTATTTCGCTTAGCTCACGTTTTTCCAACATCGCTTGACGTTCTAGTTTCTGGATTTTTTCGTATAGGTCGTGTTCGGGACCGCTTTTTACATCTGCGATTGCTTTCAAGTGCAGTTGAACTTCGGCTACTAGGTTTGTTTTTGGTAAACGAACGAGCAAGTTCAAGTCTCTATATCCTGAAGGGCCAGGTTTTTTGAATCGATTTTTTACTTTCACAATCGTTGTTTCACGCTCTAACGTTTCATAAATGGAGACTAAGCTCGCGACGTCTTCAGCTACAATCGTTGCACGTGCTAGGTCAGTAATACGTTCAACTTTCCCATCTAACTCTAAAGCTATCTTTTCTTCTGCTCGTTGTTTGGATTTCACGCCTGCGAAGTATGGCTGAGCGTCATTAAGAAGTGCGGTACTCTTACAGATAGTTTCAAGTTCAAATTGTGCTTGGTGAGCTTTGCTGTAAAGGATGTCGAAGTCAGAATATGGCTGAGTTGGTGTGGTGTCGATTGACTGAATGCCATATAAACCGCTAAGGCTGTGTTTAAAAAGTTTCGAACAAACTTCGTTTTGGCTGGTTGAACGATTTTGTTCGCCATTAGGCGCAGGGGTAATTGGAAGTGCGGCAAATGCCGGTGCACGGCTAAGTACCAAAAGCATCAATGCTGTAGTACGAAGAAATAAGCTCATTCACTCTCCTTAACTTGCTTGTACTTAGAAAATAGGGAACATAAAGGTCGCTAAGTTCGGCAAATCAGGTACTAACTTATAAATGGGGCCATTACGAAAGATTCCAAGGTTTCAGTTTTATCTTGAAGTAGAATCATGCGTTAGATCACCATTTCTCTTTTCTTTATTCTGATTATCAGATAAAGGCGCGTCTCCTATGAGACCGATTACATCCTATCACCGCAGTATTAACCAAAGATGAACGGCATAGACAAATTGAAAAAAAACGTTAGTCTTACCTCTCAAAATGAAAACAGCCGACAAGTAGAAAGTAAAATGAGAGACCAAGAATTTTGGCATAACAAATGGGCCAGCAATCAAATCGGATTTCACTTGGAAGATGTAAACCCGCTATTACCAGTATATTGGAAACACACTAATCCAAAGCGTGAAGATAAAGTGTTAGTTCCTTTATGTGGAAAGTCAGAAGACTTGATTTGGCTAGCGATGAAGCATGATTCGGTTGAAGGCGTTGAGCTAAGCCATATTGCTGTGCGTGCCTTTTTTGCTGAACATTTTTACACGCCAACGGTAACGCCTCTTAATGGCATGCACGAGCTTTATCAATTTGATGAGCTCTCTATTTATACTGGGGACTTTTTCACTGCACCAGTATCTCAAGCCGATATCATTTATGATCGCGCCGCGTTGGTTGCTTTACCGCAAGATATGCGAGAGGAGTATGTAGAGCGTCTCAAGCAACTTTTGAACCCAGGCGGTCGTATTTTGCTTGTTACACTCAACTATCCTCAAGAAGAGATGGCGGGGCCTCCATTTAGCGTGCCGGTCGAAGAGATTGAGCAGTTATTTTCAGGTTACAAAGTTACTTGTTTGAACGTAGATGAAGCTGACGAGAATCATCCTAAAATTGCGAAAAAAGGCTTAAGTCGCTTCTCTGAAGAAGTGTACTTAATCGAGAGTGAATAGGCTCTCTTCGGTTTGGAACACGAAATAGCGCAGCAATTTGAGCTGCGCTATTTTTGTATGAGTGGTTCGTATTTAATAAATGATATTCACTTTTGAAGCACTTTCAATAGCATCTTGAACGGCTTCTTCGGTGGTTTTTCGTCGCGTAAGGACAACACCTAAACGGCGGCGACCATCGATTTCTGGCTTACCGAATAGACGAACTTGTGTTTGAGGTTGAGCTAAAGCTTTGCTTAGGTTTTCAAAGCGAATGTTTGTGGAAGTCCCTTGTCCAAGAATAACAGCAGACGCAGATGGGCCATATTGCACAATATTATTAATTGGCATTCCGGTAAACGCGCGCACGTGGAGAGCAAACTCAGACATTTCCTGTGAAATCATTGTAACCATACCCGTATCGTGAGGGCGAGGAGAGACCTCATTGAAAATGACTTTATCGCCTTTAACAAATAGCTCTACACCAAAGATGCCGTAGCCACCGAGCGCGTTTACCACTTTCTCAGCCGTGTATTCAGCTGCTTTTACTGCGTTTTCTGACATAGTTTGCGGTTGCCATGATTCGCGGTAGTCGCCATCTTCCTGACGATGACCAATTGGAGCACAGAAATGCACACCGTCAACGGCTCTGATGGTCAATAAAGTGATTTCGTAATCGAAGTCGATAAAACCTTCCACGATAACGCGACCTGCACCCGTACGCCCGCCTTCCTGAGCGTAATCCCATGCTTTTGTAACGTCGTCTTCGGTCTTGATAACACTTTGCCCTTTACCTGAAGAGCTCATCACAGGCTTCACCACGCACGGAATACCCACATGCTCAACCGCGGCTTTGAAGTCTTCAAAGTTATCTGCAAAACGATAAGGTGAAGTCGTCAATTCCAGTTCTTCTGCTGCCAAACGTCGGATACCTTCACGATTCATTGTTAGCCTGGTTGCCTTAGCGGTTGGAACAACATTCAGTCCTTTTTCTTCAAGCTCTACCAGTTTGCCGGTTGCGATGGCTTCAATTTCTGGTACGACGTAAGTAGGTTGTTCCTTCGTAATAACTTCTTCTAAGGCGTTCCCATCTAACATGTCGATAACATAACTACGGTGAGCGACTTGCATCGCTGGAGCATTGGCATAGCGATCACAAGCAATCACTTCTAAACCAAGTCTCTGGCATTCAATGGCGACTTCTTTACCGAGTTCGCCAGAGCCTAAAAGTAATACACGGGTAGCATTTGCGCTAGTTGCAGTGCCAAACATAGTGTTCCCTTACAAAATAGAGTGATGAGACAGAAATTGCAGGAGATCATACTCAAGTTTCATGACAAAGCAAACGTTTGCTTTTGGTTTTTAGGTAATAAAAAAGCTCTACATGTTGTAGAGCTTTTTGTTGAATTTGTCGTTTATACGTTGACAAAACTAAGCGGAATATCTGGATTCAACGCTTCCAACGTTGATTGCGTATCGGCTAAGTGACTGATCTTACCTTCAGAGTTTTCTACCAATGCAGCGGCTTTGATGCTGTCAAAGGTTTCACCCGCAAGTAAAACTTGGATTAGCGCAACTTGTAGCGGTGGCAAGCTAGGATTAAACGCTGCATTTTCTGCATAAGCGCCTTGGAATACACGGCCGCTAGTCATCTCTAATGCTAAACCACTCAAGTTGTTGGTGTATGGAGAGTGGCTCATGTTCATCGCTTCAACTGCACTTTGGATGAGTGCGTCTTCATCATCACATGAGAATTGGTGTTTAACTTCTGCCATTAAGCCGGACTCGATACCGAGATCGTTTGGTCCAAAGGCTTCAGGCAGGTATTCATGAAGTGACTTTTCTTCGCGTTCTGGGAGCTGGATTTTAAGCTCGTTTGCGGTAGATAACTCATTCATGAACTGGCGGCAGTGACCACATGGGCTGAAGTTGATAGTGATATCCTTAACACCACGTTCGCCTTTCATCCAAGCATGGCTAATCGCAGACTGCTCTGCGTGAACCGTTTGACCCAACTGTACACCAAAGAATTCCATGTTGGCACCGAAGTAAAGGCGACCTGAAAGACCACGAACGATAGCGCCGACATAAAAGTCAGAAAGGGGAGCATAGGAGTACGCTGCGGCAAAAGGAAGTAGCGCAACACGAAGCTCTTTGTCTGATAGACCGGTAGCTGAAAGCAACTGCTCAAATTGTTGAACTGAAAGCGTAGCATCAAAATCATCAGCTTGGATGATAGGAGCAAGTTGTTTGGAAAGTGCTTCTGGAGCGCCTGCTAGCGCCTGTTCAATGCGACTTTTCATGTTGAATCCTTGTTATTGCATGGACAGTTATTCTATGTGAAAGATAGAAATGTTCCGTGCGTTAGATCACGATAAATAATGCAATTGATAATTCTGTTACATAATTAGAGTGAGCTCACACATGTATTCGATTGCACAGGTGTGAAGCGTTATCTCCGTCTCACAATTAACCATATCAGTATATATTCATATGACCAAGGAGCAGGAGTATGTTACCAACGCGACTTTTACCGCTATGCTACTTTATACTTACGTAATCTAGAGCGAGTGGTAGCAGCTAGAATGCTAATGCTATGAATGTATATCTCAGTCAAGTCCCTTCACGATATTACTGGGTGAGTTTGATAGATAAGATAGGGTTTTGAAAAGGGATAAGTAAGAAACGGAAAGGCTACGGCCTGCCGGAAGGAGGGCAGACCGAGAGCGCTTAACTATTGATATAGCCAGACCGCCAAAGCAAAAAAACTTGGAGCCAAAATAGAAGTTATGATCCCACATAAAACCAATGCGAGTGATGAGAACGCGGCATCTATGGGCTGTTTCTCTGCACAAGTAGCGGTGCCTAAGGCATGAGAGACTGTACCCATTGTCAGACCACGTGCAATCGGGTGTTTAATTCCAATTAAGTTGTAAATTGGGTATGCCAAAATCGCGCCCAATAAACCAACAATCAGAACCAAGATCGCCGCAACGGCAGCTTCACCACCGAGGTGACTCGAAATTTCCATTGCTATTGGCGTAGTGACGGATTTACCCACTAGACTTGCGATTAAACTGATATCTGCTTTGAAAGCGACTGCGATCAAGGTGGTTGTCATCATCGACATCACACTGCCTACTGTGCAAGCGAAAGTGATGATTCGCCAGTTTGCTTTAATTTGTGGTAGTTGTTCATATAGTGGATAAGCCAGAGCAACTACAGCAGGTTGAAGCAAAAAGCTAATTCCTTCGTTATCCGCATAATACTTTTCAAATGGCACATTTAAGTAAGTAAGCAAAGGAATGAGCACTGCGATACTGATCAGCAAAGGGTTTGCTAGAGGATTGTTCACTTTGATTGCGATTTGGCGAGCGATAAGAAAAACCGCAATGGTAACAACTAACCACATATCAGTGTTTCTCCTTTAGCAAGTAGTCCAGCAGCCAAGCGAGGCTGACTAGTACAATGAGTGAGCCTCCAACTGCGCTGGCAATGATAGGGAGGGCATTAGCGAGTAGCATATCGAAATGTTGCATTAATCCGACGCTAATAGGAACGAACAATAAGATCATATAGCGGATAAATAGCGTGGCGCCCGGTTTGACCCAGTCGACTTTTACAAGCCCAAGAGTCATGGAGAAAAACAGTACGAGCATACCGATGACACTTCCAGGAACGGAAACGCCAGTGAACTTTTGAATGGTAATTCCGATGCCAAGTGCTCCCATGATGAGGAAGATTGAAATGAGCAGTTGGATCAGTTGTAAGAATCGTTCTTTAATCATTTTGACAGTATATAAACAACAAGCACACCATAAGGTGCGCTTGTATTAGGAGGAGTTAGGAAGCTAAGCTCTCTACATAACAGTACACGGATTTTAATATCGCAATCTTCTTTTCGTCACTTTCATGTTCGTGAACTAAGTTTTCTAAATTCAGCATGTACTCTTCAATTTGGCTTTCAAACACTTCTCGACAGTGTAGTGCCCAGCGTCTTTGTTCTTGCTCGTCTAATGTGCCTGGGAAGTTACGCGCACGATAGCGGAACAATAGAGGTTTAATACGCTTGTCATCAAATTCAATGTCTAATGCAGCAAGATTATTCGGGTCGGTTTCTCGAATGATATCCATAGCTGCGCGATCAGCCGGAGAAAAGAACCCGTCGTAAAGCTGTGTATCGACGTCATCACTTTTATCGAATTTACGCTCGACTGAAAAGAGGCTAATCAGCTTTTCTCTAATTTCAGGATGTTGGCGCAACAAAGCGAGATTAGCGAGACATTGCTGGCGATCAATGCCAATAGACTCTGCATTTTCAGCCGTTAACGTTTTTGCAGGGGCGAGAATAGGGCATTTGTTCAAATGAACTAGTTTAACTGGCACTGGTAGCAATTCACCAAGATCTTCGCGCTTAGTGTAGAGTCTTTCGTGCAGCTCTTCTGCGGATAGCTCAAGAATAGGTTGAGGGTCTTTCGCTAAATCGATGGTGATAACGGCATTATTATTGGTTGGATGCCAAGCAACAGGCACAATCCAGCTAGTGTACTGGCATTCGCGCCCTAACATGCCTGAAACGTGCATCAACGGTGTCATGTTGACGATGTCGACTAAATCATTGAGCTTGCGCTTTTGGCGCATAGAAAAAAAGTAATCAAACAATTTTGGTTGCGCTGCTTTTACTTTCTTTGCCATTTCGATAGTCGCAATCACATCTGCCATGGCATCGTGCGCGTTACTATGTTCTATGCCGTTAGCCACAGACAAGTGTTCTAATTTAAAGCTAGTGAAGCCATCTTCGTTTTCTGGCCATTCTACGCCTTCTGGGCGAAGGGCATGGCACGCGCGTAGTACATCGAGTAAATCCCAACGCGAGTTACCGTTTTGCCAACTCCATGCGTATGGATCGATAAAGTTGCGATAACAAGTATAACGGGTCACTTCGTCATCAAAGCGAATGCTGTTGTAGCCTAAACTGGTGGTATTTGGTCTCGCGAGTTCAGCGTGAATCTTAGCGATAAACTCTGGCTCAGAAAGGCCTTCTTGAACCGTTTTTTGCGGAGTAATACCAGTAATAAGCGCAGCTTCAGGAGACGGAAGATAATCAGCTGGTGGTTGACAGTACATGACTAAAGGCTCGCCGATGATATTAAAGTTTTCATCTGTACGAACACCAGCAAACTGGCTTGGGCGATCTTTCGCGGGGTTGGTTCCCCATGTCTCATAATCAAAGAAGAAAAAAGTGGGCTGATTATCTTGGTGCATTCTGCTTACCGTTTACAAAACCGATGACAGTATTAGACCATTCAACGCCTTGACTAGCAACGAAAGATGCAAGTTGAATTTTTGAAAATGAAAAAAGCCGATGGCGAACCATCGGCTTGATATTTTACGTTTATCGCTTTGGAAGGAATTTGAGTTCTATGCTCGTGTTTCTTCCAATGTTGCTTCACTTTCTGGTGACTTCAGCACTCGGCTAGCAATTGTACCCGCAGTCATTGAGCCTGAAACGTTTAGTGCGGTACGTGCCATGTCAATCAATGGTTCAATAGAGATAAGTAGCGCCGCGATGGTCACAGGTAAGCCCATTGCAGGAAGAACAATCAAGGCTGCAAACGTTGCACCGCCGCCAACACCTGCAATACCAAATGAACTGATGGTGATAATCGCAATCAATGACAGGATAAAGTGTAGATCAAGTGGGTTGATACCCATTGTTGGAGCTACCATCACTGCAAGCATTGCAGGATAGATACCCGCACAGCCGTTTTGGCCGATAGTGGCACCAAACGATGCTGATAGGTTTGCAATCGCTGGTGGTACGTTAAGCTTCGTGATTTGCGCTTCTACGTTTAGTGGAATTGTTGCTGCTGAGCTACGAGATGTAAACGCGAAGGTCAGTACAGGCCAGATTTTCTTAAAGTATTCCGCAGGGCTAACGCCGACAAAAGAGACTAATACGCCGTGAACAACAAACATCAGTGCGATAGCAACATAAGACGCCACAATAAAGCCAAGTAGGTTTAGGATGTCGCCTGCGCTTGATGTCGCTACCACTTTTGCCATCAGTGCTGCGATGCCGTATGGCGTTAGGGCCATGATCATCTTCACTAATCGCATAACGATAGATTGAGCAGCTTCTACGAAAGTACGAATCGGTGATTCCAACTCTGCTTTTTCCATCATCACTTTACGAGCGGCGATACCAGTTAACACGCCGAAAATCACTACAGCGATAATCGATGTCGAGCGAGCACCTGTTAGATCAGCAAATGGGTTGGTTGGAATGAAACTAACTAGCATTTGAGGAATAGTTAGGTCACTTACTGTACCGGCACGGCTTTCTAGAACGGCGATACGAGCGGTTTCACGCGCACCTTCAGTTAACCCTTCTGCTGAAAGGCCAAATGTTGTTGTCACCAAGATACCGATAAGTGCAGCAATTGCAGTCGTTACTAGAAGAACAGAGATGGTCAGGCCAGAAATTTTACCTAAAGATCCACCTTTCTCCAATTTAACAACTGCAGAGATCATCGATACCAATACTAGTGGCATGATGACCATTTTCAGTAGACCAACGTAGCCACTGCCTACAATGCCCACCCATTCAAGTGTTTGAGCAATTGCGCTGTTGCCTTCACCGTGAATGAGTTGCAAAGCAAGACCAAAAAGAGAACCGGTAACAAGACCGATCAAAACGAGACGTGAAAGAGTATGTTTCTTTTGTTGCTGACTAAATAGAAAGAACAATATGCCAACAAAGACGGCTAGAGAGGCTATCACTGCAAAATTCATAATTTGACCTTATCAACCAACCGAAGTGGCGGTTGTTTTTTATACGGGGTTTTATACGGATGTATTTATGGAGCGTAAGATAACGCTCGTGATATAACTTTAAAAATGACAAACGGGTATTAGCTAGATCTAAAATGAATATAAAAACGAGATCTAAGTCGCGTGAGAGCGTGAATTAGCACGTTAATTGTACAAAATGGTTATTCGTAGTGATGCAGTAAGTCACGCATTTCTTTCCTTTGTAAGTAAACCACCGAGTCTTCTTGATAACTGAAAAGTTGATAAATCATCGCTTTGGCGACATCTTCTGCTCGAATCGGTAAAAAGTTGGACAGTTTGCCAAGCATGAATGGGCGAATTACCTTAAACAGAGTTTGTACTAACTTCTCGTCCATTCTTGGGCTTTGACGTTGACCAACAAGCGGGCCTGGGCGAACAAATACGATTTCCTCAAAATCCATAGCTTCGATTCGTTGTTCCATTTGTCCTTTACAAGCTAAGTAATGGGATGGCGATTTACTATTTGCACCGAGGCTAGAAACAACCGCAAGGCGTTTAACTCCGATTGTTTTCATCTGCTGGGCGACTTTACACACCAGATCAACATCTACTCTACGCAAATTATCCTTACTGCCTGCTTGCTTAAGGGTCGTGCCTAAACAGATAAAGCCGATGGTTGGTGTTGGTTGGTTCTCATCCCATTCGTGGATAGAAAGGTCTGCATCAATGAGAGGAATAAGCTTGTTGTCCACATCTAGGACGCCATCGAGTGGGCGGCGAGAAAGATAATATAATGTTCCAACACCTGATTGATTTATGAGGTTTGCAATGACTTTTGAGCCTACTAAGCCAGTTGCACCGGCGATGATTGCGCAGGTGTTGTTATCCATATCTTTTCTCCTATATGGGAACATAGTCTAAGCTATTGTAGCGGATTTCAACGAGTTACTTATAATCTCGTGCAAGAAAGGTGAGACGCTCTGCGAACTCGGCAGACTATCCTGAGATAAACTTGATTAGCGCTGCCCCAATTGGATGCAAGTGTATACAATAGTGGGGCGCGCAAAAACTGTCGCTGAACAAGACCTCTTGAACAACAGAACATCTCTCACCCAGACAACATCAAAGGAACGTAAAAAATGGATGACTCTTTTGCTGCGGAGATACAAGCACGCATAGATAACAAAACCAAACCCGTCGGTTCTTTAGGCTTATTGGAAAAGGTGGCACTGCAGTTAGCTCTTATTCAAAGTCAGGATAAACCTCAGCCAGTTGATTCCATCGCTATCTGCAAACCGAGCATGCTGGTATTTGCTGGAGATCACGGCGTTGCAGAGGAGGGTGTGAGCATTGCGCCAAGCGAAGTCACTCAGCAAATGGTGGCTAACTTTCTCGCTGGCGGCGCAGCCATCAACTGTTTTTGCGACATTAATGGCATTCAACTCAAAGTAATAGATTGCGGCATGTTGGCTCCTATTGATGTGCTGGTTCCAGAATTTAAATCCCATCCCAACTTGGTTGAACAACGGTTGGGTAACGGCACGGCTAATTTTTCTAAACAATCCGCGATGTCCCCACAACAAGTGGCGTTAGGTTTAAAATATGGTGCGAAGATTGCTGAGCATACCATTTTGCATGGTTCAAACCTCTTAATGTTCGGCGAGATGGGCATCGGTAATACCAGTTCGGCCTCAGCACTGTTATCGGCGCTGAGCTCATTAGATATTGATTATTGTGTTGGCGTTGGCACCGGAATCAATCAACAGCAGTTGAGCCGCAAATATAAACTGGTAGCACAGGGGGTAAACCGATGTCGAGGTCTTGATACCAAAGCGATTCTCGCACAGGTTGGGGGCTTTGAAATCGTACAAATGGTGGGCGCTTTTTTAGAAGCCAAGCGGCTTAAAACTCCAGTTTTAGTGGATGGGTTTATCGTATCGGTAGCGGCTTATATTGCGACGTTGTTAGACGAAGAAACGCGTGAATACATGTTGTTTGCCCATCGCTCTGAAGAAAATGGACATAAATTTGTATTGGAACATCTTAAAGCAGAACCTCTGCTCGACCTTGGTTTACGGCTAGGGGAGGGAACAGGAGCCGCTCTTGCCTTACCCTTGTTAAAAGCTGCCGCTCAGTTTTACAACAAAATGGCGAGCTTCGAGAGTGCAGGAGTTACAGTATAGTGTCAGTCCCTGATAATTCTGAGAAAGTCACGCCGTCATCGTTAAGATACCAGTGGGAGTTATTTCTATTAGCTACCAGTTTTTTTAGCCGCTTACCCGTGCCCCAAGCGTTGCCTTACAGTGAAGAACGCATGAATCAGGCAGGCCGTTACTTCGCGTTAGTTGGTCTCGTGCTTGGAGCACTTTGCGCTTTGGTATTCTCGCTCACCTCAATTTTTTTCCCAGAGTCGGTTGCCATAGTATTAACGATGGTGTTTAGCTTATTGTTAACTGGGGCTTTTCACGAAGACGGCTTGACCGATATGGCGGATGGCATTGGCGGTGGCATGACCGTAGAGCGACGCCTCTCTATTATGAAAGACAGTCGTATTGGCACTTATGGTGCCGCCACTCTCATTATGGCGTTATTGGCTAAGTATGTTTTTTGGAGTGAACTGGCTAACTTGCCGCACTTTTGGTTGGTCATTGTCGTCGCTTACACCGCAAGCCGAGCACTAGCAGCGACGCTTATTTATGACATGCCTTATGTCAGTGACAGTGATACGTCGAAAAGTAAACCGCTAGCAAGTCGCCAGTCTTCTCTAGAAGTCTCCATTTTGTTGTTTACTGGTGGCGTAACATTGCTTGTGCTTGGTATCGCGGATGCGATCTTGATATCGCTTGTTCTCGTGGTATTTCGTTTGATGTTCAAACGTTGGTTAACCAAGAGAATTGGCGGCTTTACGGGGGATTGCCTTGGCGCAGCGCAACAGTTGTCGGAACTGCTTATTTATCTCACTATGATTGGGTTGTATCACTCCTCATGAAGCAATTGATACTCGGTGGCGCGCGCTCTGGGAAGTCGCATTTGGCAGAAAAAACAGCTAAGCAATTATCGGTCGCTTCTCATCGTTCATTACACTATGTTGCAACCGCGCTGCCATTTGACCAAGAAATGCGAGAGCGAATAGCGCATCATCAAAAGCAACGCGGGGGCGAGTGGCAAGAGCATGAATGCCCCCTTCATTTATCTGAGTTACTGACAAATTTCGCTATCACCGATGTTGTATTGATCGACTGTTTAACCTTGTGGCTCAACAATTGGATATTTGAGTTAGGTGATGAATGTTCCAATGAGAAGCTAGAAGCAGAAATTGAAAAGCTTATACAGGTGGTACGTGGCTCAGATGCGACGTTAATATTCGTCTCTAACGAGGTTGGAATGGGCATTGTACCTTTGGGGGCGGTTAGTCGTTATTTTGTGGATAATGCAGGACGGATGAATCAAAAACTAGCCAGTGTTTGCCATCGCGTTACCTTTGTTGCTGCTGGTTTGCCGTTGGTTCTTAAAGAGTAGGATGGAACAAAATGAAAACACTCAATATCTATCTTGTGCGTCATGGAAAAGTAGACGCTCCACCAGGACTCCATGGCCAAACAGATGTAAAAGTTACGCCTGCTGATCAAGAGAGTATTGCTCGGGCTTGGGCTGAGAGTGGACGAGGTGTGGGTGGAATAATTTCTTCTCCACTTTCACGCTGTCAAGAACTGGCAAACATCATTGCTGAACAGCAATTATTACCAGTAATGACGGATGAATCTTTACAAGAGATGGCATTTGGTGATTTTGATGGTATGCCTTTTGATATGCTCACTGAGCAGTGGAAAAAGCTAGATGCTTTTTGGCAATCGCCAGCACAACATACGTTGCCGAATGCTGAGAGCTTAAGCACATTTTCTGAGCGCATATGTCGCGTTTGGTCTCAAATCATCAACGATATCAATGACAATCTACTTATCGTCACGCATGGTGGCGTCATTCGTATGATTCTTGCTCATGTATTGGAGTTAGATTGGCGTAACCCAAAGTGGTATTCGACGTTGTCGATAGGAAACGCTTCTGTCACGCATGTAACAATTACCATAGATGAGCAAATTTACGCCTCGGTGCGTTCGATTGGCGTACCTCTTTTAACTCGTTAATTTATAAATATTAAAATGCCCAGAACGATATTGCTTACGGGCATAGTCACGGAAGATGTCAGTGGAAGCCCATCTGCTAGGTGCAGGAAGCGAAAATTGACTCAGTTACATAAAAAGGAAATATAGAAATGACAACGCCGAGTTGGGATTTGTCCATCGTTTATAACGACCTTTCTGACCCACGAATTCAAGACGATATTGCTCTTGTGGAACAATGTATTGATCTTTTGAATAAACAATCAGCAGATTGTGGCAACGTAGAGATCATGCAAAATGCGATTTTAACCAATGAAGCCGCGAGTCGTTTAGCGGGCACAGTTGCAAATTTTGCGAGTTGTTATGCTTCTGTTGATGCAACAAACGCCGAAGCGAAATCGTTACTTGGTAAAATGACCCG
This sequence comes from Vibrio sp. 1731, assembly GCF_033339955.1. NCBI lineage: Bacteria > Pseudomonadati > Pseudomonadota > Gammaproteobacteria > Vibrionales > Vibrionaceae > Vibrio > Vibrio sp. 1731. The sequence goes on along the minus strand of NZ_JAWOVO010000001.1, from coordinate 361,399 downwards.
CATCTTTTCGGAGCTTTCCCAAGCGTTCAGTCCCTTTGATTTGACACTAACGCATGCCGACGAAGAGTTTATCTTGCGCGTGTTAGACCATGAGAATCCTGATATCAGTGGGCAAGCTTTTTCTATCTTGAATTCTAGAAAGTTGGCGGATACTCGTCTTAGCAACGCAGAAGAACAGTTACTGGCTGCGATGAGTGTGGATGGCAAATCGGCTTGGGGTAACCTATACGATAACCTGACTGGCTCATTGAAAGTGAAGCTTGAGTACACAGATGGTAATAGTGAAGAGCTTGGGTTTTCTCAAGCGGCAAGCATTCTTTATGGTTCTGAATTCGAGCGTCAAGAAGCCGCGTGGCGAGGCGTACAAGATGCAATGCAAACGCACCAAGAATCATTCGCTGCGATTTTGAATGCGTTAGCAGGATGGCGCTTAACTGAAAATAAAAAGCGTTCTACGAAGCGTGAAGTTCACTTCCTAGAGCCGAGTTTGCATGGTAGCCGAATCCAAGCTGAAACTTTAAATGCGATGATGACCGTAGCCAAAGACAGTCGAGCTATTGGTCAGAAAGCGGGTTTATTGATGGCGCAAGTACATGGTCTGGATGAGATGAAACCTTGGAATCATCTGGCGGCTATGCCTGCTTTGAGCGGTGAAGCGAAGGTTTACGACTTTGATGAAGCGATTGAGGTTATTTGTGAAGCATTTGAAACAGTAAACCCTGAGATGTCGGAATTTGTCCGTTTGATGGTACAAAATGGTTGGATTGATGCCGCGCCAAATGCTAACAAGCGTCTTGGCGCATACTGCACCAAACTGCCAGCAACGCGAACACCACTTGTATTTATGACTTGGAGTGGCAGCCGGTCAGACCTTATGACTCTGGCACATGAACTTGGCCATGCGTTCCATAACTGGGTTATTCGTGATTTGCCACTTTGCCAAACTTACTACCCAATGACGTTAGCAGAAACCGCCTCTATCTTTGCAGAAAACATCGTTCGTGATCATTTGATTTCGAAAGCTGAGAGCGTTGATGAAAAGCTCGAGATGTTGTGGGAAGAGTTGTCATCTGCGCTAGCTTTAATGATCAACATTCCGGTTCGCTATGAGTTTGAAAAATCGTTCTATGAACGCCGCCAGGATGGAGAGTTAACCGCAGATGAATTCTGTGAGTTGATGTCAGAAACTTGGAAAGAATGGTATGGCGACGTAATGAGCGAACCGGATCCGTACTTCTGGGCAAGCAAGCTGCACTTTTCTATTGATAGCGTGAGCTTTTATAACTACCCATACCTATTTGGTTTCTTGTTTAGCAAGGGTATCTATGCACAGCGAGAAACCAAAGGCGAAGCGTTTTACACCGATTACATCAATTTGCTGCGCGATACAGGCTGCATGATGGCGGAAGATGTCGTTGAAAAGCATCTGTCGATGGATTTAACCCAGCCAACGTTTTGGCAGCAGAGTGTTGAGCTAGTGCGTGAAAAAGTCGATGAGTTTGAGCGTTTGCTCGCACAGCGCGGCTAAGTTTTTCGCAGTGTTGATGCATAATCTGCTTTATAGCTACAAAAATTTGATCAAATCATAATGATCTTAATCAGGGCTGTGGTAAAGTTCACAGCCCTAACACTTTGTAATTGTTTGAAAATTAAACGCCTCAATGCTTGATTTGAGTGCCTGGCGCGAAAAGGCATCGGATTTTCGAGGGAAATAGTGATTTCTACTCATAAGTGAGATCGCAGCAACAAAAATCCTTTGTACAATTTATTAACATATCCGCCGTGCTATTAAGGAGTAACGCATGACGAAGTCTCTCTTTCGCCAATCGTTTTTAACTGACACGTTAGATGTTCATATTGATGTTGCACCAGCGGAGCAGGTGCTTTCTAACGGTGTAAAACTTAAACTCTATCAGCGTGGTGTATTAGAAGTAATCCCTGCGAATTATACTCAGGATACGAAGAACATCATCATCTCTTGTGGGGTTCACGGAGATGAAACCGCACCGATGGAGCTGGTGGATTCCATTATTCAAGACATAGAATCTGGGTTCCAGACGGTCGATACCCGTTGTCTGTTCATTATTGCTCACCCAGAATCCACTCTGGCGCACACGCGATTCCTTGAAGAAAACCTCAACCGTCTGTTTGACGAAAAAGAACACAAACAGACAAAAGAGCTTGTTATCGCCGATACGCTTAAGCTGCTTGTTCGAGATTTTTATCAGGATACCGACCCGACAACACGCTGGCACCTTGATTTACACTGCGCGATTAGAGGCTCGAAGCACTATACGTTTGCAGTAAGTCCTAAGACTCGTCATCCTGTGCGCAGCAAAGCATTGATCGATTTCTTGGACAGTGCACACATTGAAGCAGTGCTCCTGTCAAACTCACCATCGAGCACGTTTAGCTGGTACAGTGCCGAGAACTTTGGTGCGCAGGCTCTCACAATGGAGCTTGGCCGTGTGGCTCGTATCGGTGAAAATGACCTCGATAAACTGACCGCGTTTGATTTGTCTTTACGTAATTTGATTGCGGAAACGAAGCCAGAACACCTACCAAAACCATGCATTAAGTATCGCGTAAGTCGCACAATCGTTCGTTTGAACGAAGACTTTGACTTTATGTTCGACGACAATGTTGAAAACTTCACCTCATTTGTTCACGGCGAAGTGTTTGGTCATGATGGCGACAAACCATTAATGGCGAAGAATGAAAACGAAGCGATTGTCTTCCCGAATCGCCACGTCGCAATAGGTCAACGCGCAGCTCTGATGGTTTGTGAAGTGAAAACCCGTTTTGAAGAGGGTGAGTTGGTTTACGATTAATCCAACATTGCTTTGAGAAGTTAATTGCAATTTACCGAGGCTTAACTGTAAGGTTAAGCCTCGTTTGTTTGTATCGGCTGCTATGGATTTTCAACAACTTATCCTGAACAAGGAGCGACGCTGGCAACGTAACCTGATGGTTATGTCGATCGTGCTCGCTGTACTCTCTGCCATTCACTTGATGGTCGGAGAAATTTTCCTTTCTCCTTTTCAATCCTTATCTGCATTTGAACAGAAGTTATTGGTGGACTTGCGTTTACCGAGGTTAGTGTCTGCGGCAATTATTGGTGCTGCGTTAGCGGTATCTGGCGCGACGTTACAAGTGTTGCTTGGGAACGTGTTGGCTGAACCCGGCGTACTCGGTATATCTGGTGGTGCAAGCTTAGCAATGGTCTTAATCATGTTCGCGTCACCTGTTCTTCCTACCCCGATTGTTTTTATGTTGGCAGCGATTGCAGGCTCGATGGTATTCACGTTTGTTTTGGTGGCGATAGCAAGGGCAATGCACCTGACGACGGCTCGATTGCTTTTGGTTGGGGTCGCATTGGGTATTTTATCGAGCGCGATTGTGACGTGGGCATTTTACTTTAGTGATGATCTCAGTTTACGCCAACTGATGTATTGGTTAATGGGCAGTATTGGCGGTGCAAGTTGGTATCAACATACCGTTACTTTGGTGATGTTACCGGTGCTTATCTGGTTATGTTGTAAAGGCAAGTCGCTTGATAAATTGATGCTGGGTGAGATTCATGCGACCCAATTGGGTGTCGATGTGCATCAAATGCGTTGGAAATTGATCCTCGCCATTTCTGTTTTGGTGGGTAGTTCAGTCGCTTTGGGTGGCATCATCAGTTTTGTTGGTTTGGTGGTGCCGCACTTGTTGCGTTTGGCTTTTGGTACGGAAAACCGTTATTTATTGCCACTTTCTGCAATATCTGGTGCTGCGTTGCTTGTATTTGCTGACATCGGCGCAAGACTGTTATTGGACTCCGCAGAGTTACCTTTAGGTGTCATGACAACATCGATTGGCGCACCTATTTTCATCTGGATGCTGGTGAAGAGTCATGATGCACGTTAAACATATGTCGGTTGGTAGTCGATTATTGCCTCTTTCTTTTGAATGCAAAGCTGGCGAAATCGTACATATCGTTGGGCCTAATGGTTCCGGTAAGAGTACTTTATTGGCTGCGATTTCTGGTACGTTAAGTCACCGAGACGGTATGAGTGGTGAAGTGTACGTTGGCAACAAAAACTTGCTTACTTTACCGTTGTCAGAGCAAGCTCATGTTCGAGGTTATTTGTGTCAGCAATCGCGCCCAGCGTTTAATGTTGATGTGTTCCAGTATCTCGCTTTATCTCTGCCAAGTGGTGCTGAGATTGCGGATATCAAAGTGCGTGATGCCGTCAATATGGTGGTGGAGCTGGTACAACTGCAAGATAAGCTTCATCGCAGTATTCAAACATTATCCGGTGGTGAGTGGCAGCGTGTCCGATTAGCAGGTGTATGTTTGCAGGTGTGGCGTACCATTAATCCTTTTTCGCAGTTTTTAATTTTGGATGAGCCAGCAGCACCGTTAGATATTGCGCAAGAGGGTCTGCTCTATCAATTGATTAACGCTATGGCGGCGCAGGGAATTGGAGTATTGGTTGCTAATCACGATCTCAATCGCACATTAAAGCACGCAGATAAAGTATTGCTGCTTAACAACGGTGTGCTGCACTCATCCGGAAGTGCCGATACTGTGCTAACGGAAGAAGCGCTCGGGGAAGTGTTCAATACTCAAGTCAAAAAGGTCATCGTAGATGAGCAACCTTATTTAATCTTTGATTAGTATTTAGGGACAATAAAAAAACGACCTACTTGAGGTCGTTTTTTTAATCGAGAAAGCCAAACTCAACGCTTACTGAGTTAGCGGTTTTAGATCTGCTGGGCGGTAGTAAACAGATTTGAGTACTTTGCCTTTACGAATGGTTTTACCTTCCGATACGAAATCTTCGGCGCATTTCGCGATGATGTATTCACCTTTCTGCACCGCCATCAACTTGATGCCTTGTTCTGCGTAGAATGCTTCTGTTTCTGAGTACTCTTGCTCGTTACGGCATACTTTGCTCATGTTGCTTGAATGTACTTCATCCCAGCAAGGAATAAACTCGATACCACGGTTTACCGCAACGTTTAATAGAAGATCAATTAAGTAGCTGATCGCCAGATTGTCTTCTACTTTGCTGTGGCCAAGATGAACGAGACGGCCCATTAATACATACACGCTGTCTACGATGGCATCTGCTTGCTCAGTTTTACAATCTGCTTCTGCTAGCTCTGTTAGCTCTTCGATCGCCAAAGAGGTGTGTAGTGTGTCTGCTTGCGTATCAAGGCTTGCAGCGTCTGCGACTGGTAAGTCGAACGTACTACGGAACTCGGTGATATCACGGTATAAGTGATCAAAAATCTCTTGGGTTAGCTTTGACAGTTGCATTCTAATTTCCATTGAATCGATTGAAGCGGCAATGATACCAAACCGCACTTTGAACCCCAAGGGCATTGCATCTAACTGGTGATAAATCTGCCTTTGGGGAATGGTGGGGCTTAACGAAATAGGTAAGGGAACAGCTTTTTACGTTCTTCCTCTGAAAGGGCGGAAACACGAGCGATGTTCGTATCGGGAATGGATTCAGGATCAGGATAGTGTTTTAGTACCTTTTCCATACTCTCTTCGCGAATCAAATGGAAGATCGGGTAAGGAGAACGATTGGTCAGGTTTTCGTCGTCTTCAGGCCTAGCGCCGCCAAAACAGTAATCAGGATGGAAAGTCGCTACTTGGAAAATGCCTTCCCAGTTCTGCTGCTTAATTAACCCTTCAACCCAATCGATACAAAAATTGTAGTCCCAGAAATCTTGTAGCATGTTGGGAACCACAACCAACGTGGTCTCAAGTTGTTCGGGCTCTGTGTTACTCAGCTCAATCAGTTGCAATAAAATATCTTCAAGAAGCGTTTCTTCTTGAGTCGCTTCACTAACAAAGATTTTGATTTGTTTATTACGTTGCGGCTTGGCAGCAAACGGACAAAGGTTGAGTCCGATTACCACATCGTTGAGCCATTGATCGACCTGTTGAGTGATCGCTTCGATATCTGTGTTTTGTGTTGAACGCGTTGACATACGACTTTCTGGTTTTTATTAAAGTAGCCCAAGCATAGCAGAGTTGGTTATCCAAGTAACCAGAGAGGTATTACGCAAATGAGCGTACCTTAGCTACTCTTTAAACTCGCAGCGTCAGGTGTTTGGTCAGTATGCTTTCTTTCGGCAATGTGTTTCAAATACGCAATCGCAGCAAACATCGCTAGGTAGACTGCGCTTCCCCCCATAAGAACACTCGACCAACCTCCATGCTGCCAACAATAAAGAAGTAAGAATCCTCCCAAGCTACCGCCTACGTAGTAGTGTACTAAGTAGAGCGCTGTTGCGGTGGCTTTGGCGCGAGTGGCATTCTGACCGACCCATCCGTAGGCGAGGGTATGAGTAAAGAAGGCACCAAAACTTATCAGCAACAACCCAACTAGCATTGCAGTCAGGCTTTCAACCGCAGCAATCCACATTCCCGTCATGCTTACTATCGCGCCTAAGAACATACCTAGGATTGAGGAATAACGTTTACTCCAGTGGCCTGCGCAACGAGAGGAGAAAGTTCCTCCCAAGTAACAAATAAAGATCAGTGAGGCCAACCCGACGGGCACATTGTGAGGTTCACTCACCAGACGGAACCCCATTACGGAGTAAAGGTTGACGAACAAAGCAAAGTTGAGTCCTCCTATCAGCATCGCGAACCACACGCGTTGGTTTTTAAAATGACCAATAAGCGCACGATTTTGATGGCGCAAGCTGCTTGATGACGGGGTGAAGTTGCGCTGTGTTGGCAATAAATAGTGAACGCCAATGACACCAAGAAGAGTGAACACCATCATAACCTCAATGGCGACATCAACACTGAAATTGTCCGCCAATAAGCCGCCGCTAATACGCCCTGCAATACCGCCTAATGAGTTAGCCGCAATGTACGTTCCAATTGCCATCGAGAAGGCGTGCGTGTCGAGCTCTTCTGCCATGTAAGCCACGGCGACCGCAGCAAAAGCTGCGAGCGCGACACCGATCAGTGCTCGACATACCACCAAAAACAGGAATGAGTCACCAAACAGCATCAAAGCGGAAAGGGTAGGAATCGAAAACAGACCAGCCATCATGACTGGCTTTCGTCCCACTGATTCTGACAACACAGCCATTGGAACGAGGCTAAAAGAGAGAGCGAGTGTTGAGGCCGCAAATAACCAGTTCACTTGCGTTTCTGAGATCGTGAAAATTTGGGCAAAAGTGGGCAGCATTGGCTGTAGTAGGTATAAATTTGAAAAAACCAAGAAGGAACCAAGCGCTAGCGAGAGCGTAATGCGTTTGTATTCCGGTGTGCCAAAACTGACCATGAATCCTGCCTAATGTGAGCAAATGGAGAGACTGTGATCAATCTATCAGTTCGTTGTAAATTAAAAAAATATATTAAAAATATGGACACCATATATTTTTGATCTAATGGAATCGAAACAACTTAAACATTTTCTGGCGGTCGCTGAACATGGAAACATTACCCATGCAGCGAAAGCCCTGCATATTGCCCAGCCCGCATTAAGCATTTCTATCAAAAAGTTTGAGCAGTCTTTGGGCGTTACCCTATTTCGCCGTGATGATAAAAAAATCAGCTTAACGAAAGAGGGCGAAACGTTACTTGTGCATGCTAAGCGGGTGATTCAACAGTTGCACGACGCGCAGCTCGCGATTGATGAGTTGAAAGGTTTAGCGAAAGGCGAAGTAAGACTAGGGACGCCATCAATGATGGGCAGTTATTTCTTTCCACGAATTGTGATGGCGTTTAAAAGCCAGTTCCCGGAGTTAAAATTGACCTTGGTCGAAGCTGGGACTCAATCGATTCGTCGTATGCTGCTCAATGGTCAACTCGATATTGGTGTGATCAGTTGTGATAATGTGCCTGATGATCTAGAAACTGACCATTTGTTTACTAGCCAAATGGTCGCAGTTGTTTCACCTGAGCATGAGTTAGCCCAGCGACACGCTCTTACTTTTGATGAGTTCTTTGAACACGATTTGGTTATGTTTCAGCATGGCTATTTTCACCGCGAATTTTTGGATCAGGTGAGTGAGGAGCATGGGTTTACCATGAAGTCATCATTCGAGACCAACTTACTGCCTTTGATTTTGAGTATTGTAAAACAAGAGTTTGCGATTACCGCGTTACTGGAATTGGTGACTCAACATGAGTCGGGCGTTGTTGGCTTACCGTTTGAACCACCAGTGACGCTGGATCTGGCACTTGCTTGGCGCAAGCAGGGGTACTTATCAATAGCAGATCGAACGTTTATCGACTTTATCAAGCGCTACGTTTAAACGCAGCGCAGATTCATCGTCCGAGCACTAGTCGCCTTTGTACATCTTCTCGAAGTTCTTTGGGTTCCAGCCAATCATTACCCGATCACCAATTTTTAAAACTGGCACTGAACGAGCACCAAGCGCATCAAGTTCTTTGCGACCGCGTTGCATCTTAGCATTGCACAAACGATAGTTAATATTTTTCGAATCCAGATAACGTTGAGCATCTTTGCAGTGAGGGCATTTGTCTTTGACATAAAGAACGACACGTTTCATTGAATTTCTCTCCATTATCATTGGGAGGCGAAGTTTAACGGCCTTTCGTCATAAATGAAAGGCGAAAGCTAAGGTGAAACTGTCCTTTATCTCAGGTATATTGAGCGCCTTTATTTTGTCATAACAGACGTTAACTCTATGCATCCGTCACTTCGATACATTCAAGGCTACCCACAAAACATCGTAGAGCAGGTGAGCTCATTGATAGCGAGTGGCAAGTTTGTTCCTTGGTTCGAAAAGCGTTATCCCGACAGGCACCAAATCAAAAGCGAAAGGGCGCTCTATGAGTACGCCATGGCAATCAAAAACCGCTACATGAAGAAAGCCGCGCCAATCAGTAAAGTCGTCTACGATAAGAAAATTCACGCGGTAAACAACGCGCTTGGTTTGCACAGTGTAATCAGTAGAAACCATGGCGGTAAGCTGAAGTCGAAAAACGAGATTCGCATTGCCAATGTATTTAAGGATGCGCCCGAGCCACTATTAAGAATGCTGGTGGTACATGAGTTGGCGCATACTCGTGAGAAAAACCACGACAAGGCGTTCTATCAGCTATGTTGCTATATGGAGCCTGAGTATCACCAACTCGAATTTGATGCTCGTTTGTTTATGATTTACCTCGATTTAAAAGCGAATTTGAATGAAGAACAATAATCACAACGCGAAGCAAGCAAAGCCAAAGACTTCAAAGGCGGCTCAGAATAAAGACGCGAATAAAGCCAAGCCGAAGCGTGTTAAAGACAAAGTTGCGCGCAAATCTCCGCAGCCTGCAGGAAAGAGCGAAGTCGAGTTCATAAAAATAGCGAAGAATGGTTTGCATGAGCGTAATGTTCATCGAGGTCGTTACGATTTTAAAAAACTCGTGGAAAGTGAACCACAGTTAAAGCCATTCGTTATCAAAAATCCGAAAGGGGAAGACTCCATAAACTTCTCTGATCCTAACGCTGTTAAAATGCTCAATAAAGCATTGCTTGCTGCGTATTATGGTGTCGAGTTCTGGGACATTCCCGACACCTACCTTTGCCCACCGATTCCGGGCCGCGCTGATTACATTCACCGAGTGGCAGAACTACTTGATAGTGAAGTAAAAGGTCAGTACGCGCACCAAAAAGTGAAAGCGTTGGACATTGGCGTGGGAGCAAACTGTATTTATCCGATTGTTGGTGTAACAAAATACGGTTGGCACTATACGGGCAGCGATGTCGATCCAAAATCCATCCAATCGGCTCAAACGATCGTAGAGCACAATCGTGTTTTGAAGGGAAAAATTGCACTGGTACAGCAATACAATGATGCCAATATTTATCGAGGTATCATTCAACCGAATGATCGTTATGATGTGACGACATGTAATCCGCCATTCCACCGTTCGGCGGAAGATGCCGCTATGGGCAGCCAGCGTAAAATCGATAATCTAAAAGCAAACCAGCGCAAGAAAGGGCTAAAACCTCAAACCGCACCAGTAAAGACAAGTAAGCCTGCGTTGAATTTTGGCGGTCAAAACGCTGAATTGTGGTGTGAAGGCGGAGAAGCGGCGTTTATCCGAAAAATGGCGAATGAAAGCCAAGCTTTTGCCGCACAGGTCTTGTGGTTTACAACACTTATATCCAAAAAAGACAACGTTCGCCCGATGCGCAAGCAGCTTGAAAAATTGGGTGTGAAAGCCGTTTGTGTGGTTGAAATGAGTCAAGGGCAGAAAGTGAGCCGCTTTGTAGCTTGGTCATACATGGATAAGCAACAGCGCAAAGCATGGATTGAACTAAAGTAACGTTGACCGTTTCACACTGAACAATAAAGTAGGAAGCCCGCTGATATCAGCGGGCTTCTATTTTGGGAGATCTAAAACTTAATGATGGGCTCACAATCTAGTGAACTGAGAGAGACAAAAGTATCTGTTTTGGCATAGTACAAGCCACAGGTTTCACCTCTTATCTGCAACGTATATTGGTCTGGAAGATCCGCATAGCTGCCATCCAACAGTTGATTGTTGTTCCCTTTTACTCGTCCTTTTTCAATCAACAAATGCGGTGAGGATTCAAATACGTTATTTGCGACTCTAGGTGCTGGTGTCCCTTGGATTTCTGCGATCGCGTTTTGAATCTCTATGACTGTTTCCGGAGAGTTCTTTTTACTCAATGCTTCAACGGGTTCTTGTGACATAGCTTGGCATCCTATCAAAGAAATCGAAGTGCCTAAGAAAAGCGCAACCCGAATCAGCATTCGTAAAAAGTTAGTTGATCTCAACATGAATTGCCTCTGTTCGTAGCGGAGAGCGAAGATCGCTTAACTCCGGAGATGAAATGTTACGCGGCATGGCGTTGAAACTTGAAGAGGAGACTGGCGGACAGGTTCCAGTTTCCATGTAGTTTAGTGCCGCAGAAAGCATACCTTCAGACGGATCGCCTAATGGTTTTGTTAGGTCGTCATTGACCCAGCAACCTTCCACTCTGTTGTTTAAGCCTAACTCGGTATTGATTTGGCTCTTTGGAGTAGGAATAAAACCATCAGCGAAGTCGCCAAATTTTTTCTCGTTCGCCGACTTGAACTGAATAGTGTAGTACATAGTGCCGCAGTTTTGTTCTGGTGAGAACCCATACGGTTTACCTGTGGTTGTTGAGCCTATTTGGATAACCTCCACATCAATGCCGCGCAAAGCGTTGATCAACAGTTCACTTGAGGAAGCCGTGCCTCCTGAAGTCAGTACATATACGCGCTTTTTGTTCAGTGTCGGAAGCACTTGGTCCGAATATTTCTGTGCTGCCCAGTCTATTGCTAGATTCGTAAAGCGATAGATGTTATCCCCATCTTTAATGGTACGCATCACTTTGTCATTATGAATCAACTCACTGAAGACTCGGTTCTGACCAGCACCGCTTAGCATGTAGCCTACTTGCGAGGACTGAAGGACTAAGCCACCGCCGTTGTAACGTAAATCAACGACGATCTCGTCAACATTCTCTGCTGAGAGCGTACTGAACGCCTCAATAAGCGGGGCTTGAGCGCTTGGTTCAAAGGAGTTGTATTGCAGATAGCCGATCCGCATACCATTTTGTGTAATCACTTTGGCATTTTTAACTGGAGAGGTCATGACATCAGAGGCGGTAAGCGTCACGGTTTTCTCTAGACCGCCAACACTCTCAAATGTGAAGGTGTAATCTTGATTGATGTCAGGGTTAAAGAGCGTTTTATTAATAAAATCAATGTCGGACTGACTACCGGTGTTAACCACATCAATATTATTGATTTTCAGAAGCTTATCACCACGAGCAATGCCGCTTCTATCAGCTGGCGAGGCTTCTTCAGTGTAGGAAATACGAACGTCTCGAGGTTGTACGCCACGTAGGAATGCCCAGTTAAAACCAAATCCAGCAACTAAACCGGATTGCGATGATTTCATATCATCCTCATAAGGGACGGTAAAATGGAAGCGATCTTTTGGTTTACCCGTCGCGGTAGTAGCAGAGGTGACCAGCGTATTGAAGTAATCAGTAACAGTTTTGTAGTTTGCTGGATTATTATCAGGAACCTCGTCATACCATAGATACGTTTCGTTAGTAAAAGCTCTTAAAAAGAGTTTTTCGTGTAATGCAGAGCCCAATTTATCTGGATAGGCGGCATAGTTGTCATATGGGTCCAGTCCGACGCGGGGCGTTTCACATTGGTTGATAAACGTTTTCGACGGTTGGCTAAAATCATGAACTTTCCACGTTGGACCGTTTGCACTGCTAGTGGACTGAGTAGGTGATGAGCTATCACCGCCACCACCGCCACAGCCTTGTAATAATGCGAGAGTGACTGCCGTTGCTAAAGAATACTTAAATTTCACTTTTCTATGTCCTTATAAATAATAGAATTATAATTATGTGTTTTGCTTTTGTTTTTATTAGCTAGGTGAATGTATTAATTTAATTTGTTCGTCTGCAAATTTATAGTTAAATAGTGTGAGGTAAATAACGTAAAAAAGTTGTCTTTTATACTTAAGCTAAATTAGTCATTACTTAAGTTTTCTGTCTATTTCAAAAGAGCTAACAAGACAATTAATAAGTGTGAAATTAAGACAAGTTCTTAGTTGACTAAGCGACGCTTGCTAAATAAAAAATCAGAATTAGATTCAGGAAACGCTTTGAATCAATAGTTTGGTAGGGATATATGATGTTATCTCGGGGGTGTTTGATTTATTTATCTGATGCTTTAACTTAATTTAGTGAGTTGAGCGACGTGCTTTAATAAGCTTCCGTCAATGTTAGGTAAATCATCAGCGAAAAATATCTGAGCACCGGGAGTGCAGCGCATTAATATATTTGTTAGTTCACCTTCATTGTTGGAAGTGTTAACTGCGTTAAGTTTCGCTAATTTATTACAAAGCTCGTCCTCTATTTGCACTTTCTGCTCTTCGGTGAGCCTAATGCGACCTATACATACGCCTGGGTTGATATCATGAGAAAGCGAATCTTGTTGAAATCGCTCTTTGAATAAGGTGTCTAATGCCGTACCTTCTTCCATAATAAATCGACGACCAGAACGGTAAAACAAGCCGTCTCCGAAGTTTTCGACATATCCTAGAATTTCCGCGATACGCAAATAGAATCGTAAGCTTGTATCAGAAAGTCCGTAAGTTTGGGCTATCTCTTGCGGTTTAATATCACGAGAAGTCAGCATATAAATAAAATCAAGTAAATAAGGATGCTCAACGAAAAGGGCGCTCTCTTCATCTGTTAGCATTTGCTCGTTTTGGTGCTGAAGCTCGTTGGCTAAGGTTGCGAGTTCGATGAGATCGGTATTCAGGTAGTTCAGATAAATAAGTACTTTATCCAAACCTAAAGCTGGATTATGTAGGTGGCGTTTAATACTAGATAAAGGGATGCCACTTTTCTCTGACAAGGAATTGTAGCAAAGCCCTTCTTCTTTAATCTTTTGTCGTAGCGCTGCAAGTAAAAACTTTGGTCCAACATTCATCCTTGAATATCACCTTATTCGTTATTCCGTTTACTGGCTGATATTTTGCCTTTCAAGCAGCAGGTTTCGAATCGCTGTGCCTGCTTCTAGAATGTGCTTTTTCAGTAGGTACTTGGCGCCTTCGATATCGCGATTTTGGCACATTTCAAACAAGCTTAAGTGCTCTTCTTCTGCCTTTTTAATGCCTGTAGTAAACAATAGCTGCATGCGTATGTATCGGTCACACTTTGTGTTCAGGTTGTAAATGACGTCCATAGTTTCAGGCATGTTGGCTGGCGCATATAGGGCTTTGTGGAACTCGTAGTTGTAGTTGCTCCATTCTTCTACTTCGTCGCCACTGTTCACTACTGACTCGAAACGTTCGCGAACTTCGCGCGCGCGTTCAAGGTCAGCGTCTGTCATATTTTGAATCGCGCGCTCTAAAATGTGGCATTCCACGACAGCGCGCAGTTCAAATAGCTCATTGATTTTCTCTGGAGATAGCTCAGTGACCGTCGCACCTTTGTGAGGTTCAAAGCTAACGAGTCCTTGTGCTTCCAATTGAACTAACGCTTCACGCACAGGAATTCGGCTAACATTAAACTCTTTTGCTAACGCATCTTGACGTAAAGGTTGACCAGTTTTTAACTCGCCCTTCAAGATCTGAGTTCGAATTGCTTCCTCAACGAGCTGAGTGCGCGTTTTAAAAACAGGTTTCTGTGACATTGAAGTCTCCCGTGAAATTAATATTGTATCCAATCCATTTTACTTTAGTAGTTTATTGTTTTTCTGGCACAAACCAACTAGGAAAGAAGGTTTTGAGAAGTAGAGTGAAATAAAAGGCATCAGTTGATGCCTTTTTGAGCCATTTGGTGGGCTTATTGGGACACCCTGCCATCTATGGCGCGTTGGATACCCAGTGGGTTCGACGCTTTTAATGAATCCGGCAATAAAGATTCTGGCAAAGCTTGATAAGAGACCGGACGCAACCAACGATGAATAGCCTCCGCACCGACAGATGTTGAGGCAGAATTGGTTGAAGCCGGATATGGTCCACCATGAACCATAGCGTAACCAACCTCGACGCCAGTTGGCCAACCGTTGAATACAAGGCGTCCGGCGATTTCTTCCAAACTTGGAAGCAGTTGCTTGGCTTGTTCTTCGTCTTCAGCGGTAGCGTGAAGGGTTGCGGTGAGCGATCCAGTCAGTGAATCACTCAGTTTCAACATGTCATCGAAATCTTCACAGATTACGATTAACGATTGAGGACCAAATATTTCTTCCTCCCATTGCGGGTTTTCACGCCAGTTTTTACTGTCCGTCACGAACAGTGCTGGTGAGACATTGGTCGCTTCTGCTTGTTCAGAACGAGTGACGTTAATGCCTGTTTCGGAAGCTCGCTTATCCACTTCGGATTCATACGTTTCTCGGATTCCTTGCGTTAGCAAAGTGGCCGTTGATTGTTGTCGAATTAACCCTTGAGCGATTTCGATAAAGGCTTGCGTTTCTGGGCTATTCAAGACAAATACAACGCCTGGTTTTGTACAAAATTGTCCACAGCCCAAAGTCATAGAAGCCACAAATTCTTCAGCCAATGATGCGTTTGCCCGTATGGCTGAAGGGAGAATAAATGTTGGATTAATCGCCCCTAGTTCGCCATAGAAGGGGATTGGCTCTGGTCTTTGCTGGGCTAGATTGAACAGCGCACGGCCACCACCGACTGAACCTGTAAACCCAACCCCTTTAATTTTTGGATGGGTAACGAGTGCTTGGCCAAGTGCACGTTTGTTACCTTGCAATAGCGTGAAGATGGCTTGCGGTAAGCACTCTTTCTCAAGTGCAGCCTTAATACACTCAGCAACAAGTTGACTGGTGCCAGGGTGGGCGGTATGGCCTTTTACAATCACAGGGCAGCCAGCAGCCAGTGCCGAAGCCGTATCGCCACCTGCAGTAGAAAATGCGAGCGGAAAATTAGACGCACCAAACACGGCGACAGGGCCAATTGCGATTTGTTGACGGCGAATATCTGGTTTTGGCAGTGGTTGACGGTTTGGGTTTGGCGTATCGAAAATTGCTTGATGGTGATTACCCGATCTCACAACCTCGGCAAATAGTCTTAATTGGTTCGCGGTACGTCCTATTTCGCCGCTTAAACGTGCTTCGGGAAGGGCAGTTTCTAAATGAGCACGAGCAACGATTTCTTCACTCTTCACTTCCAATTCAGAGGCGATAGAGCAAAGTAAGCTCGATCGCTTTGCATTACTTAGTTGGCGAAACTCACGCGCAACGTTTTGGGCGGCTGAGGCGGCTTGATTAACTTCTTGCTCTCCATGTACCGGAAACGCAATAGGTAGAGGCTCACCAGTAAAGGCGTTGACTGCGTAAAAAGTGGTTGGTTCTTGTGGGTTCATCATTCTTCCTTACTATCCTTATTACTTCACTTCAAATCCGTACGCATATGGATCTTCATCGTCTACCCATATTGTGTTGTGACCGTATACTTGTGCCCATCCTTCAATACTTGGCAAAATAGCGGCTTTGCCATTCACTTCGGTAATGCCTTCTATACGCCCTTGAAATAGGCTGCCGATGATACTTTCGTGAACAAAGTCTTCTCCTTGATTGAGTTTGCCTCTTGCATGCCATTGCGCCATGCGTGCACTAGTACCCGTACCACATGGCGAGCGATCCAACGCTTTGTCGCCGTAAAACACAGCATTTCGAGCGGTGGCGTTTTCTTGAGTGGGCTCTCCGGTCCATAGCACGTGAGAAACACCGCACACTGTCGGATCTTCTGGATGTACGCACTCAACCGCTCGAGATACCGCTTCGCGAACTTTTGGAGAAAGCATCAAAATTTCATCTGGAGAGTAGTGTTCAAGTCCGGCGTAGTTTTCTTGAGGGTCGACGATTACGTAATAGTTTCCGCCATAAGCAACATCGACAGTGAGCTCACCTAAGCCCTCTATGTCCACGGTTACGTCTTGGTGGGCAAGGTAAGCTGGTACGTTAAATATCTTTACCGACGTGACCTTGTCACCTTTTGTTTGGTAGTGCACTTCGATTTGTCCTGCTGGGACATCAAGTATCAAACGACCTTCTTTTTGGGGAGTGATAAGGCGATTTTCGATAGCGGTGGTGACGGTTCCAATGGTGCCGTGGCCACACATTGGTAAGCAGCCACTGGTTTCAATAAACAGAATTGAAGCGTCTGCGTTATCGCTGCAAGGAGGCAAGACAACGGACCCCGACATCATCGAGTGTCCGCGAGGCTCAAACATGAGTGCCTGACGAATCCAATCATAATGCTCAAGAAAGTATTGGCGCTTTTCGCTCATGGTATTGCCTTCGAGTGGAGGCACACCGCCTGCTACCAGCCTAACTGGGTTGCCGCAGGTGTGGGCATCAATACAGAAAAAAGTTCCTTGTCTCATTTTTCGCTCCTTGCTGAAAAAATGGTTGAATTAAACAATAGTGATGTTAACGTAATGTAAAATATATTGTATACAATCTACGTTTTCAAGTGTGACTCGGAGCATATTTATGTTGGTCAAGGATGAAACTAAAAAGGAAAGGATCGCTGTGATAGGTGCGGGGATTATTGGCTTATCAATTGGCTTGAAATTGCAGCAGCAAGGTTATCAAGTCACGATTTTTGATCCCAATGGCGTGGGGAATGGATGCTCTAAGGGAAATGCAGGCCATATCGCGACTGAGCAAATCTTCCCTCTTGCAACGCCAGCGCTGCTTCCACAATTACCTAAAATGCTGCTAGATCCCAAAAGTCCGGTTTCGATCCGTTGGCAAGATATTCCAAACACAATCGGGTGGATGATTCGTTTTCTATTACAAACCAAGCCATCAGCCGCGGAGCGGGCAAAAAACGCGATTAAGAGTCTTAACGAGCGGTCAGTGGCAAGTTGGCGTGGCGTGCTTGATTCAATCGGAAAAGCGCATCTAATAAAAATGAATGGTTCATTGCTCACTTTTGAAAACGAGAAACTGTTTCAGAATTATCAAAGCACGCTTAACTCACTGGCTAAAAACGGTGTGGCGTATCAAGTTTGGACACAAGAGGCGATTCGAGAGCGAATACCTGATCTCAGCCATAAGGTTCGTATCGGAGTCTTTTTTCCCGAAACCGGTCATACGCTAGACCCTTATCAGCTCTGTGCTGAGCTAAGTGAAGCTTTTGAAGTTCTTGGCGGTAAGGTTTTACAAAAAGGTGTATCTGCGTTGGCGAAAAATGGCGATGTGCTGGTTGAGTCTCAAACACATTCATTTGACCGAATCATTGTTGCCGCTGGTGTACATTCTAAGCCTTTGATACGGCAACTAACCGGAGTCAAAGTGCCTATTCAAGCCGAGCGTGGTTATCACCTAATGGTGGATGACAAGCGTGATGTACTGCCATTTCCTATTAGCTCTGCCGATAGAAAATTCATCATGACTCCGATGTCAGGTGGGCTACGCTTGGCAGGCACTGTGGAGTATGCCGATGTAGAATCACCACCCAATATGAAACGTTCAGAAATGCTTTTTCAGTTAGGTGATGAGATGTTTGAATCGGGGTTACATTCACTCAAGCAAGGAGAAAAGTGGATGGGTAATCGGCCTTCAACAGTCGACTCGTTACCGGTTATTGATAGCATTTGGGATGGAAATGTATTACTGGCATTTGGCCACCAACACCTTGGATTAACTCAAGCGGCGATTACGGCAGATCTCCTTTTAGAGCTTATCGAAGGAAAGCCGACATCGATTGATCTTTCACCTTTTTCATTACAACGATTTGCCTGAAAAATTTAATATTAAATATTGTATAAAATATATTAAATGCTAATTTTAACTTAATTTTAACAAAAACTGGTATCCAACAGCCGTACTCGGATGCCTCCAGAAAAACAACCAAAAGGAGTAAAACATGTCACGAATGACCAAAGCACCATTGGCGCTGTTGATCTCAGGAATGCTGTTGGGGACCTCTGCTTATGCTGAAGACAAATTGACGGTCGTATCTTGGGGTGGTGCATTCACCAAGAGCCAAGTGGAGGCATATCATAAGCCTTTCATTAAAAAAACAGGTGTTGAGATCGTATCCGAGGATTTCAGCGGCGGATTAGCCGAAATTAAAGCACAGGTGGAAGCGAACAATGTGCGCTGGGATTTGGTTTCTCTCGACAAGCCGGACATTGTTCGTGGTTGTGCAGAAGGGCTATTAGAACCAGTGAGCCCAAGTATTTTGCCTCCGGGCGCAGATGGAACACCAGCACAAGAGGATTTTATTGATGGTGCGATTCACGAATGCGCAATCAATACCATCGTTGTGTCCACTGTATTAGCGGTGAACGAAGACGCGTTTAAAGGTAAGGCTTTGCCAAGCAAGTTGACCGATCTTTTTGACCTAAAAACTTTTCCAGGTCGACGTGCATTGCAAAAACAACCTCAGGGCAATCTTGAGTGGGCACTATTGGCTGATGGTGTAAAGCCAGAAGAGGTCTACAGCCTGCTCGAAACCGAAGCGGGGCGTGAGCGTGCTTTTGCTAAGTTGGATACGATCAAATCAGAAGTACTGTGGTGGACAACAGGTGCCCAGCCACCTCAAATGCTTGCAGACAAAGAAGTGGTGATCGCCTCGGCGTTTAACGGCCGAATCCACAATGCCCGTAAAGATGAAGGTCAACCATTTCGGATTATATGGGACCGTCAAATGGGTTACATGAATGGATGGGCGATACCTAAAGGGAGTGAGAACACAAAGCTTGCATTGGACTTTATTGCTTTTTCTTCAGGAACAAAACCATTAGCTGATCAAGCTAAGTACGTTGCCTATGGGCCTACGCGTAAGTCGTCTTCGGCGGAGGTGAACCCAGACATTTTAGCGAACCTTCCTACCGCACCTCAAAACTTCCAAACCGCCTTCCTGATTAACGATGAATGGTGGTCAGACTACGCGGATGAACTCAATGAAGAGTTCAACACCTGGCTGCTTAACTAGGCGTTAATTTTTGTATGGGGCCGAGTTTTCATCCATAAGCGAGGTTCCGTACTTTTCCTCAACTGTATTTATGTTTTCGGAGAAATGATGAAAGTCATCGAAGCACAGCAAGTCGCGCAATGTTTAACAATGAAGTCTCTTATTGAAACGATGCGTGAAATGTACTCGCGGCCAGCAACAATACCTCAACGCCGAGTCATGCCCTTAGAAGAGGGAGAATACGAGGCGTTTGCGCTACTTCCTGCTTGGAACCAGGAGTTAATTGCGGTGAAAGCCTTTACGTATTTCCCGCATAACCCCGAGCAAGGAAAAGATACGCTTGCATCTAAGCTGCTTGTTTTTAGACGAAACGATGGTGAGCCGCTCGCACTCGTGGACGGTAAAGTTTTAACGTTTTGGCGCACCGCCGCAGCTTCTGCGTTGGCAGCGGACTATTTGGCGCGTCCCGGTGCTGATCGTCTGTTGATCTGCGGAACGGGCAATCTTGCGCCTTATTTTGCGTGGGCATACGCTGCGGTTCGCCCACTTAAGCAGGTTTATATTTGGGGGCGTAACTCAGACAAAGCCGAGGCGACGGTAGATGCCATTGTGTCATCTTCAGAGTATCAATCGCTTCCTGATGAGCGTCGGTTCCGTGTTTCAGTCGTAGAAAAAGTGGACCACGTTATCAAACACGTTGACATCATCAGCTGTATTACCGCATCAGCAGAGCCTTTGTTTAATGGCGCAGACGTGCTGCAGGGCACCCATATTGATTTGGTCGGTAATCATGATTTGGACAAGCGTGAATGCGACTCTAAAGCAGTGCAACGAGCACAGGTGTATGTTGATAGCCGTATTAATGTATTAGCCGAAGCGGGCGATCTTCTCATTCCAATTCAAGAGGGCGTGTTCACTTCAGACGATATCAAAGGGGAATTACCGCAGCTTTGCGCCCAACAAATCTCAGGACGTCAAAACGATGAGGTCATTACTTTATACAAATCAGTTGGCAGTGCTTTGGCTGATTTGGCCGCTGTAAAGGCGGTGTTGTTAGAAAATGGCATAGATAGCCATGTCTGAGCATTTTCGCTCGTTCATTTAAATTGCATACAATATACATATAAGGAAGGTAGTTCATGAAAATTGATTGGAAAGGTGTTTATCCGGCGGTCAGTACGCAATTCCGTCAAGATCAGTCAATCGACTTAGACGCAACGCAAACTGTTATAGATAACCAAATTAAAGATGGTGTGAATGGCATTATCTGCTTGGGTACTGTCGGTGAGAACTGTGCGTTGTACCCGGAGGAGAAACGCCAGGTCTTGCAAGCGGCAAAAGAAGTCGTAAATGGCCGTGTGCCTTTGATTGCTGGTACAGCAGAGTCTATTACCACAGCAGCTGTTGATTACATGCAGGATGCGCACAAAATTGGTATCGATGGTTGTATGGTGATGCCTGCCATGGTTTACCGCACGTCTGAGAGCGAAACGTTCGAATATTACCGCACGCTAGCAGAAGCAACGCCAGAAATGCCAATCATGATTTACAACAACCCGGTTGCTTATGGTGTCGATGTAAACCTCGATATTATGGCGAAACTGGCTGAGTTTGAAAGTATTGTAGCTATCAAAGAGTCGACCACTGATACTCGTCGTATCACTGAGCTTTACAATAAATTTGATGACCGCTTTACCGTGTTCAGTGGTGTTGATGACATCGCTCTTGAATCATTGATGCTAGGTGCGACCGGCTGGATTTCTGGTTTAACCAACGCATTCCCAGAAGAATCCGTCGCGATTTATAAACTGGCAAGCCAAGGTCGTTATGCTGAAGCGTTAGAGATCTACCGTTGGTTCTTACCCCTATTGCGTTTAGACACCATTCCTACGCTGGTTCAGTGCATAAAATTGGCCGAGCAAGTCTGCGGACGTGGCTCTGAACAAGTTCGTGCGCCACGCCAACTCTTACAAGGTGAAGAGCGTCAACAAGTCATTCAAATGGTTGAACATGCGTTAGAAACCCGCTTAGACCTATCCAAATACAATCTGTAATTGTGCTGTTTAGTAGAGCGTTAACTGACGCTCTACTCATTCGTAATATTCAAAAAATGAGAAGAGGGAAGTCATGAGCACGGAAAACAAGGACTATGTCAGCTTTCAACACGTTAAGAAAACCTACGATGGCACTAATTTGGTGGTGAAAGACTTCAACTTAGATATTACTCCTGGAGAGTTCGTTACTATGTTGGGGCCGTCAGGATCGGGCAAGACCACTTGCTTGATGATGCTAGCAGGCTTTGAAACTGCGACCGGTGGAGACATTTATATCGATGGCGTTCCTGTCAATCATCTCGCGCCGCACAAGCGCGATATTGGTATGGTGTTTCAAAACTATGCGTTGTTTCCACATATGACCATTGCTGAGAATCTTGCGTTTCCTTTAAAGGTGCGAAAACTCGACAGTGACACGATTCAAAGCAAAGTTCAGAGTGTATTAGAAATGGTCGAGCTTGAGCATGTTGCGACTCGATACCCGAAGCAGTTATCAGGTGGTCAACAACAGCGTGTTGCGTTAGCGCGAGCATTAGTGTTTGAGCCTAAACTCGTGTTGATGGATGAACCACTAGGCGCGTTAGATAAGCAGCTGCGTGAGCAAATGCAGATGGAAATTAAACATTTGCATGAAAAGCTTGGCATTACCATTTTGTATGTGACGCACGATCAAGACGAAGCTCTCACTATGTCCGACCGTATTGCGGTTTTTAATCACGGCGAAGTGCAACAACTCGCGACACCAACCGAGCTTTATGAATCTCCGAGTAATACGTTTGTTGCGCAGTTTATCGGAGAAAACAACCAACTCTCAGGTTTAGTCAAAGAGTGGGACGGAAAGTATTGCCAAGTGCTCGTTGGGAAAGAGTTATTTACTGCGAAACCTGTCAGAGTCTCTGAGCAAGGGCAGAGAACAACACTTTCCATTCGACCAGAAAAGATTGTTATTCAACCAGAGAAAGCGTCTTGTGAGAACCAAGTCTCGGGCGTCCTACGAGAATTGATTTATCACGGTGATCATTATCGTCTGGTCGTCGAAGTAGAGAGCGTTGGTCACTTCATCGTTAAAGTACCTAACGATAATCGTAAACACTTGCAGTTAACGCCTGGCTCAATTTGTCGTATTGGTTGGCAAAGTGACGATTGCCATGCTCTTGATGGGACACAAACTCAAAGTAGCGAGGTAGCAGCATGAGTCGAGAGCTAACCGCATTAGATTCTGTATTGGAAATCGAACGCCAAGTTCATGAGCAAGAAACCAATTTGAAAGCGCAGTTGCAAAAGGCCGAGCGCCGAAAAAAGCTTCGCTCCATTATGCTCACAACGCCATTGGTGTGTTTTATTCTGCTTACGTTTGCTTTTCCTATCCTCGACATGCTTTATCGAAGCGTGGATAACCGAGAAATATCCCTGTCACTACCACAAACTATTCAAGCCTTAGAAAGTTGGGATTATCAAGGTCAGCCTCATCAAGAAGTCATTGAGGCATTCTCTGTTGAAGTACTTGCGCTTTATCAAAGCAAAGAGCTGCCGAAAATAGCCAACCGGATGAATATTGAAGAGTCTGGTATGCGCAGTTTACTCATGAAAACCGGCAGAAAGTTGTCTCGTTTGACGTCGCTGCCGAGCTCGGTGACACAGCTAGCTAAGCTGGATAAGCGTTGGGCTAATCCTAAATATTGGGCGGCGTTTAAGAATCTTAGTGGCGCATTAACATTCAGTCACTATCTTGCAGCGCTAGACTTGCAAGTGAATGAGTTTGGAGACATTGAACCCCAACCAGAAAAACGCCAAATATACGTCGACCTTTTCTTTAAAACTTTTTGGATGTCTATTTCAATCACCTTAATTTGTTTGGTGATGGCGTACCCCGTTGCTTACCTGCTTGCCAATTTACCTGATAAGCGCGCGAACTTACTTTTAATCATTGTGCTGCTGCCATTTTGGACATCATTATTAGTCAGAACCACGTCTTGGATTGTTCTGCTGCAAAACCAAGGGGTCATTAATGATCTCCTTATTTGGTCGGGTTTTACTTCTGAGCGAATTCAGATGATTCACAATACCTTCGGAACGGTGGTGTCTATGGTGCACATTCTGTTGCCTTTTATGATCCTGCCTCTGTATAGCGTAATGAAAGGAATTAGCCCAACTTATTTCCGTGCCGCTCGTTCTCTAGGCGCGACGCCTTTCATTGCGTTCATCAAAGTTTATATGCCGCTTACGTTACCGGGGATAGGTGCGGGGGCCTTGCTTACTTTCATTCTTTCTATTGGCTTCTACATTACGCCCGCTTTGGTTGGTGGAAGAAGCGGACAGATGATCTCCAATATGATTGCCTATCATATGCAGACATCACTGAACTGGGGGATGGCTGGCGCATTGGGTGGACTGCTTTTGTTCGTTGTACTGGTTCTGTTTTATATGTTCAACCGTGTGGTTGGCATTAACAACCTTAAGGTAGGGGGATAACCATGGCATTACCAAACTATGCATCAAAAGTAGAGCGAGTTGCTTACGCAGGTTACTTAGCTTTTTGTGGGGTGGTGCTGTTCTTTTTAATCGCTCCAATTCTGACCATCATCCCGTTATCGTTTAATGCAACGCCTTACTTTACTTTTACCGAGGGGATGTTAAACCTTGACTCGGCAGCGTATTCTACTCGCTGGTATCAAGAAATGTTTACTAGTGATCAGTGGCTGTTGGCGCTGAAAAACAGCACGTTTATTGCTTTTATGGCGACACTCGTTGCAACAGGGCTAGGAACTCTGGCGGCGTTGGGTTTAGCAAGTAGTAACTTGCCTTTTCGCAATACGATTATGGCGCTGTTGATCTCACCCATGATCGTACCAGTCATTATCTCTGCTGCTGCGATGTACTTTTTCTACACACGCCTTGGCTTATCACAAACTTATTTAGGCGTCATTTTGGCACACGCTGCGTTAGGTACGCCTTTTGTCGTCATTACCGTTACTGCGACGTTAAGCGGCTTTGACCATAGCTTGGTAAAAGCGGCGGCTAGCTTAGGAGCAAACCCTGTTTATACTTTCAGACACATTACCTTTCCTCTGATTCGTCCGGGGATGATTTCTGGCGGCTTGTTTGCTTTTGGCACTTCGTTCGACGAGGTTGTGGTGGCGTTATTCCTGACTGGGGCAGAACAAAAAACCGTTCCTAGGCAGATGTGGTCAGGAATTCGAGAGCAAATCAGTCCGACTATATTGGCGGTCGCTACGTTGCTGATTTTTATGTCGGTGTGTTTGCTCGTGACTTTAGAAGTTCTACGTAGGCGTAATGTACGCATTCGAGGCATTCAAGAATAACCAAACTTTTTCTTTGTTGCTCGCTACGCACTTTTGTTTAGGTGCTCCTCAATTTTTGACCAAATGCGCCTCATTGTAGGCGCTTGTCTTTTGTGTTTATCATCAGCGATGACTGACATGTCACTCCTGTAGATTAATGCCAGCCTGCTCGAAACGTGCCAAAGGCGACTTGTTTGATCGCTGATACCAACTAGCTGGCATGTTTGGTTTAAGTCGGGCTTTCTCTTCCTTGCTAATCACAACATAGTGCAAAAACGCATTAAGTGTGGTTACCATCACGTTAAACGTCATTTCCCCATCTTTGCTGATGGATTTCAATAACCCAACGACGGTTTCCTCAGAGACTAACGGTTCAACCACCGCCTTTTTTCGCTCTTTTATTGAGGTTGAAGCGGGCAGTCTTGCACGTGCCGTCTCCCAACAAACTTTGTTGGTTTTACTGACAAGGTTGTGCTTGTAGCAGTAGTAACTGAATAAAAAGCGTGGCAGGTTTTGCCAGCGTTCGGCTTGGACTTCTAACCAAAGATGTTGTAGCTCAATATCAGCGTCGGTCATAGGAGTTGTTTAGCAAAAAGAAAAGAAACCATTTTATCGCTTTTGTGAGGAGCAATAAAAGATATTTGAATGGAAAGATAAACAACTAGTTGATCAATATTACTAAAGCAAATCGATTTCTGGCAAGCTCGTGCAACGGCAACTCGAGTACCAAAAACTGACACCGTCACGTTCAGTTGTTAACAAAATGTTTCATCTTGTCTTGCGAGTAGATTATATGGAGATGCTCTTGCAGTAATAAGGGCAGTGGCGATGCAAAAGACGTAATGCATTTAAGGAAAACTCAATATAGAAGAAATTAGATGGAACTGAAGACTTTGAGTGTCGCGATTGCGACAACATTAACCAGCACTGGCGTATTTGCGTTAAGCGAGCCAGTTTCTCAAGTTACAGAGCAACATGCACATTCGGCTCATACACACGGTGTTGAATCCAATCGAGTTGAATACCAACCAACCGCAACTCTCCCTATTCAGCCCTCCAAGGCAACTCGAGTACAGTCACTTGAAAGCCTTGATGAGTCGAGCACTGCTTGTGATTTGGAAGCATTGGTTACCGAAAGCAGTAACCAATTGATCAGCGAAATTTTAAGTCAGGGCGCGACGTGCGTGAACCAGTTATTCTCTGCTGAAAGTCGGATTCAGGAGTCGGTATTTAGCTCCGATCATATGTACAACATTGCGAAGCGCACTACGACATTGGCGAAGGGGTATACAGGTGGCGGGAGCGATGAACTCGAAACGTTTTTCTTATACTTGCGCGCGGGTTATTACGCCGAGTTTTACAATGACAACATCTCATTTATTGAATGGGTTACCCCAGCGGTGAAAGAATCCGTGGATGCGTTTGTTAATAACGCAAACTTCTATGAGAACAGCGACCGTCACGGCAAAGTGCTTAGTGAAGTCATCATCACTATGGATAGTGCGGGCTTGCAGCACGCGTACTTACCGCAAGTGACCCAGTGGCTTACACGTTGGAATGATCAATACGCCCAGCACTGGTATATGCGCAATGCAGTTAACGGTGTTTTCACTATTTTGTTTGGTGGGCAGTGGAACGAGCAATTTGTGCAAATAATTGGCAACCAAACGGACCTTGCCAAAGCTTTAGGCGATTTTGCTCTGAGGGCATCATCAATCGGTGCTGAAGATGAGTTCATGGCCGCGAATGCGGGGCGAGAGCTCGGGCGTTTGACCAAGTATACGGGTAACGCGAGTTCTGTTGTGAAGAGTCAGCTGAGTCGAATCTTTGAACAGTATGAAATGTATGGTCGGGGTGACGCGGTTTGGCTTGCGGCGGCGGACACTGCCTCATATTACGCAGATTGTAGTGAGTTCGGAATTTGTAATTTCGAAACTGAGCTAAAAGGCTTAGTGCTATCGCAAACTTATACTTGTAGTCCAACAATTCGAATATTGTCCCAGAATATGACGCAAGAGCAACACGCGGCCGCATGTTCTAAAATGGGTTACGAAGAGGGTTACTTTCATCAGTCATTAGAAACTGGTGAACAGCCAGTAAAAGATGACCACAATACTCAGCTCCAAGTCAATATCTTCGATTCAAGCACCGATTATGGTAAGTACGCAGGGCCAATTTTCGATATTAGTACTGACAATGGCGGTATGTACTTGGAAGGCGATCCTTCCCAGCCGGGGAATATTCCCAACTTTATTGCTTATGAAGCCTCTTATGCGAACGCGGATCACTTTGTCTGGAACTTAGAGCACGAATACGTGCATTACTTAGATGGTCGATTTGATCTCTATGGAGGGTTTAGTCATCCAACTGAAAAAATAGTGTGGTTGAGTGAAGGCATTGCAGAGTATGTCGCTCAAGAAAATGACAACCAAGCAGCACTTGAGACGATTTTAGACGGCTCGACATATACCTTAAGTGAGATTTTCGAGACTACTTATGATGGGTTTGATGTCGATCGAATTTATCGTTGGGGGTACTTAGCTGTACGTTTTATGTTTGAAAATCATAAAGATGACGTAAACCAAATGCTGGTGGAAACACGCCAAGGGAATTGGAGCAATTACAAAGCAACGATCACCCAATGGGCGAATTTATATCAAAGTGAGTTTGAGCAGTGGCAGCAAGCCCTTGTCTCAAATGGTGCACCTAATGCAGTCATAACCGCAAACAACAAGGGGAAAGTCGGTGAAAGCATTACATTTAGCAGTGAAAACAGTACAGACCCAAACGGGAAGATCGTCAGCGTCTTATGGGACTTCGGTGATGGCTCGACAAGTACACAAACCAAGCCGACGCACCAATATGGGAGTGAAGGGGAGTATTCGGTCAGTCTAAGTGTGACAGACAGTGAAGGCTTGACGGCAACCGCCACTCATAGTGTTGTTATCTCAACGTTGGGCGGTAATGACACATTGCCACAAGACTGCGCGGTGCAAAGTAAAGTAAGCGGTGGGCGCCTAACAGCAGGAGAGCCCGTTTGCTTGGCAAATCAACAAACCATTTGGCTAAGCGTGCCAGCGGTGAATGAGAGCTCAAATCTGGCGATAACGACGGGGAACGGTATGGGCAACCTAAAGCTTGAATACAGTAACTCTGGTTGGCCGGATGGTGCTAATCTTCACGGGTGGTCAGATAATATTGGTAATGGAGAGTGTATTACGTTGTCAAATCAGAGTAACTACTGGGGCTACGTTAAAGTCTCTGGTGACTTTGAGAATGCCGCCATCGTCGTTGATTTTGATGCTCAGAAGTGTCGTCAGTAGGGCATTTTAACTGCATCATTTTAATTTAATTGATCGCCTCGCTAACATTGCGGGGCGTTTTTGTTTTTCACGCCGTTATCTCTATAAAAAAACCAGCCCGAAGGCTGGCAAACAAGGAGTTTGAGATGAAAATGAAAACGTTATAAAGCTTGCTGATATCCTATTTCTCAATAAGTTGGGTTGTGCGTTGAAGCCAGTTTTTATCTTGCGTATCAAGAAAAGGGCTAAGTGCTTGATAGACTCGTGAATGGTAATGATTGAGCCAGTCTAGCTCTGCTTGATCTAGCATTGATAAATCAAGGGCGTTGGTCGCAATTGGAGCAAGAGTGATGGTCTCAAAACCGTAAAACGTGCCGAACTCATTTTGTTCTACTTCTACAACTTTAAGAATGTTCTCTATTCTTACCCCGTACTCACCTTCGCGATAAACGCCTGGCTCATTAGTAATGACCATACCCGGTTTTAGTTCAACCTCGTGGTGGCTTTGCGAGAAATTTTGTGGGCCTTCGTGAACATTCAAGCAAACGCCCACGCCGTGTCCAGTGCCGCACTTGTAATCAATACCATGTTGCCATAAGACGCCACGCGCCATGATATCAAGATTGGCACCCGTAGAGCCTTTCATGAATCGAGTCTGAGTCAGTCGGATGACCGCTTTGAGCACCAAGGTATAATCTTTGCGCTGCTTAATGGTCGGTGACCCGAAGTGGAAAGTACGGGTGATGTCTGTTGTCCCGCCAAGGTATTGGCCACCAGAATCGACGAGAAAGAAGTTGCTTTCATTGACTGCCGCATTGCTTTCTTCATCGGCGGCATAATGCATTTTTGCCCCGTGAGCTGCGAAGCCTGCGATAGTGCGGAAACTGTCACTCACATAATGTCGGGTTTGACGGCGATAGTGATTCAGTTGTGCCTCAGCAGACAATTCTGTAACGAGTCCGCTTGGAACTTGCTCTTCGAGCCAGTTCATAAACCTTACGATTGCCACACCATCATCTGTTAATGCCTGTTCTAGGCTAGTTAGCTCGGTCGCATTTTTTATGGCCTTCATTGCCGTTACAGGGCAAGCCATTGGCTTTAGATTCACATTCCCTTCAATCGAACTCACCAATAAGCTGTCTGTGTGGGTCGGGTTAAAAGCGAGCGATAATCCCTCACATTGCTGATTCAAATACTGACTTACGTAGTTGTAATGGCGAATGTGTACACTCTGATCGGTCAGCGCTCTTTCAACGTCTTGAGGCAGTTTGGCTTTATCAATAAACAGTGTCGCAAGTGATTGCTCTACGACTAGATAGGCTTCAGAAACTGGGCAGTAATTCGTATCACCACCTCGAATATTCATTGTCCACATGACATCATCTAGCGTTGACACTAATAAGCTATCTACTTGGTTCTCGGTTAACCAAGAACGGATTCTCGCTAACTTATTTTCAGTGTCAACGCCAGCAAAAGCGGTGGGGTGCTCGAATACGGGTGCACTTGGGCGAGGTGGTCTTTCAAGCCAAATCGGTGTGAGTAAATCCAGGTCGAGAATGATCTTAATGTTTTTCGCTTCAAAGGTTTGTTTGAGGCCTTGATAAAAAGCGTAACTGATGGCGCGCCCGTCAACCGCGATAATACTGTTTTCTGGTAGCGTGGTAGCCAGCCATTTGGCAACTGTCGGCGTTTCTGGTTGTTTGGCTTTAAACAGTTCAAGTCCTGTGCCGTGTAACTGTTCTTCAGCTTGAATATAGTAACGACCATCAGTCCACAGGCCACCACCTTGTTGGGTAATGACGACATCGCCTGCTGAGCCGGTAAAACCTGAAATCCAGCTTCGCGCTAACCAATGATCCGCTGAGTATTCACTGTTATGTGGGTCATTGTTGGTCACGATATATGCAGACACGTTGTGAAAGGACATTGCCTCACGCAATAACGTAAGGCGTTGGTTTACTGAGTTAGTATTGTTCATTAAATGGTTCCTAAAGTCATATTTGAGCAATAGATATGATGCTGCTCCGAGCCTGTTTTTATTGGGTTCTGTTGCCCGCATACTTCTGTTGCTTCTGGGCATCGAGTACGAAAAACGCAACCGCTCGGTGGGTTAAGTGGAGAAGGAAGATCGCCGGGCAATAGTTGTATTTCACGGTCACGTGCTAATTGCGGATTAGCTATCGGGACAGCAGATAACAGTGCTTTGGTGTAGGGGTGTTGAGCATCATCAAATACTTGATCGTAACGTCCTACTTCCATAGGTTTACCAAGATACATCACCATAACGCGGTCGCTGATATGGCGCACCACGCTTAAGTCATGCGCAATCATCACCAGTGTTAACCCCATTTCTTGTTTAAGATCATCTAGAAGATTGATGACCTGAGCTTGTATGGAGACATCTAGTGCACTAACGGGTTCATCACACACGACCAAATCTGGATTGAGAATTAATGCTCTGGCAATGCCCACACGCTGGCATTGACCTCCGGAAAATTCATGTGGATAGCGGTTTCGCTGGCTCGCCAAGAGACCCACTTTATCCATCATAGCGATGACACGCTTTTCTACCTCTGCCCGTTTAAGCTTTGGCTCGTGGGTGAGCAGTGGTTCGGCGATGCATTCTGAGATGGTTAACCTCGGATTCAAACAAGCGGATGGGTCTTGAAACACCATCTGAAATTCTCTGCGTCGAGAGGAAAGCTCTTTTTTACTAAACCCGAGCATGTCTTGACCTTTCCAAGTCAACTCGCCATGTGTAGGTTCAATTAAGCGAAGTAAGGCGCGAGCAAGTGTTGATTTTCCGCAGCCTGATTCCCCCACAATGCCAAGTGTCTCACCTCGGTAAACATCTAAGTCGATACCATTGACCGCTTTCACGATTTTACGTCGACTTGGAATAAGATGACGTGAAACAGGAAAGTGGACGTTTAAATCACGAGCAGACATGAGGACTTCTTTTTTATTCATAACGCCTCCTTAAGCTTTTATTTGAATGGGAGTGATAACACTGGGTGCTTTAACGTGACAGGCAATGGACTGGCTCGTGTTTAATGGAGAAAACCGTGGGGTTTCGTATTGGCAACGCGTCTCTCGATGCTCGCACCGCTCTTTAAACGGACACCCTTGATGGTTAATCAACGCACTTGGTGGGTTACCTGGGATGGTTGGTAAACGCGGCATATCTTCAGTGATGGAAGGAATCGCCTTTAGCAGGCCTTGAGTGTAGGGGTGCGCAGGTTGAGCGAACAATGTCTCGGTATCTGATTGCTCCATTTTTTGACCACCATACATGACCAATACGCGATCACACATCTCGGCGACGACGCCCATATCGTGAGTGATCAGTAAAATAGCCGTATTGAACTCTTGTTGTAAGTCTCGTAATAGCGTCAAAATTTGAGCTTGAACGGTTACATCTAACGCGGTGGTTGGTTCGTCTGCAATTAACAACTCGGGCTTACACAACAAGGCCATCGCTATCATGATTCGCTGACGCATTCCGCCAGATAATTCGTGAGGGTATTGATTCATCCTAGTTTCGGGAGAGGGAATACGCACCGCATCCAACATGTGAATCGATTCAATTTTTGCTTGTTTTCGGGTCATTCCTTTATGAATCATGAGAACTTCACAAAGCTGTTTGCCAATTTTCATAAATGGGTTGAGTGACGTCATCGGATCTTGAAAGATCATTCCGATTTTCTCTGCACGGATGCGGTTGAGCTGCTTTTTAGACATCGCGAGTAAATCATCACCGTGGAACATTGCGCTTCCAGACACGGCGCCGTTATCCGCGGTTAACCCCATTAATGCGAAAACAGACTGGCTTTTTCCCGAACCTGATTCCCCAACAATCCCAAGAGTTTCGCCCGCTTTAATCGAGTAGGAGAGATTACTGACCGCTTGCACTTGCCCATCTGGCGTATCGAAGCGCACGTTCATGTTTTCAATAGATAGCATGGGTTTGTCCTTATCGGTCTTTCGGGTCAAGAGCATCACACAAGCCATCGCCGATGAAGTTAAAACAAAAGAGGGTGGCAACTAAAAACAGAGAGGGAAAAAGCAGCATCCACAATGCAACGTCAATCGTTTTTGCGCCTTCGGAAATTAGGATTCCCCAGCTCGTGTCTGGTGGTTGAACACCAAGCCCTAAGAAGCTCAAAAACGATTCGAACATAATGAATCCTGGTACCATTAAGGAGGAATAAACCATCACGATCCCAAGAACATTAGGCAGAACATGGCGTCGGACAATTGTCAATTTAGAAACCCCAATAGAGTGTGCGGCTTCGATGAACTCTCGCTTTTTTAGACCGAAGGTGACGCCACGTACAACACGGGCAATGCCCAGCCAAGATACCATTCCGATCACGATAAAAATCAGGTAGATGTTGTTGCCAAAAAGGGTAACAAACAGGATAACCATAAACATAAATGGCACCGAATCGAGCACCTCAATAATGCGCATCATTACGCTATCGACAACGCCGCCAAGATAGCCGGAAATACTTCCCCAAATCGTACCAATAACAACGGCGACTAAGGCGCCAACAAAACCTACCAAAATAGAGAGCCTGCCACCTTGCATCGTGCGAGCGAAAACATCTTGCCCGAGATCATCGGTACCAAAGTAATGACCACTGCTCAGTGAAGGTTTTCCTAGCTCGTATGGATCGATGAGCACTTCCCAGTCAATTTCATCATGGCCAAAAGCGGCAAGAGAGGGGCCGAAGGTGATGCATAAGGTAATGAACGCCAAAACATACACTGATGTCATCGCGGCTCTGTTTTTACGAAATCGAGTCCATGCATCCTGCCAAAGACTGCGACCTTCGACGGCTTCAATATTGTCGACGACTTGATCTTGAAGAGCTTGTGTATCCAGTTTTTTGATCGTTAACATGCCGTACTCCTAAACGCGTATACGAGGGTCGATAATCGTATATAGCAAGTCGACCACAAGGTTAAAGAAGATAGTGAGTGAAGCGACAATCAGAGTAATGCCCATTACTAGGCCGTAGTCGCGGTTGAGAGCACCAGACACAAAGTGTTGTCCCATGCCACCTGTACCAAAGAAAATGTCGATAATCACCGAGCCTGTCACAACAGACACAAACGCAGGGCCGAGCATCGCAACGACGGGAATAAGGGATGGTCGCAAAGCATGATGGAATAAAATGTAGGTTGTGGACAAACCTTTGGCCTTTGCCGTTCGAATGTATGGTTGGTTGAGTGTTTCAATCATTGCGCCACGCATGACGCGTGCAATACTCGCAATGGAGCCAATCGCCAGGCTGAGCACGGGAAGAACAAGAAAAGCCAGCTTTCCTCCTTCCCAACCACCAGCAGGGAACCAGCCGAGCTGAATGGCGAAGATCATGACTAAAACTGGAGCAAGCACGAAAGCCGGAACCACAACTCCAGTCATCGAAAGTGTCATCAGGCCGTAATCTAGGCGGCTATTTCGGTTCAATGCCGCAATGGTGCCAAGCAACATGCCAAGTGGAACGGAAATGCAAAAGGAGAGTACGCCTAATACTGCTGAAACTGGCCATGATTGTGCGACGAGCTGTGTAACACTGAAGTCTTGATAAACGAAGCTCGGACCGAGATCTCCTTGTATGAAATTACCAATGTAAATCCAAAACTGAGTAAGGAAGGGCTGGTCCAAATGGAATTTTGCTTCGATATTCGCACGTACCACCTCTGGCATAGGCCGTTCCATATCAAATGGCCCACCTGGTGCAATGTGCATCAGCCAAAATGATACGAGTGCGATGAATAGAAGCGTGGGGATAGCGATAGCTAATCGCTTAACAATGTACCAAATCATGATCCATCATCCTTTGGTCATCCGAAATCACTTCGAACGGTTATGAATAAAAAATGGTCTGAGCTCAGGTTGCCTTCTCCACCGAGAGATATGAGGAACGGCAAGTAAACATTGAACTTGCCGACTCAGACCGAAAACATGCTTTTAGTGGGCTTTTACATAGACATTCTTGCGGTAGTACGACGACTCAGGGTTTGTCAGTTCGTAGCCGCCCACGTAAGGCTTGATGAGGTATTGATCGTTACCCGGACGATAAATAGGAATAATGGCCATGTCTTCAATCAGCATGCTTTCTGCTTGTAGATACAGTTCTGATGGGTTGCTCATGGTCTTTGAGCGAGCCATTAACTCGTCGTATTGCGGGTTGTTATAACGAGAATCGTTGTACTCGCCATTAGAAACAAAGATATCTAACCACGTAGAGGCTTCATTGTAGTCGGCTGTCCAGCCGCCGCGAGTAATGTCGGTCGGCTCTTTAAGTGCGTAGAACACTTTCGGTTCTAGCTGTTTTATCGTGACTTGCGCACCCAATCGGCTTTTCCACATGCCTGCCATGGTGGTTGCCATTTTTACGTCCATCGAGAAAGTTGGTACGGTAAACGTTAACTTAAGCGGATTGCTTTTATCGTATCCAGCTTCTGACAGTAATTGCTGCGCTTTTTCGATACGTTTATGGCGGTTCCAAGTTGCGAACTCAGGAGTGTGAGATTTAAAACCATCTGTTTGAGGTGGCACAAGGGTATACATTGGAACCCCACCGTTTCTCAAAATAGCACTCGTTAACAGTTGACGGTCAATGGCATATGAGAGGGCTTTACGAACCCGCACGTCTTTTGTTGGCCCTTGTTGAGTGTTGAGGTAATAGAATGTGGAGCCAAGAGACGCACTGGTGCTTGCCACTTCTTGTGGGCGTTGTTGAATTAACTTTTTCTTCTGAGCGGCAGGAATGGAAACCGCTTGGTCTATCTCACCAGCTAGGTAGCGGTTTAGCACTACGTTTGCATCACCAATTGGTAGCCAGGTGACTTTTTCCAGCACTACATTGCTTGCGTCCCAATAATGTGGATTTTTAACCATCACCAGTTTTTCGTTAACTTTCCATTCAGAGACAGTAAACGCACCATTTGTAACTATATGTTCTGGCTGGGTCCAACGGTTGCCATGTTTTTCAATGGTCGCTTTATGAACGGGGGCAAGCACTGGATGACTTAATAGTTTCGTAAAGAAGGGAATAGGCTCTTCTAGTGTTACCTGGAACGTTTTTTCATCCAGCGCCTTCACGCCCAAAGACTCGGGTGCGGCGTCGCCCTTCATAATCGCTTGCGAGTTTTCGATATTTGGAATGGCCGCAAACCAAGCGTATGGTGAAGCAGTGCTTGGATTCAGTAAGCGTTGCCAGCTGTAGACAAAATCTTGTGCAGTGACCGTTTCGCCATTTGACCATTTTGCATCACGTAAGTGGAAGGTATAAACCGTATTGTTGTCATTGACTGACCAAGACTCAGCAACACCAGGAATGGTTTTACCTTGCTTATCTTGAATGACCAGACCTTCAAACAGGTCTCGACCGAGATTAAAAGCGGGCTCTGCGGCTTGCTTGGCTGGGTCAATAGAAGTAACTTTAGCTCCATTGTTTAGCGTAATTTCTTGTATCTCATCGAGGGTCACACCTGCGGGATGCGGTGCGGCATAGCTTGATGTTGCCAGTATTGGACTCATCATCGACGCTAATAAAAGCAACTTAGGTAATTTCATCCTTGTCTCACTCTTTTCATCCTGAAAGATGTCAAAAATGTATATTGTATAAATTGTCTACACAATCGAGTTTTAACATTACTGTAACAGGGGGTCAGGTGTTGAGCTGTCTGGTCTCAAAAAGTGAGCTAGGGGAATTTCTTTGAAGATCTGATATCAAGTTGGCATGACGGGAAGTAATTTTGCTTCGATACAAATTAAAATCCCCTTCAAGCACAGGCTAGAAGGGGAAGATAGTCAGTCTGCTCTTCAAAAGGCACGACGTTAACTGACTAGGAAATGTTTCACGAACTCAGTGATTTTGACCATATCACTTACCGCGATAAACTCTTCTGTCGTGTGTACTTTTGCCATGCCAGTTGAAAGGTTGACAGTTGTGAGACCTTTCTTGTTAAAGTTGTTGGCATCGCTACCGCCGCCAGTGCCTTTTGTGAAGGCGTCAATTCCCAACTCTGAAAATGCTGCTTTTATAGCGTTTACGTGTGGGTGGTTTTCTTCAATAACAAAAGCGTCATAGGCTCGGCTAGATTCAATTTCGACTTCTGCACCGTGTTTTTTACAGACAGACTCTAATGTTGAGATCATATGATTGACCTGAGCATCTAGTTTATCGCCATTCAGGGAGCGTGCTTCTGCCACGATTTTTAATTCAGGCATAACAATGTTTGTGGCCTGACCGCCGTTAACCATACCGATGTTGGCTGTCGTTTCTTCGTCGATGCGAAGCAGCTTCATTTGGTTGATGGCATCTGCCGCCACCATGATCGCACTGATGCCTTCTTCTGGCGCAAGCCCTGCGTGTGCTGGTCGACCTTTGATTTTTGCCATGATTTTTTGCTGGCCTGGGGCTGCGGTCACAATGGTGCCAATAGGGCCACCTGTGTCTAACACGATTGCTTCCGTTGAATTGACATGTGACATATCGAAGTATTGTGAACCGAATAAGCCGCCTTCTTCATACACGGTGAAAGCAAGTTCTAACGTTTTGTGCTCACGGTTTTCCGCTTGAATACAACGAACGGCTTCCATGATAGCAGCAATACCAGATTTATCATCGCCACCAAGAATCGTATTGCCTTTTGAACGGATAACACCGTCTTCGATGATTGGCTCAATGCCAATGCCTGGAGTGACCGTATCCATATGACAGCTCATTAGGATAGAGCCGTCTTTTTTGCCGTCTAAACGGGCGTATAGGTTAAAGCCGTTAGAAATGTGCTTAGGCACTGGAAGCTTGTGCACGGTGAAGCCTAGGTCGCCTAGCTGCTCTGCCAGTGTTTCTGCAATTTGTTTTTCGTTTGTTGATTCGCTATCGATACGTACCAGTTGGCAAAAATGTTCAACTAAGCGTTCTTGATTAATGTGTGTCATTAGATGTCTCTTTTTCTGATCGAGCGTGAAGCCTTGTGGCTCGGCTCGATAGGGAACAGAGCACCACTTATGGCATAGTTACTTTTGAATAAAACTGAGGTGAATCAATAAAGGGGTATCCATGACACGATTCTGACCGATGAGCCTTTCGAACTGTATGAAACGTCACGAAACATTACTTTCGATGTTTTGTAGGACCAAATGAATGAAGCAGATAGAAATAGGGGGCAATAGGCTTTCTATCCCTCTTTTACTTTTTAAGCTACGTTGCCAAGATAAAATGCCAAAGTAACAACTTGTTTACATTTTTCATGTTGGCGTAAAGCCGAAAATATCAATCTAATATATTGAAAATAAGCAGTTTGTTTGATGTTTACGAAAGTGGGTTCGATGCGCTCTCTGTGTGTAACATATATTTTACAATTATGCGTAAAAATCGCCAAGATAAAGATTTCTCCCCACGTATTCCAATTTCTCAAGACCTGCGCCAAGTTAGAAAAATAAGTCCAAACAAAAGCTACTGAGACAAGGAGAAAGTCATGGTTGATGCATATAACCCATTAGGAACAGACGGATTTGAGTTTGTTGAATATACCGCTGCTGACAACAAAGGCATTCAACAGCTTAAAGATCTGTTTATATCGTTAGGTTTTGCGGAGATTGCAAAGCATCGCTCAAAAGAAGCGTGGTTATATCGACAAGGTGACATTAGCTTTATTGTGAATGCGCAGCCGCATAGCCAAGCTGAGGGATTCGCCAAAGTTCACGGTCCGTCGGTTTGTGGCATGGCATTTCGTGTGAAAGACGCCACCGTTGCTCTGGCGCATGCGTTAGAGAATGGCGGTAAAGAATATAAAACGGAAATTGGGCCGATGGAGCTAAGCATTCCTGCTATTTATGGCATCGGTGAAAGCTTGCTTTATTTTGTCGACCGTTATGGAAAGCAGAGCATCTATGATGTCGATTTTCGTTTTTATAATGATGCTGATGAGCGTTTATCAAAAGCGAATGTTGGTCTTTACGAAATCGACCACTTAACGCACAACGTTAAGCAAGGCAACATGGATGTCTGGTCTGGTTTCTATGAGCGCATTGGTAACTTCCGCGAAATTCGTTATTTCGATATCGAAGGTAAGCTGACTGGTCTTGTCAGCCGTGCGATGACCGCACCTTGCGGCAAAATCCGAATTCCTATCAATGAGTCGTCAGATGATAAATCACAGATTGAAGAGTTTATCCGTGAATACAATGGCGAAGGTATTCAACACATCGCATTGACCACTGACGACATCTACGAAACGGTCAAAACCTTGCGTGAGCGAGGCATGGACTTTATGCCAACGCCAGATACTTATTACGAGAAAGTCGATCAGCGTGTTGAAGGTCACGGTGAAGATGTAAGCAAGCTTCGTGATTTGCAGATTCTTATTGATGGTGCACCAACGAAAGATGGCATCTTGCTACAAATCTTTACTCAAACCGTTATCGGCCCTGT
Organism: Vibrio sp. 1731; assembly: GCF_033339955.1. Classification (NCBI taxonomy): domain Bacteria; kingdom Pseudomonadati; phylum Pseudomonadota; class Gammaproteobacteria; order Vibrionales; family Vibrionaceae; genus Vibrio; species Vibrio sp. 1731. Next base: position 322,834 of record NZ_JAWOVO010000001.1, on the reverse strand, counting down.
GTTCTTCGAAATCATCCAACGTAAAGGCAATGAAGGCTTTGGCGAGGGTAACTTCAAAGCGTTGTTTGAATCGATAGAAGAAGACCAAATTCGTCGAGGAGTATTGAGTGATGCATAAATGGATCACATTCCCTCACCGGGAGGGAGTGTGCTCTAAACAAGCGCATGCTGACTTCCCGGAAGAGGCAATTTATGAACGTGAGGCAGGTCGAAGTGGCTTCTTCGGCCCCGCAACACATTTTCATCATCAACATGCCCCAACGGGGTGGTCTGAGTGGGAGGGAGAGCTACGTCCACGAGCGTTCGATTTTAATCTAGTCGAGAAAGCCAGCCATATTACCCCTTGGGCAGTCCCGCATCTATTACACAACGCGAATTGTAAAGTTCGTGTTTGGCGTATGGATGAAAAAATGGACTTCTTGGTGAGAAATGCAGATGGCGACGAACTGCTATTCATCCACCAAGGTACGGCAGATCTCTACTGTGATTATGGTCATTTGAAAGTGAGCGAAGGGGATTATGTCATGATCCCGCGCTCAACGAGCTGGCGTTTAGAACCAAGCGAGCCGATGTTCATTCTGATGATTGAAAACACCGATGCGGCTTATACATTGCCCGAAAAAGGCATGGTTGGAAACCACGCGGTGTTTGATCCGGCGGTTTTAGAAACGCCGTCGATCAACGATCAGTTCCGTGCTCAATATTCTGAGAATCAAACACAGGTTCAGGTGAAACGCCACGATAAAGTCAGTGTTATCACTTACCCATTCAACCCGCTGGATGCGATTGGGTGGCATGGTGATTTGGCGGTAGTAAAAGTGAACTGGCGTGATATTCGTCCACTTATGTCACATCGTTACCATTTACCGCCTTCTGCACATACTACATTTGTAGGAGCAGGATTTGTGGTGTGCACCTTCGTTCCTCGTCCAATTGAAAGTGATCCTGGAGCGCTCAAAGTACCGTTCTACCACAACAATGACGATTATGACGAAGTCTTGTTCTACCATGCAGGTGACTTCTTTAGTCGTGACAACATTGAAGCGGGTATGGTGACATTCCATCCAGCAGGTTTTACACATGGCCCTCACCCGAAAGCTTTCAAGGCAGGGCGAGAGCATAAGAAGACTTTTGCCGACGAAGTCGCGGTCATGATTGATACGCGTCACGCACTTCAGTTTTCGGATGAGCTGGAAAAAGTAGAAAACAAAGAATACGTCTATAGCTGGCAAGAGAAGTAAGAGGCAAGGATGAAATTAGCAACCAAGAAAAATGGCACTCGTGACGGTTTGTTGATGGTCGTGAGCAAAGACTTAACGCGCTGCGTACCAGCGACAGAAATTTTCCACCCCATGAACTTAGCACCGACGATGCAGGTGGCGCTTGATAACTGGGATACGCTAGCACCACAACTGGAAGAGCTATACGTTGCACTGAACAATGGCACGATTGCAGGGTATGAAGAGTTTGAAGCGCACTACTGTGAGTCGCCGCTTCCTCGCGCTTATCAGTGGGCTGATGGCAGTGCTTACGTAAACCACGTTGAGTTGGTTCGAAAAGCTCGCGGCGCTGAAATGCCAGAGAGTTTTTGGACGGACCCGTTGATGTACCAAGGAGGCTCTGATGCCTTTATTGGACCTTGTGACAATATCGAGTTTGCCAGTGATGAATGGGGTATTGATTTCGAAGGTGAAGTTGCTGTGGTAACTGGTGACGTACCAATGGGCGCAAGTGTTGCAGAGGCTCAGGAGTCGATTCGTTTGATCATGCTGGTGAATGATGTCTCACTACGTGGCCTAATTCCGGCAGAGTTAGCTAAAGGGTTTGGTTTTTTCCAATCTAAACCTTCTTCTGCGTTTTCTCCTGTGGCAGTAACACCTGACGAACTCGGCGAAGCGTGGTACGAAAACAAAGTGCATTTACCATTGCTCTCGACCTACAACCACAAGCCGTTTGGTCGCCCGAATGCAGGTATCGATATGACGTTTGATTTCGCAGACTTAATTGTTCACGCGACTAAAACGCGCCCGCTATCTGCTGGGGCGATTATAGGCTCAGGTACGGTATCCAACAAGCAGGGAACGGAACATGGCACTTCGATTGAGGAGGGTGGTGTTGGTTATTCATGTATCGCGGAAGTTCGCATGATTGAAACCATTCGTGATGGTAAGCCGTCGACTAACTTCATGTCGTTTGGAGATTCAATCAGATTGGAAATGTTCGATGCGGATGGCAACAACATATTCGGTTCGATTGACCAACAAGTTAGCCAATATCTCAGGCACTAACAGTGCTGGTTGGGAGACGATATGAGCGATAGCATGATTTTATACGGATACTGGCGATCATCGGCGGCATATCGTGTGCGTATTTGCTTGAATCTTAAAGAGTTACCGTATGATTCAAAATCGGTACACTTGGTGCGCAATGGTGGCGAACAACACAGTAACGAGTACCATGAGTTAAACGCTTCTGAACTGGTTCCTTTGCTGGTGGATGGGGAGGTTCAGTTAACCCAGTCACTGGCGATCATTCAATACTTAGAAGAACACTACCCGGATGTCACTGTGATCCCCAAGCAAACGCCGCTTCGATACCAAGCGCTAGCTTTGGCTCAGGATATTGCAATGGAGATTCATCCCCTGAATAACTTGAGAGTTCTACAGTATTTAGAGGGGGAGTTAGCTTGCGAGCCAGAGCGCAAAGTCGCTTGGATTCATCACTGGATCCACAAAGGTTTTACAGCATTAGAAGAGAAACTTCAGAAGCATCGTAAACTAAATGGTGATTGCAAGTTTAGCCTGACAAGTTCGCCATCTATTGTCGATATTTGTCTGGTACCACAATTTTATAACGCACAACGCTTTGGTGTAGATACCTCTCTTTATCCAACCATTAACGCTGTTGTGCAGTCATGCAATCAACTGCCCGCTTTTATTGATGCGATGCCAGAGAATCAGCCAGACGCTAATAGTTGATTCTTAGCATACATAATGTATTAACAAAATTTAAACGAGCCAATCCAAGTGTGTGATTGGCTTGTTTTTATTGGTGAGCAAAATTTTCTGTTTCTCGCTATCGTCGTGGCGCCTCAAAATTGCGAGGTTTTGTTGCTCTGCATAACATTTCCATTTACGCTTTGAGCAACGAGTTGTTTTGGATGCACTTTATTTATGACCAACATTTTTATCATTGTTGTTCTTCTGGTTTTATTCTTCTTTGTTATTCAAAAGTACGTGATTAAGCACGATGACACGCGTGATTATCCTTATCGCTCGAAAGGCCCTCTGCTCAGAGGTCAAGAGGGTGCGTTCTATAATGCGTTAAGAGCTGCGGTCGGGGAGCATGCCGTAGTATTCGCGAAAGTAAACATGTCCAGTTTGGTTACGCCAAAAGAAATCAAAAATAAGAAGCAGTTTTTTGTCGCGAACAATCGTATATCTCGAAGCTATTTTGATTACGTTATTTGTGACCCAAGGACACTAGAGCCGCGCGTTATCGTTGAATTGGATAATGGGCAGGAGCTAAACAAGGGTAAGATAGAAAGACAAAAGTTATTGATTCATGTTTGTAAGACGGCCAACCTGCCTTTAATTGGCGCCTCGGTAAAGCACAGTTATCAAGTTGGGCGATTACGTCGTTTGCTTGCGGCACACATTGATTTGATTGAGCCTGATAAAGAAGTGCGCTTTTGCAAAAAATGCGGCAGTCCGATGATCATTAAAACCGCAAGCCAAGGTGAGTTCAAAGGGAGACGTTTCTTTACTTGTAGCCGTCAGCCGAATTGTACATACACCGAAAATTATAACGTTGTGTTTGAGGCGGACGACTAAACACGACAATTAACCTGCAGAAATAAGGGGCTTTGATTAGAGATGATCAAAGCCTTTTTTGTATCTGTCCTCAAGGCAAGACCTATACTTTGAAAAAGAGTGCAGAATAGGGCAGCCATATGCGATACGGATGGATTTTGTCAGCATTGTTCATCGCATCTAATGTTAGTGCGATACCTAATTTGAAACCACTAGAGTGTGAATTGACAGAGACACCCCAAGATCATTTCTTGTTTTACCGAGAGCAAATGGTTTACCACAGTGAGCAGTTTGTCATATTTCAAAACTTCAAAGGCAGGGTGAGCACTCAAGTGGATGTTAAAACAGGAGAGTTGATCCGTACAACCTATATCGGCGAACCATTTAAACCTAAATATCAGATTTTGTTTGGTACTTGCCCTAAGGTATCGCAAACCTTACAGATTTGGATGCTCAGTGAAGTGCCTTACGACAATTAAGTGAGATAATAAAAGTTATATAGATCACACTTTTAAACCCTACAGGCCCAGTTCTTGTCGATAAAATCATCTGAAAACGCGTGTTGAGTTTACATTTTCGCCAAACGGTTCAAAGTTGGCAAATTTGTGCTTGCACCGTCGTTCGCTTATAGCTAATATCCTCGTCGTTCCAGAGAAATGCGTCCGTAGCTCAGCTGGTTAGAGTATCGCCTTGACATGGCGGGGGTCGGTGGTTCGAGTCCACTCGGACGCACCATTCTGAATTGAATGGTTAGGAACAAAAAATTTGGGTCCGTAGCTCAGTTGGTTAGAGTACTACCTTGACATGGTAGGGGTCGGCGATTCGAGTTCGCCCGGACCCACCAAATTTTAGAAAAAGCCCACCTTTTGGTGGGCTTTTTTGTGTCTGTAATTCATTGATACTCAAGTAAAACTACTTCTTTTCTTGTCCCTTGTTTTTGCTCTGCTTTAGCCCCTTGTTAGAGATAAAAGCGCACTACTTGATCCGCAACACTACCTCAAAACCCTAAATGCAATGCATAAGGTGTATACGCTTCAAACCCACTAGAGCCGTCTATAAATTATGTTGCGTGCCACTAGCCGTGGCATTAGAGACACTGACTATTAATCTAAATTATCTGGCGTGTGAAGATTGGTGCCGCATATTGTACATTTGTAGTCACCAGTCGCTTCGCCTTCCATTAATGAGCTAATTATTGCTGCAAATAGACCTGAGAAGAAACCTTTAGCTTTTTTCTCGGTCTTTTCCTGCGCTTTAGAGAAGCTTTCGTACCGATGTAGCGTTACTTCTTTACAATTACAGCAAAACGCTCTTGTCTCTTCAGAACCGTACATTTTTACCAATTGATTTACTCCCTGTAAGTTAATTTCCCCAAGTGGCGTTATGTTCAAGGGTAAGTCACACAAGACTGATGTGTGACTTACCCTAAACACTAAAACTAACGTAATGTAAAACACCACATGTTATGAATGATTATTTAACGCCTTGTTATCCGAGCTTGCTAACTCTGCTGATTGAATAGTTGTGGCAATAAGCTCTTCAAATAGCTCTAATTGCCCAGCAGGTATCAATTGATTTTGTATAGCTTTTCGTTTGTTTGAGTCAAATAGCCGTTCTGTTAACCAACCAATTAGATACATCAGTGAAAGACAGCCACCGGCCGTCGCTACATTACCGTCTATCACGAGAGGCAGATCCTGAACATCTCCTCCCATACTTTGTAGAACAGCCTTTGCATCTGGGTTTGTTGTTAATCGCTTGCCTTTTAGTAAACCGAGTTCATGGAGGATGAATGATCCCGCACAAATCGAACCTATTAGCTGCCTATTTGGATCAAGATTCAACGCCGACATAAATTCAGCATCTTTTAAAGCGGCTGGAATACCCCGTTTGCCGCTTGTAATAAGAACGACATCTTGATTCGTCACCTCAGAAAGGTGTCCGTCTGTTTTAACTTTCATACCGAGGTGGGAATGATGTTCAGATTTAGTTCCAAGTATACTTACTGTCCAACTGTCGGTTGTGCGCCCCAGCAAGTCATACATAAGAAAGAAATCGACATCCGTGAAATCATCAAATAAAACAACGCCGATTTTATACATAACATTTATCCTTTTGGACTTACTCGTAAGTCGCAAAATCTGTAGTAGGAGGGGAGGGGCATTCGATACACAAGCTTCTGCTAAGCACCTTGAATACCAAAGGCGGTGCAAACTAACAATGCCATGTGTACCAAATCCCTATTATAAAACTTTGTTATGTTTGTTTTATGAGCCCGCCCAGAAAAACTCAACCCTAATACCACTTGGGTCGTAACACATTAAATGTTTTGCGGGTCCTGTTTTAACAAGCTCGGGACCAAACTCAATTTCGATTCCCGACGCCATAAATTGATCACGCAACTCATAGAGTTGCTTCTCAGTCTCTACGAGTAAAGCTAAGTGATGCAAACCAATATTCGTTTTTCTGTCAAATGGAGTGGCGGCATCAGCCTTAGCCGCCCATAGTGTAAGCATGATATGCCCATCACTCACAAATATTGCCGGGTAGTCTGGATTTCTTTTTACTTCACTCCAACCTAATTGTTCAGTGAAAAACTTCGCGCTTGCTTCTAGGTTAGATACGGTTAAACCTACGTGGTGTATGCCTTTTGTTAACACAGTCACTTTGTTTCCTTACTCGTTTTAATGGCTATCAAACAAAGATAACTCGATAAAAAGTAAGCATCAATACACATATATTGATTAACTTCGTCAATCTATTCGAATACGGTAATCCAACTGGAAACATAACATTGTAAACAAGAAACCCAATCTTGAACTAAAAATTAAACTTAGAGTTCATTCTTAAGTCCTGTATTAATCAAATACATTAATAGCCATAATATTTAAGCCAGCCTATAGGGCATATCATTCCATTAAAGGTTTGAATGTTCTTATTCAAGCTAACGTCTTCCAATTTGTAACAGTGAACAACATTACTAGTCGAAGTAGATGCTGGTGTTGAATACGTCACAGGTTTAGAAGCGTTTGCTTTATGTATTTCATGTGCTCGCTGTTGGTCTATCGCCACTTGATTCTTATGATTGTTAACTTCTCGCAATCCAGATTCTAGGGGTAGGTGCCAATCCTTACATGTTGTTCCTAAACCATCATTCTGAGACTGATATTCTGATAACGCTACACGAGCTTCATTTACCGACTGATCGATATCGGACTGATCGACTAGCCAAGTAGAAAAAGAATAGTTAATGGCCTCTCGATAGTTTACCGATTGCTCTAAGCTATAAGCATCGGAATGAAAACAGGCCTCTACCACTGCCCATTGAGTCGATAGGTTTGATAATACGTTTTCAGGTATAGGCTGTAGCTGGCTTTGCGTAGACTGGCAACCGGCTAGAAGAAAAGGGACAGGGAGTAGTTTTAGAAAAAATTTTTGGTTCATTTTAATCTTAAAATTAATGCAATCTTTTTCATTATCATAATACAGGACGATTGAAGAAAGTAGCATTTCTATCAGTAAGGGAATGTGGCTAACGCACTGATAAGGTGTGAGTAAAGCGATATCAAAGCCCTCAACACACCTTAACTACGAATACTACCGCATAACAAAGATGCTATGCGGTAACGGTAGTATTCAGGCTTGAACAGTTTGTCGCACGTTGCTCTCGCCTGACAGCACGGAAATTCTCTCAAAATCTCGACTCGGAAAGTCAGGATCTACGTACACAAACATACGACTTATCATTTTTCCTTCAAACTCAAATACACTACAAAAACGCCCTGTGGAAACTTTGTTGTCCGGCCAAGAGGTACCATCACTCATTACGCCGCCTTCCTGTCCTTCAACAATGACCTTGTTTCCAGCAGTCGTTATTTGAAAGCCGTCTATGTCGTGCCAGATACTAATCAACGAGCTACCAATCCTATTGCCAAACTCCACTAAGGCACTCTTTCCTTTCACTTGCCCAAATTTAGGAAAGAAAAAGTCAACATCCTCTGAGAATAGATCCAGATAGCTAGGATCACCGGCATCTATTTTCTCGAAATACTTAACTACTAGCCCAACTAAATCGTCTTTTTCCATAATTATTTCACACCCATATAAGCTTTACGCACAACCTGAACGCTTGCATCTTAAACACAGAGTACATTTAAACTGAAATTGCCAAGAGTTGCGAATCTTATTGAAGTGCCTTGTTAGATGTAATCCGTTTAGCCTACGTATACACCATTGAAGTATTCGACGCGTTCTAACGTCATTCTTAACTTACATTCTTCAATCTGGACACCTTGCCAGGGTGAGGGTGTGGAAGACAGGCCCGTAAATTCACATTCGGCGTCTCTGTATTTTAGCCAAGCTCTTTGGGCCTTTCGAAATGGCTCTACCAGTTCGGTCTGAGACCATGTTTCCCTTAGTGCTTTTTCTTCCTCACCTATTCTAGCGATTGCTTCCTTGTAACTTTCGTTAAGCTCTTTATCTGCAGATTCCATTTTCTTTTCTACACACTGATAACCAGCCATAACGCCACCGCCTTTTACTTTGCAGGGATCTTCAACATCATCAGAGGCCAAGCAAGGTAAAGAAACCAACGCAAATATCATAAGTAATTTGTTCAAAATTGCCTCCAAGCTTCGAGTGCTTGTTAAACCGTTATCCGCTATTTTTCCTTTTCAATCATGCAGCTTTTTATCTGTGCCTTCAAAGATAAAATAGAAGGTTAGTGATTCTAGTGCCTAAATAGAAGGTAAAAGAGATTGATACACAGGTTAAATGACGCCGTAATCTGAGTTATTTTTAGTGGGCGTTTGGTGTTAATCTTTTCTGTGGAATCATTAGTTTGATGGCGTCTGAGGATGTTAATATGACTCCCATGGAATTTATTATCGCCCTGAAACACCTAGGTTGATTTAAGTGGTGACTATTCCCCTCCAATCATGAAGTTGATTCAAAGGTAGGGCGATAAATGTTGCGATTCGTAATAAAAATTTATGCCAAGTGCAGTTCGCTATCGCGGCTTATATTGAGTTGGGCAATAACCTCTAATGATGTCTGAGTTTCGTAGCTTGTTGTGTTTTGTATTGCGCCCCGAAACCCTTTTACGCCACAATTTAAAGCTACTTGATTTGAGCCGGCTACGCATAAACTGAATCACGTCGGATTCATTCAAACCAAATTGAAATTCGATAGCCTCAAATGGGGTGCGGTCTTCCCATGCCATTTCTATTATTCTTGACTCAGTTTCCGAGGTCAGTTTCATTTCAAATAACCTATTTTAGAAAAGACATTGTTACGACGGAAATTGAGTCTTGGTTCAAATGTTCTTATATGCGTGCTTAGTGTTTAGCGACTTAACACCTACAAAAACTTCTCAATGAGGACTTCGTCTACGTATTTCCCACGAACTTTTGCATGCTTCTTCGCGGTCCCTACGATTTCGAAGCCTTGTTTGAGATAGGCTGATAACGCTCGCTCATTCTCGCTGCGAACGTACGCAAATAGTTTTTCGTAACCCTTTTGTTTGGCTACTTCGAATGTCGATTTGAAAAGCTGTTTAGACACACCTTGGCCACGAGCACCGTCACTAACAAACGTACCAATTATGCCAACATGGTCAAAAGCTTTTGTATATTGTGCAAAGGGCTCGATATTTTGGAAACCAATGACTTGTGAGCTATTTTCGGATAAAGCGACTGTAAACACGCCCCGTTCTGGGAAATGAGTAATGAACTCTTTTTCTTCTTCAGGTGTGAAAGGCGTATCTAATACAGTGTATAAACCTTCAATAATGATGGGATTGAGGACGTTTGTAATGCCTTCAGCATCACCTAAAGTTACCTGACGTACAATTAAATTCATGCCACTTAGCTCCTATTAAAATTAGGGCTGTTTTGTACATGAGTTGGAGACTTGCGGCAACAAGTAACGTCATTAAGTCGTAAAGAATATACCTATTACACTTAAACGGCGGTTAATAGTGCTGATTGTTACTTTAGTATTTCTGATATATCACTTTTTAAGTGACGGCTTAACTTCTACAGAATATTTCCACATCACGATCCCGTTTTCTACAAGATCATAACTCGCGCTTTGACCCTCGGAGTTGAGTACAAATACCGGCATTTCCATCCTTGACGTAGCGCCATCTCGGTTGCATGACATGGTAGCTTCAAGCTGTATGCTATTTTTGCTCGGTTCTGAAAGGGTTCCTAAGTACGTGCAGCCGTCGAAAAAACTGGTTTTGCTTTTTCCTTTAGAGGATATTTCAAAAGTCGGAAAAATGAATGTTGATTGAGGCTCTGTTACTACCACATTGACTTGATAGTTCGTCACTGAAAAAGCATTGAAATGAGCTCCAAGCATAAGTAAGAACAAGATTTTTGATTTCATAAACTCTTCTTTATTTCGATATTACTAGTTTGGTTACGGAGCTATTAACGTGACCACTTAATCTAAAACTTTACTGCGGAAGCATTAAAAAGGATACAAAGGTAGAGTAGTTGAATATGGTTAATCGGCCGTAAATAGTTTTATTAAGCGATTTTACATACCTAAAAGAGGTAAGTTCTTTCGCTTTTGATAGGTTAATGCTAATTCTAAACAGGTCTTGATTGAAGCTTCTGGCAAAGGTGCTGATAAAGATAGAATTATTGCTCGATTACCCTGAAACTCAAGTGAGTCACTATACAGTTCGTGGAATGTGTCGACGAGCTTAGTTTGGCAATTAAAGAACAGATAATAACGACTAGGCGTTTTCTGTTTCCAATCCATCCTTACCGGGCTACCTGTTTTCACACTGTAGCTTGGCTCTCCCCATTTTAGAGATTCTTCAACTTCCCCCAGTTTTAATTCAGAAGCGATAGTTAAGACGATATTTCGTAGCTCTTCTATCCGAATACGCACATGTTTTGGATACTCATCAAATCTTGCCTTCACTGCATGGTTCATTGGTATCTCCTATAAATAGCGCTGTTTTGGGGTGAAGCCCAAGCATACTTTGGCTATGTAGCAATTACGTCATAATGTTATTAATCAATAAATCTAGCACATAGCCAAAATACTAAGCGTAAGGGTTTCCCTCGGTTACGTTTAGGATGCTCTGGGTGAAAACATGATGATTGACATGCCAAGCATAGCGACAGAAACCCCCACTATGTCCCAGAGCGTTGGTCGAACGCCGTCGATACACCACAACCATAGAATTGCGACAAAAATATAGACACCACCGTAAGCGGCATAAACTCTGCCAGTTGCGGTAGGATGTAAAGATAGAAGCCAAGCAAACATAGCAAGGCATAGCGCTGCCGGTACCAAAAGCCAAACTGACTTATCTTCCTTTAACCAGAGATAAGGTAAGTAGCAGCCTAATATTTCTGCAATGGCGGTTATAAAGAAAAGCCCAATGGTTTTGACTTCAGTCACTTAAACATTCCTATCTTTATCTACAAATATATGATGCTGGTTAAATGGGCAATTGCTCGGCTCATTACATTTCGCCCAGCTTAATCTTGGATTGAGCCTCACTCACGGTTTGTTTACCGAATAACAAATCCATCATCGAAATGATTCGTTTGTTGTCTTTACCCCATTTATCTGGATTCGCGCTGTTTGGTGCTTTAAATTCAACTTGTCCTACTTTTTCGTTATTTTTGTAGGCTTTGATCTGAGCATCAGCGATAAATGTTCTAAAATCCCAGCTCCAGCGTGATACGTAAGTAAGTGTCAGCTCAGAGCTAACAGGAGGAGTGCCGTCGCTTACGACTGTGCATTTATGGGCGGTATCCAAACACCAGTCTTGCATCGAATCTAAGAAAACATCTCGCGTGGCGTTGTCTTTTACGATGGTGATTTCCTTGCTCTGATTTTCTTTCGAGATTGTTTCTACCGTATACTTTGGTGCCGCACATGCGGCTAATAGAATAGGCAAGCTTAGAATGATGAGTTTTTTGTGCATCTTATGTCTCTTTTTTAAATTTATATATTCAAACAACTTCAAGATACTGAGTTCAACGAGAATAACTAACAAGCATGGCAACAGTTATTAACAAAACCTTTAGAGTCGAAGGGTTTGTTTCGGGAGTATGCCAATGTCTCGAAGCAAAATAATTAGTAAGAGATTGCTATAGCGTTATGTTAACTCTTGAACTTATGTCCGTATCAATGTTCAGAATTCTTCGCATTGAAGTTTTTGAAGTGCAATTCTAACGGAATTTTAAATTGCTGCATAATGCTCAATTAAGAGGAATAGGGGAGCTTATCGTTAAACATAACGTGTAGTTCTGTAAATTGCCCCCTAAGACTAAGCTAAAAGGGCCTAATGTTTTAAAATAGCTTCTTGTCTATTCTGTTGTGTGAGTTTTCAATGTTGTCTCATACTAGCCACTTAAAAGAGCGCTGTAAGAACTTGTCTGCATTATCAAGGACGATTTCACCGTGAGCCATAACCAATATATTAGGTTTCCAAGACAGCAGTTTATTTAAGTGTTTTCGAGCCTCTTGTTTGCTAAACATAAAACTTAGGCGCCAATCCAAAGGCATTTTTCCATTCGGAGCAAGAATACCGGCCCCTTTAGCCACAAACCGCTGCCAGTAGTTAAAGTCCTGGCCAGAAAAATTCTCGACGAGGTCAGTAACAATTAAGGTCTTTGAAAGTCGATGATAAAACACACACTCTTCCATTAATGGAGAGCCAGAAAATAGTTCTTGTTCAACCTCAGAGTTCCAAGCATTACCGCCTTGGTTAAGTGAAGCGTGAAAGTGTATATCACGGCACTTCTTGATGACTTCATCTGTGCCATAAACTTCTGCGCTAGGATAGGCAAATACCCATTCAGATAAGAACAAGTGGTGTAAATGATTAGGAGCGATTAAGTATTTCACTTGGCCTAGATTGTTGATTTGCTCTCTAATCGAATTTGATAACTTAATTGGACTATGAACCCAAAGGCCACCATCAGAAAGCCTAACAATAGTCATACGAGTGGTGTATGGGAGTCCTAAGAATTGGACGGGATCTCCGTCAAATATCCATATCTCTTGGGCTAACTTTTTCATGTCTCTCCAACCGTTAACACTGTATTAAGGCGGCATTTAAGTTACTCAAAAGCTGCCTTGTTGCACAATAAACGCTTCGCTAAGCGTAAACCAAAAATATTAGGTTTGCCAAGCCCTTATTGAGTGCAGCTGTACATCTTTGAGTATTTTTATACTGAACGAACGTAAAGTAGTTTTAAGAGGATCATTTGACTTGATAGAACAAAACCCCGCTATTTTTGAGCAGGGTTTTGCAATTAGATAAAGGGGCTAACCGATGATGAAGAAGAAAATCGCGGTTGCAACAATACCAATCAACGCATAAGGAAACTGTGTGGTTGCGTGTTGCATTGCTGTACAGCCCGAACCTTGTGCAGATAACACGGTTGAGTCACTAAAGAAACAAGAGTGGCTCCCTGCCGCTGATGCTGAAAGCAGCGCTGCAACGGTTAAGTGTAGAGGCACACCAAGCTGTTCGCCCAAAGGTAGAACAATTGGCATCGCTACTGCAAACGTTCCCCAAGACGATGCCGTTGCAAATACCAACGCGCCCGTAATCATAAAGATAATCGCCGGGAAGTAAGACGCTGACAGGTAAGGGCTGACGGTCTCAATGACATACTGCGTGACGCCCAATGAGTCGTTGACCGATTTCAACATGAAACCACCAATAACGGTCGCAAGCGGCAGTAGCATAACCTTAATGCCATCATAAACAGCTTCGAACATGTCGTTCATCGAGATCAGTTTTTGTGCGCCGTAAAAGCTAATAGTAAAGATTAACGCGACGAAAACACCAGCAAGTAGATCGATACCAAAATACCAACTTGCGGCAACAAGTACGATCATTGGTAACAAGAAGTTGACAAGGCCCATGGTTGGGTTGGTATGTGCAGATACATCGGGACCAAAGTCGACATCTGTTGCACCGTCTGGACGAACTTGACCATTCTTCGCACGCTTTTCTGCCTTTTTCATCGCACCTAGATCTGGGATCTTTTCCATTGCAACCAGCAAAACAATCACCAGCGTTACCCAGCCGTAAGCCATGTATGGAATAGCTTCAATGTATGCTTTGATACCATCTCCCGCTTCTGCTACTCCGTTTGCTTCTAGCAACGAACTGAAGAAAATTGCCCAAGTGGAAATCGGTACGAGGATACAGATAGGCGCGGCGGTTGAATCCACAAGATATGAGAGCTTTTCACGCGAGATTTGGTAGCCGTCCGTAACTTTTTTCATTGAGGAAGAAATTGCAATCGCATTCAAATAATCGTCGATAAAGATCAGAATACCTAAAGCAAAGGTCATCAGCATCGATTGCTTACGGCTTTTTACTTTCGTGACCAGCATGTCGGAGAAGCTTAAGATACTGCCGCCTTTCTCCAAAATAGCAATTAGGCCGCCCATCAAACCACAAACGAGGATGATCCAAGCAATAGTTTCATCCATCATTACACTCATGGAAATATCAACAATCTGTTCCACCGCTTCAGTTGGGTTAAGCAGAAGAACACCGGCAATAGCGCCGCTAAAGAGGGCTTCCACAGTTCGGTGTGTTGTCAGCGCAAAGACCAATACCAACGCCGTTGGTAAAAGACTCATCCATCCGTAGGCTTCGCCTTCCTCATGGTTCAAACCGATTGTGGTAAAAAAGACAAACGTCGCAACCGAGATTAAAGAAACAATAATGTGTTGAGAGTTGATTTTAAGAGGCGCATCCAGCGCCTTGGTCTGCGTAGTCATAAAGTTCATTTCCTTTGTTTATGCCGAGTGCAACATCCAGTCGATTTCCAATGGAGTAATCGCGCGCTCAAATTCTGCGAGTTCACTCTGTTTGCAAGCTAGATACAAATCGATAAAATCTCTTGAGATGTATTGAGCCAGCTCACTGTGCTCCAGTCGCTCTAGAGCTTCTGACATACGCAGAGGTAACTCAATTGCATCATCACTGAGAGTCGGTGGACATTGATCTTTGGTGTAGCTTTCACTCGCTAATACTGCGGAAAGTACTACTGCAGCGAGAATGTATGGGTTAACGTCAGCGCCTGCTATACGATGCTCTATACGGCGATTTTTGCTATCGCTGATAGGCACACGCAACGCAACACCGCGGTGGTTTTCTCCCCAATCGGCTTTGGTTGGGACGTAAGCGCCAGGAACAAAGCGACGGTAAGAGTTAACGTTAGGACAGATTAGGGCCATGGCATCGGATGTTTGTGACAGCATCGCTGCCATGGTTTGATAGAAGAAGGCGCTCGCTTGACCGTCTGGTTGGCTAAAGTGGTTGTTACCATCTGTATCAACCAAGCTGAGGTGAATGTGCATGCCATTACCCGCTTGCTCACTAAAAGGTTTCGCCATAAATGTGGCGTCAAATCCGTGCTGATGAGCGACCTGGCGAATCAAGCGTTTTGCGATGATGATTTCATCACATGCTCGAAGCACATCTTTAGAATGGTTGAAGTTGATTTCGAACTGCCCTGGTGCCGATTCAGATAGGGCTCCGGAAGTGTTTAAACCTTGTTCTAATGCAATTCGATTAAGGTCGGCCAAGAAATCAGCGTAGTCATCTAGTCCATCAAGGTCGTAAACCTCGGTATCTTTTTCTCGAGTTTTTTTCGTGGGGTTAATTGCCGTTAATGGTTCGCCATTTTCGCCGCGGGTTTTGTCTATTAAATAGAACTCCAGCTCGAGCGCGACGCAAGGATATTGGTCTTTAGCATGCAGTGTTTGCAATATAGAAGCGAGAATGTTTCGGATGAACAGTGGGTTAGGGTGCTGCCCGGTTTCATCCATCATACTAAGCAGTAGCTGACCAACTTGTTCTTTTGCCGTCGGCATTAAGGTGCCGCTGATTGGATAGCAGAGATTATCTGGTTCTCCGAGATCTTCTCCCAACCCGGCTGTTTCAACGACGTTACCTTTGGTATCTAGGGTGATGGTCGAAAGGGGGAGGGCAACACCTTTATTCAGTTTTTCTAGAGCATCTATCGGGATGCGTTTTCCTCTTGGGGTGGCATTTATATCGGTAAAGATGAGATCGATAAATTCAATATCGGGCCATTTTTGTTTAAAATTTTGTACTTCCTGTAGATACGATTCCATTTTCTTCTCCAAATAGCCTGACGAGTAGAAATTAGAAATAACCAAATTAACAAATAAATTACAGCACTCTGAGCGAGCTGTTTGTTTTTTAGGTTATTTTTAATTTAAACATGTACTTACACTGTGTTTTTGATGTTTAACGGCTGGTTTTTATGTCTTTCTGTTAACTATTTTGTAACAGTTGGTTTTGTTTTGTTCAATATAATGAGCATAAATATTCAGTTTTGAAGCCTAAAAAGTGCTTCAGATCACGTTGTGACGATAATAATGGTCATCTGTGTTGATAATTTTGTACATGGTTTGTAGGGTTTGTGTTAAATAAATTGAACACGGACATATCATGGCAGATACACACAAACCCATCATTGGTGTGGTTAGCTGCGCTAAAGAGTTGGGTGGCTATCAGATACAAGCGGTCAACGACTTTTACCTTCGCGCCATAAAGGATTTTGGAGGACTACCGATTATGTTGGCTCCCGACATGTCGGGCGATGACGTAACCACCATCCTAGACATATGTGATGGTTTTCTTTTTCCTGGCAGCCACTCTAACGTTGCGCCACATCGATACAATGCAACGCACGAAGAGAGCTACAAAGATGAAGCTCGTGATGAGCTCTCATTCACGTTAATTCGTCATGCGGTTGACCAAAACATTCCGTGCCTTGGTATTTGCCGCGGCTTTCAAGAGATGAATGTCGCACTCGGTGGCTCGTTAAACCCAGCCGTTCATGACTCCGGCTTCAATGACCATCGTGAAGCGCCTGTTGAAGATTTCGAACAAAAATACGCGCCAGCACACGCTGTGCTAGTTCAAAAGCAGAGCTTATTTGAACAATGGCTGGTGCAAAATCATTGGGAAAACACCACCTTCTTTGAAGTGAACACACTACACAACCAAGGCGTCGATCAGCTTGCTCCTCTATTACAAGTAGAAGCTAAAGCCCCGGATGGCTTGGTAGAAGCATTTAGTCTTCCTAATCAAAAATTTTTCGTTGGCGTGCAGTGGCACCCAGAATGGGAAGCAAAAACCAATCATTTCTCTCAAATTTTGTTCAATGAATTTATGATGGCTACCTCTCGTTAAACGTTTGGAGCTGTATGAATGGACAATCAAGAGATTGGTAAAAATATTGTTCAGTTACGAAAAAAACATGGATTGTCACAAAGGGAACTAGCCGAGCGCGCTGGTATTACCCACAGTGCAATCTCATCCATTGAAAATGGCAAAGTGAGCCCGTCGGTCAGCTCACTACAAAAAATCGTTAATGTATTTTCTTTATCGTTATCAGAGTTTTTCACTTTTGAACAACCTTCGAACGATGAAGTGAAAGTAGTCATCAAGCCGTCAGATCTTGTGGAAATCGGAAGCGAGACGGTGTCCATGAAACTGGTAACGAATGGCGACAAAGATCAAGTCATCGGATTCTTGATCGAGGAATACGCACCTTATGGAACCACTGGTGCGGCAGAAATCAAACACGAAGGCGAAGAGATTGGCACCGTATTAGAGGGTGAAATCACTCTGGAATATAAAGGGCAATCTCATGTCATAACAGCGGGCGAGTCGTACATTATTGATACGACGAAGCCCCATCGATTTACAAATCACACAGACAAGGCTTGTCGAATGATAAGTGCGCATACGCCAACCACATTTTAGTGGGGGCTTGCCTTGTGTGATCACAAGGAGAGCGTATGAAAACCCAAGAGCAATGGATTGAACTAAAAAACAATCTAAACATCGAAAACAGGGCGTACATTAACGGTGAATACAGTGCCGCTTTAACAGGGCAAACCATCCCGGTAGTTAACCCAGCAACAGATGAGATATTCACCGAAATCGCCCGTTGCCAAAATGAAGATGTTGATCTCGCGGTTTCATACGCTCGCCAAGCATTTCAATCCGGTCAGTGGAGCGAGAGCAGCCCAGCTCATCGCAAAGCAGTGCTTAAACAGTTTGCTGACTTGATTGATCAAAACCAAGAAGAATTGGCTCTGCTAGAAACGCTTGATACCGGTAAGCCTATCTCTCACAGCTTCTCTACCGATATTCCTGGCGCGGCGAGTGCATTACGCTGGTACGCAGAAGCAATCGACAAAGTATACGGCGAAGTTGCCCCAACCGAAAAAGATGTACACGCTTTTATTTCTCATCAACCAATTGGTGTGGTTGCTGCGGTTGTACCGTGGAACTTCCCCCTTTGGCTTGCGTGCTGGAAGCTTGGTCCTGCTTTAGCCGCTGGTAACAGCGTGATTCTAAAACCGTCAGAAAAATCTTCTCTCACCGCGATATTTCTAGGTCAACTTGCTTCTCAAGCGGGCTTACCAACAGGCGTTTTCCAAGTCATTACGGGTTTTGGTCATGAAGCTGGCGACGCGCTGGCGAAACACCAAGACGTAGACTGCATCGCCTTCACAGGCTCGACGCGCATTGCAGGCCAACTGATGGTCAGATCGGGTGAGAGCAACCTAAAGCGCGTGTTTGCAGAAGCGGGCGGCAAGAACGCGAACATCGTGTTTGAAGATTGTGATGATTTAGACCGCGCAGCAGCAGAAACCGCCGCAGGGTGTTTCTACAACCAAGGTGAGGTGTGCGTCGC
Source organism: Vibrio sp. 1731 (assembly GCF_033339955.1). Classification (NCBI taxonomy): domain Bacteria; kingdom Pseudomonadati; phylum Pseudomonadota; class Gammaproteobacteria; order Vibrionales; family Vibrionaceae; genus Vibrio; species Vibrio sp. 1731. The sequence goes on along the minus strand of NZ_JAWOVO010000001.1, from coordinate 304,278 downwards.
GGCAACCCGCCTGCTTGTTCACGAAAGCATCAAAGATCAGTTCTTAGAAAAAGTTATTCAAGCGTCGAAAGCGTTCACGCCAAAAGACCCAATGGACCCAAGTTCATCCATGGGAGCGCTTATCGATCAAGATCATAAATCAAAAGTGTTGGAATACATCTCGTTAGGTGAATCAGAAGGTGCAAACGTACGTTGTGGCGGCGATGTCGATGGGCAAGGTGCATTTGTTTCCCCAACCATTTTAGACAACGTCGACAACAAAATGCGTGTCGCTCAGGAGGAAATTTTTGGTCCGGTGCTGTGTGTCATTCCATTCAAAGACGAAGCGCAAGCAATTGAGATCGCTAACGATTCGAAGTACGGCTTAGGTGCTGCACTTTGGAGCAGCAATATCAACCGCGTTCATCGCGTAGCAAAACGACTGCAAGCCGGCTCGGTTTGGGTCAACAACTACAACGAAGGTGATATGACGGTCCCATTTGGAGGATTCAAAATGAGCGGAAATGGTCGAGACAAGTCTCTCCACGCGATTGAAAAATTCACCGAAACCAAAACCACTTGGATTCGCCTCCATCCTTAAGCCTGCTGACGATTACGATAAATAAAGGAATAGTTCTATGAACAAGCATACGGATTCGTTCTACGCGCACTCTGTGCCAAACATGCCGGAATACCCACAGTTGCAAAACGACATCGAGTGCGATGTGTGTGTAGTCGGTGCGGGATTTTCTGGTCTTTCTTCTGCACTACACCTTGCAGAAAAAGGTTTTAAAGTCGTTGTGCTAGAAAGCGCAAAAGTGGGCTTTGGAGCAACTGGTCGTAACGGTGGCCAAATCGTTAACAGCTACAGCCGAGATGTTGACGTGATTGAAAGCCGTTACGACCAAAACCAAGCTAAAGCTCTGTGCGATATGATTTTTGAAGGCGGCGATATCATCCGTGGCCTGATCGACAAATACGACATCAACTGTGATTACAAGCAAGGCGGCTTGTTCACGGCACTGAACAGTAAACAACTCAAAGGGCTAGAAGAACATAAGAAGAACTGGGAGCGTTACGGCAACGACCAACTGACTCTGCTTGACGCAGGAGAGGTAGAACAAGCGGTAGGCACTAAAGTATACACTGGCGGCTTGTTGGATATGCGCGGTGGTCACATTCACCCGCTTAAACTCGCGTTAGGTGAAGCCGCTGCGTTTATTTCTCTGGGTGGCCAAATCTTCGAACAGTCGGCGGTCGTATCGATTGACAAAGGGATTAACCCAGTAGTGAAAACAGCGCAAGGCAGCGTGAAGAGCAAGTACGTGGTACTGGCAGGTAACGCCTACCTTGGTGGTTTGGCACCAAACATCAGCAACAAAGCGATTCCGTGTGGCACACAAGTGGTGGCGACTCAGCCTTTGAGTGATGAGCAGCTAAAACAAGTGCTGACCAGTGACTACTGCGTTGAGGACTGTAACTACTTGCTTGACTACTTCCGCTTAACCGCCGACAAGCGTTTGTTGTTCGGAGGTGGCGTGGTTTACGGCGCACGTGACCCAGAAAACATTGAAGCATTGATTCGTCCGAAGATGGAGAAAGTCTTCCCACAATTGAAAGGCATCAAGATTGATTACACCTGGACGGGTAACTTCTTGCTGACTTACTCACGCATGCCGCAATTTGGCTCGTTTGCAGACAACATTTACTACCTACAAGGCTACAGCGGTCACGGTGTAACGTGTACTCACCTAGCAGGCAAGTTGCTGGCTGAAACCTTGACTGGACACGCAGAACGCTTTGACGCGTTTGCCGCTCTGAAACATTACTCCTTCCCGGGTGGCCGCCACTTCCAAATTCCGTTTACGGCAATGGGCGCGGCTTACTACAACCTACGTGACAAACTGGCGATTTAAGAGATAAGGAATATCCAATGAGCAAAGTAGTGAAATTTGCAGCCCTTCAACTGACGAAAAGCTGGGATCTGGAAGATAACTTAGCCAAAGCAAAAAATGCGATTCGTGAAGCAGCACAAAACGGTGCGAACGTGATTCTTCCTCAAGAGCTGTTCGCCGCACCTTACTTCTGCAAAAAACAAGAAGCGAAGTATTTCGAGCTTGCAGAAGAAACGGAGAATTGTCGTCTTATTAAAGAGATGAGTGCGTTGGCTAAAGAGCTCGGCGTGGTGATTCCTGTCAGCTACTTTGAAAAAGCGGGCAATACGTTTTTTAACTCGCTAGTAATGATAGATGCCGATGGCACGGTACTAGATAACTACCGCAAGTCACACATTCCTGACGGCCCGGGCTACAGCGAGAAGTACTACTTTAGCCCTGGCGATACCGGTTTCAAAGTGTGGCAAACCAAGTTCGGTAAGTTCGGTGCTGGCATTTGCTGGGACCAATGGTTTCCAGAGCTTGCACGCAGCTTGGCTCTGCACGGCGCGGAAGCGATTTTTTACCCAACTGCAATCGGTTCTGAGCCTCAAGATCCGACACTGGATTCACGTGACCACTGGCAACGTACAATGCAAGGTCACTCGGCAGCAAACCTCGTTCCAGTGATTGCGTCAAACCGAGTGGGCACTGAAGTCGATGATGGTATCGAGACGACGTTCTACGGCTCTTCTTTTATCACTGACCACACTGGTGCAAAAATTGCCGAAGCACCGCGTCAAGGTGAAACCATCATTTACGCAGAAATCGACCTAGCTACGACAGCGAAAGCGCGTCACGCGTGGGGCTTGTTCCGCGACCGTCGTCCAGACCTTTACACCAGCGTTGGCAAACTAGCCGTTTAAAGAGGCGTTAAAATGAAGTTATCGACAACACCAGCGCAAGATGGCTTCTATTTTCCGGCTGAGTTTCAGCCGGTTAGTGAAGTTTGGCTAGCGTGGCCAGAAAGGAAAGACAATTGGCGTGATGACGCATTACCCGCGCAAGAAACCTTCGCCAGAATCGCGAACTTAATCGCGGAAGTGACCAAAGTGTGTGTGGCGGTGTGCTCGCACAACTTTGACCGAGCGCGTCAAATGCTTCACTCAGATGTACGTTTGGTGGAAATCCCATTTAACGATGCGTGGATGCGAGACATCGGGCCGACCGTGCTTGTTAACCAAGCGGGCGAGCGCCGTGGGATTAGTTGGCAATTCAACGCGTGGGGCGGCGAATACAACGGCCTTTACGACAACTGGCAGCAGGACGATCTTGTCGCTGGTTCGGTGTGCGACATCATCGGTATTGATCATTACCGCGCACCGTTTGTACTTGAAGGTGGGGCGATTCACACCGATGGTGAAGGCACCCTTTACACCACAGAAGAGTGCTTACTTAGTCCGGGGCGAAATCCACAGTTGAGCAAAGCGCAAATTGAAGAGCAGTTAAAGGCGTATCTCGGTATCGAAAAAGTCATTTGGTTGCCAAATGGTTTATTCAATGACGAAACAGACGGCCATGTTGACAACCTGATGCACGTTATCGCTCCGGGTAAGGTGGTACTGAGTTGGACCGATGACCCAAGTGATCCGCAATACGCGTTATCTCGTCAAGCGGAACAAGTACTGAAATCTCAGCACGATGCGAAAGGGCGCAATATTGAAATTGTCCGTTTGCCATTACCGGGTCCGTTGCATTACAGCGAGCGCGAAGCCAATGGCATTGACGCCAGTTCGGGAATGAGTCGACAAGCTGGCGAACGCCTAAGTGCCTCTTATGCGAACTTTCTTATCGTCAACGAGCATGTGTTCTTGCCGATGCTGGACGAAGAGACCGACGCTATGGCGATCGATATTTTGCAAAACGCGATGCCGGAATACCAAATCATCGCGATACCGTCGAGAGAGGTTCTACTCGGCGGAGGGAACATTCACTGTATTACGCAGCAGATCCCTGCTTAAACATGAACTCGCCGCTGGCTTAGCGGCGATGATGAGTTGTCAAAAGGAATGACCATGCAACAGATACAAAACCAAAGCCTTGTTTCGTTTATGGTAGCGAATCCACAACAGGGCATTGCAGTGACTAATCCGGCGACCGGAGAACTCCTCGGGTACGCACCAGTTTCAACCGAAAACGACATTTTAAATAGTATTGAACGTGCCCATGTCGCGCAGAAAGAATGGGCGGCACTGCCAGCAAAAACGCGCGCTGGTATGCTCAATCGTTGGTTCCAACTCCTGTTAGAAAACAAAGGCGACCTTGGCCGTTTGATGACGTTAGAACAAGGTAAGCCGCTAGCGGAAGCTCAAGGTGAAGTGCTTTACGGCGCGAGTTTTATCGAATGGTTTGCTGAAGAAGCGAAACGTACCTACGGTGAGACGATTCCTGCGCCGAGTGCAGACAAGCGTTTGGTGACCATCAAACAGCCAATTGGTGTTGCCTGTGCGATTACACCTTGGAACTTCCCAATTGCGATGATCACGCGCAAAGCAGGCCCAGCTTTAGCTGCAGGTTGTAGCTTTGTCGTAAAACCATCTGAATCTACGCCGCTGTCAGCGTTTGCGGTCGCAGAACTTGCCTACCAAGCAGGCGTCCCACGCGATGTGCTGCAAGTGGTTCTAGGTGAAAATTCCCGTCAGGTAGGTGCTATCTTCACTTCGCATCCGTTGATTCGTAAGTTGTCTTTCACTGGCTCTACTCAAGTCGGTAGCGTGCTGATGCAGCAAAGCGCGGCTGACATCAAACGTACCTCAATGGAGCTCGGTGGCAACGCGCCATTTATCGTATTCGATGATGCGGATATTGATGCTGCTGTGGCGGGCGCGATGGCGTCGAAATTCCGTAACGCAGGTCAAACGTGTGTGTGTGCGAACCGTTTCTACGTACACAGCAAAGTGTATGACGAGTTTGTTGCTAAGTTCGACGCTGCGGTTCAGCAGCTCAACGTCGGTAACGGCTTAGAAGAGGGCGTGAATATTGGTCCAGTGATCAGCGAATCGGCAAAGCAAGGCATTCAAGCGCTTATCGACGGTGCTATTGAACAAGGCGCTAAGCCAGTTACAGAACTTAAAAAGCTCGATGGTCTATTTATGCAGCCAGTGGTGCTCAAAGACGTTACTCACGACATGAAGATTGTCTCTGAGGAAATCTTTGGCCCTGTCGCACCAGTGATTCGTTTTGACAGTGACGCACAGCTGATCGAAATGGCGAACGACACCATCTATGGCCTCGCGTCGTACTTCTACAGCCAAAACATTCACCGTGTTTGGAAAATCGCAGAAGCGCTCGAATACGGCATGGTCGGCATTAACGAAGGCATGATTTCTACTGAAGTCGCTCCTTTCGGTGGTGTTAAGCAGTCCGGCATCGGACGCGAAGGCGCAAAACAAGGTATCGATGAATATATGGACGTGAAATATCTCTGCTTTGGCGGCAACTAATTAAGGACAAGACAATGACAAACCAACAACTACACGAAAGAAGAAGCCAAGTTATCGCTCAAGGCATGGGCGCACTGTACCCACTTTACGTCGAGAAAGCAGAAAACGCTTACGTATGGGATATCGAAGGCAACAAATACATCGACTTTGCAGCGGGCATCGCGGTAACTAACACCGGGCATTCTCACAAACGTATCAGTGAAGCGGTAAAAGCTCAGTTGGATAACTTCTCGCACACGTGTGCGATGGTTACGCCGTACGCGTCATTTGTTGAGCTCGCTGAAAAGCTGACAGAACTTGCACCAGGTGAGACTAAGAAGAAAGCGATCTTTCTAACCACTGGCGCCGAGGCGGTCGAAAATGCCGTAAAAGTGGCACGCGCTCATACAGGCCGTAGCGGCGTGATAGCGTTTAAAGGCGGCTTTCACGGTCGCACAAATATGACGATGGGGTTAACTGGTAAAGTTGCGCCATATAAAGCAGGCTTTGGTCCTTTCCCGAATGAAATCTATCACGCGCCGTACCCAAATGCGTTCCACGGCATCAGCGTTGAGCAAAGCTTACAAGCAATCGACGATCTATTTGCTTGCGATATCGAACCTTCACGCGTTGCGGCGATCATCTTCGAGCCAGTACAAGGTGAGGGCGGCTTCTACAAAGCACCTGAAGCGTTTGCACAAGGCTTACGTCAGCTGTGTGATAAGCACGGTATCATGCTGATTGCCGATGAAATCCAAACGGGTTTTGCTCGTACCGGTAAAATGTTTGCAACAGAGTACCTAGGCATTGAACCAGACCTAATGACAATGGCGAAAGGCATTGCTGGTGGTTTCCCAATCTCAGCGGTAGTTGGGAAAGCGGATGTGATGGACTCTGCACTACCCGGTGGTTTAGGTGGCACTTATGCGGGCTCGCCACTTGGTTGTGTTGCTGGTCTTGAAGTGCTGAAAATCATCGAAGAAGAAAACTTGTGCACTAAAGCGATGGGCATTGGTGAAGTGGTCAATGCACGAATGACTAAGCTGCAACAGTCAGTACCTGCTATCGGTGAAATCCGCACTACTGGTGCAATGATGGCGATTGAGTTTACTGACCCAGAATCAGGCAAACCACTGCAAGAGATGACCAAAGCGGTGATTTCTAAAGCGCAAGAAAACGGCCTTATCCTGCTTTCTTGTGGAGTAAAAGCGAACGTGATTCGCTTGTTGCCGCCGCTAACCATTGAGCCTGAAGTGCTTAGTGAAGGCCTAGATAAGTTGGAAAAAGTGATTCTTGAAGTGGCGTAATTCACGCACTTTTAAATAGCAATAACAAATAAAGGAAGCGGTTGGCATCAATCGTTTCCTTTTTGTTTTTTAGCGTATCTGCTGCCTATCTAAAAAGTATTGCTCAAGATCCAAGTTGTCACTTTTATTACGGATGACTTAACAGTTGGGCTCGTTCTTACTTTTCACTTAGTCGCTACTTTGTTCTCCTCGAATGTGGTTTGGTGCTCACATTCTAAATCCCGACATCTGAAAGCCACTTGAGTCTATAATTTTATTGAGCGTCATTCCTCACTTTTTGGACTATAAAAATGAGATAGTATTCATATCCCACTTAGGTTGCTTGACAGATTAGCAGGACGAACTTTGATAACAAAGAATACAAGGTATGCCATTTTACTCGGCTTAGTTCCCATCGCCATATTTGTAGTGGCCTTTCATTCGATAACCAACTTTTACGTCAACTCGGTAAAAGCGTCGAAAATAGATGCTTACGTAGATTATTTAAATCAAAGGTCTGCCTATTTGGACGGAGCAATAGTGAAGCAGATTGCTCAGTTAGATTTTACTTGTAGTGATAGTGATGTAAGAACTTTACGCGACTCACGTTTTTATAACCGTTACATTCGTTTTATTGCGATGACCACAGAAGGCGGAAAAACGTTTTCCACGGTTGGTAGTGAAGTGTCTCGCCCATTTAGTAGTGAACGATTTCAGATGGATGAGAACTTTTTCGCATCACTTATTTTGCCGCAACAGAATGACCAAATAGAGTGGATGGTCATTTATGATAATGAACACGTTGAAGTCTTCTGGGTGCTTGATAACAGTTGGGTTAACGAGGTAATAAAAACGCCTTGCAAAGACTGCCTATTTGTAGAGTTTAAGTATGATGAACCAATATTTGGTGATTTAACGATAAGCCGTGGCAAAGCGAACATTGCAGGAGAAGAAAACGCACTATCAAAAGAGTTTTTCTTTTCAGGAGAGTCTCAAGCCAACATGCTCATCAAGATATACAGCGGTGAAAAACTTAAAAATTATGCTCAGGAAAGAGTACTTTTGTGGGGCGGTCTTGTAAGTGTGCTTGCTGGTCTTGTGACTGCCTTTGCATACATATCTGGTAAAAGCTTGAGAAAATCCATTACAGGTCTAATTGAAAATGGGATTAGTAATGCAGAATTTATTCCTTACTACCAGGCGATTGTCGATAGTCGCGATGGTAAGACAGTAGGATATGAAGCTCTGATTCGATGGTCGCGACGTGATGGAATGGTGCCACCAAATATGTTTATTGGTGCTGCAGAAGAAAGTGGCCTGATTATCCCGATGACGAATCAGCTTATTCGTAAAATCATACAAGACTTAAGTGACTTACCCGAGCATACGTGGGTCAGCATCAATATTGTTTCCTCCCATTTAGAGTCAGGTGTATTAACGAAGTTGCTGTCGGAGTTAAATTGGCCAATCTCTAATAGAATTCATTTTGAATTGACCGAGAGAATACCAGTAAAAGACACTGAGGCCGCGAAAAAAGAGATTTTGTATTTAACGAATAAAGGCTACAAGTTCAAAATTGACGATTTTGGTACCGGATATGGTGGCTTTTCTTACCTACAAGATTTGGGCATCCGGTGTGTAAAAGTGGATAAGATGTTCATTGATCCAATAGGATCTGACGACCAAAAGTTGAAAGTGCTAGACTCAATTGTGTCTGCAGCGAACAAAGCGGAATGTGAGATGATTGCAGAAGGTGTAGAGAGCCAGGCTCAAGTCGAATACCTGGCTCAGCATGCGATTTACCTTATTCAAGGTTATGTTTACGCTAAACCAGAGCCCCTGACTAACCTTGCAAGCGCTTAACAGCCAAAACGTCAAAACGTACCGTTTTAAAGGTGTCAGTTGCCTAGGTTAGCGCTGATTTCTGCTTATGGGGTCACACTTGAGGATTCCTAACACTCTCATTACTTCTAGAGTGTTAGGAATTAACGTTACTTAGGAGGAGAGTGCGGCTCTTTTCGCTTTGATCGACGTAATGAGCTGAGGTAGTAATGACATTACGATCATTCCTAGCATTAAGCTATATTGCAGAGGAGTGAACGTTTCCCCCAATAGCAGTAGGCCCGAAACAATGCCTGCGACTGGGTTTGCAATACCACCAAAGGTAAAATCTACGACCGACATCCGCTGTAATAACCATACATACATGCCATACCCTAATGCGGTGTTCAGAATAATTACCCACAGTAACCCTAGAATATTCGTCATGGATACGTCCTGAACGACCGTAACATATGGCTCTGGATTGTTTATCGCCAGCACACTTGTTGCGATAGACATAATCACGCCACCCAAAATGAGCTGCCATGTTAGCACTGTCCACCAGTGCATTTTTGTACCTAGTGACTTTGTTACGCTACTTCCTATCACGATGCACATAATGGCGGAGATCATCGCAAGTAAGCCCACGGGTTCGAGAGAAATAGAGCTAGGATCAAATAAGAACCAAGCTAAAGTAATCAAAGTTGCGCCGCTTATCGCTTGAATGCCACTAGGCTGACGTTTGTAGACCGCCCAACCAAACAGCATCGCAAAAACGGGGACCGAAACCATACCAACACCAGAGATGGCAGAAGGAAGCGTCAACGCCATGACAAAAATGAGACCAAAGAAGCAAGCGATGTTGATGGTTCCTAAAACAAGCAGCACTTTCCACTCACTTCTTTTTGGAAACGAGGGCTTTATTGCCAGCAACAAAAGACCCGCAGGCAGTGCCCTTAGAGCACCAAGTAAAACGGGAGGCCAGTCCGGTAGAGTAAACTGAGTAACAGCGTAAGTCGTCCCCCAAAAAAAGGCAGGAATCATCGCAAGTAAAATGTTCATGTTAAATATCTTTATGTAGAGATAATTAAATGTAACGATATCGGCAAGGTGGCTTTTTGTAAAGTATCTTTATGTTAAAATAAAAAATATATGATGTTTGGAGAGAAATAATGGATGCAATTGATAGAGTGGTAGAGCAGTGGGCTAGGGAGAAGCCAGACCTCGACACTGAACCGATGGCAATAATGGGTCGACTAATGCGAATTGCAAAACACATGGAATCTAGGGTCGCCGAGCTACATAAGAAGTACGATCTGAAAATGGGTGAATTTGATGTGTTAGCGACACTGCGTCGAGCTGGTTCACCATATTGTCTTACTCCCTCAGCGTTAATAGAGTCGATGATGCTCACTTCGGGTGCGATGACTAATCGCTTAGATAAACTAGAGAAGAAAGGGTTTATTACCAGAACCCATAGCAAAGAAGACCGACGTAGCGTCACCGTTGAACTAACAGAGCAAGGCTTAACCTTAATTGACAAGCTAATTTTGGAGCATGTAGACGTTCAGCAATCGTTATTGCATGGTTTAGAAGGCAATGAAAAAGAGCAGGTTAACCAGGCGTTAAAATTGCTATTGCCACAATTTGAATGAGAACGCAGAAGGAGGCAGGGGATATGAAAAGCAAAGAACTAGAACAATACTTAAGTACCTTCATGTGTGCAGAAAGCGATTTCCCATTTGGGCCTGAAGCGCTTGTTTACAAAATCAAAGGCAAGATGTTTGCCATCATTGCAGAGAGAAACGGTCGGGAGTATGTCAGCGTAAAAGTAAAACCAGAAGATGGAGAAGTCTTAACGTCGCAGTTTACGGACATTATCCCGGGTTATCACTTAAATAAGCGTCATTGGATAACGGTTTATTTTAACGGTGATGTCGAGGATGGGTTGATTCAAGATTTGTGTGAACGCTCTTATGCTCTTGTCGTTGCCAAGCTGCCGAAAGCACAACGAGCGTTGCTTGGTGAGTAATCGGCAACGCACTGGCCTCTGTTGTTTTGTCGCTCGTTGCTCGTAGCCTTTACGGAAAAATTCGCACCTTTTTCATCCTCGGGCTATATAAGAATAAGAAGGTGGAAAAGGGGAATGATATGCGAGCATTATCTGAATGGCTAAAAGAATACGGGGAGAGTCACCAAAACCCTATCAACCAAAAGATTCACACAATCGCAGTTCCAGGTATTTACCTTTCTGTGGTTGGACTTATTTGGTCGATTCCCCAGATTTCACTATTAGGCTTCGAACTTAATTGGGTTTGGGTAGCGGTGATCCCCACTTGGGTTTTCTATTTTCGTTTGTCTCTGAGCGTATTCATGATGATGATCGGCTACACATTAGCGTGCATTGGACTTATTTGGTCTCTAGAGGTATTGATGTTGCCCGTTCTGCATATTTCTATGCTTTTGTTTGGCGTATTGTGGATATTGCAATTTATCGGTCACAAGATTGAAGGTAAAAAACCGTCGTTTTTTGAGGATTTACAGTTTCTACTCATCGGCCCGATTTGGGTGTTCAGAAAACACTAGCGATAAGCAAAATCAGGCATCATCCGAATTACACAAGACATATAACGTTCAGAGATTATGTAGCTCTTACTACATAATACCTCTCCTTCTTATTGCCACGACAAGCATTCACTTTAGATACGCACTATGATTAAAGAGGTGCCAACGCACTTTACGCTATCGAGATACTTAAACTTACGGCAAGTTTACTTTAGGGGGATGAATGTACGACCGACAATATAAATATGCCTATTGGAGAGAAGAGCGTAAAAAAGGCAAATGGCACTATATATTAAAGTCCTTCTTTATGATTTGTTGTGCATTACTGCTTGGTAAAGTCATCGGTTTGTTCATTTTTGGAGAGCTGCATTCTTTAAGCGACATTTGGGAACAACTCCCTGCGGATGTTTTTATTATGATGCTCGTGGGCTTCCCAATTAGTGTCCTTGGTTGGTACCACGAAGAGTCAAAGTTTTTCCGGGCACTGCGACGCAAAGAAAAGCGGTTAAAAGGCAATCAAAACAAACCGAAATAGAGTAACCTTTGTCTCTGTTTGGATTGCCACGTACCTATCTGATCGATTCTATCCCTTCCAGTCGTTTAGCGTTTAGTTACGTGTTGCAAAAAGCCTTCTTAATGCAACAGCCCCTAGCGTTGTGGAAATTGGTACTGTAAGAAACATTAAAAAACGAAGTTGAGCATTAGCGTATAAAGGCTCGCACTGTCATCCTTTGGGGCTGATGAAAACGCGCCAGAGCTATTATTGTAGGCGTTGAACCTTTGCCATTCTGCGTTCAGGGAAACGTTGTAATCTAGGTCGTATCTCAACCCGAGTAAGAAACTGTCTCCACTTTTTTTATCCCGACTATTAAACTGCTGACCGTAAACAATATAAGGAGTCAGCTTGTTTACATTATAACTTGTTGTCGCGTACCAAGATGAGGAAAGATTACTGGTCTGTCCTTCTGCCATAATCACAATGTTATCGAGCTCGTATCTTAACCCTAGAGAAAACAGATCGATCGTGTTGTTTTTTTCTGTTTCAACTAGACGGTCAATGATTGTGGTTCCGCCACCGGGAGTGGACTGCTCAATGTTAGAGAGCGTCGTTGTTTGATCATAATCGCCGTGGAGGTAGGAAAAATTCCAACGATAGCTCTCTCCGCTTAGCGTTAAGTTCATCCCTGCAGTGTTGTTTGACTCAATTTCCAATTCAGTACGTTCATTGATGGTTACGTCACTATTGTCTTTAAACCCGACAAACGGCATGGCGGTAAGTACGACTTGCTCATTGAGGTCATGAATCCAGCGTGCAGATAGGCCGTTATAAGCCATGATACCTAGAATGCTGTCATATACCTCATTCGGTGGGCGGGCTTGGGTAAAAGCGTGGCCGACATAGTTGTACTCAGACATCAAAAACAGTGGCAGTCTTAAGCGTCCTCCTCGTATTTCTATGTTTTTATAGGTATAAGCCAAATACGCCCACTCGAGCTGAGGCGAGCTCCAATGGTCTTGCGGGCGCTTTACGACTTGTGCGGATGCCCGAAATGCCTTGTGAAAATAATCGAGCTGCATGCCGAAAGTGGTATCGCAATCGAAACAAGATTCATCGCCAATAAAGCGGTTAACTAGTACCGTAGTTGGGTTATCGGATTTTGCCCACGACGTAGAGCCAAAACCACTTAAAGAAAGTTGTTCTGTTAGCTCAATCGTGGCTGAGCTCGGAAAGGTCGCGATACTCAGCGATAACATGGTTAAATATTTTTTCATATCAATTCTCCGAGCTAACCACACATAAAACATGAGCATTACTAGGGACGCTCGATGTTGGGGCATAACCAATTCTATTCGGCTTCTCTTGCATCCATGCTATGAGGTCATCAATGCTGGAGCGTGCAATCACTTTTGGCGGTCTAGCTTTACCTGAAAAAGACAAGCTTGCCCAATGCGCGTTCATTTGCGCTAAATTTTTGTTGAGAAGATAACGATAGAACTCAGCTCTTTCTGTTGATGTCGCAGGCCAGTCAGAGAGTTCAATTCGCTGGCCTTGTAAAAGTTGCGTCTTCCCTCTGTACAACTTTCGCGCTTTATTGACAGTGAGCGGAGAGAATTCGTCATTAAATGAGAAAACGGCGTAGCTCTCTGCAGCGAGAGCTTGGCAATTTAATGAAAGAAGGGCAATCAGAATAAACAGATAGCGTTTTATGTAACGCAAAGGAAAAGCAACGCGAGAATGATTTCTACTCATAGAATCCACCTACATTGCTTGTTCAATTTGATACAACAGTTTTTCTTTGCGCACAGGCTTTGGTACGTAGGCATCCATTCCTGAATCAAAGCAGCGCTGAATGTCATCATCTACGACGCTTGCGGTTAATGCGATAATGGGCGTCTTAGCTAATCCTTTACTCGCTTCATAAGCTCTAATTTGCCTAGAAGCTTCAAACCCATCCATTATGGGCATCATGCAATCCATCAAAATAACATCAAACTTTCCATCTTTTTGGAACATTTCGACTGCAATTTGTCCGTTTTCTGCGACTTCGAATTGATAGCCTGCTTTAGATAGCAATAGAGAAGCCACTTTCTGGTTCACTCTATTATCTTCGACAAGCAAGATGCGTTCGGAGCGAATAGGCGTTACCGTTGCTTCTGATTGCTCAGAACTTGCAGGTAGTTCATGAGTTTTATCGGGGGTGGTGTTCTCTTGGTGTGGTTCAGCAGGCGTCGTGTTGGAAACGCGTAACCCTATTGCCTTATCTAACTTCTCTTTGAGCAACCCTGCTTTAAACGGTTTGGGCACATAGTCATCCATTCCAACATCAAAGCATTTTTGTATATCATCATCGACCACACTTGCCGTTAGAGCAATAATTGGAATTCTGAAAGCGCGTTTTTCTTTTACTTCTATTTGACGAATTATTTGGGTGGCTTCAAATCCATCCATTACGGGCATCATGCAGTCCATTAAAATTAGGCTGTACTGATTCTGTTGAAATTTCTCAACCGCTTCTTGTCCGTTTACAGCGACATCAAAGTCGAAGCCAGCTTTTGTGACGTGTAGCCCCGCGATTTTTTGATTGACCGTATTGTCATCAACGACCAAAATTTTCGGCAGAGATTTAACATGTTGCGCTGAAGTGCTCTCTTGTTGTGCGTGCGAGAAATTTGCCGCACAACTTTCAAGTGCTTTAATTAAGCGCTGCCCTAGTAGTGGCTGAGTGACCAAGGCGCTGATACTGTTTCTAAAGTCGAATTGTGGGCTATGAAGGTGCTTGATGAGGCAGACACGAATGTTTCGTTTACAAAGGCTTTCTATCTCATCGATATGCATCGCCGCTGCATTTGGTGATGCTTCTACATGAATAACGATAACGCGCTCGTTATCAATCCACGTTGGCAACGCACTTAAGGTATCTACTGACTGCGTTATATTGATGTTGAAAAAACTTAACTCGTTACGCAGTTTTTGTTCTAGTTGAGTACTGCTGCATACAATCCATATGTCGTTGTGATTCAGAGCGTGATAAGCGTTAAACTCTTGCGTCACAACAGGAGCAGTTAGTTCAAAGAAGAAGCGACTGCCTTTACCTTTCTCGGATTCAAGTTGAATTTCTCCACCCATTAGCTCAACTAATTGCGTGCTAATGGCAAGCCCAAGTCCAGTTCCCCCAAATTGTCGGGTAGTAGAGTTATCCTCTTGGGCAAATGGAGCAAATATTTTCTTTTGCTGCTGGGCATCAATACCAATCCCAGAATCTTTAACGGAAAACTCGATGACCGCTTCACCATTTTTTATTTCGCGGGTGATGACCGATAGCTCTACACTGCCTTGTTCGGTAAATTTTACCGCGTTAGACATGAAGTTCATGACAACTTGGCGTATACGATGGTCATCCAACATTACGTGGTAAGGCGTGTTACGGCTAATGTTGACTTGCACATCGATGCCTTTTTCCTTTGCTTTCGGTGAAATGATAGAAGCAATGTCATAGATAGACTCTCGAACACAAGTTGAATGTGGGCTAATGAGCAACATCCCAGATTCAATTTTTGAGAAGTCTAGAACGTCATTAATTAAACTCAAAAGCAGTTGGGAGGAGGTTTCAATCGTATCGACGTAATCGCGTTGTGTGGCAGTCAGGGAAGTATCGGATAAGACTTCAGAGATACCAATAACGCCATTTAGCGGCGTGCGGATCTCGTGGGACATGTTGGCCAAAAAGCTACTTTTGGCTTTACTCGCCTTAATTGCATCATCTTTTGCTTGTTCTGCATCTTCTTTAGCTTGTGTGAGCTTTAGTCTGGACAACATCCGCTCATCACTAAGCTTTTTTACCTCTCGAGCAAACTTACTCAGCTCGTCTTTACCCTTTATTAGTTGAGCAAGAGGTGAATTTTCAGTGTTACTTTGTTCATTGCTTTCGTTACTGAGAAATTTGAGGACTAGATTCAAGTTTCCAGTAACTTTTCGCACCAATCTTAGCGTTAAACTTACGACCAACAGCGTTAAAAGGCTCATCATTGCGATAAAGGTAAAGCGGTGCTGTGTCGTCGTGTTGATTGTCTTTGATATATCATCACTCAGCTGCTGTTCCATTTTGTCGTCAACACTTTGTAATAACGATAAGCGTTTGTTGAGTGCAGATAACCCCGCATCAATCTCATCCGGGGTTAATGATTTGAGTTGAGCTGGTTGCAATAAATAAGCACGAAACTCTTGGCTTTTGATAAAGACTTCACCCGTAAACGTCTCAATGAGCAGATCTACTTGTTGTTGATTGGCATTTAGCGTCACAAAACGCTCTAGAAATAGTTGTTGGTTCTGGATTAAAGATTGGATAGAAGCCTGTGTTGTGAGGTCATACTCGTTATTTTCCTCTGAAGATCGAATCAAATATTCGCTTAATCTATGCTCTTCAGTGGACCAAAACATCAACCATTCAAGTTGCATCAAAGAAGAAAGGTGAGTGTTTGTTTCATAACTCACATTTCTAAAATAGACTTTGTCTAAGCTCATGAGGATTTCTTTGAACGTATCAGCGCGCCACTCTGCCGCATCTAACTTTTCTTCTTGATTTTGCGAAGAGAGCATCGAGAGGGTTGCTTCCTCAAAGCTTGTCAACTGGTTTAGTATCTCAGCGTTTTCACCGAATACTGGTGCTGCAGTGTCGCGTAACAATTGAGATATCTGCTGAGTTTTTAGTTGCTTATCTATTACATCAGGGTTATTCGGTAGGTGATAAAGCGAAGATACGCGGTCTATGTAGACAGAGAATAACTGTGCTTTTTGTAGTTCCTGAGCCTGGATAGAAAGGCTTTGTACATGTTTACCCGCGAGGACAAGCAACAATAAAATTGGCAGCAAAACCAACCCAAATAGCTTTTGTTTTACCGACAGGTTGTTCCAAGAAAAGATTCCTACCACGCGCATTTCCATATCCAAGAAGTTGATATGAAAAGTGTAGTTTATTTATCTCAGATGTTAGATTTTAAGAGAAAATTCATATTAATGAGGTGGGGGAAGTGTGACCGATATTGCATTACGAGTACTAACGCGCTAAGCGGCAATAGTTAACAAAACGGCGTTCTAAGCAAAGTGATTGACGCTTTGAGCGCCACTCCCTCGTTGGTATTCAAATGCAATCAATTCCTCGGCAGGTACAGGTCTACCTAAGAAAAAACCTTGTACGACGTCACAGTGGAGAGACTCCATTCGTGTGAGTTGAGTTTGAGTTTCTACGCCTTCGGCTACTACTTTCATTCTTAGGTTGTGAGCCATGGATACAATCGCGCGAACTAATGAATCGTCTTGATCGCTTTTTCGGATTTGAGCGATAAATGAACGATCAATCTTGAGCCCGTCAAAAGCCATATGTTGTAGGTAGGCAAGGGCTGAATACCCCGTACCAAAGTCATCTAGCCAAACTTCCACTCCGATACTTTGTAGTTTTTTAAGCACATATTGAGCTTTCTCTGTATCATCAATAAAAAGTGACTCTGTCACTTCAACATGAATGGTTTGAGGGGCGACATCATGTCGTCGTAAATACTTAGAAAATAATTGACTTAAATCTTGGCGATAGATTTGTCTTGGGGACAAGTTTAATGCGATGTGAAAATCCGTACCGAAATGTTCTGCCCACATTGCCCGCTTAGCAATTGCCGTCTCAATGATATGTTCTCCAAGCTCCAATATTAAATCACTTTGCTCTGCGATCGGGATAAACGATTCTGGACTGATATAGCCTTTCTCGGGATGATTCCACCTAACCAATGCTTCGACCCCAATTAGGCGATAGGTTTTTAGATCAAATTGTGGTTGATACCACAGCTCGAATTGAGACAAGTCACGTACTGAACGACGCAGTTCTCGTTCTATGTATAAACGTTGTTTAATCGTTTCATCAAACGTGGAATCGTATATCGTCATAATGTCTTTACCGCGTCTTTTAGATTCCTGCGCCGCAAGAGAGGAAAGCTGTAAAAGAGACTCAGCGTTTGAACCAAATTCTGGATACACAGCAATTCCGAGGCTTGCCGTAATTTGAATATCGTTCTCTTCCAAACTAAAGGGAGAGAGTAGTTGGCGATGAATATCGTTCGCTTTTTCTCTAGCTTCATGATTGTCCGAGCACGGAAAGGCCAGTACAAATTCATCCGCACCTACTCGACTTACGATGGTAGAAAGGCGGTAAAGCGGCTTAAAATAACTCGGCAAACGGCCTTGAAGCTCTGAGGCAAGATGGCCTAGCAATTTATCCCCAATGTTATGTCCATAGTTATCGTTAATGTGCTTAAAGTCATCCAAGTCAATAAACACAACCGCGAGTGAGGGGGATTTGTGGTCAGTTATTTGCGTTTGAATATCAATGAGTAACTTTTCTCGGTTTGGCAGGGAAGTCAGAATATCGTGGTACGCCATGAACTCAACTCGGCTGGTGTATCGGTTCACTTTGTTTGACATTTTGTTGTACGCCGAAATAAGTTCTCCCACTTCATCTTTGCTTTGTATGTCGGTGACTGGCAGCGCTTGGGTATTTGACTCTGAAAATTGATCTTTTAGTTGCTTGAGTGGCTTAGTTAACGACCGCCCCAAAGCATAAGCGATGATGCTACCGAATAGAACGGATATCCCACTGATCGTTAGCAGCAAGTTAAACATCTTCTGTTTATCGTTTGAGGTAATCGCTTGGACTTGTTCAATATTCTGTTCTTTCTCTTCCAGTAGATGTATCAAGTTAAGCTCAAGATACACCGCCCCAAGAGTAATGTTTGATTGCTGAATCGGCGCTGCGATCTCCAACTGATGCTTGGAAAAGGAAACGAGAGTTCTAGATTCTTCTATTGCTTTCAAAATAAAAGGAGAGCGGTAATGAGGTTGGGCAAACATCCTTAGCTGAGTAGTGCCGTCGTGAAAGATTAGCCCTTCATTGTCAACAACATGTATTTTCGAGACATCTGGCTGGCTCAATGTTGCCTTAATTTGCTCATACGCTTGACTGATATTGTCTGTATAGAGTGGATCAAAAAGCTGTTTTGATAATAGCTCTGCATAAACCAACCCTTTTTGCTTAACGTAAGATTCTGTTTTTTCTTGAGAGTTGTTCGTGATTTGTTGAGTTAAGCTATTTGAATACGCATCGTAACCGTGCATGTATAACGCAAGATTTATCACCACAACAAACAAGACAACGAACATTGTCGAGCAAATGTATTTGGTTTCGAGTGAGAGCTTTTGAAACATCAATCCACCTTCGGTAACAAGTGAACTGACTTGCGCACTGTACTTAAGGAGGCTCGCATTTCTGGAGTAAGCGCGCTGAATTTTTTGGTGTTCTGAAACTTTTTAAGTGCGAGAGAGCCTTCGTGAGTTGTATCCATATCAAGCAGTATGGACGTGATTTTACGCTGTTGCTCTAGGCTCATGCTTGGAGAAGCGAGAATCAAATCCCTGGGTATTTCAACAGAACGAGAAAAAATCGCTAGTTTGTCTTTCATGTTCTCTGGCAAATCTTTGGGATTGTTCCAGTTGAAGTTACTGAATGCTCCTGCTGCAACTCTCTGTTTATATACCCATACAGATAGGTTGATTTCATTTGACTGAGCGAGTTGCTCATCAAGGAATAAATAACCAATACTGTCTTTGGCCGGTTTGTCATCAGGAGAGGGAAGGTATTGCAGTTTTTCTCCGTGATTCAGCAATGTAATCGCAGGTAGGTAATAGCTGCTGGTAGACGTGCGCTTTTCGAAAACAAGCGTTTTCCCGCGCAGGTCAGAAAATGACTCAATGCCACTCTCTTTATTAGTAAAGAACACCGTATGATATTTTTGCAGGCCTTTTTTCCATCGTATAGCGAGGACTTGGCTATTAGACTCCTTTTCTAAGGTCATCGCATTAAAGGGGGTCGCCGTTGCAATTTGAACGGTGCCATTTTCAAGCGCAACCGCGAGCTGACGATAATTTTTAAATACCTTTACCGCCCCTTTTGCGTAACCATATTCAGCCATATTTTCAGTTACATACTGAGTAAGGGGCGTCGCTTTTTTGATTTTGCTTTGGGCTTTATTGGACACAATGCCAAATGTGAATGTTTTCTCAATATTTTCTTGTGCACTGACGACAAAAGGTGAACTCAGCAAAGTGAGTAATAACAGAGTGCAGGCAGGTTTCATCCGGCTTCAACTTCCTTCTGGTGCATGTCAGTAATATTTAGTATTTATCAATGTGCCGAAATCAATCTTAAAAACAGTATGATGTACAAATTTCGTTGTGTGCGCACTTTTTATAATGTGACTTGGTCACTTATTCCGTTCAAATAGTACCGAATTTGACGTTTATGTACAGGATGAATGTATCACCGTGAGTCTGAATTCACTGGATTCTTGGTCAAGCGCTGTATTGGCTGTGAGCTAATGCGCCTTATGTATCGCTATTTTGTACTAAGAAAATTTTTCCAATTGTTTTTGATACTTTTTCTCGAGAGCTTCATTGCCTGCTGCACGTTCAAGTTGAATCATGAGTTGCAAAGAGGGCTTCTTCACGCCATACATTTGATTGAATCTCATTAATCGAATTCTAGCTTCAGTATAATCACCGCTATCAATTTCTATTTTAGCGAGTTGCAAAATCGATTTTGGTCTATGAGGGTCATGATCGATAGCTCTAGTAAAGTAGTATCTCGCTTTGTCTTTATCTTGTGATTTTAGCGCACAAAAAGCTGCATTCTCATAGCTTGCTGGAATAAGGTAGTAATAAGGCTGCTCAATGGCTCGATTAAACATCTGATCGGCTTTTTCGAAGTCACCTCGCTTGCAAAGAAAAGTACCGTAGTTATTGAGCACATTTCCGTTTTTAGTGTGTTGGCGTAGAGAGCGTTTATACATCTGTTCGGCTTTAATATCTTCACCAACCGTTTCGTAGTAGTGAGCCATAGATAATTGCGCGCGATAGTATTGAGGTGCGTGGTTTAAGGCTTGCTGTAAGTTATCATGCGCGCGAATCATGTTACCGCCGTCTAAATAACCTAAGCCAAGTGCGATACGTGATTCTGCCATTGCCACAGGATCGGCTTTAACGACAGGGCTTCCATCTTCTTTCACCGTCACGCAACCCACGAGTGCAAACTGAGACAATAATATTAGTGCACCGAGCTTTGCTGTTTTCATTCTTTATCCCTACATCCCTGAATCTTTCTGCATGATATGAATTACTTAGCAAAAACCTATTGAGGAAAAAACACTATGCGATCAGGTTTGCAAACTGTTATGAAAAAGCCGCCATATGGCGGCTTGGTTCACATATTACATTTCGGTAATGATGAGTGCTTTGTTTGCTTATTTTGAAGCTAATCGTCTTTAGTGAAAGCATCTTCACTGAAGTGATCGAGATCGTACGGTGTTTGCTGATAAACACAGTAGTTCAGCCAGTTTAAAAAGAGGAGGTGTCCATGGCTTCTCCAGCTTGCAATTGGTGGGTTATCTGGGTTGTTGTTTGGGTAATAGTTGACAGGAATAGCGGGCTCCATACCTTCGCTTAAATCTCGGATATATTCATTATGTAAGGTGTGAGAATCATACTCAGGGTGTCCTGTGACAAAGACATTGCGTTTGTCTTTTGTGGTGGCCAAGTACACACCTGCGACATCCGATGTCGCTAAAATGTCTAAGTCAGTATGCTCTTCTAGAAAGTGAGGCGAAAAATCTGCGTAACGCGAGTGAGGAGCCAAAAACGTGTCATCAAATCCGCGTAAGATAGGGTGAAATTGATGATGGATTTGATGATGATACACGCCTGAAAGTTTTTCTTTACGCGTTTTTTTAGGTAGATCGTAGAGTAGCTTTAACCCTGCTTGCGCAGCCCAGCAAACATAAAGAGTGGATGTCACATGATCTTTTGCCCACTCCATGATGGTTTTGAGATGATCCCAATAAATGACATCTTCAAATTGCACCAAACCTAATGGAGCCCCAGTAATGATCATGCCATCGAAGTTTTTATCTCGCACCATTTCAAATTGGCGATAAAACGTGTCTAAATGTTCAGTTGGCGTATTTTTACTCGGGCGGTTATCAATGCGCAGTAATTCGACGTTAACCTGTAGTGGGCTGTTTGAGAGTAGACGCAGAAACTGAGTTTCAGTCTCTATTTTTTTTGGCATCAGATTAAGGATCAGTACTCTTAAAGGACGTATTTCCTGACTCGCTGCACGCGTTTCACTCATCACGAAGATGTTTTCTGTCCTTAATACATCGGTAGCTGGTAATTGATCTGGAATTCTAATTGGCACGACTTTCTCTCCCTAAGTATAGTCAATCTAGACGTCTATACTTCTAAAGCTAACTTAATTAAGTTTAGATGTCGATACGAAATCCGACTTTTCAATCTACTCTTTACATTATGGTAAACCGTACTCGGGGTTGTCACACAATTGTGACTAAAGCAGAGTTTCTGATGAGATAGGTTTGAAACGCAGTGTGTACTATTTGCTGGTAATTATGCGATCACGTTAATATGTGAAGGTGACTTCGTATTAAGGAAGTCTCAAATTAATGAGCCATACTAAAAACAATCAGCTCACCATTTTGCATTAATGTGCATATTTGGAAACATCGTCAGTGGAGGACATTATGTTCGGTATTTTCAAGAGAAAGACAAAGATTCAGAGCATAGCTCAAGAAGTTCCTTGCGTGCTACTGCATTCGTTTGGTGATAAAGACATTTATACGCCGGAAGAGATTGATCAAGCTCTTCAAAAGCTGGGTTATGATAAGAGCAAGGATATCAGTCATTATCAGTATGCGTATGGAATGTTTGCCGATGAAGCCTCTTACGAGCTCCTAGAACTAACGGATGAGCTAGGTAATTATGGTCATTTCCAACGTGAAGTAGGTAAGATGCTACTCAATACACCTGAGCCGATTGATATGCATATCTACTTTGAAATTTCTCGTCAGCACCAAAACGTCAGCCTTTCACCTGGTCATCAAAAAGTAAGCGAAAGTGATGGTGTGTAAACATCGTTAGTGGTATTCCATCGTGAGATGAGTTGGGTATAATGCGCGGCCTAATTATCCGGACATGTTGTCGGTTACATTTCTGTTGAGCGTTAATGCCTTATGTTCAAAATGCTTGTCTCTATGCCACCAATGTTGGCGCTGTCGATAGCGATTGTATGTGAAGTGATTGCCACTTCTTATATTCCCAAAACAGAGCAATTTACGAAAGTAATGCCGAGCACAGTCGTTTTGATTGGTTACGGCATCGCTTTCTTCTTGCTTTCCGTCACAGTGCAAACAATGCCTGTCGGGGTTGTTTATGCCATATGGAGTGGTGCTGGGATCGTTTTGGTTGCGACGGTTGGTTACTTTGTTTACGGACAGCGTCTAGACTTACCAGCCCTAGTTGGTATTGGGTTTATCATCGCTGGTGTGTTGATCGTAAATTTATTATCCAAAACAGTAGGGTACGAATAACGCCACTCTACTTGTTAAGTGAATAAGAAGCCGCAGCGAGAAATTGCTGCGGCTTTTTAGTGCAAATTCAATCGCTAATGGCGAGTATTGATATGATGTCTTATTGTTGCATTCATCACGGTCGCATTATGTGATTGAAAAACAGGCATTATTTAGCGCATTGAAAATACAAAGTTATGTTTCTTCAAACTTTAGGAAAGGGCAGTAGATAAATCAATCCGATAGATGTTAACGTGGCGACTCATCTTTACTGCTTTTTCATTCCCTACATATTTCTGCAAAGTTCTTATTGTGTAGTGTGTCGAAGAACCATAGAATCCGCGCGCTTTAATTTATGTTATTAGCGTTATCAATGATAAAAGTGCAGTCCATTATCATTGTTTTTATCACTTATAGATGGGCACATCTGACAATACTTACATGAACAAATACAAAAAGCCTGCATTCAAGGCCGAATTTCTTTTGCCTCGTTACTGGGGAACGTTAATTATCATTAGCGTGATGTACTTACTTAGCCTCCTTCCTTTTAAAGTTCAACTAGCTTTGGGACGCAACATTGGTCGTTTAGCTATGCGACTCATGAGAAAACGTCAAGTTACGATCAGACGCAATCTTGAGCTTTGCTTCCCTCATATGGAAGAATGCCAACGCGAAGCAATTCTAAAAGACAACATCGACAATACTGGCATCGCACTTTTTGAGACCGCAATGGCATGGTTTTGGTCAGATAAACGGGTAAACAAACACGTCACGATAAAAGGCATGGAGCATCTAGAGGCTTTAGAGAAGTCAGGCAAAGGTGCGTTAATGTTGGCCGTACACTCAATGAATCTAGAGTTAGGTGCTCGAGCTTTTGGCATTAAAAAGTCTGGAACCGGTGTTTATCGCCCAAACAATAATCCGTGCTTTGATTATTTTCAGTATAAGGGACGCTCTCGCTCTAATCGTACACTGATTGATCGTAAAAACGTCAAAGCCATGCTTGAAGCACTTAAAACGGGTGAGCCGGTTTGGTATGCACCGGACCACGATTATGGTAACCGACGCTCGACATTTGCACCGTTATTTGCCGTTAAAAATGCTTGTACTACGACAGGTACAAGTTTGTTGGTTGATTCTACAGATTGCGCCATTGTGCCTTTTACGATGGTAAGAGGAAAAGACGGACACTATACCCTAACCATTAGTGCGCCCGTCGACGGTTTCCCGAAAGAGGATCTTCAACGCGCCGCCGCATTCGTGAATCAAATAGTTGAAACATCAATCATGGCAAGTCCGAGCCAGTATATGTGGCTTCATCGTCGGTTTAAAACTAGACCAGAGGGTGAGGACTGTTTGTACAAGCCTAGGCTCATCCCTAGCTTGTCATAACACATAGAGAGCCTACAAAAAGCCCAAGGAACATACGAACCTTGGGCTTTTACTTTCTATTCTTTTCGCTTTACAAGTAGCGATCTTTTAGGTGAGCTTGAAAGTGTTTAGCATTCAGTGTTTCACCCGTGGCTTGTTTTACCAACTCATCAGTGGTGAATAAGCTACCTTTACTCCAGATGTTTTCCGAGAGCCAATTGAATATCGGAGCTAAGTCGCCAGAACGAATAACCGCATCTACATCGACGGTTTGTTTCATTGCTGCCATAAATTGTGCAGCGTACATCGCACCGAGCGTGTAGGACGGGAAATAGCCAAAACTTCCGTCTGTCCAATGGATATCTTGCATACAGCCATTTTTGAAGTTTCCTTCGGTTGATAGCCCCAAGTACGCTTTCATCTTTTCGTTCCAGAGTTCTGGTACATCTGTATGTTTGATGACGCCGTTCATGAGATCTCGCTCAATTTCATATCGAAGAATAACGTGAGCAGGATATGTTAGTTCGTCAGCATCTACGCGAATAAAGCCTTTTTCTACGCGAGTGTAAATTTTGGCTAAATTGTCTTTTTCGAATTCACTACCAGAAAAATGGTTAGAAGCCAGTCGAGCGAGGTGATCGATAAACGCGCTGCTTCGTCCTATTTGCATTTCAAAGAAGAGTGATTGTGATTCATGAATACCCATAGAGCGAGCTTCTCCCGCGGGTGTTCCTGATAAATCTTTTGGTAGCCCTTGCTCGTATCGAGCATGGCCAGTTTCGTGGACAATCCCCATCAATGATTGGACAAACTCGTTTTCATTATAACGTGTCGTAATACGCACATCTGTCGGTACACCGCCACAAAATGGGTGGGTACTCTCATCAAGTCGACCGTGTTCAAAATCGAATTGAAGTAGCTTCATGACTTCCAAACCGAGCGCTTTTTGCTTTTCCGCAGGGTAGTGTGCAGTTGGCAATAAGATGTTGTCTGATTGTTGTTTTTCAAGCGCTTCATCGATCAAAGTAGGAAGCCAGGTTTTCACGTCAGCAAAAAGAATGTCTAACGACGCAGACGTTGTGCCAGGTTCATAAACATCGAGCATGGCATCATAAGGAGTCGTGCCATTTGCTTCGGCTCTAATTTGCGCTTCTTCCTGCGATAGCTTTACTACTTCAGCCCAGTTCTTTTCAAAACCAGCCCAGTCATTTTCTCCACGTTGCGTACGCCATGCATGTTCACATTTGGAGCCAGCAAGAGATTGAGCTTGAACTAATGATTCTGGTAGTAAGTTAGCTTGCTGCCACCCACGCTTCATTTCTCTTAGGATAGATTTTTCTTTTGTAGACAGCGTCTCTTCTTCTGCCTGAGCGAAAAGCTCTCCCAAGTGCGGTTGAGTCATTAAAGAATGGATATGTACATCGAGCTCTGCCGTGGCATTCGAGCGTGCTTCAGCGCCACCAGGTGGCATGACCGCTGCTTGATCCCAATCTATGATGGCAGATAGATGCTCAAAATTTGCCACTTTTTTGGAATGTTCAACGAGTTTTGTAAATGCGTTCATGTGACTACTCTTATTCTTTTGTTCTTTCCCTAAACACCCGATAACGGGTCCTTCATATGGTGTTGCACTAAGCAACCTGCGTTAATTTACTAATAATTAACAATTAACTCCAACCCATTGTCCATAAACTCACCCAGTTGTATAGCTCTCTTAAAAAAGAAGCTTGCGAATCTTGTGGATTGGCGGTATTGATGAAGGATTGACAATTAATTATCACGATAATATGGATATTTTGAATTTCGAGGCATTTATTATTGCCATTACGATTTTAACGTTAACGCCAGGTTTAGATACTGCACTTGTTATCCGTAACACTAGCCGATCGGGCCTAAAAGATGGATGTACAACCAGTCTAGGGATTTGCTTTGGCTTATTCGTACATGCTTTTTTTTCTGCGGTTGGTATCTCGGCGATTCTTGCGCAATCAGCAGAGTTGTTCCAAATCGTAAAAATGATTGGCGCGGCTTATCTTATCTGGCTTGGTTTGAGCAGTTTAAAAGCGCTAATGTCGTCGAAAGATGGATTGACCGTGACCGAGCAGATTCACGAAGTGTTTAATGGTAAGCGCTCTTTTAGAGAGGGCTTTCTTTCTAACGTCTTGAACCCGAAAACGGCGGTCTTCTATTTGGCTTTCTTGCCACAGTTTGTGAATCCAGAAGGTTCACCCTTGCTTCAATCAATGATGATGGCATCTGTACACTTTGCTATTGCGATGGTTTGGCAGTGTGGTTTAGCTGGCGCGCTCAACTCGGCTAAAAATCTACTAAAGAATGCAAGTTTTATGAAGTGGATGGAAGGCGCGACGGGCGCAGTATTAGTCGCACTTGGTGTGAAGTTATTGATTGAAAAACCCGTTTAATGCGTAATATTTATCGATTGTTGATACTACTCGCTGTATTTATTGTGGGGATAGGTGCCGCTGTTGCTTGGCATACGTGGCCACAAGTACAGTTTGCGCAACGCGGCATGATCTGGTCTTGGCACTGGGGCTACTTCGAGCCTTTTGCTAATGGAATACAACAAACGCGAACTCAAGACACTAAACAGTTATTGCTCAGGCGTGTGTATTTGCATGACGCTATTGTCGTTTTTGTTTCGACAACTATGGACAATAAATTTGAGGTCGACGTTGTAAAAGAGCAAACCTGTGAACCTAAAACGACGACTTGGGCTTCGGTCTCTGTCAATCATCAACGTGTCAGGCATGTACCTATGGTGTGCGATGCGTTTGGGCAAGGCTACTTTTATCGCTACATCGGGAAACATCTGGAATCGATTGAGGTTGGTGTCGGCGACTCGTTTATAACAGAAGCATTTTTAGACTGGCCGCTATCAGAGTTGAAAGCGGATCAATTCAAGCAAAAAAATGCGAAGTTTTTTGAAGAACGTGGAGAAAACGTTGAGCATCAATGGTTGAGAGATTAACCATTTAACCGAAGATAAATAAAGCCCGCTAAATAATAGCGGGCTTTATGTTTTTACCATTTCTAATGTGCTTTGCTCTCCGTTACTGGTAGTTTGTGACCGAACAGCTGTCGTTTCACTAAGCTTTCACTGCTTCAACTTCACCTGATTGCGATGTTGAGCTAAAGAACAGTTTGGTTTCTGCCAGTACGACGTGACGCAGTGCGATCAAACCAATCAGGTTAGGAATTGCCATCAGACCGTTTACGATATCAGCCAGTAGCCAAATCATATCGAGGTGAAGGAATGCACCAGATGCCACCAAGCCAACGAAAATCAGTTTGTATGGAAGCACAGCTTTAGTTCCGAACAGGAACACAACGCAACGCTCACCGTAGTAGTTCCAACCAAGAATGGTGGTAAAAGCGAAGAACATCAAACCGATTGAGACGAGCATAGGGCCAAATGTATCTGCATTTAAACCCACCGCAAAAGCATGAGTCGTCATCGCGGCGCCTGCTAGGTCACTTTGCCATGCACCGGTCAGGATTAGAGCAAGGCCTGTCATGGTACAAATAATGATGGTATCGAAAAAGGTACCCGTCATTGAAATTAGGCCTTGTTTAACACAAGAGTCTGTCTTCGCTGCTGCTGCTGCCATAGGCGCGCTACCCAAACCTGATTCATTTGAGAACACACCGCGAGCGATACCTGATTGGATTGCCAGCATGATGCTTGCACCTAAAAAACCACCAGTCGCTGCTGTTGATGTAAAGGCTGAAACCAGCACTAATTCAACGGCATTGAACAATTGGTCTGCATTCATGATGATCACGCTTAAACACGCCAACACATAAAATACAGCCATGGTAGGAACCACTTTTCCTGCAACGTTAGCAATGGATTTGATGCCACCCAAAGTTACGAAAGCAACCAAAAGAGTTAGTACAAAGGCAGATAGCTCACGGTTAACACCAAGAGATATCTCACTTGCATCCAGAATCGCGTTTACTTGTGGAAACGTACCGATACCAAAACAAGCAACACCCAAAGCAAACACTGCAAACATGATCGCGAGAGCTTTTGAGCCAACACCGTATTGCAAGTAATACATTGGGCCACCAATCATTTGGCCTTTATCATCGACTCTTCGGTACTTAACCGCCAACAAACATTCGGCGTATTTAGTCGCCATTCCGAAAAGGGCAGCGAGCCACATCCAGAATAGAGCGCCTGGTCCACCGAGTTTGATTGCTGTGGCAACACCAACAATGTTACCAGTACCAATTGTTGCTGAGAGCGCAGTACAAAGAGCTGCAAAGCTAGAAACGTCACCTTGAGTATTAGATGACTTATCTTTACTGAATACCATCGCTAGCGCTGTTGGGAGGTGTTTAAACTGGATCAAGCCAAGGCTAAAAGTGAAGTAAACACCTGTACCTACTAGCAAAATAAGCAGCGGTGGACCCCAGACAAAATTATCGATGGTTTGTAGTAAAGATTGTAGGTTGTTCATGATTTCCCCTTAATAAAACAACTAATAAGGAGAAGAGGGAAAGGACGAGATCAACGATCTCTAAAAGAACTAAGCTATTGGTTGTAGGCGGGAAGGCCAAGCAAAA
Organism: Vibrio sp. 1731; assembly: GCF_033339955.1. Taxonomy (NCBI): domain Bacteria; kingdom Pseudomonadati; phylum Pseudomonadota; class Gammaproteobacteria; order Vibrionales; family Vibrionaceae; genus Vibrio; species Vibrio sp. 1731. Next base: position 275,352 of record NZ_JAWOVO010000001.1, on the reverse strand, counting down.
TAGTTAGGTTGTAACTTTCCACTCCTCTGTCCTTTTGCCTGAGAGTTTCACCTTGCGTGAGTGCAAGACTTGCTCCTTCGGCGACCGATTTAACGGTTCTCTCCAGAGGTTCCTCCAACTACAGTCCCCGCTACCTAGGTAGCACCTGAAATAGTTAATTCTTCGGCGAGTTATGCTAATCAAATGTTAAAATTTGATTAATAACCACTCTCCTGCAGTCTTCATCGGAACAATTACTCAATTAAATGAGTAAAGGTTAGTTAATGATGCTGGTCATCATTAACGTGTGAACTCTATCATGTTTTTGGTCCATTTCAACACCCTATGTCAATTTATTTTTAATGAAATAACCTCATCAATTTTCATGAAGGTATGTTTGCCAATCTTTTTGTGCGAGTCACGGCATAAATAAAATTTATTGGGTTAGGGAATGGAACCCAAAAACACTTCAGAACGATAAATGTGTTTCGATCGTTACGACATAAGTTATTCAATTAAGGACACAAAATTGATTAAAATCGGAGCACTTATTTTAAAATCTACGCTAAGTTGACCTTATGGTACGTATAAATGGGTTACAATGAACCTTTGTGAAACAGTCTACGGACCTAGGCAGTTTTTCATGAGTGGACAAGGAGGCGGTATGACCAGATTATTAGCCATTGCGGTGTTGATTGCAGTAGCATTTGTGCTGTTTCGTTATCGAACCAATGAAAAAGTCCAAAAAGCGACCGTTATAACATTAATTGGCGCATTTCTGATTTATACAGCATCAATTATGTTTGCGGAATTGATCCGCTAGCAAAGTAAAAGAGTCCTTGGAGTAGTATACGGTGAGTTCTCAGAACAAAATGGAAGAGCAAGACGACGTAGTTGTCATTGAAGAGCGTGACAAACGTACGCATATCTATATCGCAATCGCTGCGGTGTTAGGCTTGGCATTTGGTGGCCTTGTTGGATCGGTTGTCACTGCGAACAAGTGGGAATCGACTTACCACGTATTAGAAGAAAAGTATCAAGCACTAACGCAAGATAAAACCCAGTTGGCATCTCAAGTAAAAGTGCGTGAAGAGGCGCTTGACCAAGAGATACAAAACCAAGTTAGTGAGTTACTCGCCGCGAAAGATGAAGCTCATCAGAAAGCACTTAAGAAGTTGCAAAAGCAATTGACTGAGGTCGAGAAGGTTAACTTGTCACTAGAGTCTCAATTGAAGCAGCAGGCAGATAAGATCAACACGACGAAGTCAGAAAATGAAAAGTTGAGTCGTCAAGCGGATATGCAAGCGACTATGTTTGAGCGGTCCCGCGAAGTATTCCAGAAAGAGCTAAAAATTTCGCAAGAATTAGAGTCTCTCGAGAAAGAACGGTCGAAATTATTACCTAAGATTGAGAAACTCAAGAAAGAGTGTGACGTATTTTTAGAAGGCAAATCTTGGGACGTGAAGTCGGACGCGTGTGATAAACATGACGAAGCTAATTCACGACTAAGTCAGGTCGATCAAATGATTGAAGTCTATAAAATGGACCTCAAACAAATCAAAGCAATAACGGAAGATATCGGCCTTTAAGTCTTTTGTATCCGATTTTTGAAAAGCAAAAGGAGCTCTTTAAGAGCTCCTTTTTCGTTGTTAGCTATGACTTTAAGGCTGCTCGTATATTAGATTCGTGAGGCGTCATAGCCTGAGGCGAGCAGGAGCTCTCGTTCGTGTTTAATCAGCTGAGCTCGATCTTCAATTAGTTCATTGAGTGCTTGAGATGGCTTATCTGCTAATGCTTTGAACGAAGCAAAAGATTCCGCGGTGTCGATTTTATCAATCATCTGACTGATGACATTACGAGCCTCACACGGGTTACTCGTCGTTGTAAAGTATTCTACTTGCTTTGCTGCCGATTTCATCTCAGTTAATAGCTCAAGCGGGCTACTTTCTTTGGCTACTGCCATGTAGTTATCCAGCACGCGCTTTGCATAAAGCAGTTCTTTGAGGGGGATATCTCTTCCGCTCTCGATTAGGGATTCGCTAAGGATCATACTTGAGCTCATGGGCATTCCTTCTTATTACTACGCCGCTTTTGATGTTTCCTTGAGTCTAATTTATTGAAGTCACATTGGGAATGGGTAAAAAGCATTTTTAACGCATTTTTATTCATTTATGAAAACACGAATGCGATGCTTATCTGGATCGATAGCCATAAAATTTAACCCATACACTGATGTCGCTGGTGGTTGAACAAACTCAACACCTAGGTCTTTCCAGCGCTTGTAAATGCGCTCTAGCATATGACTATTGGGCACTGATAAAGACAACTCGGTACCACCACCTCGAATGCCGCTGTAGGGTGAAAGATTATCTCTTTGCTTGAGTGTCAACGTTAAGCCTTCGGTCAGTGGAATAGCGGCGAAGGTTGGAGACAACTGCGTGACTTTGCGTTCGAACAGTTTCGAATAAAAAACTTGGCTTATGTGGATGTCCTCAACGTAGAGAACGAATGAATTGATAGTCAGCATGGTTTGTTCCTTAATCAATTAGAAATAGTAGGGGCAATCTAACGGAAAGGAACGACAGGAGTTGTCAGTAGCACATTCTCGAAGGTAAGTGAAAGGATAAGAAAAAGGAGCCGTTTAGCTCCTTTTTATCAGCGTAATCATTGGTATTAATGAGTGTGTTTGGAAGAATACCAGTTGTTTTGATACGCTTTAGATGCAAATAATGCGTTTGCTTTTGCACGCTCGATAATAGACTCGTCCACCTCTAGCGGCTTCATGGTTTGGTCTTTAAAGTCGTACGCCAGGGTCGATACCTTTTCACCAGGGGAAAGCACAACGAGATTGTCGCGCGTTAAATAACCAAAGTTTTTGTCGTATTGCATCATTGCGCGTTCATCTTCGCGAGCCAGTGGCTTCGTTAAATCACGACCAATCATCGGTGTTTTAGCATCTACCCCAATCAGAGATAACAGTGTAGGCGGCATGTCTATGTTGTTTGCTATGCGGTCATCTTTACGTGGTTGAATGCCTTTACCAAGGATCAATGCTGGAATGTGAAAGTGCTTAACCGGAACAAGGTTAGCGCCAGAAACACGCGCATCATGATCTGCAATTACAATGAAAATGGTATCATCCCAATAAGATGACTTTTTCGCCTTTTCAAAGAAAGTGCCCAAGGCGTAATCGGAATATTTTACGGCGTTGTTACGCGTCATATATTCTGAATCGTATGGCTCAATTTTGCCTTTCGGATACTCATAAGGGCTATGATTACTTGACGTAAAAACTAAGCTAAAGAAAGGTTTGTCGCTTTTTGAAAGGCGTTCAAACTCTTCGTTTGCTTTGTTATATAGATCTTCATCACTAACACCCCAAGAGCCAACAAAGCTTGGGTTGTTATAATCATCTTCTTCTACTATTTGATCAAAACCGTTACCAAAGAAGAAAGTTTTCATGTTGTCAAAGTTGGCTTCACCGCCGTAAATAAATTGCGTGTGATAGCCTTGAGCTTTCAGTAAGTCCGCGATGGTAAAGAAACCCGTTTGGCTTTTACTCAGCTTCACTACCGCGCGAGATGGAGATGGAGGAAAGCCCGTGGTTACGGCTTCAATTCCACGAACAGAACGAGTACCAGTGGCGTACATTTGTGTGAACTGCCAACCTTCCTTCATGAGTTCATCAAGGTTTGGTGTTAGAGGCAAACCACCCAAAGCACCGACAAATTGGGCGCCTAAGCTTTCTTGTAGCAAAATCACTAAGTTTTTATGTTTACCTTGGTAAGTCGCGGGGTTACTGTTCATGGTTGGGAGTAATGAAGGGGTGAAGTCGGACTTTGTTGATGAAGTGCGAACTAATTCCAACATCTTTTGAGTGTCCATTTTTCCGTAGAACTGCTCCGCGCTCTTTTCTGACTTCATGCTATTAACCGCAAACAACAATGAGTAAGATGAGTTCAGTGCTAAGTCGTTAAGCAGTGGATCGTTAGAAAAGGCGACCATAGCAGGATTTAGCGGGCGGTGCCCTAAAGATGAGCGAGCACCTGCAACCCCAAAAAGAACAACGAAAAGTGCCAATAGTGGTCGCCATTTCCAGTTGACCTGCTGCGCCTTATCGGTCAGTTTCTTACTCCACTTCCAACCTAAAGTGATGGTTAAAACTGTACCTAACGCACCAATAAACAGTTCTAATTTGTAGCCAGTCCAGAGCATACTCAAGACTTCTTTTGGGTAGATTAAGTATTCCACAAACAGGCGGTTTGGACGTAGGTCGTATTCCTGAATGAATGGCGCTGTTGCTAGCTCCATGTATACAAGCACCCAAAGCCCTAAAACCATCCATATGCGTAATATTCGCTTCCAACACTCTCCCATCTTACCGGTTAATGGCATGAAGGTTGAAAACAGTGCTGGAAGAATAAATAACCAGCAAAGCGTTGCAATATCTACGCGCAAACCTTGACCTAGGATGTAAATTAAGTCGTTTAGAGAGTCAATACGGTCAATCTGCCAAAAAGCTAGCAAAACTCTTGAGATAGACAGAAATAGAAGCGAAAACAAAGAAAAGGCAGCAATTGGCTGCAAAGGCCCCCACACAGAGCTCTTTGATAAGTTTTTCATATTTATTCGAATAGTTTAATTGTTATGTTGTGTTGTTTTTAGCAAAGCAAGCGTGAAATAAACGTGAATTATAATGTGGGTTTATGGTCGAGTAGTGTAAGTGTTGGTATGTCTATGTAAGGGGGAGGGGCGTTTGTGTAAAAAAAGAGCCAGTTGATAACACCAACTGGCTCTAGAGGTTGATAAAGGCATGATTACATTGCGGCTTTCTTCGCTTCTTCGACCCAAGCGTCGAACTTTTTCTGGTTCGCTTTGATCCAACCATTTACATGAGACTCGATGTCCGCTGAGCTGTTCTTACCTTGGCTCATCATCATATTCTGAGCACTAACATCATTGATATTTAGTTTGATGATTTCAAACAGCTTTGCAGCAGCAGGGTTGTTTTCTGTAAACTCTTTATTGGCAACGATGCGCATAGAGTTCATCTCGAAGCCGTAGTTCTTACCGTTCTCTAGTGTTGTATCAATGTCCTTACGCTCACCAGGAAGTGAAGAGAATGGCACTTCTAACCACACAACATCTTTCCCCGGAACTAAAACGCCACTTACCCAGTACGGTGTCCAAGTGTAGTAAAGAATCGGATCGCCTTTTTTGTAACGTGAGATCGTATCAGCGATAATCGCTGCGTAGTTACCTTGGTTGTGTGTTACTGTGTCACGGAGTTTGAAAGCATCCAACTGATGCTCAACAACCATTTCACAACCCCAACCTGGGTTACAACCAGTTAAGTCCGCTTTGCCATCGCCGTTTGCATCGAATAGCTTCGCCAATTTTGGATCTTTTAACTGACCAATGTTAGTGATGTTATATTTTTCCGCTGTTTTCTTATCGATCAAATAACCTTGCGCAGCACCACTTACGTATTGGCCTTTACGGAAGAACTTATCATCACCGCCAGACATCGTGTACTTATCGGCGTGAAGAGGGAACCAACCAACCGCTAAGAAAGTAGCATCACCTTTAGCAATAGAGGTGTAGCCTACGTTGTAGTCCACTTCTTTGGTCGGTTTAACATCGTAACCAAGCTCTTCAAGTGCGCGGTTTACGATCAACGTTTGAAATGTTTCTTCTGCAACGGTTGATTGAACAGGCTGAACAGTGACACCTTCACCCGGTAGTTCACTTGCCACACCATAAGTTGAAAATGCGATAGTACTTAGAGCTCCAACAGAGAGCGCTTTCTTCCATGAATTATTCATTGATGTTTCTCCTAAGTTTTAGATCGTCTTGGTTCGTCTTTGTTTTCAGTTTTAATAGGTATGAAACAGGACCTGTGTGATACCAGCGAAGTTTAGTGTTGCCCGCATTAACCCCTAACACCTGGGTGATACGGTCTAACAAAATCGCAAGAATAACGATGCCTAAGCCACCAACGGCAGCAAGACCCATATCAAGTCGGCCAATACCACGAAGTACCATTTGGCCTAAGCCGCCAACAGCAATCATTGAAGCAATCACTACCATAGAAAGTGACAGCATTAAGGTTTGGTTTACACCTGCCATGATAGTTGGTAACGCCAACGGTAACTGGATGCGATAAAGCATCTGTTTTTTGTTTGCCCCGAAAGAGTGGCCAGCTTCGATAAGCTCTTCAGGTACTTGTTGAATACCCAAAATAGTCAGGCGCACAACGGGAGGCAGGGCGAAAATGATCGTTACTACTACGCCAGGAACGTTACCAATACCAAACAACATAACAATTGGTACAAGGTAAACGAACGCGGGAGTCGTTTGCATTGCATCTAATATTGGCCTAACAAATTTGGCAGCGGTTTGGCTCCTTGCCAACCATATCCCCATTGGTAGCCCTATAAGCAAACAGAAGAAAACGGCGGTTAACACCAGTGCTAGCGTTGTCATCGCTTGTGACCACGCACCAATTAGGCCAATGAAAACAAGGGATACAAGAGTAGAAAAACCAAGTTTTACATTGGAAAACTGCCACGCTAGCAAAAATAAAATGAGTACCATTATAGGCGCAGGTGTAGACACCAAAGCAGTTTCAAACGACGTTAGAATAAAGTCGATTGGAACTCGTATTGCTTGGAAAACAGGTCGACCATGTTCCACCAGCCAGTTCAAACCGGATTCTACCCAGCTATCGAGGGGTAAAACCGCATCTTGGAATGGGTTCATAATATCGAATGGCGCTTGCTCTACAGTTTCTGAGTTGAGCCAATCATTACTTGGCGCGGCCTCTGTACCTTGCGACCAAGGATCATCTTGCGCAGGAGCAGTATTTGACCAGGGATCATTGTTAGTTTGCTCTGAAGACATCGTGTTAATCCTTATCTAGTGTTTGTAGAAGACGTGATTTAGTCACGACACCAAAGTAAGTTCCTTGCTCATCTACGACAGGCACGGCATAAGGAACACCAGCAACCAGACCCAAAATGTCATTAATTGACTGATCAGGCTGAAGAGTAACTTCATCCGGTAATTGAGCACTGGCTAACGAACGGTTTTCTTTATGAGCCAAACGTAGTGAATCAAGAGATACGATGCCGGAATATCGGCTAGATTTATCGACGACAATACCGTAATCACGGTCGTGATCCATCAGAATCTGCATCGCAGAGCCTGGACCGTCATTTTCCGATTTCTTAAAAACAGCCGCTGGCTTCTTGCGCGCGATATCTTTTGCTGTCAAGACACTTGCGATGTTTACGCCGCGGAAAAATGCTTCGACATAATCATTTGCTGGACTGTGTAATATTTCATCAGGTGTACCAACCTGAACAACCTCACCGTTTTGCATGATGGCGATACGGTCGCCAATGCGCATTGCTTCATCCAAATCATGAGAAATGAAGACAATTGTGCGTTTGTCATCGTTCTGTAGACGAATAAGCTCATCTTGCATCTCAGAACGGATCAATGGGTCTAAAGCGGAAAACGCCTCGTCCATTAATAGGATGTCAGGATCACAGGCTAACGCTCTCGCTAAACCAACGCGCTGTTTCATACCACCGGATAATTCGTCAGGGAAAGATTCTGCATAAGGGTCTAAACCCACTCTTTCTAAGGCGGAAAGGGCACTTTTCTGACGCTCATTAACATCGATGCCGGCAAGTTCTAAACCAAAGGCGGCATTTTCAATCACCGTCATGTGTGGCATGAGTGCGAAACTTTGAAACACCATTGAGATATTATTACGACGAACTTCTCGAAGTTCATTCTCGGAGATGTGGGCGATATCTCTTCCTTTGAGATAAACACTACCTTTAGTCGGCTCAATGAGCCGGTTAAGAAGTCGAACAAGGGTGGATTTCCCGGAGCCAGAAAGGCCCATGATTACGAAAATTTCCCCTTCATTTATGGTGAGAGATACATCGTTTACGCCGACTGTTAAACCTGTCTGTTCAAAAATACCGTCTTTATCGACGCCTTTGTCGATAAGCGAGAAGGCTCTCTCTGGGTCTTCTCCAAACACTTTATACAGTCCCTTAACTTCCAGTATGGGATCCATGTTATCTGTCCTTTTTCGTGTGTTTATAACTGTTTAACGATTTGTACTCTAATTAATTTTAGTTCAACTTTCAACGAAAGGGGGTTGGTTAACTAGTTCTGCCGTGCATAGAGAACTCGTTGAGCAAGGTATGTTCAATTCTTATTTTTTATATTTAAAACAATTGCTTGTGATGTGTTTTTATCCGCCATAACGTTGCCCTGACGTAGGGTTGAATTTATTTTGAATTTTTTTGTACATTTCAACTCAACTCGCTTGCATAGATATAAGCTGTGATAGCTTAGAACTCTACATATAAAAAGGTTAGAGCTCTAATTTTTGGTTAAGGCTTGGTCCTGTGAAATCGGTTAGGTACTGTTATCCTTAGATTTATTTATTGCTTGATTTCACTCAGGGTGATATTTATCGCTGTAGTTTAGGCAACGTATGGAATAAAAAATGGAAGCCGAACAGTTAGAAGTGCTCAATTTCATTAGCCAGTACCCACCTTTTGATGACCTACCTGAAGAGCAGCTTAGAAAAATCGCTCTCAATGCCGAGGTTGCATACTTTCGGCAAGGAACAAAAATCCTTAACTTCGGAGATACGATCCGCGACTTGTATATGGTGAGAAGTGGGGCGGTAGAGATTTATCGGCGTAAAGGTGAACTTTACAACAGGATTGATGCTGGTGGACTGTTTGGTCAGATGGGGTTGTTGATGAACAACCGCGTACGGATGCCAGCCAAAGCGATAGAAGACACTCTCGTTTACTGTATTCCGGAAAACATCTTCAATGAACTTTGTGATGAGTTTGAAAACTTTGCGGACTACATGGAACTGGAAGATAGCGCGCGTTTGCGAAGCGCAATATCTAGCCGATCTGAAAGCAATGACTTTACCACCGCTAAGGCACGTAAAATCTTAGCAAGAGATCCAGTAACTCTAGAGGCAACGGCTTCAATTCAGGAAGCTGCAATACTCATGGCAGAGGAGAATGTCACCTCTCTGCTCATTATTCGCCCGACAGAGGAGCTCACAGAAGAAGATGACGAACAGCTGCTTGGAATATTGACTGATCGCGATCTTTGCATTCGCGTACTAGCTCAAGGTATTGATACCAATATTCCAGTGAGTGAGGTCATGAGTTATGACGTTGTTTCATTGGATTATAACGCCTATGTGTTTGAGGCCATGTTAACTATGTTGCGTTACAACGTGCATCATTTACCAATTTTAAAAGATAAAAAGCCGATAGGAATTATTGGCATGACGGACATCGTTCGTTACGAATCTCAGAACAGCCTATTGCTAGTGAGCTCTATTTTTCAGCAAACCAGTGTCGAGGATCTCAAGCAGGTTTCTGAACAAGTAAAAGACTGTTTCGTAAGAATGGTCAATGAAGATGCCAACGCGCACATGATTGGTCGAGCCATGTCGGTTATAGGCAGTAGTTTCAAACAACGCCTCGCTGAATTAGCTGAGCAAGAGTTCGGCCCAGCGCCCATTCCTTATTGTTTAGTCGCAATGGGTTCAATGGCGAGGGATGAGCAGCTAATTGTAACGGATCAAGATAACGCGCTTATTCTCGATAACAGTTATGACGTTGAGATTCACGGAGAGTACTTTGAAAAGTTTGCTAAATTTGTTTGTGATGGTTTAGCGGCATGCGGCTATGCTTATTGTACTGGAGACATTATGGCTACCAACCCAGAATGGCGAAAAACTCGTGCAGAATGGGAAGAATGCTTTGGAAACTGGATAGACAATCCAACCCCTGAGAGATTGTTAAATAGTAATATCTTTTTTGATCTCCTCGGTGTGCATGGGCGAGTGAAATGGGCGGAGCAATTAAGCAGCTTTATTGTGAGACGAGCGAAAAGAAATAACCGCTTTCTTGCTTGTATGGCGTATAACGCAATACGTAGGACGCCTCCACTGGGCTTTTTCAAAGACTTTGTGATGGAGAAAGATGGTCGTCATCGCAACTCGATTAACTTGAAGCGAAGGGGGACGGCTCCGTTGGCCGATTTAATACGGGTGCATTCTCTGGCAATCGGTTCGCGATCGCAAAACTCTTTCGACCGTTTAGATGACATTAATGATGCTGGCATTTTACCGAAAGGTCGAGGTTTGGATTTAAGGGATGCGATGGAGCTAATCTACATGGTTCGAATTCGTCACCAAGCCCTTGATATAGAAAATGGAGAAGAGCCAGACAACAATATTGAGCCGGAGAACATGTCTGAATTTGAACGTCGAAACTTAAAAGCAGCATTTCAAATTCTAAGTAACGCTCAGAACTTCATTAAGTTTCGATACCAGAGAAGTAGCAAATAATGTGGTTCTCAAAAAAAGTAGAAAAAGAACAGCCGTTGTTGGATACATCCCAGACGCCAGAGTGGTCAATGTTGTTCAAACAACTAGCTAAAGAAGCGAAAGACGAGAGGCTCAAACGCTACTATTCGACACCGATGGTTAATGGGGAAACACCAATTGAACAAGTGCCATTTGTCTCGGTAGACTTTGAGACAACAGGATTGAACTCGGAAGAGGATGTCATTCTCACGATCGGACTTGTGCCGTTCACTATTGATCGTGTTCAATGTAATGGTTCTGCTCATTGGGTCGTTAACCCAAACAGAGAGTTAAACCACGAGTCTGTCATTATTCACGGTATCACTGACTCTGAGGTTAAAAACGCGCCGCAGCTGTCTCAGATCTTGGGTGAAATATTGGATGCGTTGTCAGGCAAAGTGGTACTTGTTCACTACAAGAACATTGAAAGGCAGTTCTTTAATAACGCCTTGCTAAATAGCATCGGAGAGGGGATACAGTTTCCTGTTGTTGATACGTTAGATATTGAGTATGCGATACAACGCCGTGAATGCAGAGGTTTTATCAATAAGTTGAAAGGCAAGAAACCCGGTTCTGTACGATTAGGGTACGCTCGTGAAAGATATGGCCTCCCTGCTTATCAACCTCACCATGCCCTGACGGATGCGTTAGCAACTGCGGAGCTGTTTCAAGCACAACTGCAGTATCACTTTAATCGAAACATGCCAATATCTTCGGTTTGGCAATAGGCGTTATTTATGGTGAAAACAATAAAATGCAATGAGAGATAGGGGGCTTTAAGATTATGATGGCGGATTGAGTAACCGCTTATAAGAACAATGTTTTATGAACATGTGCTTGGTAGTGATGAAGACGTTTCATTACTCGAACTCCGACGAAAGTAATTTAAACTTGGTCACGTATTTTTAAGGAGATTATCCGTGAGCACCGATAATAACGGTGGCATTCAACGCCCCGATGGAAAAGTAAACGCAATAGATACTGACTATCAAATTGGTCAGGATAACGTTGCGCTAAAGGTAGGCCCATTTGGCCTTGATATTCACAACCGTGTTTTTGCAATTTCTGGCTTAGCAATCGTCATGTTTGTTGTGATAACACTATTATTCCGAGAACAGGTAGAGCCGTTTTTTGCAGACCTACGAGCGGGTTTGTTACACAATTTAGACTGGTTTTTTCTCGCTTCAGGTAATATTTTTGTCATTGTCTGTGTCGGATTGATCTTCACACCATTGGGCCGTGTGCGAATCGGTGGTACTGAAGCAACACCGGATTACTCCTATGCCGGATGGTTGGCAATGCTATTTGCTGCAGGTATGGGCATTGGTCTCGTATTCTTCGGTGTATCAGAACCGATGTCCCATTTTAGTTCTGCGATTGGTGGCGTGAGCGTTGAGAATGGTGTACGTACTGACTGGGCACCGCTAGGTGGTGCAGAGGGCGATGCAACTGCAGCTTCGGCATTAGGGATGGCTGCGACGATTTACCACTGGGCACTTCATCCGTGGTCAATATACGCGCTCTTGGCTCTTGGACTGGCTATCTTTTCATTTAACAAAGGTTTGCCACTCACCATGCGCTCAATTTTTTACCCTTTGTTTGGTGAGCGTGTATGGGGTTGGACTGGTCATATTATCGATATTCTTGCAGTGGTAGCGACGGTTTTTGGTTTAGCAACATCGCTAGGCTACGGTGCGTCTCAAGCCGCAACGGGTTTGAACTTCCTGTTTGATGTCCCAATGACCAATACCACGCAGGTTATATTGATTATTGGTATTACTGCGCTCGCTTTAATCTCTGTTGTGGCTGGACTCGATAAGGGCGTGAAAATCTTATCTGAAATCAACATGGGTCTTGCAGCGCTGCTATTGCTATTTGTTATTGTTGTTGGCCCGACGATTGCGATTTTAACTGGTTTCTTCGAGAACATCGTTTCCTATGTGGCTAATATCCCTGCCTTATCTATGCCATTTGGACGAGAGGATGTGAATTACTCTCAAGGCTGGACGGCGTTTTACTGGGCGTGGTGGATTTCTTGGTCACCATTTGTGGGTATGTTCATCGCACGTGTGTCTCGCGGTCGTTCGGTTCGTGAGTTTATTATTTGCGTTATTCTTATCCCATCTTCAGTTTGTGTGTTATGGATGACGGCTTTTGGCGGTAACGCAATTAGCCAATACGTTAATGATGGCTATGAGGCGGTGTTTAACGCAGAACTGCCTTTAAAACTTTTTGCCATGTTAGATGTTATGCCATTGGCTGAGATAACATCTTTTGTCGGCATTATCTTAGTCGTGGTGTTCTTCATTACCTCTTCTGACTCAGGATCACTGGTTATTGATACTATTGCTGCGGGCGGTAAGGTCGATGCACCAACGCCACAACGCGTGTTCTGGTGTACGTTTGAAGGTCTGGTTGCGATTGCATTGATGTTGGGTGGTGGTCTAGCTGCTGCTCAAGCAATGGCGGTGACGACTGGTTTACCATTTACTATTGTTTTGCTTGTTGCAACGGTATCTTTGATAAAAGGTTTGATGGATGAACCTCGTCCAAAGGCGGTTTCTAAGAAATCAAAATAACTAGTATCAGCAGTTAAATTATTGATAAAAGCGGTATGCGAAAGCATGCCGCTTTTTTTTGGATTTCTATTTTTCTCTGAGAAATGAACAGCATGGAAAATGGTCTTATTCTGGTTGTTTTTTGTACTGTGCATTTAGGTGACTATTTAATAAATTAGACCTCGAACTATTTTAATTTTTGGTTAATAGGTTTATTTTTGTGATCTGTATCACAAAAATACCGATAAAAAGGCGGATTATTTGATTTTTAGTCGCGAGGGATGGCCATAATAAAAAGGAAATTTAATTAGACCTCAAAGGATATGTATTTTCACATGATCACATCAGCACCTTGGGTCCTTTATCCAGAGATTGGAGAAGACTCAAGTAAAAAATGGATTTTTCGTGAGCCTAAAATCTCTGATGGTGACGACATTTACAGCTTGATTGCAGACTGTCCTCCATTGGACATGAACTCATCTTATTGCAATTTCCTACAGTCTACGCATTTCAGCAAAACCAGTATTTTGGTTGAGCAAAAAGGCGAAATCGCAGGTTTCATTTCCGGTTATCAGAAACCAGACGAGCAAGACGTTTTATTTGTCTGGCAAGTTGCAGTCTCACCTCGCTTTAGAGGTCATGGTTTAGCATTCCGCATGTTGAAAGAACTTCTCACCCGAGAGGAATTAGGCGGTGTTAAATCGGTAGAAACTACCATCACGGAAGATAATAAAGCCTCTTGGGCACTGTTCAAAAAGTTAGATGCGATGAACGGCAATTCTGGCCAAGTAAGCACATTTTTGGATGAAGAAGCCCACTTTAAAGGCAAACACGATACAGAATATTTGTATCGCATTCCCCTCAAATAATCCTCAAACAATAGGAATTAAAAACGGTCTCATCATGGATATTTTCAAAAAGCAGGAATCCAACGTACGCTCATATTCAAACAATTTCCCGGTCGTTTTTCGTAAAGCGAAAGGCTGCTGGCTAGAAACAGAACAAGGTGAACGATACTTAGACTTCCTTGCTGGAGCGGGATCTCTAAATTACGGCCATAACAATCCAGTACTAAAACAAGCGTTGCTTGAGTACATTGAAATGGACGGTATTACTCACGGTTTGGATATGCACTCAGAAGCGAAAGCATCGTTTCTGGAAGCGTTGGATACTTACATCCTTAAACCAAGAAACTTGGATTACAAGGTTCAGTTTACGGGCCCAACAGGTACTAACGCTGTTGAGGCGGCATTGAAGCTGGCTAAAAAAGTAAAAGGCCGCGACAGCGTCGTTGCGTTTACTAACGGTTTCCATGGTTGTACTGCTGGCGCACTGGCTGCAACGGGTAACCAGCACCACAGACAAGGTAACGGCTCTAGCCTAAGTAACGTCACTCGTATTCCATTTGAAGGTTACGCTGGCGTAGATGGTCTCGCGCTGTTCGAAACCATGCTAAATGATAACTCTGCAGGTATGGATAAACCAGCTGCTGTACTTCTTGAAACTGTGCAGGGTGAAGGTGGTTTAAATGCTGCTTCAAACGAGTGGTTACAACGTTTGAGCAAAATCTGTAAAGCCAATGACATTCTTGTGATTGTCGATGACATTCAAGCAGGTTGTGGACGTACCGGTACTTTCTTTAGTTTCGAGCCGTCTGGTATCCAACCGGATATCGTGACGCTATCGAAGTCGATCGGTGGTTACGGTTTGCCGATGGCTGTCGTATTACTTAAGCCTGAGCTTGACCAGTGGAAGCCAGGCGAGCATAACGGTACGTTCCGTGGCAATAATCACGCCTTTATTACTGCTGCAAAAGCACTAGAAATTTACTGGGCAAACGATGATTTTGAAACACACATCAAGCAGTGTTCAGACAAGGTGAGTGCAGTTATTGACCGTTGTGTTCGTCGCTTTCCACAAATGTTTGTGCAGAAAAAAGGCCGCGGCATGATGGTTGGTATTGAATGTATCAATGGTGACATGGCATCTGAAATTGCGAAAAACTGTTTCGAGAATGGAATGGTGATAGAGACAGCGGGTCCAGACGATGAAGTTGTGAAGTTCTTCTGTCCACTAACCATCAGCGAATCAGAGCTAGATCAAGGACTAAGCATCTTTGAAAATGCAGTAGAGACTATCGCTGCGAAACATTTCAAACAAGCATCTTAATAAGGATTTTAATTATGATCGTCAGAACTCTAGATGAATGCCGCAACAGCGAACGACGTGTTGTTTCAGATAACTGGGAAAGTGTCCGCATGTTGTTGAAAGACGACAACATGGGTTTCTCTTTCCACATCACAACGATTTATGAAGATACAGAAACTCATATTCACTATCAAAACCACCTTGAATCGGTGTTTTGTATGAGTGGTGAAGGTGAGATTGAAGTTGTAGGTGGAGAAACGTACCCAATCAAACCAGGTACATTATACATCCTTGATAAACACGATGAGCACTACTTGAGAGCTTATAAGAATAAAGAAATGGTAATGGCGTGCGTGTTTAACCCACCGATTACTGGCGCTGAAGTGCACGATGAAAACGGTGTTTATCCTCTCGTTGACTAAAAGATGATGGTGGGGTGCTTTGCCACCCCACACTTTACTATCTCTTCTTTTTTCTTTTTAAAGTTACCAATCAAAAAAGGCTTATCATGACATTTACCGTAGAAAAAATCGGCGGTACATCAATGACAGCATTTGATGCTGTTCTCGACAATATTATTCTTCGTCCCAAAACACCATACAATCGTATTTTTGTCGTATCTGCATACGGTGGTATGACCGATGCGCTGCTCGAGTGTAAAAAAACCAGTAAACCAGGCGTTTATCAGCTTATCGCGAAACGCGACGACAAATGGGAAGAAGCGTTAGCGTACGTTGAAAGCCGTATGTTGCTGACCAATGAAAATATTTTTGCGGACCCAATGAATCGTATCCGTGCGGATAAATTCATTCGCTCCCGTATTGCTGAAGCGAAAAACTGTATCGCGAATATTTTAGAAACCTGTCAGTACGGTCAATTTTCGTTGCGCCAGTACTTGCCTCAAATTCGAGAGTTTCTCTCGTCTATCGGTGAGGCACATAGTGCTTACAACACAGCACTAAAACTAAAAAATATGGGTATTAACGCTAAGTTCGTTGACCTGTCTGGTTGGGATAATCAAGCGCCAAGAAGCCTTGATGAGTCGATCAGTGACGCGTTTGCTGATATCGATGTATCAAAAGAACTGCCAATCGTGACAGGTTATGCTTACTGTAAAGAGGGCCTAATGCACACTTATGACCGAGGTTATAGTGAGATGACATTTAGCCGAATTGCAGCAATAACAAAAGCGGATTTAGCAGTAATTCACAAAGAGTACCACTTGAGCTCAGCGGACCCACGCGTTGTTGGCCCTGAAAAAGTATTACCAATTGGTAGTACAAACTATGACGTAGCAGACCAACTTGCCAACCTTGGCATGGAAGCGATTCACCCAAATGCCGCTGCGGGTTTGCGTGAAAGTGGTATTGAGCTACAGATTAAAAATACATTCGAACCTGAACACGAAGGTACTTTGATCTCTTCAAGCTATCGTCCGGAAGAAGACAAAGTCGAGATCATCGCAGGTAAAGAAAAAGTATTTGCACTGCATTTGTTTGACCAAGCAATGGTAGGAAAAGCCGATAACGTTAGTTACGAATTGATGGAAATCATCTCCGATGCTCGTGTAAGTTTGGTTGGTAAAGAGATGAACGCGAACTCTATTACTTACTATCTAGGTGGCAGTACTGATAGCTTAAACAAAGTATTGTACAAAGCAGAGAAACGTTATCCGAATGCCTCGATTAAAGGCCGTATGGTCGCGCTTATCTCAGCCATCGGTTCTCAAATTGATACCAATAAGACGTTGGCGAAAGGTGTGCTTGCATTGATGAATAATGGCGTTACGCCAGTTGCACTGCACTCATCATTGAGAAATGTAAATGTTCAATTTGTTGTCGGTGATAAGGAATACCAGCACGCGATTTGCGCATTGCATGATGAGTTTTTCCAAAGTAGCAGTTTAGCTAAATCGGTTAATGTGGCTTAGTTTATCCACGGTTAAAATACAAAGGAGAGCAGGTTAGCTCTCCTTTTTTTGTTTTTCAGTTTGTACTCACAATGCCCACTTTGTATAGGCTAAACAGGCGATTTAAGTAAGTTCCTATGTGGCGATACACATAAGCCAGCAGAATGGTCTGCTGGCTTATGTTACTGATTAACTAACGTTAACTTAGTTTACTTAAACTTGCTGATTTCTTGTTCAACTTTGTCTAGTTGTTGCAGCTTCTCTTGCATTTTTAGAGAGTCGTAGTTTAGTGAAGCAGGGTTCATCGCTGTGCCACGTTGCATTGGGTATTCTGGAAGTGTTTTAAAGAACTCTCCCACAACGTCTTGTACAGGTACAAATAGCCACATGTTGTCAGCCATCCAACGCAAGTACATTTGTGATTCGCTTGGGCCTTTTTCGAATGGGTCAGCGCGTAGGTGGATGATTTTAGGCCAGTTCGGAGCAAAACGAACTGCGTTACTTAGGTTCCCTTCAAGCGTTGCAAAGTGAAGTTTCCAGTCATTCCAGCGGACAGCGTTTAATTCACCATTAGACGTAAAGTAAAGCAGCGACTCACGAGGGCCTTTTTCTTCCTTACCTTCAAAGTATGGCATGAAGTTGTAACCATCTAAATGCACACGCCATTCTTTGCCATTTGCTTTGTAGCCTTCTGCCAGTTTTTCTTTTACATCAGGTACGCCAGCAGCTGCCAATAATGTAGGCAACCAGTCTTGGTGTGCCATCATTTCATTGATCTTGGTTCCTGGCTTAATGACGCCTGGCCAACGAACCAGTTGAGGAACACGCATACCGCCTTCCCAAGTTGTACCTTTTTCACCATGGAATGGTGTTGCGCCACCATCTGGCCAAGTCATGGTTTCTGCGCCGTTGTCCGTTGAGTAGATAACGATAGTGTTGTCTGCAACACCTAGCTCATCCAGCTTGTCGAGTAAAACACCTACATGATCATCGTGTTCCAGCATACCATCGGCATAAATGCTTACACCTGATTTACCTTGGTATTTTTCCTGCAAGCGAGTCCAAACGTGCATACGAGTGGCGTTATGCCAAATAAAGAAGGGTTTATCCGCCTTAACTGCTTTTTCCATAAATGCCAAAGAGCTCTCTAGGAACTCTTCATCTGCGTGCTCCATACGTTTTCGTGTCATCGGGCCAGTGTCTTCAATCTTACCGTCGGCATAAGACTTAATGACACCACGAGGGCCATAGTTTTTACGAAACTCTGGGTCTTTAGGGTAGTAATAAGTTTCAGGCTCTTCTTCTGCGTTTAGGTGATATAAGTTACCGAAGAATTCGTCAAAGCCGTGTTTTGTCGGTAAGTGCTTATCTTGGTCACCTAAGTGGTTTTTACCAAATTGACCCGTCATGTAACCTTGTTCTTTTAACAGATCTGCAATGGTTGGCGCCCAATCAGGTATGCCGTGGTCAGAGCCTGGCATACCAATTGTTAACAAACCCGTACGAAATGGCTCTTCACCCGTAATAAAGGCCGCGCGACCAGCAGTACAAGACGGTTGTCCGTAGTGATCTGTGAACAACGCACCTTCATTCGCGATACGGTCGATGTTTGGCGTTTTGTAACTCATCATACCTTGGTTGTATGCGCTGATATTCCAGTAGCCGATATCGTCACCAAAAATTGCCAGAATATTCGGTTTGTCGGCTGCCATAGCAGCACTGGACGCCGCTAACAGTCCTGCGCCTACAGCGATTTTGCTCAATTGATTTGCCATAAAAACTCCAGATTGTTGAGAGTAAAGATAAGCACAAGTGAGCCTTATGCTTAGTTGCTGCATAAGTTAATGATGTATATAGAAAAATCCTCTTATACTCGATATAACCATAAGTTATTGCTAGGTTGTAACCATTTGTTAATTAAGAAGAAATAGGATTGTTCTGTTAGTTTGTAGAGATTCGTAAAGTAGATTTAGATCACTGAAGAGCCTTATTTTTATTGCGTAGTAGAAGAGGGGGATGGAAATGAAAAACAATAGGGTGCTCGCTTGTTTTACGGCCCTAAAGCAATACTAAAGTCGTTATGTATTGCTTGTAATTATTTGTATAACCAGTGATTTAGTGTCTATATTGATTTAGGTTGTACATTATAAATATAAGGATATCTATGAGTCAGTGGGCAGGCCGGTTTCGCATTTTATTGCTGGTCAACGTTGTTGTCAGTTTTATGGCTTTTTCTCAAGAGTTATTAACAGAGAAACCAAATATTCCTTCAGGCTTAAATCCAGAATATGCTGGCACACAAGCTTGTATAGATTGCCACCAAAACGAAGTGGAGGCCTGGAAAGGGTCACATCACGATATGGCCATGAAGCATGCAAGTACAACCTCTGTGCGTGGTAATTTTGATAACCATGTTGTAACACACAAAGGAATGCCTAATCGTTTTTTTAAAAAAGGCGACGAATTTTGGGTCAATATTCAAGGTGCTGACGGGCAATGGCATGACTATAAGATCAGCTATACATTTGGTTGGGAGCCATTACAGCAGTACATGGTCGAGTTTGAAGATGGCCGCGTGCAGCTTATTCCTTTTGCTTGGGACACAAGAGCTAAAGTTGAAGGGGGACAGCGTTGGTTTCATCTTTATCCAGAAACGACAACAACGGATGAATTCTATTGGACCAATACCGGGCAAAATTGGAACTTTATGTGTGCTGATTGCCATTCAACGAACCTAAAGAAGAATTACGACGCTGACAAAAACACTTACAACAGCTCATGGTCAGAGATTAATGTGGGATGCGAAGCATGCCATGGTCCCGCTAGTCAGCACATAGAACTGGCCAAGAAATACAAAAATGCTGGCACTTCTTTTGAGCATGACAGCCATTATGGCTTTGATCGAAATTTGTCTAAAGCAGTGTTGGATTGGGTGTTTGAGGAAGGCCATAGTACGTTACAGCCGAAATCAATTGAAGCAACCAATCAAGTGCAAACATGCGCTCAATGCCATAGTCGCCGAACCCAGTTAAATGAAACAGGTGATCATGTTAAAGGTTCCTTTTTTGATAAATATCGCTTAAGCCTTATAACACCTGAACTCTACTATCATGATGGACAGATTTACGACGAAGATTATGTTTATGGTTCGTTTCTTCAATCTGAAATGGCGGAGAAAGGGGTCACGTGCACTAATTGCCATGATCCACACACGGCAGAGTTAACGATCCCAGAAGAGGCAGTATGTTCGCAATGCCATATTGCATCGGAATATACACCTGAAAAGCATACCTTTCATAAGGCTGAATCTGAAGCATCGCAATGTACGACTTGTCACATGCCAGAAACGACTTACATGCAAGTCGATCCTCGTAGAGACCACAGTTGGCATATTCCACGACCGGATTTGAGCAAACACATTGGAACGCCCAATGTTTGCATGTCATGCCATGAAGATAAAAGCAATCAATGGGCCGATGAACAGATAGCAGAATGGTACCCGAATTCGAAGTATCGTAATCAACAACATTTTGCTGTCGCATTTTATGCGGATTCAATTGGTCATCAAGGAGCAGCAAATGCGTTGGCATACTCTGCTCAGGATTCGTCGTTAAAAGACATTATTCGTGCTTCAGCCCTGGAGAGAATGGGGGGCAACACTGACCAAAATACAACAGTATCTTTGGCTAGGGCCGTTAAGAATGAGAATGAAATGGTTCGATTAGGGGCAATTTCAGGCTCGTCTGGTTATGAATTTCATGACCGGTGGCGGATTCTAGAGCCATTACTTGGTGACCCGGTGCTTTCAGTGAGAGCGGAAGCTGCCTCGGCGCTGGTAGCGAACTACGCACAAATGACCCCTTTACAAAAAGATATAATTAAATCGCCTTTAGAAGAGTACATGGAAATTCAAGAGTTTAATGCCGATCGTGGTTTCGGAAGAACCAATTTGGCGAATGTGTACCGCAGCTTAGGTG
Source organism: Vibrio sp. 1731 (assembly GCF_033339955.1). Lineage (NCBI taxonomy): Bacteria > Pseudomonadati > Pseudomonadota > Gammaproteobacteria > Vibrionales > Vibrionaceae > Vibrio > Vibrio sp. 1731. Next base: position 254,349 of record NZ_JAWOVO010000001.1, on the reverse strand, counting down.
AAATCGACAAAGCGGCCGAGCTGTATAAACAAGCGATCAGCATCGAACCCTACTTCGAAAATAGCTACGTTAACCTAGCAGATTTGTATCGCCACCTAGGTAAAAAAGAAGCTGCGATCACGGTGCTACAACAAGGGATGAAAGCTCAACCTAAATCCAGCACATTACCATACAGCGCAGGTCTTTCTTTGTTACGTCAAGGCAAAGCCGATGATGCGAAAAAGCTACTTAGACGCGCCGCAGAAATTGGTGAAACTAATGCGCATTATTGGTACGTGTACGGTCTAGCTTTAGAAAAAAGCAATGTTCTAGAAGCCAGTAAAGCGTTGCATACAGCATTTGAAGTCGGTGGCAATCCACAACACTTGTTTGCTCAATGCGAGGTTCTAGCGAGAAATCATAAAAAAGGTGCTGTCGCTTTTGCTTTCGATAGGTGCATACAAGAGCTTAGTCACTATGCACCTAAACAAGCTATTGATCAGCTTAAAGCCTCTATTGTTGGGGTCAATAGGAGCTAATTACCAAAAGTGGAGCTTTTATCGCTCCACTTTTTCTTACTTGGTTTAATCAGCGTCTTTCGCTAATCTCAGCCCCATGTCGGACATGATGACTGACTGGCTAGCAAAATCGCGACGATAGTTTTCGGATTCGTCAGCATCATAGGCAAAGCTACCACCTCGTACAGACTTGTGTGCCAGGCTTTCTTTTTCATCTTTTGCGTTTACCGGATTATCACTTGGTGCTGATTTGTAATAGCCTTCATCAAACGCATCAATAACAAACTCACCAACATTACCCGTCATATCGTATAAGCCAAGCTCATTCGGTTTTTTCTGACCTACCTTGTGTGCCTTATTGTTTGAGTTACTGGCATACCAGGCAACGTCGTTAATATCATCAGACCCCGCGTAAGTGAATCCTTGACTTAGATTCCCCCCTTTCGCTGCAAACTCCCATTCTGCTTCGGTGGGTAAACGATAGTGCTCTCCCGTTTTTTCATTCAATTTCTTTATAAAATAATTAGCTTGTTGCCAGCTAATGTTATTCACGGGCGTATTTGGGTTTCTAAAATAACTCAGAGAAGAGCCTGTAACCGATTCGAATAACTCTTGGGTTACCTCAAATTTTGCCAAATAGAAATCATCCACGCGAACGGTGCGAGCCGGGCGCTCGGATTTATTTGCTGATGGATTATCCGAGCCCATCATAAATTGTCCACCTTCAATAAGAACCATATCTTGAGCGATTTTTTGAGCAAGAGGGCTAGGTTGTGTTGTTGCACATCCAGTCATAATTAGCGAAATCGAAATAGCGGCACCAAGGTAAAGAGTATTACTTTTGGAATGCTTCATAGGGGAGCTCCATCAACATTTATGATCAAAGAATTTTATCAAGCAAGTCTATGAAAAACAGTTATACACACTATAACAAGCGCCACGAATAATTGAACATTATCATCACACTAGGCGATTAACTTAATGATTAGTCTTAACGCCGTTGGGCACAGGCTAGCAACTAAGAAGGTGATGAATGCACATAACTCAAGGTCCGCAGTTCAATGGAAAAGCATCCAAGCGATTACATGTCATGGCGAAACCTATCGGTGCAGTGTGCAATATCGATTGCACCTATTGTTATTACCTAAACAAACAAGATTTACTTGAGTACAAGCCAGGCTGCTCACCAGTCATGGATGAGGAAACGCTAGAGACCTATATCCGTCAATATATAGCGGGACAAAATACACCTGAAATCATTTTCTCTTGGCAGGGTGGTGAGCCGACAATGCTAGGTTTGGATTATTTCAAGACAATTGTTGAGGTACAGAATAAATACCGTCCCGATGGCATTACGATCTCCAATGATCTCCAGACTAATGGCACACTGCTTAACGATGAATGGTGTGAGTTTTTAAAGGCGAACAACTTTCTCGTCGGTTTAAGCATTGATGGCCCAGAAATGATGCACAACGCTTACCGAACAAACCGAGCTGGTAGAGGCACATTCCGGCAAGTTATGAATGCGGTTGAATTATTACATAAGCACGAAGTAAAGTTTGCTACGCTCACTTGTGTTAACAACTTGACCGGACGTAACCCACTTGAAGTGTACCGATTCTTGCGAGATGAAGTACGCTCCCCTCAAATGCAGTTTATTCCAATAGTTGAGCAGAAAACATTCAGAACAACCGCCCCTCAAACTTGGGAGCCAAACGAGCAACTAAAGCAAGGAGATAAACGGTTGATCCCAGGTCATAAAGATGCCGTTATTGAGCCTTTTTGCGTTGCGGATGAAGCATGGGGAAATTTTCTGATCGCGATTTTCAATGAATGGGTTTTACACGATATCGGCAACGTGTTTGTGCAGTACTTTGAAGCCAGTATCGAAACCTGGATGGGCAGAAAAAACCCACTGTGTACGTTAGGTGAAATCTGCGGGAAGGGCTTAGCAATGGAGCCTAATGGTGATGTGTTTGCGTGTGATCATTACGTGTACCCAGAATATAAGGTTGGAAACATTCATCACGAAAAGCTCGATACGCTCGCTTATAGCTCTGAGCAGCAGAAATTTGGGTTTGCTAAAAGTCGTACGCTGCCCCAACAGTGCCTTCAATGTGATTATCAATTTGCATGTTTTGGAGAATGTCCCAAAAACCGTTTTATCCGTACTAGGCAAGGTGAGCCTGGTCTTAATTATCTCTGCGCGGGTTGGAAGAAGTTTTTTACCTATGTTGATCAGTCGATGGCGTACATCTTACGAGCGACAGGTAACCCAGTGGTTCACGGTAAATACAGTGACCAGATTCTACGCCAGCAAGCTACTCAAACACAGACTGTGTTTGAAACGAAGTTTTAAGATAGTCACTACGCCTGCTACAGGCCCGGAAATGAAAGAATATAGGTTATTGAATGCAAAAAATTAAGCTGCTCTCTAAATCATTACTCGTGATCTCGATCGGCATTGCTGCGAGTCAAACAGCAGTGGCACAAGAAACAACATTGCTAGACCCAGACCAGGTATCGCCGACAACGGTTGTCACTCCACAAGAAGCTCAAATGACACCGGCGCAACGAGTCGAAAAGCTGTCTTATGATGCGCAAAATAAAAAGTTGTCTTCAGAAAAACGTATTGATGCTTTACGTGAGTTAGCCAACTATCCAAGCCAAAATGCGTTGGTTGCAGTTGCGCGTGGGTTGCAGGATGAAGATGCAGGTATTCGCGAAGCTGCGATCGTGGGAGCACAGCCATATATGATTGAGCACCGTTGGCGTTTGATTTCACCATTATTGAGTGATGACGCCGCCATGGTGCGAATTACAGCAGCGATTAACCTCGTTCGAGATTACGCCAATTTGAGTTCGGAGCAACAGCAGTCACTTGAGGGGCCTGTTTCAGAGCTGACAGCACACTTGTCCAGTAAGAACGATAATGTTTCCAAGTTATTACTTGCAGACGTTTACCGTTGGCATCGTGATTGGGATAAAGCGGCACTGATATACCCAGAGTTAACTAAGCTTGAGCCAAACAACCCTCAAGTTTGGTTAAGCTATGCAGACAACTTCCGAGCGCAACAGCTAGACCAAAAAGCTATCAACGTGCTTGACGAGGGTATCAAGCTAAATTCAGAAGATGCCTCGCTGCATTATTCTAAATCTCTCGCTTTGGTTAGATTAGACAAAAAGAAAGAAGCGGCGTTTGAAATAGACAAAGCTGCGACGATGGCAAAGACGAACAGTTACTTTTGGTATTTAAGTGGTGTTCTGCAAGAAGAGTTAGACTTGAAGAAGTCTGTCAACGCTTTTGAGCAAGCGTATTTGATATCCGGTGCTCCAGAACAATTGTATGCCGTGTGTGACATCTATGTCAGATACGGCAACCCTAAAACGGATGACTGTTTAACAGAGCTAACGAAGGTCGCTCCCGACTATGTTATTGAAGAGCTCAATCAGAAAAAGGGACGTAAAAGTGCCTCTACATCAGTTGAAGCCAATGAATTTAAACTCTAATCGGTAAATTCCATGTTCCTATTTCAATAAAATAGTGAACCAATTTAGTGACGGCGTCACTCTTTGGTGGCCGTTGGATATGTCAGTTCAATATGCGCCTGTTTCAATTGAACTATACTTTTGATTGGATTCGCACCTAGCACCTCAATATAAGGAATTAAGATGGCTATAAAGTTAAAGACGATTGTCTTAGCAACAGGTTTTGCTCTGTCTAGTTACGCTGTTGCTGCTGATATGCAAGATCCACTTCCGTCATGGAACAACACTGACGCTAAGCAAGCTATTATGGCGTTTGTTACGAAAACAACGACCCAAGGTTCGGATTCCTATGTTCCTGAAAGCCAACGAATCGCGACGTTTGATAATGATGGAACACTTTGGGCAGAAAAGCCTGTTTATCTACAGTTGTTTTTTGCGATCGATAGAGTAAAAGAAATGGCCTCTGAGCATCCTGATTGGAAGATAACCGAACCCTTTGCTTCCGCATTAAAAGGTGACATGGAGGGGATTGGTAAACAAGGACTCGAAGGTGTAATGAAGCTTGTTATGGCAACCCATTCTGGAATGTCTACTGAACAGTTTCATCAAGAAGTTAAGGAATGGTTGAAAACGGCTGTCCATCCAACAACGGGTAGACCATACACTGAAATGGTATATCAACCTATGCTCGAACTGCTCGACTATTTAAGAGCGAACGACTATCAGACCTACATCGTTTCTGGAGGCGGAATTGAATTTATGCGCGTTTGGGCGCCGGAAGTATACGGCATTCCAACGCAAAACATCGTGGGAACGACGTTAAAGGCGGAATATCAAAGTGTTGATGGAAAACCTACCATCCAACGCATGCCGGAAATAGACTTTGCCAATGACAAAGCAGTAAAGCCTGTGACGATTCAAAACTTCATTGGCAAACGTCCGGTAATGGCGTTTGGTAATTCTGATGGTGATTTACAGATGTTAGAGTGGACGAAAGCAGGTTCAGGTCCAAGATTTTCTGCGATTATCCATCACACGGATGACAAGCGTGAATGGGCGTATGATAAAGATTCTCATGTTGGCAAGTTAGATAAATCGTTTAAAGTAGGTGAAGAGCAAGGTTGGCTATTTGTCGATATGAAACAAGATTGGAATCAAGTGTTTAAAGAGAGCACTAAATGATAATCTTTGTTTGACCATAAATTGCTGCAACCAAACAATTGCAACGAAATAAAAGGCCTCACAATTGAGGCCTTAGTTAATTCCACAGTAGCTTCGATACCTAGGGTCTAGTTTCTAGGTTGCTGTGTCATTGTTTCTACCACTTTTTCAATACTTAACGAGCTACCTTTCGTTGCAGGGAACTCCTTAAATGTCTCTAGGAACTTACGCACGATAGCTTGAGCAGGAACGAACATCCACATTTGATCAGCGTAAAAATGTCTGACGTAAAGTGCTGCATCTGGACCGACCTCGAATGGGTCCATACGAAGGTTTACAATCAAAGGCCAACTAGGTGTTTTGCGGTATGCCTCATTAATGGCACCCTCCATAATACTGAAGTGGATCTTCCAGTCTTTATAACGAACGGCGTTTAAATTACCACCAGCATCGAAGTAAAAGATTTCTTTGCGTGCGCCTTCATCAGCTTTACCAGTCAGCAGATCAAGTTGGTTGTAGCCATCTAAATGTGCTTTAAAGGTTTTGCCCGCTGCTTTATGACCCTTCAATAGTTTTTCTTTCACATCTGGTTCGCCCACAGCTGCGAGTAGAGTTGGCATCCAGTCTTCTTGTGAAAAGATATCGTTGATAACCGTTCCTGGTTTAATGTTTCCAGGCCAGCGTACCATCATCGGAACGCGGAATCCGCCTTCCCAAGTCGTACCTTTTTCGCCCTTGAACGGTGTAGTACCACCATCTGGCCAGGTAAATTTCTCAGCGCCATTATCGGTACTAAAAACAACAATGGTGTTATCTGCTACGCCTAGCTCTTCAAGTTTATCAAGCATGACACCTACTTGATCATCTAGGTCCATCATGCCATCGGCGTATAAGCCGTAACCTGACTTCCCTTGATATTCTTCACTCAAATGTGTCCAGACGTGCATACGGGTTGAGTTATGCCAAATAAAGAATGGTTTGTCTTCTTTTACTGCTTTTTCCATAAAGGCCAAGCTAGCATCCATGAACTCTCGGTCTACGTTTTCCATACGCTTACGAGTAAGGGGACCTGTGTCCTCGATTTTGCCATCCGCAGTCGCCTTCAACACGCCTCGAGGTCCGAATTTTTTACGAAACTCTGGATCTTTTGGATAAAACTCAGACTCAGGCTCTTCTTCCGCGTTTAAATGGTATAGGTTACCAAAGAACTCATCAAACCCATGGTTAGTTGGTAGGTGCTCATCTTGATCACCAAGGTGGTTTTTACCAAACTGACCAGACACATAGCCGTGATTTTTAAGTAACTCTGCGATAGTAGGATCTTTCGATTGAATACCCTCTTTTGCGCCGGGCATACCAATAGTCAATAGACCGGTACGAAACGGATGTTGACCCAGAATAAATGAGGCTCGTCCGGCAGTACAACTCTGTTGTGCGTAAGCGTCTGTGAAAATGGCACCTTCATTGGCGATTTTATCAATGTTAGGAGTCTTCCCTCCCATCATACCATTGTGATACGCACTAATGTTGTATACACCTACATCGTCACCCCAGAACACAAGGATGTTGGGCTTATCGGCAGCAAAGGCTGTGGACGCAGCTAATGTACCGACCAATGCCATTACCTTTTTAATCGAGTTTCGCATGAAAATCCTCCGCGATAAATGAATCCATTATCGTTATATAACGTTACTAATTGTGTTCATCATGGCGAAGTCGAGTGAGATGACACCAAATGAGACAATGTAGTCAGTTGAATATAGTAGAGGTTTTTTGTTGCTTCCAAGTAACCCCTGTTTTTAAAAAATGTTAACTAACATGGACTAGACTTTAGTGTGTTTTAAGTGTGATAAGACGCACTTACAGGATTGAATTTCAATGAAAGGCGACACTATGAAAAATAAACTAGCAACTATCCTGTTTCTATGTATCCCGTTAGAAGTGGTTGCGGAAGAGACACCAAATGTCGTGGTAATGTTGGTTGATAACCTTGGGTGGGGGGAACTAAGTTCCTATGGGAGTACCAGAGGTGTTGAAACTAAAAACTTAGATCAACTTGCTAGAGAAGGTGTACGCCTTACTAATTTTAATGTGGAACCGCAATGCACGCCAACTCGCTCCTCATTCATGACGGGGAGGCGAGCGCTTAGATCTGGGACAGATAAGGTTGTTTGGGGAGTGCCTTACGGTATGGTGAACTGGGAGATAACCATTGCAGAGAAGTTTAAGGAACAAGGATATAACACGAGCCTTTACGGGAAATGGCATTTGGGAGACCAAAAAGGGCGCTTTCCAACGGATCAAGGCTTTGATGAATGGTATGGCATTGCAAATACGACGGATGAGTCAGAATATAGCTCTCAACCCGGTTATAAAGCTATATTACCTAAACCTCAAATCCTTTCAGCTAGAGCAGGGCAGGACCCTAAAGGGGTCAAAGAATATAATTTGGACTCACGTAGAACGATTGACAGTGAGCTAGTTGAACATGCCACAGATTTTATAAATCGAAATGTGAAAGAGAATAAGCCATTTTTCTCTGTAATTACTTTTACTCAACCGCATTTACCGACGCTACCTCATCCTGATTTTATTGGTAAAACAGGCAAAGGAAATTACTCAGATGTGTTAGCTGAGATAGATTTTCGAGCTGGGCAAGTTATTGGTGCAATAGAAAAAGCAGGAATTAAAGACAATACACTAGTGATTTGGTTTTCTGACAACGGTCCAGAGTGGCATATGCCATACCAAGGCTCTAGCGGACCATGGCGTGGTGCGTACTTTACGGCTCTTGAAGGCTCTCTCCGAACACCATTTATTGCCTCTTGGCCTAACCACATCAAACCGGGCAGAGTGAGTGATGAAATTATCCATGTTGTGGATCTATTTGCCTCACTTTCTCATGTCGGTGGATACAAATTACCAAGCGATAGAACAATAGATAGTATTGATCAGTGGGCCTTTTTAAAGGGAGATCGTGAAAAGTCTAATCGAGATGGTTTTATCGTTAACAATGGCTCTGAAACCTACGCTTAGTGGGAAAATTACAAGATGCACTTTATTGATCAAGATATCATGCCGGAGAAAGGGCGCCCATTACAGATCCCTGAAATATACAATTTGATTGATGACCCTAAAGAGGAGTTTGATTTAAGAAATAATGCCACATGGTTATTTCCTATCATGATAGGAAAGAGAGTAAAGTTTGAATCTTCCGTTTCAACAAGCTGCGATACGATTCCTTTCCCTGCTCCATTTGGATATAAGCCCGATTGTAGCAAGGGGAATTTCAATCAATTTCCAGTGGATGGATTACGCCAGAAGTAGTTTACCCCAATGGCTCTTTCTCGCGTACATGAGGTATGTTTTTGGTTCAATATCTCATTAGAGGTATTTAGGGCCATGTTTTTTCTACTTTCATTTGAACAGTCACATTCGTCGACCATACTTAAAGTTCGTTGTTTCATATGGGGCGAATTATGCAGCCAATACTCTACATTCAAGTCGGCAATGTTCTTTGGGCTGTTTTAAGTGACGGTTCTTGGAGCCAAATGTTGCCTAACGAACAATTAGTTCCAGAAGTAGAGGTGGTTGTTCTTAATACTGACATTCTCGATATTGCATTTAATGAAGATACAACAAGTGAGGATGAATCGAGTTCGAATGATCTTTTAATTGCATCTCAAAACGGTATTGAATCCACTTTTAATCAGAGCGTTCGAGATTTTAGTGAGTCTTCTGGTGGGTTAAGTTTTGTTGCCTATATTCGCGCTGTTTTACCTGAGCAACTCGTTTCTAATGGCTATGTTACTAGGCCAGCAGTGCAAGAAAGAGAGAACCCAACTTCTGAGACTCAGGCTCCTGAGCGGTTGAATCCCGATGCTATATTAACGGTGGATATTCTTGATGGCGGCGATGGATACGAAAACCAGTTTGAAGTTCCTAGTGTCACGATTCAAGGTGACGCACTCAAGATAAGCGATGAGTGGCTTGTTACTATCACCATTACCGACAGCCTCAATAATTCCATTACTGTTACAACGACCGTAGAGAATGAGGCGTATACCCTATCAGGCGTTGATCTGTCTTCTCTTGCTGAAGGGCCGCTTACGGTGACTTCTGTGGTTTCTGACATTTATGGCAATAACCTGAACGCCGTCGATACGACCATTAAAGATACGCTTGCAACGGTGAACGTCAATTTTGATGGTGGAGGGGATGAGTATTTAAATCAGTACGAAATCGCGACTACTCGCCTCGAAGGGACGATTGAAAACATTGAAGATGGCCAGCGTATCCAAGTTACGGTAACCGACTCGTTAGGAGCGGTCATAAACTTAGAAACGGTGGTGACTGGTGGAAGTTGGTCTCTGGACGACGTTGACCTTTCTGGATTGTCTGAAGGTACGCTGACCGTTGTTGCTGAGAGTATAGATATAGCGGGCAACCCTGCAACCAGTGAAAACACCATCATCAAAGATACGCTCGCAAGTGTGACGGTGGACGTTGACGATGGCGGAGACGGCTATTTAAACATTGAAGAGCGCCAATCTGTCACTTTGTCAGGGCAAGTCAGTGATGTTGAAAATGGTCAGACGGTTTCTGTCACGGTTCAAGACAGCTCAGGGGTGATGCTCTCGTTCAATACCGTTGTCGTTGATGGTATGTGGCAAGTCGAAGGGGCGAACTTATCCACGTTAGCCGATGGGGCGTTAACCGTATCTGCCTCCGTGAATGATGTGGCGGGCAACCAAGCGAAAGCGATGGATGAGGCTACGACCATAGATGCCACTGCTCCCACCATTGATATCGATACGGATTTTTATATTAGCGGTGGTCTTGCCATTGATGATTTCCGTGAGGGTATAGTCACGGAAATGAGAGGGACAACCAGTGGTGTAGAGCAAGGTCTGGCGGTGACGATTCGGGTAAGTGACGGAGACAGCACGCTGAATTTTACTGGCCTCGTTGATGCCTCAGGTTCGTGGACAGTAACCGGAATTGACGTAAACACTCTCAATCTAAACAACACGTGGACCATTGAAGCAGAAGTGTTGGATACCGCCGGCAATCACGCGGTAGATACCATGCCGACAATAGTGCTACCCGGTTCAACGGTATTTTCTGAAAACATCGTTGGATTTTTTGGTGAGCAAAGCAGCTCGGCAGCCATCAACATAGAAAATGGTGTGCCAGCACTGCATGCAGAGCAGCCAAGTTTGAGCGCGCTTACATCGGTCGGTCAATCTATTAACGTTGTTGTTGCAGAAGATGGGTTGAGCTTACAAGGAACATCGACTGACGACCGATTAGTTTTCTCAGCAGAAGTCAATGATGATGGTACGGTTCAAATTACTTTTTATGAAGCGATTGATCATGGTGTAGGTCAAGATGAGCTGGTGACTAACTTATTGGTTGAGAGCATTCAAAGTGATGCTGACGGTACACAAGAGACGGTTGTGGCCCCCCTAGAAATCGCCATCCTTGATGCCGATCCAGTGATCGAAAATGAGTCATATAGTGTAACCGAAGGCCAAGTCATTTCTGGCAATGTACTGGAGAATGACATTGATATTGATGGTGACTTGTACATTCGATATGTCAGAGCCGGAGGAGAGATCCAGTCTGTCCCTGATGGTGGCTCAGTAAGTTTTAGTCTAGAGAAGGGTGAATTAACCGTATTTTCAGATGGCTCTTGGCAGTTGAATGCCAGTCGCAACTTAGATCACACGGTCGAGCAAAGTCTCGTTTTTGATTATCTCGCAGCCGATGATTCAAAAGATTACGGTGTAGCCACCGCGACCATCGACATTATAGATGGCCAAGCGGGTTATGTAGGCAGCGCTACTATAAAAACAGCAGAAGTACCTCTGGGAGCGGCATTATTAACCACCGAAGGCAGTGTTAATGTGATTGCTGGCTCTGATAACCCTGATCCGACTAGTTTGTATTTTGGTGATGCATCCATTACTAAGTTAGAGGCATTAGGGCTTACAAGCTCAGTCTCTGATACTGAGCTTAGCTACACGTTAAGTTCCAGTGGGAAGCAAATCACAGCATTTGCCAATGGTGTCACTGTATTTACGTTAACATTGAGTGGCATTGAGTCGGGTAACGATGTACTAGCTTCAATTTCGCTTACTCTTGATCATCCTATCGATCAATTCAATAGTAGTGATACGGTCACTTTCCCGTTGACCATTGGAGGGACAGATCTAGACTCCACACCGCTTGTAGAGAATGAAATTGATTTCGTGTTGAAAGATGGTGTTGATCCTACGTTGAGCAACTTGACTGTTGTTGCAATGGAGGAGGTTAATCTAGAAAGTGGGGCAATCTTTAAGACTGGGAGCCTTCAACTCAATATCGGGAGTGATTATGTTGACTCTCTTCGATTTAGCGAATTAAACCAGCCCACATTAGTGAGTAGTGAAAGTGAGTTGCTTTACCGTCTGTCTGATGACGGTACGACAATTACTGGCTATATCTTAGAAGGTGGGGTGGAAGTAAATATTTTTCAATCGAAACTATTATCCACATTACCTTTAGAGTCGAGTAGTGAAATAGAGTATTCCTTTGAATTATATCGCTCTTTCGATCTGTCAAAAGATCAAATCCTGGATATACCATTGTTAGTTAATGCAACAGATTCAGACGGTGACACCACCTCCGTAACATTGGATATTACCTTAGAGGCAATTGAAGGTTTGAACGATGATGCCTCTTTAACGGTGGATATTCTTGATGGCGGCGATGGATACGAAAACCAGTTTGAAGTTCCTAGTGTCACGATTCAAGGTGACGCACTCAAGATAAGCGATGAGTGGCTTGTTACTATCACCATTACCGACAGCCTCAATAATTCCATTACTGTTACAACGACCGTAGAGAATGAGGCGTATACCCTATCAGGCGTTGATCTGTCTTCTCTTGCTGAAGGGCCGCTTACGGTGACTTCTGTGGTTTCTGACATTTATGGCAATAACCTGAACGCCGTCGATACGACCATTAAAGATACGCTTGCAACGGTGAACGTCAATTTTGATGGTGGAGGGGATGAGTATTTAAATCAGTACGAAATCGCGACTACTCGCCTCGAAGGGACGATTGAAAACATTGAAGATGGCCAGCGTATCCAAGTTACGGTAACCGACTCGTTAGGAGCGGTCATAAACTTAGAAACGGTGGTGACTGGTGGAAGTTGGTCTCTGGACGACGTTGACCTTTCTGGATTGTCTGAAGGTACGCTGACCGTTGTTGCTGAGAGTATAGATATAGCGGGCAACCCTGCAACCAGTGAAAACACCATCATCAAAGATACGCTCGCAAGTGTGACGGTGGACGTTGACGATGGCGGAGACGGCTATTTAAACATTGAAGAGCGCCAATCTGTCACTTTGTCAGGGCAAGTCAGTGATGTTGAAAATGGTCAGACGGTTTCTGTCACGGTTCAAGACAGCTCAGGGGTGATGCTCTCGTTCAATACCGTTGTCGTTGATGGTATGTGGCAAGTCGAAGGGGCGAACTTATCCACGTTAGCCGATGGGGCGTTAACCGTATCTGCCTCCGTGAATGATGTGGCGGGCAACCAAGCGAAAGCGATGGATGAGGCTACGACCATAGATGCCACTGCTCCCACCATTGATATCGATACGGATTTTTATATTAGCGGTGGTCTTGCCATTGATGATTTCCGTGAGGGTATAGTCACGGAAATGAGAGGGACAACCAGTGGTGTAGAGCAAGGTCTGGCGGTGACGATTCGGGTAAGTGACGGAGACAGCACGCTGAATTTTACTGGCCTCGTTGATGCCTCAGGTTCGTGGACAGTAACCGGAATTGACGTAAACACTCTCAATCTAAACAACACGTGGACCATTGAAGCAGAAGTGTTGGATACCGCCGGCAATCACGCGGTAGATACCATGCCGACAATAGTGCTACCCGGTTCAACGGTATTTTCTGAAAACATCGTTGGATTTTTTGGTGAGCAAAGCAGCTCGGCAGCCATCAACATAGAAAATGGTGTGCCAGCACTGCATGCAGAGCAGCCAAGTTTGAGCGCGCTTACATCGGTCGGTCAATCTATTAACGTTGTTGTTGCAGAAGATGGGTTGAGCTTACAAGGAACATCGACTGACGACCGATTAGTTTTCTCAGCAGAAGTCAATGATGATGGTACGGTTCAAATTACTTTTTATGAAGCGATTGATCATGGTGTAGGTCAAGATGAGCTGGTGACTAACGTATTGGTTGAAAGCACTCAAAGTGATGCTGATGGTACACAAGAGACGGTTGTGGCACCGTTAACGATTACTATTTATGACTCTGATCCGGTGATTAGAGATGACACATACTCAGTCTTAGAAGATCAAACAATTACGGGCAATCTACTTGAAAATGATATTGATCTTGATGGAACACTTTATGTGAAATTTGTAGAGGCTGGCGGGGAGCAGAAGTCAATTCTAGAGGGGGGATCCGTAAGTTTTAGTTTAGAAAAAGGCGAATTAACCGTATTTTCTGATGGCTCTTGGCAGTTTGATGCAGGTCGAAACCTAGATCATTCGGTCGAGCAAAGTGTTTCTTTCAGCTATTTAGCTGCAGATGACTCCCAAGACTATGGCTTGGCTAACGCGACGATTGATATTAGTGATGGACAAGCAGGTTACGTAGGCAATGCGACTATAGACGTAACAGAAGTCCCTTTGGATGGCCCGATATTGAACTCTGAAGGAACTGTCAATATTGTCGCGGGATCTGACAATCCGGATCCGAGTAGTTTGTATTTCGGTGGGTCATCTATTACTAAGTTAGAAGCATTAGGGCTTACAAGCTCAGTCTCTGATAATGAGCTTAGCTACACGTTAAGCTCCAGTGGAAAGCAAATTACAGCATTTGCCAATGGTGTCACTGTATTTACGTTAACATTGAGTGGCGTTGAATCGGGTAACGATGTATTAGCTTCAATTTCGCTTACTCTTGAGCACCCTATCGATCAATTCAATAGCAGTGATACGGTCACTTTCCCGTTGACCATTGGTGGCGTAGATTTAGATGCCACACCGCTTGTAGAGAATGAAATTGACTATATTCTAAAGGATGGCGCAGACCCAACTTTAAATAATTTGAATGGGGTAGAAGTAAAAGAATCTGATCTCGTAAATGGAAGTGTGTTGAGCTCAGGGAATTTTCAAGTTGAGGTTGGCAGTGATTACCTCGAATCTTTGTCGTTCATCGTCTCTGAACAACCCTTGTTGACGAGTGGTGAACAAGTTGTGCTTTATCAAGTCTCTGCGGATGGCAAAACACTTGATGGTTATATTCTTGACGAAGATGGGCAAACTCAGATTCCCATCTTTCAAGCTACCCTCAATGCTTCATTACCTATTGATGCAAATAGCGACATTACCTACTCCTTTGAGCTTTTTCAGGCTCTCGACCAACAAGAAAATACTGATCCAAACGTACCTCTCGTTGTTACTGCAATGGACTCAGACCAAGATAACACGTCGGTCGTTTTAGACATTAATGTGATAGATAACGACAATGGGCAAGCGCTAATCAATAGTGGCAATGTCGAGTTGACCGAAATACCTGTCGATACAAACATTGCTCCTGATGGTGTTTCAGCCATAGCGAATACGGATGTGATAGTTACGTCATCATTCGATCCGATTGTGTATCTGGGTGTTGACATAAATGATGGAGATACTGTCAAAACTACACTTGGTGATGCTGTTACTTATAACGGAGAGGCTGTCACTTGGTACGATAACAATGATGGAAGCTTTGACGCAATTTCAGACACTGGAGACGTTGTATTTAGGGTCACGTTACCTAGTGACTTCTCTTTGCCATCAAATGATACGTCTACCGTTAATGTAACTGTAGAGCTTTATCACTCGCTTGACCATGTTTTAGGTGATGGGACGCAATTGTCGATCTCTATGCCCATCGTGGCGAGAGATTCTGATGGAAGCGAGATCTCTACGGAGTCCAACATACTGGTCTATGATGGCTTGTTTCCGGAACTAGTAATTACAGAGGGAATCACAGTCAATGAAAGCGGGCTGAATGATGATTCGCTTGATTCTGGCATCGAGGGCTCGTCACCATCCATTACGCTATTACAAGGTTCAGACTCTATCGCCAGTGTGAGCGTGAATATCGATATGTTCAATGCGCTCGGCTATAAAACAAGTAGTGGTAGCCTAGTTTCGCTTGATTCACCGGACTCGAATGGTTGGTTATATGCAAGAGATGAAAGCAAGCAAGACGTCTTTAGAATTAGATTTAATACCGATGGGACTGTCGAGTTTGATCTATACCGTGCACTTGAACACGATGAACCTGACGGTGTTCCAGCGGACGAGAACACATTAGAACTCAGTTTTTCAATTTATGCCGTTGATAAGGATGGCGACCAGTCTGAAGCTGAGACATATACCGTTAGTGTAGTAGATGATATCCCTGAAGACACAAGCTCACCAATAGAAATTGAACTTACCGAGGGGGATGAGTTTTCGGGAAACTGGTTTAGCAATAATGCCGACTTAATCAGTTCAGATGGCACGTTGATTTCAAGTTTGACCTATGCAGGTGAAACATACGATACGGCGAGTTCGGTATTTAGCAATGATGCTTGGACTATCGATTTAATCAATAGTAGTGATGGTAACTTAAAATATGGAACGCTGACTATTGCTCAAGATGGGACATTTACGCTAACTACCGAGCTTATTGTTAATACGCCTGTAGGTGGTTTGCTTGATGATCTAACGATAACTGTGACGGATGCAGACGGTGACCAAGCAAGCAGTGAAGCTCAATTAATTCTTGATGATGCCAGGGGCTTTATTCGAACCGTTAATGTAGATACGTTAGAAGATAATGGCGCGAATAACAGTGGAGACCCCACGCCAGTCGCGTTACCGATTAGAGTTTCTCCTGGGGATACGGAGAATAATGAGCGTGTTGAAGCGATAAGGATCTCTGTTGAATCTCTACAAGGAGGGGCTCTGTTTTTAGACGGAGTGCGCCTTGAAGATGATGATAATGAAGGATTTATTAGTCTTTCTGGTACAGAGCTAATGGGGGTGGGTATATTCACCGTTCCAAATGGTGATCTCACTTATCAACCAGCGCTAAACCTGTCGGGCAACACTATCAAAGTTTCGTTAGCAGTGTCTGCATTAATCGTATCTGATGTCGAACCAGATGGTTTTGTATTACAAGGCAATAACACGTTAAATGTTAACGTTTTACCGGTTGCAGATTTGCCAGAGTGGTCTAGTGATTCGGACTTTTCTTATCAAAGTGTTGAAGATTCCGTTGAATCACTTTCACTCAATATTGTTGCTGAAAAGTTTGACCAAGACGGTTCTGAAACGCTCCACTACCAAATTTCGAATATTCCAGATGGACTTATATTAACACTTAATGGAAGTGCTATTGAGGAAGGTAAAGCGTATAGCCAATCCGAGTTAGATCAAATTGAAATCACATCTAACGAAAACTTAGCCGGAAGATTTACTTTTGATGTGACGGCAGTAACGACTGAGTCGGGTAGTGTGTATGCCGATGAGCAAGATAAAACAGCGGAGATCACTGAGCAAGTTGTTATCGATATATCTCCAGATGCCGATGTGCCTACGCTGACCGTTAAAAACATTCAGGGGCTTGAAGACCAAGCGATTGACTTAAAAGAGTACATCCTAGGGCGGCTCACTGACACAGATGGCTCGGAGTCTCTGTCTTATCGCATAGAAGTTCAAGATGGTTGGACATTGCCTGTCGGAGCTGGGATTACGCTTATCGGTATTAATACCTACCTAGTGACCTCCAATGCTCTAGCCAATTCGGAGGCGTTACTTCAACCAAAATCGGATATCAGCTCATTTACTGAATCTCTATCCCTTCAAGTAACCGCCATTTCAACAGAGTCGACTATTGATGGCTTAGCACCTCTTAATGAAACCGCCGAGAGCCAATCTGCAACCATTGACATTAAGCTAAAAGGCGTGGTCGATGAACCAATTGTTCTAGATGGTGGACAGGGGAATTGGCAATATGATCAAGCGACTAAAGTAATTAGTAATCTCTCTACGTTAGACGAAGATAATCTGATACAACTGGATTTTATCATCCAGACATCAGACGACGATCTATCAGAAGAAATTAATATCTTGCTTCAGAACATCCCTTTGGGAACACAACTGACAGATGTAAATGGTGACCCTATTGTTCTTCCAATTGCTTACGTGGACCCAATAACGGGGCCAGTTTATCAGGTCTCAAACGCTGTTCTTGAAAACACTTACCTCAAAACAGAGCAAGATTTTAGTGGAACACTGAGCATGGATGTTATCGTCGTTTCAACAGAGCCGGATGGTGATTCTGCTGAAACCCCTCTTAAAGTGGAAATGGAAATCTCACCTATTGTTGATCAAACTGACGGTCAAGAATTACAAAGCAATGGTATTGAGGACAATTTCATCACACTAAATCTTGAGCCTGTCGTTAATCAAGATATAGATTCTAGTGAGTCCTTGACAGGATACACCATTGTATCCATTCCAGATGGCTTAACACTTTACTTTGATGGTAATGCAGTAGAGGAAAGTAACTTACCGTTAGAACTCAATGAACTACTTGATGGTAGCTCGGCAACATTATCTGAGTTGTTAAACAGTGGACGAATCACTGTAAAAGCTAATGAAGACCTAAGTGGGACGTTTAGCCTGGAAGTTCAGTACGAAGTGACAGACACGTCTCCTACGCTGGAGACTGATGTAAAGGCAATCAATGGCTCTTTGAGCGTCGTGGTTTCTGGAAAAGTGGATATTGGTAATGAAGATATTGACAAAACACGTTTAGAAGGCGCGACTGAAGTATTCACAAGTACAGATGGGTCTGCTGTTGACGTGAGTGGAGGCATTACATTTACAGAAGCGGATATTGATGGTTCAGAGTATCTCGATTACATCGTTTTACAGATACCGCAGGGTCAAGACCTCATTGTTACTCATCCGAATGGTGCTTCTCAAGATGCCGATGGGAACTGGCTGATTCCAATGGAAGGAATCACAAGTGATAGCGTGTTGGAAACCGCTCAAGATTTGCTTGCTGGCGCATCGATTTATAGCCCATCTAACACAGAGATACTTGATGTGAATGTGTTAGCGTATGTTCGAGATGGAACGGATGCCCAATACATCACAGGCCAGTTCCAAATTCAAATTACTGGCCATGAAGGAGATGGAGACCAGTGTGCTGATCCTGGTGAACCAGGAAGCGTTCAAAGTGGGGATATTGTAGGTAAAGAAGGTGAAGATGTCTCAATTGGGGCGTTTTTAAACCCTGATGTGGCGAGTAGTGATGGTAACTTAGTTTCCTTCTTTGTCGCTGCAGATTCTTTACCTGAAGGAGTCGAGCTTACTGGCGAAGGTGTGATACCTGCTTATGATAATGCAGGCAATCTGTTGGGCTATTCAATTTCTAGCGTTGGATTGTCTTCCTTGACGCTTACTGGCGTGGATGAGGACTTTGCTGGTTGCATTACTTTCAATTTAGAAGTGACAGAAACGGCCCCATGCGATGGTGACTCGAAAACAACCTCTCAGACCATTACGGTACAAATCTCTCCTGTTGTCGATGATATCGCGATAGCACCAAGCCAAGTTACGGTTCAAGAAGATACTATAACCAACCTGAATCTTGCTCTTGTATTGGGCGATAGTGAAGGGCCAATGCAGTCCATTACTGGAGAAGGTGACGCAGCGACTGGCCTTGAAAGTGTCAATTGGGTTTCTTTATCGGTGTCTGACGAGAATGCGCGGTTTATTGCCGTGGACCCGAGCCTACTCATTGACAACGGTGATGGAACATGGGTAGTGACAGATGTTACGCGTCTAAACGAAATTCAGTTAATCCCACCTGAAAACTACAGTGGAGAGCTTGTTATTTCCGTTGACGCAAACATTACTGATGAAGTCACGGGAAGTTGTTTAAGTACTGACAGTGCGAAAGATACTCAAACTAAATCAACAGAAGTTACCGTTACCATTGCCCCAGTGGTTGATAAAGCGGTTCTGGAAACAGAAGACGTAGTTGGTGATGAAGATAATTATATTTATTTAGGAAACTTATCTGCATCATTAATCGATCAAGATGGTTCTGAGTCGATGTCTTTGGTCATGACAGGAGTGCCAGACGGAGCCGTGTTGGTTTGGGACAATAATGGGACGTTCGAATTACTCCCTGATAACGGTTCAACGGATGGTGAGAGCAAGGAGTGGCAGCTAACTCAAGCACAACTTGATAAGGTTTACTTTCTACCGCCACTAGATTTTAGTGGGGATATTTCATTAACACTGCAAGCTATTACCCAAGAGTCTGGATCAAACGACTATAACTATACCACTTCTCAGTTCAACGTCGGCGTAAAACCGATTGGCGATGATGTATCGTTGAATACAACCTCTAACACGTTCACTGGAGATGAAGGTGATTCCATTTCGATTGACTTTTTAGCGAGCGGTTTTGAAACAAATAGCAACGAATATATAGAAGTGTCGATGTTGATCAAAGCAAGCTCTGAACCCTCTGCATTGGAAGGCTTAGGTAGGATTCGTATTGGAACTCAATTCTCATCCTTTACCTTCGATGACGCGGGCAATGCCGTGGCGACGGTATTAGTGCGAGCAAATGAAGTGTCAGGTTTGGAGTTCATTCCGAAGGATGCATTTGGAACGATGGATGTTGCTCTCAATGTTAGAACGTTTGATCAAGCGATAGTGTCAGAGACACTCGAAACCGATTTTGGAGATGTGCAAACTACCGATCTAACCATTGTTGTTACCCCTGAAGCTGATGAGCCAACACTAACGGCCGATTATCAGTCTATTGTGTCTGAAGCGTCTGGGAGTATTCCTTTAGGGTTGAGCATGAATTTAGTCAATCCTGCACCCGAAGAGTTTGGAAGTGTGGAGATTCGCGGATTACCAACAGATCTAGAGTTGAGTCATGGTGAAAGATTGAACGGCATTTATACTGTTGATCAAGAGGATGTCGCTGATCTTTCCATCTTTGGCGGGTTTAGCGGTGCAAGTGATTTTACGTTGTCGATAAAACCGATTGCAACACTGGGCGCCACTGTCGCAGAAGGTGCTGCTCAGACAGTCAATGTTACCTTAGTGGAAGAAGGGGGCCAAACATTACTTGCGACAGATGCTAATGATTTGCTTATTGGAGGAAGTGGCAGCGATGTATTCCAGTTTGACAGTTCAGGGCTCGGTAACGAGTTAAAGCCCTCGTACGATGTGATCAACGATTTCCAAATATCCGTTATTGGTGATGATAATGACACAATTGACATCGCCTCGATAATCACCGCTACCTCGATAACAGAAGTCGATAATAAGCTCGATTTAACAGAGAATGATGATGGCGTAACGCTTCACATAAAACCAGAAGATACGGGGACAAAACAACAGATTCTTATGCAGGGCGTCACTCTCGATCAGCTTTACAAAGGTGACTCGACTGGCGTAGCCGAAGAAAATGTCTTACAGAAGATGATTGATGACAACAACTTGCTAGTAGGTGGTATGTCATGAAGCATCACTCATCCTCATCAAGTGAGCTGACTAACGATCCTTGGGGGCAATCGTTAACTTGGTTGATGCGTTATTTTGAGGTTAGACACCATACAAAAAAGGTGCTTTCTGGACTACCTCTTGTTGAGGGTAGATTGGATAGTGACTTATTCATCAGAGCCGCTGAGCGAGCCGATCTTGAACTCACATTAATCGATTTAAAATCCACCGCAATGTTGAGCTTTCCATTGGTGGTAATCAATAGGAAGACGTTACAACCCGCTATTATATCTGAGCGACATAACAGCGATTATCAAGTCACGTTATTTAGTGAAGATCAAGGTGAAACGCAATACGTCACGAGCGAGGAGCTGCATAATCAATTCCAGCCTCAAGCATGGCAAGTTTCTATGCGTCCAGAGCTGGACAAACGGATAAGTTCTATTCAAGCGGATTATAATGAACATTGGCTTTTCGCCGTAGTGAAAGAAATGTCTCCGTGGTATCGAGATCTTTTGATTGCCTCTTTCCTTATCAATACGCTAGCGCTAGTTATTCCGCTTTTCACTATGAACGTTTACGATCGTGTAGTGCCTAATCAAGCTTTCAGTACATTATGGGTTTTGGTCGCTGGTGTCTCCGTCATCATTATTTTTGATTGGCTATTGCGTAAAGCAAGGGGAGTTGTCACTGATACCGCGGGTAAGTACATCGATAACAAGCTTTCTTCGATACTTTTTTCTAAAGTTATGGGGATGAAACTTGAACACCGTCCTGCATCAGTCGGTGCATTCGCTCGACAACTACAAGATTTTGATAGTGTTCGCGATTTTTTTACTTCTGCATCTCTTGTGACCTTAGTTGATCTCCCATTTACGTTGTTATTTTTAGTCTTAATAGGTTGGCTAGGTGGGGCAATGATGTTCATACCTATTGCCGTCATGTTTATCCTGCTGATCCTTGGCTTTGCGGTAAAAGCAAAAATAGAACAATCACATACGGAAAGTGCTGCACTATCCATGAAGCGACAAGCTCACTTGTTTGATTCATTGTCCTCTTTAAAAGAGATTAAGCAAAATAACGCTACGGGAGAAGCACAAAAGCGTTGGGAGCAAACGGTATCCATGCTTTCTGATTGGCAAAATCAATCGCGAAACTATTCGAATATCGTTGCTTACTCCATTCAATCTAGCCAGCAGATAATTACCGTAATGTTACTTGTAACAGGCGTGTACAGAATTTCTGAGGGATTGCTCAGCATGGGGGGGCTCATTGCTATTGTCATGCTTAGCGGTCGTGCTGCAGGGGCGATTAACCAGTTAGCTATGTTGTTACTTCGCTATCAACAGACAAAAACAGCGGTTGAAGGCTTAAATTCTATCATGTCTTTACCTCAGGAGGCGCAACGCAGTCAGGTCATTACGTCTGCCGAATTTACAGGGAATATACGTTTAGAAAACGTGAGCTTCCAATACCCAGATGTTGATATGCCATGTTTGAGAGATATTAATCTTACTATCAAGCAAGGCGAACGCGTTGGCGTTATTGGTAGTGCAGGAGCCGGAAAGTCTACACTCCTTTCTATTATTACCAATCAACTCAGTACCTTACAGGGTAGCGTTTATTTTGATGACATTGACAGTCAGCTTTGGCCCGCCGAATTGATAAGAGAGAAAACGGGTTGGGTTGGCCAAGATTCGCATCTTATATACGGCAGCATTATGGAAAACATAGTATTAGGACATCATGTTATTGATCAAGAACGTTTACGCCGTGCGATAGAATTATCGGGTTTGAACCAGTACATGAGTCGCCTTCCTCATGGTCTAGAAACGCAAGTCGGAGAAGGAGGGCGTTATTTGTCGGGGGGGCAAAGGCAAGCTGTAGCGATTTCAAGAGCTTTTTATCGAAACCCAGCAGCATTAATTTTAGACGAGCCAACCAGTTCCTTAGACCAGCCTGCTGAGAATGCATTGTTTAATGCTCTCAAATCGTTGCCGCACTCGACGACGATGATTATTAGCTCTCATAAACATTCCTTATTATCGCTTTGTGATCGAATTGTTGTGCTTGATAAAGGCACAATTTTGAGGGAAGGAGCGCCCCAAGAAATTTTTGCTAAACAACAGTCTAACGCGAAGACGAACAGAGTACGCGCAGTATCAATTGTATGCGAAGGAGGTCAATGATGAGCACAGTTCGTTGGAGTAATGCTCATTTAGCAAACCGTTCGAGAACGTTGATTTGGTTGTCTGCCGCGTTAGTGCTGAGTGTGATTATTTGGGCCTCGTGGGCGAGGTTAGACGAAGTGGTTGTCGGCGAAGGAAAAGTTGTTCCTACTTTGTCTGTTCAGACGATTCAGAGCTTAGAGGGAGGCATTCTAAAGGAGTTACTTGTCATGCCTGGTGAAAGCGTCACTAAGGGGCAAACCATCGCCATTCTGGATGATACAAGGTTTAAGTCGACCTATTCGGAGACCTCTGAACAAGTTGAATCTTTGCTCGCCAGAAAGCAGAGGCTTCAAATTGAATTAGAAACGGTAAAAGTGAATAGCCTCCAACTGGATTGGAAACAACAAGTGAGTATCGAGCCTCAGCCATTTGATATTTCGATGACCGGCCACTCTGCCTATCTGAATGCCAAAGCAAACTATCTTGAGCGGTTGAGCCAACTGGAGTCTGAGCTGGAGGAGGCTAAATTGCGAATTGAGCAACAATCGCAAGCTTATCTAGATACCTTGAATACCATTCAAACACTAAAAAGCAGTCTGGTTATTGTCTCGAAAGAGCGAGATATGTTGAGAGAGGTGGTTTCTAGTGGCGCGGTGGCTGAAGTGGAATTATTAAAACTGAATAGAGACGTTATAAAGCTCAAAGGAGACATCGCGAGTTCACAAGCTGCTGCCCAAAAGCAAAGGGCTGTGTATTCTGAATCCATCGCAGATTATCGTGGTACTGCGCTTGCTTTTAGGGCAGAGGCACAAGGGCAGCTCAATGAAGTTGTGACGCAACTAGCGCAGCTCAATGAAAGTCGTCAGGCGATTGCGGATCAGTTGAATCGAACGCAGTTACTTTCTCCGGTCGATGGAACCATCAAAGATGTTTTTGTCAGAACCATCGGAGGTGTGGTTAAGCCGGGTGAGCCTATTTTAGAAATAGTCCCTCGTAATAGCACGTTAATCGTTGAAGCGAGAATTTCTCCTCAGAATATCGCCTTTATAAGGCCTGGCCTGCCGGCAACGGTAAAGTTGTCTGCCTATGACTTTGTCATTTACGGAGGCCTAGAAGGAGAAGTGACCTACGTAAGCGCCGATGCACTTCAAAATGAAGAGGGCAATGCCTACTACCGTGCCAACGTTACTTTCAAGGTTGATGATAAGTTTACGATCATCCCGGGAATGCAGGTTGTGGTAGACATTCTTACAGGAGAAAAAACAGTACTGAATTATTGGTTAAAACCTATATTACGTGCGAAAGAGAATTCGCTCAGAGAAAGATAGACATAAGGATATAAGATGCGGCTTAAATCAACGTTATTGGTCTTGTTTGCAGTATCATCGTCGCCAAACGCTTTGACTTTAGAAGAGTCAGTTACGTTATCTCTCGATAGCTCCCCAAGTTTGCTTGCTCGCTATTCTCGCTATGAGTCGATGGTACGAGACCGAAATGCCATAAATGGTTCATTTCTTCCTCAGGTTAATTTGTATGCAGCAGCAGGGTACGAAGGTACTCGATATAACAACGGAAACTACATCGACAGTGAAGATAGAACATTAGAAAGAACGGAGATGGGCGTAAGAATCTCCCAACTGTTATTTGATGGATTTAAAACAAGTGCTGACGTTGATCGCTTATCTTACGAGGCTGAAGCTGAACGCTTGGGCTTATTGGCATCTGCGGAAAATGTCGCATTAGATACTGTCAGAGCGTATGTGGACGTTTTACATGCCCGAGAGTTGATGAAACTGACAGAAAGAAACCTAAGTGAACACCAAGAGATCTACCGTTTCATTCTAGATAAAAAAGAAAAAGGTTTAACCAGCAACTCCGACTTAGCGCAAGTTTCTTCGCGTGTCGCGACAACACAGTCCTCATTGATTGCCGCCCAAAACAATCTTTCCGATGCTAGAACAAGATTTGTACGTTTAGTTGGTCGAGCGCCGCAAAACTTAGTTGAGCCTGTTTACCCGCAGGAATTGCTTCCGAATAAGCTTGACGAAGCACTCAAACAAGCGGTTAGGTTGCACCCATCCATACAGTCGGCGATGAAAGATTTAGAGGCGGCTCGACAGGAAGTAAAAAGAGAAAAGGGGGATTACTACCCAGAGCTCAAGCTTGAGCTGTCAGCCAACAAAACAGACAACGTGGATAATATTGAAGGCATTAACGAAGATGCAAAGGTTATGCTGACGGTCAACTACGATCTTTTTAACGGCTTTTCTACAGACTCCCGAGTGGAGTCATCCGCCTGGAGAGTTGAGGAGGCGAGGGCTATTCGAGCAAATGCAGAACTAGATGCGAATGAAGGTGTAAGGCTGGCATGGGACGCACATACATTGCTTCAACAGCAAATGGAGTATTTAAAAGTCAACGTTGATGCGGCGAAAGTAACTGAATTAGGGTACATCCAGCAGTTCAATGTAGGGCGACGCAGTTTGTTAGATGTATTAGATGCCAAAGTTGAAACGTTTGTTGCGAGACGGAACTACACCCGAACAAAGTACGATCGTTTGGTTGCCACTTACCGTTTATTCAACTCGATGGGGATTCTGACTTATGCGTTGCGAGTTGAGTATCCAGAGAACTGGAAGGAGAACAATAATGGATAAATTCGCAGTGACGAGTCTTCTAGTTTTCATGTTAGCGGGCTGTGCTGAATCACCGGATACGACGTTGACCACTTACCAGTACAACGACCTTAAAGACAATGATAGTGATGGCGTGATAAACCAACGAGATAACTGCGCAGATACGCCAAAAGGTGTCGTTGTTGACAGTGAAGGTTGTGCGAATTGGGTCAACGACTCGCAGACACACCTGATCAGTTTTTTCTTTGCGATGGATGAGCATCAGGTAACGCCATCTCATGATATGCCGCTAAGCGAGTTGAAAGCACTGCTTCAGAGTAACCCAAATGCGCAAGTCATACTGATAGGAGACACAAGCCCTGAAGCGTCACTCGAATACAACAAAGCATTGGCAAAGAAAAGAACGGCAGCTATACGAGAATTGCTAGTGAGAAACGGCATTCAAGATAATCGAATTGAAGAGCAAGAGTTTTATCAGAATACGGCATTGACGGTACAACTAAAAAAACGGGAAAGGCGCACAATTGCTGTTGTAAACACGAAAGCTGAAAGTACTGAACAAGCGTGGACTATATTTAGTTCGGACAGCGAGTTGACACCTAATTCGAAGTTGGAGTTGAATTATGAAAATTAAAGTCTTGCCTTTCTTTGCTCTAGCTTCATGTTTGATTTCACCGCTGGCACTTGCTGACTCTGAGGCTCGAACATCGATTTTTGTCGAACCAGAGATACTAGAAACGATAGAAACATTGATAGATGAGCCAAGTGTAAATGTAGCGCTTGCATCTCAGTCTGGTGGTTTTAACGACATGCTAAATGACGGAACCTCTATTGCGATCACATCTAAGAAATGGTCAGATGAAAACATCTCCCGATTTCAACGAGAAAGAGGCCACAGGCCTACACGTTTGTTTTTAATGGCAAACGCTATTGTCGTAATCAATAGTCAAAAGAGTACGGTAGATAGTTTTTCCGTTAGTGAATTGAAACGCTGTGATGCAAATACGTATGCTTTCGGGGAGATGCGTTTAAGTAACCCAGATGTGAGCTCTAATGGTTGTCAATCATCGATTCAAATGCTTGATGAAGACCGATTGAAACGGGCTTTAAGCGACGACTTGTCAGCCAAAGCTTATATGCGATACTCCGATTTTAAATACTCAGAACAGTGGTCGAGCTACAAGGCTCTCTCTGTTCATCATAACGATGACTCATGCTCTTTGAGCACAGATTGCATCTATTCTCTTCGCTATCCATTTTCCGTGGTCTATTACGTTTATATAAATAAACAATTCGACACTAATCAGAAGATCAAAAAATCAAAGCTATTTGAACTCCTTACAACCGACAACAATACACAACAGGTACGAAATGCTGAGTTTATTCCACTACCAAAAGCGCTTATTAAAATAAATAGGGTGAAGTTAGGGCTAGATGAGCCAGTTGTTTTAAACGGGTATAAATAAACTTCATACGCCTAACTATGTGGGCTTGAGTGAACGTACCGTCCTAGGAAGTTTTGCCTTGCTGCTCATTTATCTTTGGTTAACCTTTGGTCAATTGAGTTGGTTGTAAGTGGTTTTGTTGGTAATTTTTCTATTATTGTGGCAAGTTCACTTAAAACCACTTAAGTGAATTTAAGTCATGACACAAGAAGAAAGACTCGTAGCACTCAGAGCGAAGCTGGAGCAGCAAAACAAAGTAACGTTGTCTGAAGTTTGTGAGTACTTTGGTATCTCGCGAGATTCAGCTCGCCGAGACTTAGTTAAGTTGAGTCAGCAACCTGGGTTACAAAGAATACGAGGTGGTGTCATGCTTGCGCCGATCTCTTCCCATACCGAGGCATACGCGAGTCGACCCGTGAGTGACGTCAAACATCGACTGGCTCAATCTGCCGCAGCGTTGTTGGATGAGCGCGACCATCTTGTTATTGATACCAGCACCATTTTGTCTCTGCTCCCACTCTATGCAGGAAAAGCACATTGTGGAGAAAACAAGCTCAACGTCGTCACTAACAGCATTGATGTACTGACCGCTGCTGAAACAAACGACACAATGGATGTTTATTTCTTAGGCGGACACTTTGACCCTTATGCCAGAGCAGTTTTAGGGGCGCAAGCAGAGCAGCAAATGCAGCAGTATCACGTGAACAAAGCGTTCATTGGCGTGTGTGCATTGACATCCCGAGGGCTGACAACAAATAGTTTGTTAGAAGCAACAATGAAACAAGCGATGATTGCTCAAGCTCAGCAGGTCATCGTCGTTTGTGAATCCCGAAAAATTGGTAGCGACAATTTCCACCACGTATGTGATTTGTCAAAGATCGACATCATTATTACCGATCATCCCCCTCAATCAGATTTTCAACAACTCCTCGATCACAATGATATTGAATGTATTGTTGTATCACCGAAATAAGGAATCTTACAATGGCTTACGATCCCGTAAAAACCGCTGTGATTGGTTACGGATATTCAGCAAAAACGTTTCATTTACCCTTCATTAAATCGCTACCAAATTTAACGCTGAGCGCGATAAGCTCTCGTCAACAGGAGGCGGTTCAAAATGATTGGCCAGATGCTAAGTGGTTTTCTGATGCGAATACTTTACTCGATGATAGTGATGCAGAGCTCGTAATCATTACTGCGCCAAATGACGTACATTACGAACTTGCAAAGCGTGCGTTGAACAATGGGAAACACGTCATCGTCGAGAAACCGTTTGTTACTCGGATAGAAGACGGTAATGAACTTATCGCATTAGCCGAAGAGAAAGGTCTGGTGCTGAGCGTTTTTCACAATAGACGTTGGGATGGAGACTTTCTCACGGTTAAATCTCTTATCGAACAAGGTAAGTTAGGTGATATAAAGCTGTTTGAGTCGCACTTTGATCGCTACCGTCCTGAAGTTCGTCAACGCTGGCGAGAGCAGGCTCAAGATGGCGGTGGTATTTTATTCGACCTTGCTCCTCATCTTCTCGATCAAGCATTGGTGTTGTTTGGCTTGCCAGATGCGATAGACGCACAATGTCGAATGATGCGCCCGGGTGCGACGACGATTGATTATTACAACTTGATACTTCATTACCCTGAGCATATTGTGCACTTGCATTCAAACTTGTATAGCCCAGAGCCGAATCTCCGCTACAAAGTATTGGGTACGGAAGCTAAATATGAAAAGTTTGGGTTAGATCCTCAAGAGGGCTACTTAAAAGAAGGCCGTTTGCCGGAAAACGATGCTTGGTCGGAAGAAGATGAGGCATTATACGGCGTCCGTTACGACGAAGACGGTGCGCAAACTATCAAAACGGAGAGAGGCGCGTACCAAGCTTACTTTGTTGGTGTGGCAGACGCCATTCGCTTGGGCACTGATAACCCGGTTCCTGCCGCTCAAGCAGTACAGAATATCGCTCTGATTGAGATGGCATTGGAAAGCAGTAAAACGGGTAAAACGATTCAGGTGAAACCATGAGTTTGACGCTTGAACTCGTGGCCCTGCAAGAGCATGAACTTCAGTTGGCGGAATTTAATCACCATATTGCGTGGTCTATCGGCCTCGCTCTAAAAGAAGAGGCTGAAGCTCGCGGCGCGGCTGTTGCTATTGAGGTTTACGGCTTTGGACAAACGCTATTTCAATACGCGATGGCAGGAACCTGCGCTGATCATGTAGATTGGGTTCGTAGGAAGCGAAACTCAGTATTAAGGTATGGCCACAGCTCTTACTATCTTTCTCTGTACAACAAGCAAAAGCAACGTGATTTCGAAAATCAGCCTCATCTCGATGCTCGTGAGTACTGCGCTCATGGTGGCGCGTTCCCAATTCGGCTTTCTGGGTCTGGTTTGGTTGGGGTTGTGACGGTATCGGGTTTACCGCAGTTAGATGATCATCAGCTAGTTGTGGATATATTAAAAACGATGACAGAGACAAAACCCTCTTAAACGCCAAATATGAAAGTAGCACGGTTTCTTTATCGTGCTACTGAATTCTCTTTTTAGCTCATAAAGTGTTCTTTAATGTGAGCAAATATTAACATTGATCCCAACTTACTACCTGAAAATCAAATCAATTTCATATAACCTATACGCTCATTCATATAGAAAGCCTTCAAAGTTGGCCATTGGCAATGTCTTTTAGAAGAAAAGAAAAACTCAATCTTAGAAATCTTATTGTCACCCTATGTGTGTTCAGTGTGCTTGTCACTTTGATCAACGCATTCTACTCGATTTATCGTGTTCAAAGGGATCTCATCATCAATAACACGTTAGAATCAAACCGTGTTTACGCCCAAAAAATGTCTGAAATGACAGACTCTTTCATAGAAAGCTCAATGTCGCAGCTAAAATACAGTGCGAACGTGCTAAAAGACAAGATGCATGACGCTCAGCTTCTTGATAAAGAGGCTGAGAGATTAAGAACGCAAACCAAATCATTTAACTCTGTGGTTGTCGTTAATGCAAAAGGGGTTATTATTTCAGTATCCCCTGAAACACTTCAGGTGAAAGGTGTAAGGTTAGTGGGTGAAAGAAAACGCCAGTCTTTAAACGCTCAAGCACCGGTTGTTACTGAACCATTTATATCGCCAGCTGGAAATTACTTGTTAACCATCTCATACCCTATATTTTCTCAATCTAATGAATATTTAGGTTATATCGGCGGCACTATTTATCTAGAAAAAGAAAATATTCTTGCAGAGTTACTCAGCCAGCACGCATACAAAGATGGTTCTTTCCTTTACGTTGTCGATGAGAGTAACACTCTGATTTATCACCCAGATCAGTCGAGAGTTGGTGAAGTAATCGACGATAATGAGGCAATCAAAGCGGTGACGATGGGGCAGAGCGGTAACAAAGAAATTGTTAACTCTCGCGGCGTCGAAATGCTTGCTGGTTATGCACCAGTAAAGTCATCAGGATGGGGAATTGTTGCTCAGCGCCCGAAATCGATGACGTTATCTGTGCTAGATGAACAGATGTGGAATGTTTTCCTTAAGTCGATTCCAATTGGTTTATTAACTTTGTTGCTAATTTGGTTCTTGTCCCTTCTTATTTCTAGACCACTTTGGCAGTTAGCGGGTGCTGTGCGAGGTGTCGAAGAACATTCATCCTCTATCGATGATCTCAAACTGGTTAAGTCTTGGTATTTTGAGGTCTCACATTTGAAGCTTAGCTTTCTTAAAGCATTTGGTATCGTGTCAAAAACCATTGATAAGCTGCAACTGGATACATTAACAGATTCGATGACTGGATTATTGAATCGACGTGGATTAGATAAAGTTCTTGGTTTGTTTAAGCAGGAAAATACCGCGTTCTCTGTTTTGGCGCTAGATATTGACCACTTTAAGAGCGTAAACGATAACTATGGCCATGACGTGGGTGACAATTTACTTAGAGAGTTTGCGCAGTTAATGAAAGACGCCGATAATGCACTTTATAAAGCGAAACATAATGGAAGAAATAGAACGGAGTTGGGTGACGACGCACAATAGATATTGCGCTTTATGCTGAACATAAAACGAGCCAGTGACTAACCTTTGCTGTTAATCGCTGGCGTAACCGCTACCAATTGCGCGAAACGGCAAGTTTAGCTCTAACTCTGGAATTTGTTTACCCACCCAAGCCGGAAATGTATTGCTATTTGGCCCTGGAAACAGCGTATATTCTTCAGCCCAAGGGTATTGGTTAATCACACTTTGTATTTTAGGGATAAGTTGGCGGGCCTTTTCACCTTGTATGGAGAGGATCTTTTCTGGTTTTGCACCATACCAATATCGATCTGGCGTCCCAGTTTGGTACTGATATAGAGCGGGTTGTCCGCGATTCACTCTCCAGCCGACTACTTCATACACTGTATATTCGTTCGCATTTTCAGGCTTTATTGCAAACCATGTATGAACAGCAAACCAGCCTCGCCAACCAAACGCGTCTGCGGCGTAAAACTCAATCACAGCATGCTTGACATTGGAAGGATCGGGTGCGATACCCGCAGGTTCTCTGCTTGCGGTACGCCAATCTCCTTGAGTGCATCCACCCAGCATAACCGCGATTGACATGAGCCAAATTTTTACAAGGTGAGTAAAGTTGAGAGGGTCTTTCATTTATTGCTCCTAGACCAACCGATGCTGTTAACGCTCTATTGATTTTAGCTATAAAAACGTGGCAAGTCTGATTGTTGAAATCCTCTCCTTATTAAAAGAGAGAGGGAAGTTAGTGCCATAATTCCAGTTCATACGTAATAATAAGGTAAGCCGATTTGTAACATGTGGCATAGACTATGCCGTATTTCTCGAACGATTCGTCTAGTTGCGTATGAAAAAGTAAGAGGTTGTATGTATTCCTTACACGGCCACATGAATTAAAAACATTAAAAAAACAGAGGTTTACAGTGGATTTTGACTGGTTGAGTGAGTTTGGGACCCTCACATTGTCTCGCATTTGCTTGTTTTGGGCGGAATTTTCATCGCTCATCTTTTTGCGCGTTTAGAGTCAGCGTTCAGCTATGGCACAATAGGCGCTCACAGAACAAGTGCTGTTTGGTCATGCAAATAGCAGAAAAATAACTAGAAATAGAATAATTAATGTTTAAATCAAAAAGTATACTCGCATTAAGCATGTTCGCATTTGGCTGTTTTGCCAATCAAGATAGCGAACCAACGTCCGTTGTGCTGAACTATGGTGACTCCTCCATCAGTACTGATATTCAAGCCAATCGAAAATTTCATGTTGTCCGAGACAATGAAAGTGAGCACGTAGAATTTTCCGGAGGAATCATAAAAGAGTATTCCGATTATATTGTGAATGTTCATATCATAAGAAAAAGCAAAATACGCAGATCAAGCCGAGAGCTGAATACAACCGTACTGATGAACAGTGATCAGATTGGGAAGCCTTTAGTGATTGGCATTGAAAATGATGAGTTCACTAGTATCACTTTGCGTTAATGCTTAGTATTTATTGAATAAGAATGAGGAAATTGATGCTCTCAATACGCTGCTATCGCACCGAGGATGCCCCAACACTGTGGGCACTCTTTTACCATACTGTGCGAATCATTAATCGTCGCGATTATACGGAATCACAAGTTTCCGCTTGGGCACCATCAGATTTTGACCTCGATGTGTGGCAACGAAAAATGGACGATATTCAACCATACGTCGCGGAGATAGAAGGGCAGGTCGTTGGCTATTGTGATTTGCAAGGTGACGGCTTGATTGATCATTTCTTTTGCCATCATGAATACCAAGGACAAGGTGTTGGTCGTGATTTGATGTCTTTTCTTTGTTCACAAGCGAAAGTACAGGGGATAAAACGACTGTATTCTGAAGTGAGTATTACCGCCCGACCTTTTTACGAGAAAATGGGTTTCACAGTTAAGTCTCGACAACGTGTTGAGGTTAGGGGAGAAACTTTAACTAACTTTATGATGGAAAAGTATATTTAACTTAAATCATGAGCATTTAGTGAGCTTGAACACAGATATAAAATGTTTTCCAATGTGAAAACGAGTTCATTGATCTCGCACCAACGTTTTGTTTGAAAACAGTGTACATAATCTTCTCTGGAACGCCATTACCGCATCTCGTCTCTGAAGGCTTAAAAACAGTCTGAAAGTTTTGGTTTTGCGGCGGGTAATAGCGTTCCAAACGCCAAATGTTTCTGGCTAACCATCTCAGGAAGAGAAGTAGTACTATGCGCCCTTATCTCAAATACGTTGTTCCAACATTGATACCATTGCTTGTTTGGTTGATGCCTCTCTCTGCGTTCCCATTTGATGGCATTACTATCGTCCAGCAAAGAGTGATTGCAATCTTCTTGCTTGCCGCACTTTGCTGGGTATTCGAGCCAATTCCAATCTACGCCACTTCGGTTGTGATCATTGTCCTAGAGCTATTGCTTGTATCAAATAAAGGTATTGTGCTCTTTCGTTTGCAAGAAGGGCAGCCACATTTTGGTGAGCTATTACAATACAACGAGATAATGGCGACCTTCGCTAGTCCGATTATTATGCTCTTCCTCGGCGGTTTCTTTTTGGCTATGGCGGCGACAAAGTACAGGTTAGATGTCAACTTAGCCCGAGTGTTACTCAAACCATTTGGACAAAAACCAAAGTTCGTTATGCTGGGGTTGATGCTGATCACCGCTGTTTTTTCCATGTTTATGTCAAACACCGCAACAACAGCGATGATGTTGTCCATTTTAACCCCTGTGATAGCGGTTTTCGGGCCTAAAGACCCAGGTCGAATTGCATTCGCCTTGTGTATTCCTGTTGCGGCCAACATTGGTGGCATTGGTACTCCCATCGGCACGCCACCGAATGCCATCGCCCTAAAATATTTGGTTGGTGACAACTTAATTACGTTTGGTGAATGGATGGTATTTGGTGTGCCATTCGTTATTGTGATGATGGCGTTAGCCTGGTTTCTGATTGGCTTTTTGTATAAAGCCGAACAAACCACCATCGATCTGAACATTAAAAGCAAGTTTTTGAAAACACCCAAAGCAATAATGGTTTACGTCACCTTTGCCGGCACGGTTATTCTTTGGTTGATGGGTTCTGCACATGGAATGAATTCTTACACAGTAGCATTAATTCCGGTCGCAGTGTTCTCATTGACGGGCATCATCAACAAAGAAGACTTGAAGAAAATCTCTTGGGATGTGCTTTGGTTGGTGTCAGGCGGTATTGCTCTGGGCCTTGCTCTAGATAAAACCGGGCTTGCGAAGCTGGTGGTACACAGCATTCCGTTTGATCAGTTCTCGCCATATGTTGTCTTGTTTGGTGCGGCTTTCTTGTGCTTGTTAATGGCAAACTTTATGTCGCATACAGCCACCGCAAACTTGCTGATGCCGATTATGGCTGCGTTAGGTACCTCTATGGCTTCGTTAACGCCTCTCGGCGGTGAAGTTACTCTGATCTTAGTCGTGACATTTGCTGCTTCACTCGGTATGTCGTTACCAATCAGTACGCCACCAAACGCGTTAGCTCATGCAACAGGGCATGTCGAGAGCGGCCAAATGGCTCGTATCGGTGCTGTGTTAGGCGTGATTGGCGTATTACTCAGCTTTGTGATGGTGTGGATTTTACATACTGTTGGGCATATTGGATAACCCATGTACGAAACGAAGTTAGACGCGTTAGTACAACGCTACTTTAATCACCTTGAACGCCGATTAACGGTTTTATCCGGGTCGGTGCTTATTGAGCAAGCTGGCTACAATGATCGCTTGTACTATGTGCTGTCGGGAGAACTGGCGGGCTATTACGCGGAAGATGACAAGAAACCGATTCAGGTATTTTCTGCGTCTCAAGGAGCGTTTATTGGCGTACATAGTTTCTTTTCTGGTACGTGGACTGCCTCTTCGACAGTGATTGCTCAAACCGATGTTGAATTGGCTTGGATACAGCGTGATACGCCCGCCGTGGAAGAGGCGACATACGGACCATTGACGACACAATTTATGCCTGTGATGGTTAACGAATTATCTCGTCGTCAACGGCGTGCAATGCAAGAGGCATTAGCTAAAGAAAAAGCACTACAAAAGCTTCATACCGCAGAGCAAATGACAACGTTGGGGCAGCTTGCAGCGGGTATTGCTCATGAGTTGAACAATGCGATAGGCGTTGTAAGCAGTAAATCAGAACGGCTAGAGACAGTTATCATGGAACTGCTTGAAGAAGTTCATCCGGAAGCGAGTCAATTTTTTGATTTTGGTTTAATGCAAGGGCAGAAAGTCTCTTCTAGCGAAGCGAGAAAGCGGGGGCGCCACTTCGAAAAATACTACGGTTTAACCAAGGAGGTTGCTCGTGATCTTGCACGTGCCGTTCCAAACAACTTCCTTTCAGAACATTGGCTAAAAAGACCAGAAGAAGCGATACGTTTCTGGCAAATGGGACGAGATCTCCATGACTTACGCATCGCCTCTAAACATACCGTTGGCATTGTGCGATCCGTAAAACAATTGGGGCGCACGGATATCGACTTGGATGAAGCGATTAACATCAATGATTCAATCAATCGCGCCTTGGCTCTATTGCAAAGTGACTTAAGACGAGTGAGTGTTCGTTTTAGCCCTGCGGATTTACCTGCTTTTATTGGTTCTCAAACCGAACTCGTCCAAGTTTGGGTAAATATATTAAAGAATGCGTGCGATGCACTTGGTGAAACGGAGAAACCCGGTATCGAAATACATACTCGGGAGAGTAAGGGTAAAATTTTGGTCACGATTGCTAACAACGGACCAGAAATTGATGAAGCGACACGTAGAAAAATTTTCCGGCCAAACTTCACCACTAAAAAGGGGGGATTGTCGTTTGGTTTAGGGTTAGGTCTGTCGATTGTGAAGCGCATTATCGCCGGATATAACGGCTCTATTGTGGTAAAGAGCGACAGTGAAAAAACGATTTTTAGAATCAAGTTACCAGTAGAGGGTGAACATGGAGAAGCTTAATGTAATTTGCGTTGATGACCAACGAGAGGTACTAAGCGCGGTTCTACAAGATTTAGAGCCGTTAAATCAATGGTTGAATGTCGAAGACTGCGAATCAGCAGGTGAGGCTCTAGAACTGATGGATGAATTTGATGCAGAAGGCGAGATGATCGCATTGATTATTTCCGATCATGTGATGCCAGGTAAAACGGGAGTAGAACTGCTGACCGATGTATCAAAGGACGGTCGTTTTGGCTTTACGAGGAAAGTGCTTCTTACCGGGCAAGCGACGCACACCGATACGATTAATGCGATCAACTCCGCAGGCATTGACCGCTACTTTGAAAAACCATGGCAAGCAAGCCAATTAATAGAGTGCGTTAGAAACCTGGTGACCCAATATATCTTTGATGTGGGCTTAGATTACACTCAGTATCACGAGCATTTAGATCAGAGTGTGGTGTTTGAACGTCTACGTTAATCGGGGGACATTAAGCTTGTTTTCGTCACGGCCAGTTAGTGTCTGAAATCTATAGTGAATAGTTCAGCATGTTTAACGTGGCCGTGCGGAATATTGCTCTAGTATGCTTAACTCAACGAATAGCGGCTTGCACTGGCAACAGAAAGTGGCTTAGAGAACCAATAACCTTGCAGATAATCGACGCCCATTTCGGTAAAAAATTCACACATTTTGGCGTCTTCAATTCCTTCAATCACTACTTCAATATTATTTTCCTGGCACATAGTGATAAGAAACTTCAGATATTCTTGTGAAGAGCGGTTGGTTAGTGTTTTCCACGCCATCGACCTATCAATTTTGATTTGTGTCATCGGGAGGTCGAAGAAGCTATTTAATGAACTGTAACCCGATCCAAAGTCATCCAGAGAGAGTGCAAATCCTAGTTCCCTGAGGGTATTCAGAGGGGCAATGGCTGTCTGATTATTATCCAAAATAAACGTTTCTGTTAGTTCCAACACAATAGACTCAGGATCGACACCAACCTCATCCGCCATGGCTTTAATTCGCGCAGGGAATTCACTGTTCATTAACTGAAGTACAGAAACATTCACGTTGACGCGAACTTGGTTTTGGTAACGCTCACGGTAGTTTTTGATAAATTCACACGCTTTGGCAAAGACTTGATATCCGAGTTCGACAATCAAACCTTTGTTCTCTGCCACGGGGATGAATTCGTCTGGATAAATTTCGCCAAACTCTTTGCTACGCCAGCGAACCAGAGATTCGAAGCTCACCACTTTTGAGCTTTTGGCGTCAATAATTGGCTGAAACTTAACGCTTAATGTCTGTTTTTCTAGTGCACTTTTTAGACCTTGCTCAATAAAGAAATAACGGTCTACGGCATGCTGAGTTTTCTCACTGTAAACCGCAACACGGTCTTTATTCTGCTCGCTTGCGTACTGACAAGTTCGTGCTGCTTTACGTAATATTTCCTCTGCTGAGTGACTTGGATCTATGCAAGGATACAAACCAATACTAATGTTACTTCCTAAGTATTGGCCCTCTTCAATCACTGCCTCGTGGTAGGTTTCCTTTAAACTTTCGGCATAACTTTGCAGCGTTTCTACCGAGCATTCATCGTGAATCAAAATCGCAAAGTCATCATCATGTACGCGATATACAGAACTATTTGGAGAAGGTAGGTGACTGAGAGTTTGTAGCAATTTTTCCACTAACCCATCGACCAACTCGCTGCCATATTGATTTAAGTAAGATTTAATCTCTTCTATCTGAATGTAACAGATAGATGCACAAGAATCGGTGGCTCGCACACTATCTTCAATATCCAGCAAGAGATGGGCGCGATTAGCCATACCTGACGCATTGTCATGAAATGCGACTTGATGAATGTAGCTTTCCATCAGCTTGCGTTCAGAAATATCACGGTGGCTACCAACCATATAATGACCATGTTCTGTTTCTTTGGTCATGGCTACGCCTTCAATCCAGACGTACTGTCCATTGGGTTTACGCACGCGGTAGGTCGTTGTGACCCTCGTGTTGTTGGTAATGATGTGAGCATCGACCCGAGTGGAGAGTCTTTCTCGATCGAGAGGGTGAACAAGGTCTAACCATTGCTCTAAGCTGATTCGACCAGCGTTGATACCAAGCTGCTCATAAAAGCCCTTGTTATAAAATACCATGGTGCCAAACTCATCCATGTAAAAGAGGCCTTCGTTAAATACATCGAAGATATGAATGAATCGTTCTTCGACGATTTTTAGGAACTCTCGGTCACTATCTGAGACTTGTTGGTCAAATATGGTGGTCAAGATATTTCCTCCTCGAGCCTTTTAGCATCAGAGATGAGTGTTGGGGTTGATAACATAGAGTTGATCTGCTGGCGTACATTACAATCACAAAAGTGTCAGTTCAAATTGTTTGGCTATCATTTTATGCGCTACTAGGTTAATAACATACTAAGATTAGGCGGCTAATCATCGACATTTATAAAAAATAGTCAACAGTAAAAATCATTTATAAAATACAGTTATTGATGCCGTCCGCAATCTATAAATATTTATGAATAATTATCCTAAAGTTATTTTCAGTTGTGTCGGTATCAATGTGCGGTTTTCTAACGTCATTTGTATATATGTTATCTTGGATAAAACCATAATAACAAAAAGGACTTAATGAGCGCGACCGATTATTAATTGACAGGATGCTCATTAATTGTAATCAATTCAAATTTATTATCACGCCAAGTAATCAAATCTCTTATAATGCGGACGTTAATATCGAGTAAGCCTTCTTTATATGCAGTACGATCCGAAAAATTCAATCAAAATTGCGCTCGCTGATATCGGCGTTGGTATGTTTGTTACCGCGATAGAGCACAACAAGCGCGTCAATTTAGCCAATGCAGGGCGGATATCTAGCCCTGAAGGCATTAAGAAGCTTGCTACAAGTGGCGTAAAGTATGTTTGGGTAGATCAAACATTATCTTCGCAGCAGTGTGTCTTCAAGCCTGTAGATGAATCAACTGATGCCACTAAAGAGACGCGAGAGCAGAAACACTCCGATTTTAAGAGGGGTCAACGAGCTTATCGTTCGAGAGACATCCAACACAAGCGAGCCAAAAGGCTGATCGCCGAAGCAAAAGATTTGGCGCAAAAACTATTGAATCAAACTTTTGAAGGAAAAATCATAGAAGTTGATGAAGTAGAAGCTTGGGCTGACGATGTCATTGAGAGTGTTTTTATTGACTCAGATGCGTTGCAGTGTGTCTCTGCACTCCGAAAAAAAGATTCTTATTTATTGGAACACTCCGTCAATGTCGCTTGTCTTTTAGTGTCATTCGGTAAGTACTTGGGCTTGGATAAACCAACGCTAAAACAGCTTGCTGTAGGTGGCATTATTCATGATGTAGGTAAAATTAAAGTCGATGATAAGATCTTGCACAAGCCAGCGAAGCTAACGCCTGAAGAATTTGAACATATGAAGCTACATCAAGTGTTCGCAGGTGAGATTATCCTTCACGTAAAAGGGCTTAGTGAAGTAAGCCGTGATGTTTGTTTGATGCACCACGAGAAGTTAGATGGCAATGGTTATCCTAGAGGCTTGAAGGGGGAGGAGATTCCAATTCACGGCCGTATGAGCTGTATTGTAGATATCTACGATGCGCTAACGGCTGATCGCTGTTACAAAAAAGGCATGAGTTCTGCCGAAGCGTTTAAAATCTTGTTGAGTCTAACGCCATTTCATTTAGACGCCGACTTAGTTTACAAATTCATTAATTGCATTGGGATGTACCCCGTAGGCTCCATTGTCGAGTTGAACGATGGGCGTGTTGGTATTGTTTGGTCTTCAAATGAATCTCAAGCATTAAAGCCAGAAGTGAAATGTTTCTACTCCCGCAAGTATAAACGATACATTGATGTCACGATGGTGGATTTAAAAACGAGTGCGTACAAAATTGAAAGAGCGATAGCGCCTTCATCGTTAGAGATCGATCCTAAGCCTTTTTATGATTAAGAGAAATAGATAAGCTTATACAACAGGCTTTACATCCTTGCATGTAGATCGTATTTTATTTGCATAACTATCTATTAATTTTTTCTAAGTTATTTAGATGCAAGATGGTTATTAAGACCTCGGCTTCATGGATAGAAACCGGGCGATAAAATAGTTCTATACACAATGGGCTATAAACCTCATTTTTCTGGAAGGGATGCCAATGCAAATAGATACATGGATTTTTTACACTCTTGCCATTCTCGTGCTCACTGCTTCACCAGGACCAAGCTCACTGTTGTGTTTGAGTAAAGGAGTGAGTAGTGGGTTTCGTATTGCTTTCATGACTGCACTTGGCAGTTTGTCTGCGATTACGATCATCCTTACGCTCTCATTTACCGGGCTGGGAGTTGTCATTGCTTCATCTGAGTTAGTTTTTAATATTATCAAATGGTGTGGTGCCGCTTATTTAATCTGGTTAGGTATTCAAGCGTTGCGCTCATCTCAGACAGATTTTAATAAAACGGCAACGACTCAAAGTTCCGCGACAGCGTTCAGCGCGTTCACTAGTGGTTTCATTGTTGGCGCTAGTAACCCCAAAGCGATAGTCTTTTTCACCGCTTTGTTTCCTCAATTCATTGAACCTTCCGCACCGCTACTGGCTCAATACGCGATTTTCGCGTCTACATTTGTGGTTTTTGAGCTTAGCTGGCTAACATTTTATGCATTGTTAGGGGTAAAAGCCTCTGATTGGTTGTTTGTCGCTGGAAGAGCGAAGTTGTTCAATCGTTTGACTGGTGGAGTATTTATTGGTGCTGGCGTGATGTTGTCGACGGCAAACCGATAAATAAGACAGACTTCGGTACGCAGTTAGGTTT
Organism: Vibrio sp. 1731; assembly: GCF_033339955.1. Taxonomy (NCBI): domain Bacteria; kingdom Pseudomonadati; phylum Pseudomonadota; class Gammaproteobacteria; order Vibrionales; family Vibrionaceae; genus Vibrio; species Vibrio sp. 1731. Next base: position 213,519 of record NZ_JAWOVO010000001.1, on the reverse strand, counting down.
TCCCATATAGTAAGTTGGAATGCGCTAATTTAGCTTTGTCTTATTTCCAGAATGGAAATAGACGTTTTGTTTATTTTCATTAGTGGCAACAGCCAAGCAGGAGTAAAATCACGTTACTCTTTAGGGGTAGAGCTCGTATTTTGTCTTGTGGGCTTGTGGTTACTTTGTAGGAATATCTTAGATGACAAGCCTTTCTAAACTACAACAACGTTTTCTAGATATCGCGACCGACGTCCGTCTTTCTCCAAAACAGAAGTCGAGTTTTTTAGCTTTAGAGGCGGAAGCGTGCATTCCTTACATGACCGTATCTCCATCACTGAGACAAGCAATAGATGAAGGCATCATCTGCGATATGTTTGAAGGTCATGCACCGTTTAAACCTCGCTATGTGTTGCCTGATTACGCTAAATTTCTATCGCAAGGCTCAGACTATTTAGAGTTGTCTCCGGCTGATGATTTCGATGATGCGTTGAACATGCTGACCATCATTTACCATCATGTTCCTTCGGTAACGAACATTCCGGTTTACTTAGGCCAGTTAGATGATGTCTTGTTGCCTTACATAGGCGACCTAACAGAGAGCCAGATTTACAAAAAGTTAAAACATTTTTGGATCATGCTGGATCGCACATTGCCAGATGCGTTTATGCATGTGAATGTCGGACCGACAGACAACATTATTTGTCGCACTGTTTTAAAAGTAGATGCGGAGCTCAAGCAGATCGCACCGAATCTCACCTTTATGTACGATGAGACAGTTACGCCTGATGACTTACTTCGTCAAGCGACACAGAACATTTGTGAATGCAGTAAACCGCATATCGCCAATTACCCAATGCACGCGAAAGCCTACAACGGCTCACACTTTGGTATCGTAAGTTGCTACAACTCGCTTCCATTAGCAGGTGGCTCGAACACATTGGTGCGAATGAATTTAAAAGAAGTTGCAAAACGAGCATCAGACTGTAACGACTTCTTAAACAGTGCGTTGCCTTCTTACCATCGATTAATGGTCGAGCTCATAAACGCAAGAAGCACGCACTTGCATGAAAAATCGAACTTCTTTCAAGGCTTTTTGACGCAAGAAGGGTTGATAAAAGAGTCCTATTTCGCGCCAATGTATGGCGTTTACGGCATGGCCGAAGCGGTAAACCTTCTATTTGAAAAAGAAGGGCAAATAGGGCGATACGGAAAAAATGATCGAGCAAATACTTTTGCTCATGATGTTTCAGCAACACTGGCTAAACTGGTGGACTCAACCCCGGTGAAATATGGTTTAGATGGCAAAGCGCTCTTACATGCACAAGGCGGCATTAGCTTAGATCATGATGTTACGCCAGGTGTACGTCTGCCTTATGGTGCAGAGCCAGACCCTGTCACTTATGTACAAGCAACGGCGAAGCATCATCAGTATTATCGTGCGGGTATCAGCGATATTTTGACGATTGATGAAACGGTGAAATCTAACCCAGAAGCGATGTTCAATTTATGTAAAGGGGCACTAAATGCTGGTTATCGTGAGTTTACCGCGAATGTCACTTCAAATGACTTAATTCGCGTGACAGGCTACATGATCAAACTTTCAGATGTCGCGAAATATGATAAAGAAGGTTCGAGAACCAACACGACGTTTCTAGGTGCAGAAGCAGCAAAAAATACCAAAATTTTAGAACGCTCGCCACGTGTGGTGAGTCATGAAGTAACACCGACTTACACGCAGGCATAAGTTCGGTTTAGGAAAGAACAAGATGTCTAGACGAAGTGGAAGCCTTTTGGCAAAAGTCACTCGTATCCTTCCTTTCTCTTGTGTTGATGGGCCAGGAAATCGTCTAGTCATCTTTCTACAGGGTTGTAACTATCAGTGTTTGAACTGCCACAATCCTCACACGATAAACCATTGTAATCATTGTGGTGAGTGTGTGAGTGAATGTTCAGCAGGCGCATTGAAGTTCGACGAAAACAACAACGTTGTTTGGCTTAAAGAGGAGTGCACCCACTGCGATCATTGTATAGAGATATGTCAGAACCAATCTAATCCAAAAATTACTGACTACTCTGTAGTAACAATGCTCGATTTGATACGCAAACATCGCTTTTTCATCAGTGGTGTTACTGTATCCGGTGGGGAATCTACCTTACAACTTCCTTTCATTATTGAGCTGTTTAAAGGGATAAAACAAGATCCTGAATTACGGCACCTCTCTTGTTTCATCGACAGTAACGGTTCTTTAGCGGTTGCTGGTTGGCAGCGTGTTCTACCTTTTCTGGATGGCGCAATGATCGATTTGAAAGCGTGGCAGACGGAGACGCATCAGTGGCTAACTGGGCGTGATAATCATCGTGTATTTAAAACCCTTCAGTACCTTGTTGAGCACGAAAAATTGTACGAGGTCCGCTTACTGCATATTCCCCAAAAAAGTGATTTAGATATAGAAATCGTAGCAATTGGACGTTACTTGAGTACTCTTCCTGAATCGGTGCTTATCCGTTTAAATGCCTTTCAGCATCACGGAGTAGTGGGGGAGGCGTTAACTTGGGATATGTGCTCTCATCATGATATCGAACGCTTAAAATCAGAGCTTCGATGCTACGTGAGTAACCCTATCACAGTGCCGACAGTACTCACGTAGTACCGTTGTTTATCTATACTTACGCATCACAGGCATCTAACATGGCGCAGGCGTCGAGTAATTGTTGCTGTAACCATTTTAAAGCGGGATCGTTTAAGCTCGCTTTGTTCCAAACGAGGCTGTAGGCTACCTGTCCGTAATCGAATGGAAGAGCTTGTTCAACCAAACCTTTTGCTTGCATTGCCGCTCTTGCCCAAAGCTTGGAGCATGTGAACAAGTAATCCGAGTGCTGACACATCACCGCAGCTGAACCAAAGTCGGCTACACGCATGGCCAAGTTTCGCTTTGAATGCCTTTGGGTGAGATTTTGCTCAAAATAAGGTTGTGACAGATCTTTATCATGAATACCGATGTGTCTTGCACAAAGGTAACTTTCAACAGATAGGGGTTGCTCAGCGAGTGGGTTCGATGCTCTCATTAAGCAAACCATTTCGTCTTTCAAAATGGTTTTCCAGACCAAGTCTTTATTTTGTGTGGGTGGTTGGCTGAGATCGTGAGGAAGCAACAAAAAATCCACTTGACCTCTTGCTAATGCATCGAAGCTCATTTCCTCTTTCGCATGGACATTCAAGTGCGCGTGATTGCTCAGTTGTTGGGACAAGTGCTGTAGAACTGGCGCAAAGAGCTCAAACGAACTTTCACGCATTGCTAATGAAAAACTACCTTGATAGTAAGCCGGATTAAAAGAGCCTTGATGTAATAACCCATTCATACTGGAGAGTATGCCATGGATTGATGGGCCTATATGCAGCGCAAATGCTGTCGGCACTAAGCGAGTGCCATCACGATAAAAAAGGTCATCCTTTAGCGTTTCGCGCAACTGTCCGAGCGTTTTACTGACGCTCGATGGTGTTACACACAAGCGTTCTGCCGCAAGTGTGACGCTGTGAGTGGTTAACAACATATGTAAAACAGTTAGATGTTTAAGGCTTATACGCGAAAGAGCAATGTAGTCCATAAATAGCATGGTTTCTTATGATTTTTGGCAGTATATCAGCATGAAACAAATTTTTACTATTGTTTATCTCGGAAACACGCCTGTTTCTCTTTGAGCTCAATGCATTTAATGGGTTGCATAAGGGTTGATGGTGCTTATAAGTCTAGAAATTTATCTTAGTTTTGTTGGACTTTAATGCTTTCATTTATTCAATTCTAAAGCTTCTATGTAATTTTAATCAATTTGGAGGAGTTGATTGATTTGTACACGAATTAAACTTGTTCCTTGTTAATTAAAATAGATATTGTTTTGTTCCTTGTTAATTAAAATAGATATTGTTTTGTTGATTGTTTGGTGATTTACTCATGATCCCTCAGTAACAAAGGTATAAATAATTAATGGACGACCCCTTTAGTCGACAAAACCCTTCACCATATGTCTTCTTATTATTGGAGACATGCTCATGCTAGAACTTTTTATGCAACCAGAAGCTTGGGCTATTTTCGCCACTTTGTTTGCGCTTGAAGTTGTCTTAGGCGTTGATAACGTCGTTTTTATCTCTGTCTTATGTGAAAGACTGCCGCTGCACCAACGTAAACTGGCAAGAAACCTTGGTATTGGTCTTGCTGTTATTGCTCGTATTGGTTTAGTGTTTTCAATCTCTTGGATCATGCAATTGACTCAACCGCTATTTTCTTTGGCGAACCAAGCGTTTACCGGAAGAGACGTCATCATGATTGCGGGTGGTGCATTCCTCTTGGCTAAAAGCCTGAAAGAGTTGTGGAGTTGGTTAAATCACAACGAGTCTGCTCACTCAACTCACGCCCGTACTGGTTTAGCGGTAGTTCTGTTGCAGATTGTTGCCGTGGATGCTGTATTCTCGATGGACTCGGTGATAACCGCCGTTGGTTTGACAAGTGATGTCCCACTTATGGTCGCAGCGATTGTTTCGTCTGCTATCGTGATGGTCATGACAGCCGAAAAAATCAATAACCTGGTGTCGTGTTACCCTGGTTTTAAGACGCTTGCTTTGTTATTCCTCGTTTTGTTAGGTGGTTTATTGATGGCAGAAGGCTTCGAAATTCATATCAACAAAGGTTATGTGTATTTTGCGATGGCATTCGGCTTAATTCTGGAACTTTGTCATATCCAGTTAAAAAACAAACAACGCCCGACTATTAAACGTCTTAGTCCGTTGCGAGTTCATCCAACCAGATTAGAAGCTCGTCAATAATAAAAGATATTGCCGCTCATATGAGCGGCATTTTTATATTCGTCATCACCTATTTTTACTCTCTTTTTATTTTGTTGTCGTTTCGACAAAAAATCGCATTTGTTGTGGGGTTGAAGATTTTTTATATAGACCGCCCAACTAATATGAGTGAACGACAATAATGGATAAAATGATCGATGCGTTAGCAACCCATGGCTACTACATCTGGGATGATTTTCTTTCTGAACAAGAAGTGGATCAATTGCGAGACTGCATTCCAAGTAACTGGAAAAAAGCGCGTATTGGTCGTAATGACGATGTGACTCGTATTGAGTCAATTCGAAGTGACAAAATTCAATGGTTGTCGCCCAATATGGGGCACGCGGTTACTTCTTACTTAGATAAGATGGAAGAAATACGCCAAGAAGTGAACCGTCACTTGTTTCTGGGACTTTTTGAGTATGAAGCTCACTTTGCCAAGTACGAGGAAGGGGATTTCTACCAAAAGCATCTAGATTGTTTTAAGGGCAATGAAAACCGTCGATTGACAACCGTTTTTTACATGAACGAATCTTGGACGGAAAAGGATGCTGGTGAATTGGTGGTTTACGATCTAAATGATAATAAGATAGCAACCATCCCTCCTCAATCAGGACGCTTACTTTTATTCTTATCTGAGCAATTCCCGCATGAGGTTTTACCGACCAACGCAGAGCGGTTCAGCATTGCAGGTTGGTTCAGAATCAATGGTGTGCGAGACAATGTACTTGATATTGCAAAATGATTGGTTTGCAACCTGTACAAAATCAGCAAAGGGCGTAGATACGCCCTTTATCGATTAAACATTAGTTGATAGCTCGTAACACTCGGTCATGTTTCGCTCTAGCACTGCATAGACGTCAGAACAAAGTTCTTGATTAGCGACTTGCTCGCCCATAATCGCGGCGATTTGTGCTTGAGCCATTCGTCCTCGGTAGGGACGGTCCTGAGACAGAGCTTGGAAGACATCCGCGACAGCAATGATACGCGATGGAACATCGAGCTCGGCGCCTGTTTTGTGATAGGGATAGCCCGACCCGTCTAAACGTTCATGATGATTGGAAGCCCACTCCGCTATTTTCGCGTTAGGGAAGACCTTATGCAATGCGAGCTGAGTATCAATTGTATGGCGTTTGATACGCGTATACTCTTGTTTATTAAGAGAGCCTTCTTTATGAAGAATCTCATCTGGTGTTTTTAACTTTCCGATATCATGCACCAACCCAGCAATAAATAACATCTCTTGGTCGTGCTCACAGAACCCAAGCTTGATGGCTAGATACCGAGATAACTCCGCCACTTTTTGCGAATGCTGATAAGTAAATGGGCTTTTTGCGTCAACAATTCGAGCGATAAACATGCCCAAACTATTCATATCTTGGATGGTGAGCTGTTTTTGAAGCCAATCAATGCTTTTAAAGTTTAATCCGATGGTTTCTATATTTTCAGACTCCATCGCGAACCAAAATGCGTCGGTCATAACGAGCTTAACCATTGCCTTAGCCATGTCTGGATTAAACAAAGTTCCAGCGTTTGCCATGATGCACTCTGCAATTAGTTCTTCATGAAGTGTGACAATGTCACAGTGGCAGTTCATGACGTATTTGGAACGCATAAAATCGAGACGGTCGGCTAAATAGAGTAGGGCAGCGACCTCTTTTTCAAAAGGCGGTAAATCAAGATATTTTAGTTCACTCCAATGTGTATGGTGGTAAAGAACAGGTGTAGCAAACTGACGCAACAAACGACACTGCTTGAGGCTTCGGTATCCTCTTAAGCAATGTGTTTTTACATCTTGTGGCACCAACTCCTCAAGTAACATTTTATGTTCTTGTGTTTCGGAGACCCCACAATCGTGGATCATCCCTGCGAAGTAGCAAAACTCCGCTTTTTCTGGTTCCCAGTTCATGACCCGAGCACATTGGTAAGCGATGTAAGCGACACGATGGCTATGGTGCGTATCATCAACACCGACATAGTCGAGTGCTCGAGCAACCCAGATAAGTGCTTGTTTCAGATCGACTTCAAAGCCCATGTCCGTATGGGAATGGCAAGAATGATTCATGGTTTATACCGACATTGCTAATTAGCCCACGCTAAACCCAAATCAGAAGGTGATAGGAAAAATTGGGTACGACAGCGAATAGACCCCAAAAAGGTGGGCGTTTAGACATAGTTTTGATTATGGGCGGGATAATAATCCTAGTTGCATAATAATATCACCTGAAGCTCATGGTTAAGAGTCAGATATTTGAACTAAGTATAAGTTTTGAAAGATTATTGTTGCTCTTGTTGACTTATTTGAAAACGACAATAAATCATGATGTAACGCATTTTTATTTTTGTAGATCGTGTTCGGGCTCAACCAGAGACACACGGTATTGATGTCTGATTAACAGAATTCATATTGTTGCTTTTGAAGGCAAAAAATAAGAAGACTTCTTCGAGGCTTGCTCTGTAACTAACAGAGTAATAGGGAAAGCAGCTTGTTAACTACATGACAATAGAGCGTCGTTGAAAACATTTTCTCTGTAGCTCATGTCGTTGAGGGAAGATAATAAAATGGTACGGTTTCCCAGCGATGCTAGCCCTTTTAGTGAGATAAGTTTATTGAAAATGTGTGATTGCAAAGTAAGCATAGGTAGTAAAAGTAGCTAGAATGATAGCTCTAAATGAAAAGGATTTCGTATGTTGAAGCATCGTTTATATCGGAGTTACACCGCTGGGTTAAAAATAGCAGCCCTTATCCTTCCTATGCCGAGACCAACCTTGTTTTCCGGCCCTGGTTCGATGAATGAGCTATTAGAATCGATGACCGAGCTGGGATTTAAACGCGTTTTGTTAGTTACCGACGAAGGGTTAGTCCAAGTCGGTATTGTAGATAAGGTGCTTGAGGCTGCAGCACAACTCGATTTACAGTTAGATGTTTTCTCGCAAGTTAAGCCCGATCCTACCTATGATCAGGTAGAGAGCGGTCTAGAGGCTTATCATCGTTTTCATTGTGAGGGCATATTAGCTTTGGGTGGCGGCTCTGCAATGGATTGTGCAAAAGTCATCGCTGCGAAAGTTACCAATAAACGGCCAATAAAAAAATTAGCTGGACTATTGAAGGTATGGCGAATGCCAGCGCCGCTTTTTGCTATTCCAACAACGGCTGGAACCGGAAGTGAAGTTACTATCGCTGCGGTCGTGTCAGATCCCTCCTCACACATTAAAACCCCTTTAATGGATCCAAAGTTGGTGCCACTAATGGCAGCTTTAGATGCGAATTTAATGATTGGTTTACCTCCTAAGATCACGGCTGATACTGGCGTTGATGCATTAACCCATGCTATTGAGGCCTATGTATCGAAAAACGCTACTCAAGAAACGATGGCTTATTCGGTTGCCGCTATTAAACTCATTTTTAAATATCTTCCTAGGGCTGTGATGCAAGGGGATGATGTCAAAGCTCGTCATAAAATGGCTATGGCATCCTATTACGCGGGTTTAGCATTTACCAAAGCGAGTTTGGGTTATGTTCATGCCTTTGCTCACACATTCGGTGCGAGATATGGAATACCTCATGGTATGGCAAACGGATTAGCCTTGTTGCCTGTGCTGCGCTTTTCATTATCAGAGATTGAGCCTCAACTAAGAAAGCTCGATGAGTTGACGGCCGAGGGGCAGTTAGGTAACGCAAGTGCTCAGCATTTTTTGGCGAATCTGGAGTCCTTGTTTTCAACTATTGATATTGAGCAAACCAGTGCGCTCATTCAACGTGAAGATGCTGATGCGCTTGTTGATTTAATTCTGAAAGAGGCGCACTGGAATTACCCTGTTCCCAAGTTCATGAACAGGGAAGAATGCACACAGTTATTGTTAAATATCAGTAAGGTGTAAATTATAGTTTACACGTGTGGTTTTTTATCCTTACACTTTGCTTGATCTTCTGCTAAAGATCCTACAATATCGACGGCAATACAAATATGGTGTTGGTTTCGGTCCGCCGTTGCCCGATCTAATACTGATAATTTCTAATAAAGTGTAAAGATTAATATACAATGAGTCGTTCTAAAGTATTCGGTAGTACGCTAATTATTGCGGGCACTACAATAGGCGCTGGTATGCTAGCGCTTCCACTTGCCTCTGCCGGCATTGGTTTTTCAACTTCTATTATCATCATGCTAGGCTTATGGGCTCTGATGGCTTTCACTGCCTTGCTTATGCTTGAGCTTCATCAACATGCGGAGAGTAGTGCTACACTTCATACTTTGGCGAAACAGATCCTAGGTCAAAAAGGCAAGTGGGTGGCAAGTTTTGCGATGTTGTTTCTTTTCTACTCATTATGTGCAGCGTATATCGCTGGCGGTGGTGCTCAGTTCGGAGACCGCCTTGCACAATGGTTTGACCTCGATATTTCAGGGCCTACATCAACGATAATCTTTACCTTGATTGTGACTTTAGTTGTGACAGTGGGTACCGGTACGGTCGATAAAGTAAACCGAGTTCTGTTCGCGATGAAGCTCATTGCGATGGTTGCGGTGCTTTCTTTTCTTGCTCCAAACGTTACGGAATCTTACTTGTTAAGTATGCCAATCGAACAAGGCCTTGTTGTAGCGGCGATTCCGGTGATCTTTACTTCGTTTGGTTTCCACGGAAGTATACCTGCAATTGTGAATTACTTAGACGGTGACACTTCTTCTTTACGCAAAGCCGTTATTATTGGTTCGACGATTCCACTCGTTATTTATATCTTTTGGCAAATCGTGACGTTGGGTGTGGTTAGCCAAAGTACGTTTGTTGAGAACGGAGGGTTGAGCGCACTGATTGGTCAACTATCTCAGACAGTACACCAATCAAATTTGGGTAGCATTGTTGGTGTGTTTGCTGACTTGGCATTGTTGACATCGTTCCTTGGCGTGAGTTTGGGTCTATTCGAATTTTTGGGTGATACCATCAAAGGAAGTAACGATAAGCCTAATCGTTTGATTGCGGCACTAGTGACGTTTACTCCACCGCTAGGCTTCGCACTTTTCTATCCTCAAGGCTTTATTATGGCTTTGGGCTATGCAGCGATTGCCTTAGCGATTTTAGCCATCTTTTTGCCTTTGGTTATGGTGATCAAGGTTCGTAAATCGGATGATTTTACTGGGGAGTACCGCGTCGCAGGTGGTCAAGGTGCGTTAGTGATAACGGGCATCGCTGGCACTGGCATCGTATTCGCTCAGGTGTTAATTACGCTGGGTGTGCTTCCTGCTCTAGGCTAGTTGTTTAGAACGTTCTTTGAATAACTTCTAGTTACTGAATCCATCGTAATCAATCAGTATTGTTAGGCCAACGAGTTTCGCTCGTTGGCTTTTTTAATCTGGATCAAATTACCGTAAGATATCCGGTGAAAAAATTGGTAGAAATGTGCTTTTATTTCGTACACTTAAGTTGTGGTATATCGATAATTTAAGTGGAGAAAACCGCTCAAAATACCATTGAATTTGCAACACAATGAGCTTTTCTTGTTTCTCTGCTTTGGTGTGGAGGTGAAGCATGGCGCACCGGAGTTTTTACCCGTTTGCAAAACCGCTTAACGAGCAACTGCAAACGCTAAAAGGCAGGATGCAGGCGCACTTGCCATGTATTGATAGGGTGTCATTTGCAAAATATCACCCAGACCAAGATGTGCTCAAGTCATTTGCAGAAAGTGAGTTCGACACTTGGTGTTTAGCCCATCACGAATCAGCATTCCGTAAACTCCACCACCTCAATATTGCCTCTAAAAACGCGGTTCCTCGTATCGTCGAAGACCTTCATGATATTAAGCACTGTCCTCGGGTTCAAATTTTACTCAAACACGGATATCAGTCGTCGGCTGCTATTCCTTGTTATGACAATAAAGCTTTTACTGGTTTTGTATTTTTGAACTCCACTCAACGTGATGCGTTTAGTTTAGAAGCGCTGAATGGTCTTAAACCTTATTTCGAAATGATTCGATTTGCGGTTGAATCAGAGACTCAAGTAGTCAATGCGATAGAAACGCTAGCGAACCGAATGCAATGTATGATGCCAGGCTATTCACCTGAGTATTACGCGCATACCAAACGCATGAAGTACTACAGTCAAATTATCGCAACGCAGTTAGCGGATCGTTATCACCTGAATGACGAAATGGTCGAAGATATTAGTATTTTTGCTCAGTTCCATGCGCTCGGTGATAGTCAGCTGCCAGTTGAAATTGCTAGCCGCCGAACAAATTACTCTCAAGAACAAGAGGCGATATTGATTCAACATATTGAGCGTTGTATCGATTCAGCGGATGACATAGTTGCCCGTATCGGAAATCTGGTTCACCCGAGTGTGACTTTGTTTTTGCAAATGGTTACTTATCAGTACGAAAACTTAAATGGCACTGGTTATCCTTATGGTTTAACCAATGATGATATACCAATCGCCGCGCAAATTACGGCTGTCGCGAATGCCTTTGATTTTATGACGACGCACCATCCGTACAGACAAGCGTGGTCCATCCCATACGCATTGTTAGAACTTGAAAAATGGGTATATCAGGGATGGTTATCTCGAGAATGTGTTGATGCTCTGCGAGAGCATCAAGGTTATATAAAGCAAATCATCCACAAATATCCCGAGCACTATACAGGCTTGGGGTTAATGTGAAGAGCAGTAACAAAGTTGAAATGTTGACGAGGAGGAATATTTAAACAATACTGTTTTTATATACAGTAATAAGTTTGGAGGTGAAGTATGTTGTGGGAAACCCTTGAAAGAGTAAACCGCTTACGCCAACAAGCACTTGCAAATCCTGAGTTTGTTGAGTCAGCAAAAGAGCACGAACAAGCACTTCAGGAGCAAGAATACCATTATCAAACTAAGAAAAAGCGTTCAGCCAAAGACAAACAAGGTAAAAAGTCGCTGGCCGATATCTATAAAGAAGTAGAGTTTGGCGCTGACGCTCGTCATTAATGTATTCACTGCGGCGTTTTTCATTTCTTCATACGCTGCAGTATTCGTTCAAATTTATGCGAGAGCAGTGGGAGACCGCTGCTCTCGTTGACCTGCCTATAATTTACTAATGAAGTTCAGCAGAGCAAATTATCATTAACACTTAGCAATTCTCTCAATGATCTTGTTGATGTAATGATAATGACAACGGTTTGCATTTGTATCTTTGTTGTTATATAAAACCTCCCTTATTAATCGTTCTGTTGAATAAGAACGGCAAGCGTGATCAACGAATGAGAGCTTTGAATAACTGTTATTCGTAAATGGCTATTAGGTGAAGTAGGGATGTTGGAAGCTAAAGCACTCCAGTTTGAGATTGAAGGCAAGTCATTGCTAAAAGCGTTTGATGTGACATTTGAACCCGGAAAAACATACGCTCTTGTTGGGCATAATGGCTCAGGAAAATCCACATTGTTAAAGTTGCTGGCACAGCAACAGCCATATACTGCAGGGGATGTGGTTTTGCATGGCACGAGCATTAACGATCTCTCAGCGAAAAAGTTCGCCCAACACATTGCCTACTTGCCTCAGCATCTTCCAGTGACCGACAGTATTTTAGGTCGAGATTTAGTCGGTTTTGGTCGTTATCCATGGCATGGTTTACTTGGACGTTTGAGTCAGAAAGATCACGACATTGTTGAAGAAGCAATGGCGATGACAGGCACACTAAAATACGCAGATCGCTTAGTGGACACGTTATCTGGAGGAGAGCGTCAACGTGTGTGGCTAGCTATGCTGTTAGCCCAAAAAACCGAGTATTTGCTTCTTGATGAGCCTTTGTCTGCGCTAGATATCAGCCATCAAGTAGATATGTTGAAGCTTATCTCTAAACTCAGTCAAGAACTGGGTTTGGGCGTTATTATCGTATTGCACGACATCAACTTGGCTGCACGATTTTGCGACTACATCGTTGCATTACATCAAGGTGATTTGATTGCACAAGGCAATGTTGAACAGGTGTTTACTGAACCTAAGCTGAGGGACATATATGGGATAGAGATGATGATCTCTGACCACCCTGCGGGTTATCCGGTGGCGATGCCAAGCTAAAGGTTGGAATAATGAGCAGTACAAACACTCGACTTAAACATTTCTCTTTCGCTCTCTCACTTAGTGCGCTTTTGGTCAGTTCTTTTCAAGCACTAGCTGACGCATCACCTCGGGTGATGTCGGTTGATTGGACACAAACTGAAACGATGTTGGCTTTAGGGGTCGTACCTGTAGGCGTTGCTCAAGGGCAAGATTACGACGCTTGGGTAAAGTCACCACCGTTACCGCCTCAAACAAAGGATGTAGGGTTAAGGACTCAACCCAATATAGAGCGCATTTACGAGCTCAGACCTGATCGTATTTTTATTGCCCCGTACTTCTCCTCAATGAAGCATCGCTTAGTTGATATCGCCCCGGTTACCACCATTGACTTATATGAAAGCGGGATTACGGATTGGTCGGTACTTACCAGTTTCACTCGGAGGTTTGGTGAAGAGCTGGGAAGAGAGGCGGAAGCAGAGGCGCTTATCCAACAATATGAAAAACGTTTCTCTTTATTAAAACAGCGCATAAACAAAGACCAGCCGCCGCTTTTAATGATTCAGTTTATGGATACGAAGCACGTTCGTGTTTTTGGTCAAAATAGTCTTTACTCTCAGGCTATCGAAAAGATTGGGCTGAGTAATGCATGGAATGAAAAGACGAATAGCTGGGGCTTCAGCCTAGTTGGCATCGACAAGTTAGCTGGCATAAAAGCTCAAATCGTTATCGTAGAGCCATTACCTTATGGTGGAGCGGAGCAGCTCTCTCAAGACCCATTTTGGCAATATGTTGTTCAACAATCTGGTGAAAAGGTCATGCAAGTCGCGCCCGTTTGGAGTTTTGGTTCTATGCCTTCAGCCCTCCGTTTCGCAGAGTTAGTTACGGCGAGTAAGGTCGAGGAGTTAACACAATGAAAACGATGCCTTTAAGCTTTGTGGTGTTACTTTCGGCATTTACCTTTTCTATTGGTGCTTTCCAATTGTACCAAGTAAGCTCATTTTCGTTAGCTCTAAGCAGTTTATGGGAGCCTAACTTTCAATCTATCGATTCTGTTTTACTTCACTTTAGCTGGTGGCCTCGAGTCTTCACCACGATTATATCTGGTGCTGGATTAGCGGTTGCTGGGGTATTGATGCAGCAAGTGCTGCGTAACCCTCTCGCTTCACCCACGACACTTGGTGTGGCGAGCGGTTCAAGTTTTGCTTTGATGTTAGCTACGCTATTCGCACCTTGGATGTTGGATATCGCGCCTAATTTGGTTGCTCTCATCGGCGGTGTGATATCGATGGGGTTGGTGATGCTGTTGTCATGGCGACGAGCGTTATCTCCAACGGTTGTCGTCGTTTCTGGGTTAGTGATAAACCTGTACTTTGCATCATTAAGTACGGTTATTCTGATGATGAATACCGAAAAGCTGAATGGGTTAATGATATGGGGAGCCGGTTCGCTTGTTCAGAGTGGATGGGGAGATTTCTCGTATCTTGCACCTCGAATCGCACTTGCTACGGTCGTTGCATTTGTGATTGCAAAGCCGTTAAGTCTGTTGGAACTCTCCGAGCAAGGTGCCAAGAGTTTAGGTGTCTCGTTAGCTAAGTTGCGTTTTGTCTGTCTTGGGCTTGCGGTGTTAATCACTTCTTGGGTGGTTTCTGCCGTAGGAATCATCGGTTTCATCGGGTTAGCGGCGCCAGCGATTACTCGATTGATAGGTATCAATAAAATCCAGCATAAGCTTTGGGTATCAATGCTGATTGGTGCCATGTTATTGACTTTAACCGATTTGGTTATTCAGCAACTGCCAGGGCTAATGGCGAGTTTTATACCAACGGGAGCAGCAACGGCTGCATTGGGCGCTCCGTTACTGTTATGGCTGTTACCTCGTTTATCACAAAAGACGCAGAGCCATACTCAAACAGTGTTAACTCGACACCGTCAACATGTTTACAGGCTAAACCCTAAAGCGATCTCATTGGCGTTGATCGGCACGTTAATTTCTGTTGTTCTTTTTGCCACGGTTGCTGTGCAAAATGAAGGGTGGACAAATTTATTTGCTAGCCAAAATTGGATTTTTTTGGAATGGCGCGCACCTAGATTATTTGCAGCAGCAATTGCGGGGGCAATGTTAGCGATTGCTGGAACCATGATTCAACGCCTAAGTGGAAACCCAATGGCAAGTCCTGAAGTGATCGGTATCAGTTCAGGGACAGCGATGGGATTGATCATCGCGATGTTTACTGGGTTTGGTTCGTCAATTTTCACTCTTTCTCTAGGCGGGCTCGTAGGCGCATTAGCGACGGTATTAGTCATTGTGCTGCTAAACCGTAAGTCAGGCTTTCAGCCGGAGCGTATTTTGTTGACTGGTATTGCAATAACCGCACTGATGAATGCAATACAGAGCTTTATTCTAGCCACTGGTGACCCAAGAAGTTATCAAGCATTGGCTTGGTTGTCTGGGTCTACCTACTATGTTTCGGTTGAAACGTTACTCCCATTGTCTTTATCTGCGCTTGTCTTTATAGGGTTGAGTTTTCTCTGCGTAAGATGGCTAGATATTCTTCCTGTCGGTGCCGCTTCCTCTAAAGCACTTGGAATTCGAGTTGATCGTTCACGCGCAATACTGCTTCTTTTAGTTGCTTGTCTCACGGTCAGTGCGACATTGGTTGTTGGCCCGATTAGCTTTGTTGGGTTGTTGGCTCCGCATTTAGCTCGCTTATTTGGTTTTAACAAAGCGTCACAACACATGTTATGCGCCGCGATACTGGGGGCAGGGGTGATGTTGTTGGCTGATTGGTTGGGACGACAGATCCTTTACCCGCAAGAAATACCAACAGGGCTTATGGCGTCTCTCATTGGCGGTTTGTATTTAATGTGGGGTTTACGCCGCTTATAGAAATGAGCTAAGCCTCAACCAAGAAAGTACTTATACAAATAAGCACTCGTAGTGGCATTCGTAACCTATGCGAGTGCTTTATGCAAAACCTCTGGTTTGTCTTTTACGGAAACAACTGGCGATGCCGTAACTCGCTTTTCTTTCAGCGGTCGCTGAAGTCATGAAGGGTTGGTTTGGCTGCCGACAAAAAGGAGAAGAATATGACTCGGCAGTTTATGCTGACACCAACGTCGATGGCGGTTGTATTAGCTTTATCAACGCCAAATGTCTTGGCTCAGGAAGATGAAAATATAGTTGTGATTGGACAGCAGCAAGACAGTGCAGTTGGTCCTGATTTTAGTTATCTCGGAGCGAAGAGTCGGGCAGCGACGAAAACTGATATTGCTATCAATGAGACTCCAAGAGCGGTGTCTGTTGTTACGCGAGAGCAAATGGATGATCGTGCCTCTATTAGCATTTCTGACGCACTACAGTACACACCAAGCATTCAAACTAATTATTTCGGCGAAGATAACAAGCAAGATTGGTTTATTATTCGTGGTTTTAAACAGGCGAACAGTGGGTTGTATCAAGATGGTACCCGTTTATATTCTTCTGGCTTCTATAGTTGGCAAATAGATCCGTTTGCGTTAGAGAGGGTTGAAGTTTTACGTGGTGCAGCGTCTGTTCTTTATGGGCAAAACCCTCCTGGTGGGGTCATCAATGTTGTCAGTAAGCGACCTCAATTTGATGGGGGGTCAGGACTTGTATCTTTGGAGTACGGTTCTGAAGACCGTAAACAACTTTCTCTTGACGTAAACTCTGAGGTGAGTGAGCAGCTAGCTTTCCGCTTTCAAGGGTTAGCGAGAAAAAATGGGACGAGAATTAGTGGGGTAGAAGCAGAGCGCATTCTTCTCTCTCCATCGATGACGTACAAATTTAATGAGGCGTCTGAAATTACCTTTCTAACGAGCTATCAAAAAGACGACTCAGATCCTTATCTGCAATTTTTGCCAGTTGAAGGAACGTTAACGCCAAACAAAAATGGAAAGATCAGTGATAGTTTAGCGATAGGCAATCCTAACTGGGAGACGTTTGAGCGTGAGCAGGTGTCTTTAGGCTATGAGTTTTCTCATGCATTTAATGATACCACTTCATTTATTCAAGCAGCTCGTTACAGCGAAATGGATGTTAAGCTAAGACAAATGTATTCGTACGTTTACTCGGCTGATGTGCCTGCGTTGGGGCCGGTTTTGGACCCATCAAATGAACGCAAAACCATACTTCGGGGTGCTTCAACAGAAGATGGGTCATCTGATGCTTTTAATATCGATAATCGTTTGATGCACCAAGTAAATTGGGGAAGTGTTGAGCATAACTTGATGTTGGGCATAGATTTTCAAATGATCAGTATCGATGGTAAAGATTTTGCCAATGACCCTATAGTTGCTAATGGTAATGCATTATTAAACACACCAATGGGAGCTTTGCCCGATCCTAGGTTTAATGTATTTAATCCTACTTATTCGGATAACATAATGTTACTCGATCCGAATACGCTACAACCATTGAGCGAAACCGATAAGCAAAGAACGAAAATCGATAATCAGCAGCTCGGCGTCTACTTTCAAGATCATATGCTGATCAACGATAAATGGGCGATGTTATTGGGCGCACGTTACGACGATACAAGTAATGAAGTACATAATGTTACCACGGGTGCTCGCACGAAAGTCGATAATGGAGAGTGGACGTTTAGCGTGGGAACGGCTTATATTTCTGATTCTGGCTTCACGCCATACTTTAGTTACTCTCAGTACTTTGATCCAATTATTCAAGAAGACAGCAATGGTAAGCCAGCGAAGCCTGAAAGCGGTGATCAATTTGAAATCGGTATGAAATACCAACCGGATTCATTTGATGGTTATTTCAATATTGCAACGTATCGGGCAACAAAAGAAAACTTGGCTCGTATCTACTTGAGTGAATTAACGCAAATAGGAAAAATAGAAAATAACGGCGTTGAGTTTGAAGCTGTAGCTAATGTGACACCATCCTTAACATTGATCGGGAACATTGCGTACGTTGATGCAGAGATAAAAGAAGACATCAATAAGGCATGGGTTGGCAAAACACCTTCCCAAGTGGCTAATACCGTATCATCAGCTTGGGCACATTATCGTTTCTTTGATGGACCTCTTGATGGCTTTGCTGTTGGCTTAGGCGCGCGCTATACAGGTGAGTCATACGGAGACAATGAAGAGAGACTAAAAGTACCAAGTTATTTCTTAATGGATGCGACGGTCAGTTATCGAATCGGCGACTACAAGTTACAAGTCGCAGCTAAAAACATCGCGGATAAAAAGTACATAGCGACATGTGATGGCTTTTGTTGGTATGGCGACCGACAAAATGTTATTGCAAGTTTAACTTACGACTGGTGAGTTAACGTATAAATAAACACCCCTAACTTTAGGGGTGTTTATTTAGAAATCGGCTTTACGGACAAAGTGCGGGTTTTTGTACTTTTTCTGCGGGCCAAACGATGATACGACAAGTTTGTTCCATAATGTTTTGTCAAACTCACCCTTTGGAATCGAAGGGTAGAGGGTTTCCTCTTCTTCTCTTGCAAAGTTCATATATTGTTTCTTTTTAATTTGATTGTACTTTTTGGCGATCTGGTTATGTTTTCTTACCCACTCCAGCTTGTAATTGTGGAGCACTTTTTCACCATCTTCGAGACTCATTCGAGATAGGAACAGTCGCTTGTATGAGACCTTTCTGTCCAGCATTGTGCGCATAACGGTTTGGATATATTTACCGTGATGCGTAATGGTAATGTCGTTTTCATCAATAGGAGTGACACACCAGCCTTTAGGTAAAAAGTCTGGCTTCTTAAATTGCTTATTACGCTCCATTAGCGCCTGATGTAAAACTAAATCAGAGGTGCCGCGGAACGTCTTTTGCCATTTACCGATACGAATTTGAATCGAACCAGGCAAGCGATAGATGTTAGTAAACTTATCTTTGTCCATGGACTTGTGTCATGAGATTAATGTGCATAATTAGAAAGCGGAATTCAGCCCAATGCCACAGGCAGTAGACTTAAGTACCGTACGATTTTACAACGACCTTGCGTGATATAGCGAGGGGTTATGTCAATAATAGGTAAGAAATAGAAAATTAGTTCACATTATGAAGAAATTGGAAGCTAACAAGGCTAAATTTTGAAGTTACACCAATTATGCCCATGCCGACTAAATAAAAAGAAGGCACGGGCATAAAATCACACCGCTTCTTCGAGTTGCTTGGTGTCTTCTTCAATCTGTTGTAGGTGTCGGTTTGCTTGCTGTAACTGATACATTTGAGCATAACGACCATTTTGCGTTAAGAGTGCTTTGTGTGTACCTTTCTCGACCAACTCCCCATGATGAAGAACAATGATTTGGTCTGCATCTAGGATAGTTGACAGCCGATGAGCAATAACAACGAGCGTCATGTCTTGTCTGAGTACCGCCAAGCTCTTTTGGATTAAAGCCTCTGTTCCTGAGTCAATATTTGCGGTTGCTTCATCTAATATCAATATCTTAGGTTTTACCACAAGCACACGTGCTAACGCCAAAAGCTGTTTCTGACCCGCAGATAAATTAGTTTCGCCTTGACCTAACTGCGTGTCTAGTCCGTTAGGGTAACGATGAATTTGTTCTGCCAAACCTACCTTGTCTAACGCATCCCATATTTGATTGTCATCAACCGCCCGACTGAGAGAGATGTTTTCTCTGACTGAAGCAGGGAGAATATGTGGATCTTGTTGAACCATTGCCACATCTTTGCGAAGTACGTCTTTCCCTAATGTCTGAAGTGGACGACCATCTATGAGCAGTTCACCACATTGCGTTGGATAAAAGCCCATTAACAGTGACGCTAAGGTGCTTTTACCGCTTCCTGTATGCCCGACAAGCGCGATAAAGTCTTGGTGGTTGGCCTTCAACGAAATGTCTTTTAGGACGTCCTGTTTACCATCGTAGCTAAATGTGAGGTCTTTAAGTTCGATAGCACCTGACCTTAATGGTTGATGATCGCCCCCGTAAGTTTGTTCTTTCGCATCAATCAATTCAAAAACACGTTCGCTTGATACTAACGCCTGCTGAAGTAGAGCAAGTTGCTGAGTCATCTCAATTAGTGGTTCAGTAACTCGCGCAAGATAACTGATAAATGCATACAGTACCCCCACACCAATCAACTCAATACCATTAAAACCAAAGATCGCAACCAAGCAAAGCAACGCAAGACCAGCGAGTAAGTCCATTAATGGTCTTAGCAGATAGCCGTTTAGCCGAATCACTCGTTTAGATGCCACCAGATGCTCTGCGGTTAGCTCGTTGAACTGTTTATTAAAACGCTCTTCTTGTTGCATTAATTGAATGACACTCATCCCTTGAATGGATTCACTCAGATTCGCATTTATATCGGTCAATAGGTCACGCATCTTTCGGTAGCTTTCTGTACTTAGCTGCTTAAACAAGTACATAAAGCCGATGACGATCGGCAGCAATACAAGCACAACGAGTGTGAGCTTCCAACTCATGAAAAACATAACGCCAAGCATTACGACAATCATGACCACGTTTTTCACCACGGTCGCGATCAAAAGCTCATAAAATTGCTGTAAAGATTCCGTATCGTTGGTGATTCGCGACACCAATTTTCCAGCAGGAGTGTAATCAAACGCAGATAACGGCTGCTTAATCACGCCAGAAAATACTTGCTTACGAATCGCTTTGATCGTGTTAGCCGCGACAATGCTAAATTGCAATGACTGAAAATACTGGAATGTTGCCGATACGATCTGAAGAGCGATATAACCTACTGCTAGCGAAATCAGAACACTTTGTGAATAGTCACCTTTAGCGATGTGCTCATCAATGAAATATTGAATCAACCAAGGGCCGCCGGCGCTAGCTAACGCTGCAATAAACAGCAAGGCGAGTCCTTTAATCATTGGCTTTGGTTGAGATAATGGGTAAGACATCAACCGTTTAAACGTACTGGTCTGGTTCATTCATTATTCCTCCATCGCCTGTTCTAGTTTTTGGTACTCGAACATTTCGGCGTACCATCCCTGATGCGCTAATAAAGCGCTATGTTGCCCACGTTCAGTAATGTGGCCGTGATTCAAGACAATGATCTCGTCTGCTGCTTCCAATGCGGTGAGGCGGTGTGCAATAACGATTAGGGCTTGATCACGGTAGTGTGTTTCCAAATTCTTAAGGATTTGATGTTCGGTCCGGCCATCAACAGCCGAAAGCGCATCATCCAATACCAAGACTTGTGCATTTAGTAACATAGCGCGTGCTATCGCAATACGTTGTTTTTGCCCGCCGGAGAGTGTAATGCCTTTTTCACCGACTTCTGTTTGGTAGCCTTCAGGAAACTTCTCAATATCGTCATGTATACAGGCTAACTTTGCAGCTCTATAGACTTCTTCTTTCTCTGCATTAGGGTTGCCTAAGGCAATATTGTCGAAGATAGATTTGGAGAATAGAAACGGACTTTGGTTAACGACAGCAAAGCGGTTTCGCCACTGTGGAAGTAGGGCATCCTTGATCTCGACATCACCGAATTTAATTGAGCCGTTTTCTAAATCATGTTGACGTAAAAGTAGTGTTAACAGGGTCGATTTTCCGCTTCCTACAGGCCCTGCAACTCCCAACATTTTTCCGGGTTCAAGTTCGATGTTTACTTCCGTCAAAGCGGGCGGTAAATCACTAGACCAGTGGAAATCGTCGATATCAATTTTTAACGGAAGTGGTTTATTTTCTATTGGCTTATTACCACTGATAATTTCTGGCTTTTCATCAAAGATCTCTTGTAGTCGGTTCCATGCAGCTGAGCCTCTTTCTAAAATGTTAAATAGGAATGCGAATGCCAGCATCGGCCATATCATCAACCCTAAATACATCGTAAATGCGGTCAGATCACCAAGCGTGATCTCACCTTTATCAACAAGGTAAGCACCAGCAGCGACACTAAGAAGGAAAGAAAGACCGATGGTTAACTGAATTGCCGGGTCAAATCTAGCATCGACTCTTGCAACAGCGATGTTCTTTTCGCCAGTATCATCCACAACCTCTTCAAAACGTTGCTGCTCTTGGTTTTCTAATCCGAAAGCACGCAGCATTCGCACGCCATTAAGTGACTCTTGTGTCATGTCTGACATGGTAGAAAAGGCTTCCTGAGCGACACGAAAGCGTTGATGTAGGATGCGCACAATAAAGAAGATGATGATGGCAAGAAATGGCATTGGAAGAAGCGCCATTACGGTGAGCTTCCAGCTTACTTGCGTTACCATAATGATTAAAACCGCAATACCAGTGATCAAAGAGTCTGCGGCGGTTAAAACCCCTTCGCCGGCTGTCATAACGATATTACGCACATCATTAGTGCCACGAGCCATCAGATCCCCCGTCTTGTAACGTTCAAAAAAACGAGGTGGCTGTGTCGATAAATGCCTATATAGACGGTTACGTAGAATGGTCCCGAGCTCCCAGCTTGCGCCGAAAAGCCAAATTCGCCATAAGATGCGACACCCATAAATGGTAAAGATCAGTACAGTTAACCCTGAGAGCCATAGAATCAGCGTATTTGTATCTAAAGTGTTGTCTACGACGCCGTCAACTATGATGCCAACTGCTTTGGGCGGAACAAGCTGTAGTGCTGATATCACAGCGAAAAGCAGAATGGATCCGACATAGTGCCTCCACTTTTGTTGGAAATACCAACGTAGCTGCCAGAATATTCTCATTACGCCTCCCGCTTTAAATTATTGAATTTGTTATAGAACTATTATTGAGCGAAATGATGAGTTTACAAGCACAAGTTATAGGCGGGTTTAAAAACGATAGATTGTTTCAATTATAGCCATGTGTCGGCGCAAATTACTGGTTTTATCTCTATGAGCTAACTGTGCGACGACATTATGTGAAATAGTTGTTAATGGTTGTTTTGGAGCCATTACCTTGCAATAACGATGAAGACACCAAAAGTAAAAGTGTTACTGCCACTCTATATGGGAATTAGCAATCGTCAGTTTGTATTTTGTATTTCACTTGGCCACCTGGAGTTTCTGGGTAGTAAACTTCGACATAACACATATGTTCTGGACCAACAGGCTTGTTTGCAAAACCAATAAGGAAGTAGGGCTCGTCTGGGCTGTCTACCCCATACCAAGTGTTGATAGTGAGTTGCGGATCAAAGCCTGCTAGCTCTTTTGCTGGAATAACATTTTTGATAAATCCAAAGTAACCAATTAGGTCGTTATGGCCGTCATTATCTAGATCAATGTTATATTGTATGCCGCCATCTACTGTCTCTTGAGATTGAATCACTGCTTTGGTGTAGACAAAGTTGTTGGCGGTCATGAGTGCTTCTCTGGCTCCATATAGAACCGCCACTCTGGCATCTTTTTGTAAGCCAAGAAATTTAGGAAATGCAACGACGCTTACAATACCAAGAATGATGATGCACACAATGAGTTCAATAAGAGTAAATCCTTGAGAGCGACGCACAGCTTTTCTCCATGTTTTAGAAACGAATAGGCGGCTATTCTGATATAGAAACTTTCAGGTCAAGTATTAAAAAAGAATGATAGTAAGAGATCGGGATTGCAAATCTCAAATATAAAACAAGTTGCTTATTTTCGGAATGAGGAGTGATTTTGATAAAAACCAAGGAATGAACTCGAGAGGATAAAATCCTCCCGAGTAAAGCGACTAAGATTCGTGTGTCAGAGCACTGCGGTTACGTTTAAAAATGAATCGCCAAATAAATAAGACAATTGCGATGTAACCTAATCCTACCCCAAGCGCTTGCCAGTGCATGCCGTTATACATCGCGATTGGCATCAAAGAGATGATGAAGATGTCAGTGATTGAGCCAGGGACATAAGCGATGGCGTAATCATCAAGCACCTTGCTACGCATTTTTGGATCAACAATACGAAGCAACGCAATACCCATGGCAACCGTACCGGTTAACCAACCCCAAGAGAAAATGCCTTTCTCGAACCAATCTTCTCCCATGATACGTGGGGCAACCCAGAAGATTAGCCATAGTGTGAAGGCGATACCGCCGATTGCAAGCACTACCATCGGCATTAAATACTGGGCTAAGACGGTAATCTTGATGGCTGAGATACCAAAGATAATCAAATAATCGGTACTGATGCCCGCAGCGTGTTTGAATGCACCGTCACAAAGATAGCGTGAAGCCTTCGTTTGTTTCGCGATGATTCGCACAAGCATGCCGCCAAGGAAGCCGGTTACGAACGTAGGAATTTGTACCTTATCGTGGAAAGAAGATAAGTAGTTAGCCGCTACATACGAGAAAGCCGTTACCACTACAACCAACGCCGCGTGAATCGCAAAAGAATCAACCGACAGGGAAGACATGGTGTCTTTCATTACCGGCGCTTGATCATCAGGCTTAACGAGCCCCTTGCGTTCGTGTTCATCCATGCTATCGAAGGTCGTAAAGCTACGAATCCAACCCATCTTCAATGCGAATTGCAGCATGAGCATGCCGACAGAAATTGAAATGAAAATACCCACGGTTGCGAATGTTAAGCCAAGTGTGAAGCCATCTTCCCAGCCAAGCCCCGTGAAGATTTCACCAACAACAGAGGCAGACCCGTGACCACCCATAAAGCCCGCAGACATTGTCACACCAAAGCCGGGATTAATCTCTGGCCAGAAGAAGGTTGTGAGAACTAGACCAAACATTGCCGCAAACAACCACTGAGAAACAGAAGCGATTTGGTTAAACGCCCACAATGAGCCAGCACGCTGTGCGACGGTTTTAGGTGATGGAACATCCGTTGCCAGACCTAACGCAGAAAAAAGTGCAGCAGTTAATAGGCTTGCGTTAGCGGTAAACGTATCGGTCCAAGGCAGTACGTCTAACAGGGCTGGTCCAAAAATTAGACCGAATAATCCTGCGAGAACCGCCGATGGAATGTACATACGCTGTAGTAATGGCGCGTGAACGCGAATGACTTTTGCCAAAATCAATAGTAAGCCAGCGATGGCTAAGTCAGTCAGCATTAGACCTTTAGGCATCTTATCCTCCAGTAAATGCAGTCAAGGGGTAGCGTCCTTGTGACCTACCTTGAATAAAAATCTCTCTCAAGCCAAAAAGCCACATACGTGACTAAAAGCGTTGAGAAATCAATGTCGTTTTCATAAGCAAAGGAATGTGCTTATGCAATTTGAAATGAGTGTAAATGTTGTGATTGCACACGAACAGGAAGAGAAATTAGATTAAATTTCTCGATATTTTTTGATAGTTCACTCAGGAAAGGCGGCAATCCTAGTCACTTTGTCAGAGCAATGCAATTGATGGGAATCAACAAATAGTGTTCACTAAGTGAGCGTTCTATACTAACGGCCTGAAAAATAAAGACAATTAACAAGAAATAATATTTGTCATATCGACAATAAAAGTTGATTGAGTGGTTAAATTGTCGCCGCTTTATGAGGTGGTGTTACGGATTCACATGCGAAAGAACAAAATCAACCAAGGTGCGGTTTTTAAGGGAAAGCTGTTTTGAACGGTAAAGCAGGTGGATCGGTTTTGGCTTGGGAGTATGTTGCTGGAGAATTTCTACCAAGGCACCAGATTGAATTTCCTGTTCGACTAAGATCTTTGGTTGAAGAAGAACACCAGAGCCTTTTAACGCGGCAAACTTAAGCACATCACCATTATTAGACGTTAATCGGGTGTTGCTGTTTCCAAAGGTATTAGATGGCATGTTCACCACCTGTTGGCTTTCCCCTTGGTGGTACTGAAATCCCAAACAATGATGATGTTCAAGGTCATCAAGCGATTGGATAGGGGCATGCAGCTTAAGATAAGAGGGTGAGGCGCAGTAAGTCATGTCGTATTGCCCGAGTTTTCTTGCAACTAACGATGAATCGACCAACTCACCAATACGAATAATCACGTCTGCTTCGCTTCGATATGGGTCAATCAAACTGTTATCCAACATTAACTCAACGTTCAGTTCGGGAAATTCTGCTAAGAAGTCAGCCACGATGGGCGCAATCACCTTTTTACCATAGGTAACTGGGCAGTTAACTTTTACTGTTCCAGTTGGGCGGTTGATCAGCGTCTGGATTAGGTTCTCTGCGTTGGTGATGTCTTCAATAATGCGGTGGCACTCTTGATAGTAGAGTCTGCCAGCTTCGGTCAAGGACTGTTTGCGCGTGGTGCGATGAATCAGCTGCGTACCTAAGCTTTGCTCAAGAAAGCTCATGTGCTTGCCAACCATGGTCGGTGAAATATCAAAGTGGTGTGCTGCATTACGAAAGCTGCCGTGTTCGACCACGTAAGCGAAAACTTTCATGCTTGTTAATTTATCCATTGCACACCCAGAGTTGATAAAGAAATAACTAAAGCAGAGTTTATCAATCAAATGAGGTTAATTACAGTGGGCGTATGATTAAGAATGGAGAAAGAGAGCCATCATGAGCGAGACGATTTTTGTTACCGCCGAACTGAAAATGAATGCTGATAAGCCAAGACAACAAGTGGTTGAAGCCATTGAACAATTTTGCCTTGATATGCAAAGCGAAGCGGGGTGCTTGCAAGCGAATGCGACCTACGATTCGAAAGACCCACAACGTGTGATTCTTTGGGAGCGATATGAAAACCGAGCCGCGATTGAAGCGCATTTTGCTATGCCGCATACACAAGCGTTTATTGCGGCTGAAATGGCGGAGTTAGTTCAAGCATTCGAAACCCAAGCTCAATAGGAGAGGCGAACATGAAATGGGGTATTTTAGGCACAAGCTTTATCTCAGGTGTCATGGCTGAGGCAATCCAAGGCGATGACAAGAGTGAACTGTACGCGGTTGCTGGGCGTTCGGAGCAGAACTTAAAGACATTCACTGAGCAATATGGCATCGAGAATACGTTCAACGATTACGATGCGTTGATTGCCGATGAGCAAGTCGACATTATTTACATCGCATCGCCAAATCACCTTCATCATGACTTTATCGTCAAAGCGGCTGAGCAGGGCAAAGCGATTCTGTGTGAAAAGTCGCTTTCTGTCGATATGGAAAAAACCGAGCTGGCACTTCAAGCAGTAGAAGCACACAAGGTGTTCTTTGCTGAAGGCTTAATGTATTTACATCACCCGTTGATCAGCGAGTTGGTTTCGGTGCTTGAATCGGGAGAGATTGGTGAACTTCGCTCCATCCACACGTCTTATATTGCGTCGATTGCGCAGTTTGTTAATCCAGACAGCAAAGGTGCTTTGTATAACTTAGGTTGCTACCCAATGTCATTAGTGCATTTGGTGGTGAAAACCATGTTGGGTGAACAAGCCGTTGGAAACCGCTCTATGACGGCGATTGGTCGACGAGGTAACGATGGGAATATCTGTGAATCGAGTTTGATGATGCAATTCGGTGAGCAACAAACGGCGAGCGTACACACCGCCGAAGATCATGGATTGAAACACCAATTCACTATTCTGGGTAGTAAAGGCAGTATTACGTTAGACTCGAATCCATGGCTACCAACGCAAGACAACCAGTTTAGTGTGGAAATTTACGAGACGTCGAAGCGCGAGGTGTCTGTATCGGCAGCTGGAGACGCTTTCTTCTATCAAGTGCGCAATATTCGCCAAGCGGTTGAAGCAGGGCGTACATCGTTAGAGAACCCTTGTGCAACATGGGAAGACTCTCACCGTATTATGCAGCTACTGACTGAGTGGGAATCACTGGCTTCAAAGTAAGTCTGTATTTGAACCAATGAACATAAAAACGGCGCACTAAATCCAATATTTGGTGCGCCGTTTTGTTTTGGGCCAGTCTCTGTTAAATGCGATTATCGCCGGTGCTGAACGCAATGATTTGGCTGATTTCAGACAGGCTTCTGCCACTTTCTTGCTGCCATTGAACAAACGCTTTGTTGGTTGCATCGAGCGATTTTTTCGTATCTTTGCCACCTTCAATGATCTTGCAATTACGCAGGTAAGCTTCAACGTCGCTAGACAAGATGAAGGTATCAACGCCCATTTGGCGAAGTGTGTAAGGACCGGTATTGCCCCCTAGGCGATTACCGCGTTTCTTCAAATACGCCCACAGGTCGGTGATTTTCTCTTGCGGCCAATCGGCAACCATTTTGCCAAACGAGCCATATTCGATTTTTGCTTCGTGGATCATACGTGCGTTGGCAGGAATCGACATGACTTTAGTGAGGTGGCGAATGATGCGTTTGTCGGTTGCTTTGGTTTCCCATTGCTCGTCTGACAGCATCAACAGCGGCTCAATCTTAAATCCGAAGAACACTTCTTCGAAGTTCGGCCACTTGTTGCGAACCACGCTCCACGAAATCCCACTTTGGAATACCTTCATTGAAAAAGCAGCCAGCCAACGGTCGTCGGGAATCGCTGCCAGCTCTTCTTTGCTTAGTGGATGAGATAAAAGCGCTTCAAGTTGATCTTCACCACCTTTACGCTCGGCAGCGCGCTGATAAATCGCGTCAAATTTTTCGATACTCATAAAAGAAGTTAGTCCTAGTTTATGTCGATATTTGCGAAACATACTACGCTTAAGTGGCTGAATCGCAAATTGATGGAGTGTCACAAATGAAGAAGGTCACATTAACGTTTGTCGGAGAAGGTTCGGATCGTATTGCAGAAAAATTCTATGCGTGGATGACGGACGGTGGGTTAGAAGACAGCATGATTGAGAATTTATCTGACCGTGAAATCTCAGTTGTCGGCATCAGTGATATGGATAATGAAACGCGTGATGTGGTAATCAATACGGAAATGAACTAACGAGTCGACTATCGTCAGCAAGCAGAATCAGATAAAACAAAGCCCTTCACTCGAAGGGCTTTGTTGCGTTTATAAGCATGGGAGCTTAGTTGTTTACCAGCGTCAGACCGCTTGGCAGTGCATCACCGAAGATACGCTTCGATTCGCTCTCAGATAACTCTTTGACTTCTTCAACCAGTGATATCCAAGATTCAGGCACCTTGCTTTGCTTCAACTTAGCCAGCACTTGCTCACGGTAGTCGTCAGAGATATCGAATAGGCGGTCGCCCGTCTTACGACAAATCATTACGGCTGCGAAAGCGATCATTGGCTCTTTCTGCCAGTTCTGCTCTAACAGCTTAGGCAACCACTGTTCCGCTTGTTCACGAGGAATGACGTTATGCTGGCTGCCATACAAAGGCGTACGCGATGCCAAACGACCCATTGCCCACCAGTGCGCTTGTTCGAACTGGTTATGGTTGATGGCTTTGCTCAAGAACCACGTTGCCAATAGAACTTTGTCTTCGACTTCTAGATGCTCCAGAGAGGCTGACAAACGTACCATCGACTCGTAACCCATATCTTGTGCCGCTTTGGCTGATTGTGGGTTTTTCATCGCACCAGGATGTAGGTATTTCGCGATGTCCGCCAAGATGGTCTCTTGTTGCTCTTGGCTCAAGCCACCTGCGATACGACGCCAGAACACCCACCAGTCGGTCCAACCTTGATGGTTCTTAAACTGAATGTTTTGTTGGTAGAGACCCCAAACTTGTTCAATGCGCCATGAGTCGGTTGGATCGCCAAAGCCCGGACGCAGTGCAAAACCTGCCAAACGAAGCCAGTTTTTCTCGTGTTGCTCAGAACGACGGCGACGCTTACGACCTTGTGCAAAGGTATCAAAAAGTTGACGTAGGGTAGTGAAATCCCACTCGTCACGTTTGCCCAGTTTCTTCTCAAGATCTTTGGCTAAAGTTTTGATCTCTTTGCTTTCTGCGCTTTTCTTGTTACCGCTGTAAAGGCGAGCGATGAGCTCCTTACATTCGTTCAGTTTAGGGTGAAGCTTAACTTGCTCGCTGTCATCGGTTTGCTTGTTACGAACTTCGAACTCCAGCTCCCAACGTTTGCTGTCATCTTCTGCGCTGACACATTCCATCTTGAGCGTACCGACTTCGGTCAACTGACACGCCAGTTGTACTTCTACACGCTCTTTCTGGTTGGCTTGCAGTTCGGCACCTTCACCTTCAAGGGTGGTGATATAAGGCGGCAGAGGAGCAAATAAGTCAGGATCAACGTCCACCATCACACCGTTTTGAATGGCAGTGTTATTGGTTAAGGTGTCGTGGGTAGAAGTCAGCAGGTTAAAGCGAACGGGTTCTCCTAGGGTAAGTGAGAAACGACGGCCACTTAAGCGGATCTCGTGACCTTCTTCTGTCCCTTTTGCAAGCAAACAGAGCGCTTTGCCCATCTTGTTCTTTTCTTGAAGATGCAAGAAGTAAGAACGCGCTGCACCACCACCAATTTTTAGCTGTGCACCACGACGTGCTTTACCAAACGCAACAGCACCTAGTGCAACAGACCAATCTGGATGTGGGTTATCTAATACCGTAACCGGAGCGCCGCGCCAATCGGACAGTAGGGTAGTGACTCGCTCAGTCACAAGTTCACTATTGAACACACCACCGTTAAGTAGCAAACCTACCGGAATTGCATTTTGTTTGTCGTCTTCAATGCCGAGAGCGGCACGAGCAACTTGCTGATGCTGAGTTAAGAACTCGGCAACGTGTTTGCTCACTGCTGGGTCAGCAACGTATGGAAGACCAAACTCGACAACCGCGCTGCGGCGTTTGTCTGGTACTTCACTGAAATCAGAAAGCGGGAAGAAGCCATCCAAAGCGATTTGGTGCACTTCTTGTTTGCTCAGCCCAATACTCTTTGTTCCGCCAAGAAGTTTAGAGCCGCTGCCTAGCATGGTGATTTTTACTTCTTCAGGTGCTCTCGCTGAAAGTAGGTTTTCTTTCGCCTTGCGAGTTTGCTGAATCAGCTTAGTCAGGCTTGCTGCAGTGAGCTTCTTACTCTGGTTGAAGCGGCTTTCCGCAAGGTGTGCTAATGCTAAGTCGAGGTTGTCACCGCCCAGCATTAAGTGCTCGCCAACACCAATACGATCAAGGGCTAGTTCATCTCGAGAAGAGAAACTGGCTTCAATCAAGCTCAAGTCGGTGGTACCACCGCCCACATCACACACCAGAATCAGCGGTAACTCTTTGAGTTCATCAGCTGCGGTTTGCTGGTGGCGTGCGTACCAGTCGTAACATACTGCTTGTGGCTCTTCTAGCAGGACGATTTTCTTCAAACCAGCTAGCTGCGCAGCTTCAAGCGTGAGTTTACGAGCGGTTTCATCGAACGACGCTGGAACGGTCACAACCACATCTTGGTCTTCTAGCTTGTTGCTAGGATGACGGTAGTTCCATGCTTGGCGAATGTGGTTGAGGTAGCTTGCGCTGGCAATGACGGGAGAAACTTTATCTACGTCTTGCGCACCAGCCCAAGGAAGAATGTCTGAGCTACGATCCACTGCTTGGTGTGATAGCCAGCTTTTAGCACTGGATACCTGACGTCCTTCCACCTTAGCGCCTAATTCACGAGCCCATTCACCCACGATCACATTACTAATGTCGCCAGATACAGGTTCGTTTTCCCAAGGAAGTGTTAGGTCAGAAGGGGAGATTTGACCAACCGCAGGGTGATAGCGGAAAGAGGGCAGCAATGGTTTACGAACCACTTCACCCGGACCAATCAATTGGTCGATGTCGAATAGGGATACTTCGGATTGTTCAAGGTTGTCGGTGATTTCACAATACGCCACCACAGTGTTTGTGGTGCCAAGGTCAATACCAACAAGAAAACGAGGAGATGCCATACAAACCTTCGTGTATTTAAAAACGGCACCCGATTGGATGCCGTTTGATTTCTATTTATTCTTCTTCGTTTGAGTTGCTTTTCGCGTCTTCGCGCACATCGAACTCAACATGCCACTTTTGACCGTTATCAGCGGCAATGGCTTCTAAGTAAAGCGTACCAAGTTCTGTGACGCGAGAGGCTAGGGTTACAGGAACCACTTCACCTTCACGGCGACCTTCAGATACAGGCAGAGTTACTTGAATTTCTGGGAGCTCTTCAAGCTCTTCTGGTGCCCAGTAGTCTAGGTGAGTACCCGCTAGGTCATCACGACGAACGGTTGAGCCGAAGAATTGGAAGTTAACTGGCTGACCGATGATCAAACCAAACTCTTGGCTTGGTACGTCAACGCTTGAACCTTCTTCCATACCAAATGGTGCGACACAAAGTGCTTCCATTGGAGGTGCCATGCCCGGAATCGCTGGCATCGCACTTTCGATACCCACGTAGTACGCCGAAGCGATACCACCACGGATACGAACACCTTGACCACGACGAACAGAGCCGTAGTAAGCCGCACCGCTAGCAACTGCAAGGTCTAGATCCACACCTGTTAGGCGTTTCGCCATTTCAGCATCTGCTTCAATTAGCCATTCGTTGATCGTGTCTTCTAGACGAGTTGCTAGGAGTTTCGATTTCAGAACACCACCGTTGAATAGGATTGCGGTTGGCTTGATGAAGTCAGCCGATTGCGCTGCATCCGCACCTGGCATACCAGGCATGTTAGCGAATGGGTTGAAATCTTGAGCGGCTGCTTCTGCGCCATTTCCTGAAGCAGAAAGGGCATTAGCTTGCTTAGACAAGAACGCAGCGATGTGACGAGTAATGCCTGCATCTTGTGCGTAAGGCAGACCCATTTGCGTTAGTGCACCACGATTACGTTGAACAGGGTGATCAGTAATCGCAACTTGAGGGAAGAAGCCGTCAACCAGGGTTTGTTGTACTTCTTCTTGAGTCAGTTCTGTTTTCAGCGTTGCGCCAAGCAGTTTAGAACCACGGCTTGGTACTACGATTGGCACTGACTGAAGTTCGCTGTCGTTCAATAGCGCTTCTTTCGCGTCGCGACATGCGTGTGTCATTGCCTGCACTTGCCATGGCTGTAGCTCTTTGCCTTCTTGCGCTAGCTTCATCTTCAAGCGGTACGCAAGTGCAAGATCCATGTTGTCACCGCCAAGTAGGATGTGTTCACCTACCGCGATGCGGTTCAGAGTTAGGTTGCCGTCGTCTTCAGTTACTTCAACCAAAGAAAGGTCGGTTGTACCACCACCGATATCGACTACAAGCACGATGTCGCCAACTTCAACTTCGTCGCGCCATTTGTCGTTGCTGTTATCGATCCAGTTGTAAAGTGCAGCTTGTGGCTCTTCTAGAAGCGTTAGGTGCACAAAACCAACATTGCGTGCTGCTTCTGCAGTTAGATCGCGAGCAGCAGGATCAAAAGAAGCAGGGACCGTAATAGTCACGTCTTGATCGGCAAGGTTGTGATTTGGATTGGTGTGATTCCAAGCGTCTTTTAGGTGCTCTAGGTAAAGCTCTGTCGCACGAAGAGGGGATACTTTTTCCACTTCTTCTGGGCTACCTGCTGGTAAGAAGGCATCACGACGATTCACACCAGCGTGGCAAAGCCAAGATTTCGCACTTGCAACAAGGCGAATTGGTGTTTTTGAACCTAGGTTACGTGCAATTGCACCAACTAGAGCTTTTGGCTCGCTCGACCACGGAAGAACGCGTGATTGCGGGTTCATTTCGTGTTCGTGTGGTTGGTAAAGGAAAGAGCCTAATTGGCTACGAGTCTCTACCGTACCTGGCGCAGTTAACTGCGGGATTGGCATCACTTCAACGCGAGCGTCTTCGTTGTGTGTATCAACAAAAGACATGACACAGTGTGTTGTACCTAAGTCGATACCAACACTGAATTTAGGTGTCTGTTGAGTTTCAACAGACGCTTCTTGAGAATGGTTTTCTTGGTTCATGTGTTCCATTACAGCTCAACCTCAGCTGGAGCGATCACAGAAGCATCGTAGTTCTCAGCCAGTTTAGGCAACGTCATTGATGTTGCTTTCCAGCCTTTGTGAACTAGCGTGCCGTTGAATGGCGCGCTGCCTGTTACGTTGCCAGTTAGGCGGATTTCTTGTGGGTTGAAGCCTTCTTCAACCGTAATGCGAGTTTCTTCGTCTTCGTTACGAACGTGCGCTAGCGTCACGTAGTCGTTCAGTACTTTCTGACCGCCAGTGTGGATTACGCGAGCGGCTGCGCCTACTTCTTCATCAGAGAATGACGTTAGGTCTTCTTTTAGGAAGTCAATCAGGCGAGCTTCTTGTTGCATGATAGAAAGCAGCTGCATTGCAGAGTCTGTTGATGCGGTTGCAAGTTTTGATTCAACTTCTACAACACGCTCTACGACTTTCTCTACTTCCACTACTTTTTCTACTTCAACGATCTTCTCAACTGGTTTCTCAACCTCGACGATTTTCTCGACTGGTTTTTCTACCACTTTCTCGACCACTTTTGATTTGCGCGACACTGCAACTAGAAGAAGCAAAACGCTCGATGCGGTTAGGCCAGCGTGAAGCATATCGAACGTTTGAGGAATTAGGTTCAAATCAATGTTCATGACGTTTTTTCTCTTTCTATTGATTTATTGGTGCTCAGTATTGGCTCATATTTGTTCACTAAAACGATCGTCTTTGCGATCTTGCACCAAGTTTAGACATTAAAATGATGACGGATGGTAGCATATTCAAGGCTTAAGGCTGTAATAATTCGTGACTATACCGTACGAACAGCGTGAAAAATCGACGATCAGACTCCCCAATATAGGTTGTTGCTTGATGTTTGTGCATTGCTAACGCAGTATTTCAATAGATCCCGAAGTTTAACTTACGGAAGTATCAAAAATTACGATATGACACAAAGCACCGCTCATAAGAGCTTTATAAAACGACATTCAGACTCTATTTTAGCTTTTTTGGCGACTTTATGTGTCACTGCTGGTGTAGTTGGTGCTGCTTATACAATGCAGCAACGGTATACACAGACGACGTTTGATACTTTAGCCGACCGACAAGCAGAATCACTTAAAGCAAACGTCGAGAATGATCTAAAGTTCATTGGTGCGGGCGCAAACTTTTTCCATTCGATTGAGCGAAGCTATTGGCCATCGTTTCCGATGTATGCGGAACAAGTGATTAACAGCTCGCGAAGTCTCATTGGACTTCAATGGATGCAAAAGGTCGAATTTGAAGATCTTGATGAACATATTTTAAAGACCCGTCAAAAATTTCCAAACTTCCAACCGTTTACCGTTCCTAAAGATGGTCCCAAAACCTACGGGTACATTTTTGAACACAATGAGCCAATTTTCATCGCGTCGGATATCTACCCAAGAACACCGGAAAACCTTTCTCTATTGGGTTTCTATTTTTCGCGCAAACGCTTCGATTTAATCTTGGATGATATTTCCGAAAATGGGCGAGCGAATGTCTCGGATAAAGTTCGCTTGCTGCAAGATGGTTATGACAAGTCCATACCTAAGACTGGGTTGCTGGTGTTCCATCCAGTGTTCGACTTCGAGAACAAATATTTATTAGGAGTAGTGACCGGTGTTATCCGAAGTACGGTTTACTTTGAGGATTTGATTACGAAAACCGCGACGGAGCTCGATATGTCGGTGCGCGTAGAAGATTTGGGATTCGACGCAGCAGATGACCCTGTTCTCTTTCAAAGTGCGAGCTGGGACAACATTCGAGGAACGGTTATAAGCCGGACCATTCAACTGCCTAACCGTGAATGGCGTATTGACTTTAAGCTTTCTGACGCAGTCTCAGCTTGGGAACGTTCTATTTTAGCGGGCACGACACTAGCCGGATTGGTAATCGCCTTTTTGATCAGTTGGATTGTGAATTTACAGTCTCGAGAAAAAGAGCGCTTAGCGGTCATGTTGGAGCTCAAAACCGTTGAATTAAAAAGAATGGCAGAGCGAGACCCTCTAACTCAACTACTGAATCGCCGAGCATTCAACGATCATTTGCTTAATCAGATAAACAAAGGTGTTAACTTCGCCTTGGTTGGTTTTGATATCGACCACTTCAAAGTGATTAATGACAAACACGGCCATTTAGGTGGAGATGAAGCGTTACAACATGTCACTAAGCTGGTCAGTGCTAATTTAAAACCGGGAGATAAGTTTTACCGAGCTGGTGGTGACGAGTTTTGTATTATTTCTAAAGTCATTGATAGAGCAGTGCTAGAAGCTTACCTAGAAAAATTACGGAGTGTTGTGGCAAGTACGGCTTTTGATTATGGTGATGCGTCAATCATCTGTACGTTGAGTATCGGTGCGGTTATCCATAAAGAAGAAGATCCTGAGAGCTTGTATCACAAAATGGATAGTCAACTCTATTTGAGTAAAAAAAACGGCCGTAATAATGTGTCGATCGGCGATTAAATGGGCGCACAAATTCGAGTTTTACGCCGTGTTACGATAGAATCGCACGCTTTAAATTTTTATGTTAGGAACCAAGGCAAACTATGAACCATAACCGTATTGTATGCTTCGATTTAGAAATGTGTTGCTGGAACGAAAATGGCGTCGGCAGCACGGGTGAAATTATCGAAGTGGGGTTAGCTGAAATAGATTTGTCTAAAGGTGAGATAGTCAAGCGTGCTCAATACTACGTGAAACCAGAACACGATGAAGTCTCTCTATTTTGCGCTGAGTTAACGGGCATCACACCACGTAAGATTGAAAAACAAGGACGCCCACTAGAAGAAGTGCTTAAATCCATGGTTAAGAACTTCGGTGGTCGCAACAAAATCTTTGCATCTTGGGGGCGAGATGACCTCATTCTTCTAGAAGAGTGTAAGCAAAAAGGTATTGAAGCACCGTTCACAGAGTTCATCAACTTAGCGACACTCTACCGTATTCAAAATCGTCTTAAAGATAAACGTATAGGCCATCGAGCCGCTCAAGAAGCAAAAGGAATAGACTGGGAAGGGCGTCAACACTCTGGCTATGTAGATGCATATAACTTAGCTAAGCTTGCTTTGACCATGTTTTAGTTATTCGAACCTAGCTAGCTTGTAATTAAATAATCATCCAACCATTGTTGTTTTGTCATGCAGTCTGTTTAGTGTGGAAAGAGCTAAACACATACCTTGACCAGTATTTTAATAACAATGTCGTTGGCTTATTGAAAAACGCGCAGAGTGCGCGTTTTTTTATGGCTACAGAAGCGATATCTGTTGTCATTCTAGGGGTAGCTTAGAGTTAGCCAGCGACTTATATACTCATCTCGTCACTTTACTGAGACTGTAACTTCGCTCGAATGAACTCGCTGTGATCAACATAGAGTAGCTCTGCTGTTTTACGGATCACCGCGTCTTCTAGCGGGTCAATTTCGCCGTCTGCGTAAGCGACTTCCCACATGCTTTTGATTAAGTTGTAACGAGTTTCTTGAGTCAGTTCTCTTAGTTGAGAGGTAAAGTCGTACAGCGAAGCGGAATCTTTTATTTTCTGTTGCGCTTGCTCTAACAAAGTATTTGATTCTTCTTCATTTAACGAAAGCAGTTTCATCAATAAAGAGCGCTTTGTTTCTTGTTCTCTATCATCGACACTATGGTCTGCGCCAGAAACTTCACAAAGCAAACACGCGATAGCCATGTTAGGGGAAAGTGTGTTGGTTTGGCTTAAATCAGAGCCATCAATGAGTTGTTTAAATAATGATGTGAGAGAATTAAACATAATGAACACCGAGCTATTGTTTATTTGGTTAACATGGTAATAAATACGGAAGATCTCAAGGTGCGATACCAAATTTAGCACGCCGTTGACATTTAAGAACGGCCACTTTCTCCCCAAAAAACCTAAACTCCTGAGTTAGTTCAAGGTGACTTGCCTCTTACAAAGGGCAAGTCATTTGGGGATTGATACTCAGCTTTCAGCACGTGTCGGTGGAAAATGAACTTCGTCACCATCACTCGTCAGAATACTAATTTGACTTGGTTTGCCTTCATCATCAAGGCGTAGCTCACCAATGGCACTATGGTTAACCAAGCGATAAAAGTTGTGCGTACTTGGTGCGCGTTTGTAAATCTTGAGTCGTTTACGTTTTGTGAACCAGTTTAAAGGTGAGCGAGGGCTGTATAGCAGTCTATCTAGGCCATCACAAATATTGAGCAGTTGTGTAGGGAACTGATTTTTAATTCCACTACAGGTGATTTGATAGATATTCGGACTGTTTTTTCGATAGCGGAGCTTAATATCGTATGCAAAAGAGTAGTGCACGTCGCCAGAGAGAATAACAAAGTTAGTTGGTGTCTTTGTGTGTGTGAAAATACTAATAAGAGTATTCGCACTTCCGGGGTGAGCCATCCAGTTTTCAGCATCAACCATCAATGGTTTACCAAGTATGGTCACCACACGTTGTAGTGCTTCGATAAATTTCACACCAAACATTGGCGCGGCAGAAACAATAACAACCTTGTCTTGATGCACGAGCTCCTGATGGAACTCAATCATCGCTTCCCAGTCCATTAAGCCAGAAGGTTTGTTCATTTTAGACTCAGAACGCCAGCGTCTGGTTCGTGTATCTAGCACGACAACTTTTGGTGTCGTAGGAATGGTGTAGTGCCAATTCTCAAAGCGATACAAATATTGAATAAATGCATCTTGGGTTTGCGAGGTTCGCTCATCGATAAAGCGTTGAGCGAGGCTCATAAATTCATCATTGAATTTTTCTGGCGCATTTCCCCAACCTTGGCAAAGCCAGTAAGCAATCAAGCTATTACCGATAATGCGTTTTGCAAACGTGTTGCTGTATGCGGCTTGTTCCCAGCCTATGGTGAGATTCCAATCGTCGGTGACATCGTGATCATCAAAAATCATATAGGTTGGAATGTGAGCGAGTAAGCGTTGAACCTTGTCCAGACCTGCGACGAATTTATCAATTTGTTTTTTTTCTTCGCGCCATTGCTGCTGCCATTTGGGTTCAAGAACTTCTCCGCCGACAGTAAATTCGTTTTCTAATAAACGATCCGTTCGAACAAGCTTCCACAAGGTCGGAGACCAAACCAATAAGTACATTGCAAAGCACTCAGCAAAGCTTATTAGGTGATTCTCACACTCTTTGGCGCTGAATATTGGTGTCCCTCGGTGTGGAAAAAACTTACTTAGTAAACTGTCATCACTCACATAATGAGGCAACAATTTATCTCGACCATAATAGCAAGCAGGGTGTTGGTAGAGCTCATTGGTATTTTTTATCGGAGCTTGATCGAATTCTTCGCCTGGCAAACCCAATAAAGCTATGACTTGCTCAATGGCATCGAGAGTGGGGCCTGCAACATGGTCTGCATAGATTTGATCACCACTCATGATGAGCATATCCGGTCTCTCTTCAATGGATTGAGACGCGATTTTATGATCCGCAGCGACCAATGTATCATCACTGAAGTGATGGGGATTACGGCAAGAGCCATGTAGGAGATAATCCGCTTTTTCACTAACGAGGAACTCAATACCCAAGTTTGGCGTATTATCTCGCTCATAAGTCAGGTGAGGGAGCAGTTCCGTCACTAATCCATATTGCGTTTTTATTTGATAGCGTAACGCTTGATGGGTTGGAAACTCGCCTTCTAATTTAAGTAAGCAACACCACGCATTGAGGCCGATTTGAAGCTGTTCTTTTTGTTCACTTAAAGGGGCTTGATAAAGGATGGAGGCATTTTCATCCGTAATTTGCACCATACCCTCCAAGCGTTGGGTGGTGACTAGCCAAATATTGATTTCAGTTGCGGTCACTTTACGTAGGATCGGACCTGCAACGACAAGAGGAAGTGAAGAAATTTCAGTCGTGTTCATCAATGCTGGCAAAACGGCTCCTTATGTGTCAGCTTCTTCTTCTAATATTTCGATAACTTGCGAGCTACTAAGTTCATGTCCCATAAGGAACAAACCAAGCATCGCATCGGCTTTTGACGCGTTATTACTGTCTTCATCCAAAATTTGCTGAAGCCGAGTTCTAATTAGGTCGATTTCGTGTTCGACGAAGCCACGCCCTTCTTCGTCACCTTGACCATCTTCTGGTGCATTATCAAAGTGCAAAAACAACATGTCACCATCGAGTTGAGTCCCTATCAACCTCTCTGGCAGCCATGCTTCTCCCATCACAATGTCTGGGTCTGTGTCTGCAGGTAAATGATTCAAGGTAGAGATGAGTTCTGATGCTTTCACTTTTTACTTCATTATGTTTGATTTAGAACTAAGCTAGAGTTTAAGCGCTTGTTGTGATGGTAAAATATTCGCAAACAAGCTCACCTAGTCGTGCAATATTAATATGATCTTGGGACTCAAACTGTCACGAGGATGACAACATTTGCCATTGTAACGGCTATCATCAGCAGAACATAAGCTTTTAATGGCAAATCATTGATGTTTGCCTGCTTCTCAACCAACATTTTTCGAACTCATGAAGAGATTAATTCTAACAACACTCGCTTTACCTTTGGCTGCGGCAGTTTCTTCTGCGCATGGTGCAGAAGAACAAATGTGGGGGATTGCTGCGATGTATCGTACAGCATCGATTCCGTTTTATACCGCCGATAATGACTCTACGGTGAGTACATTTGTACCAATGATGTTCTTTGAAAACGAACATGTGTATATCAATGGCATTGAAGGTGGCGCTTTTTTGTATAACGAGAGTGATTCTGACTGGCGTGCGAGCGCACTCATGCGATTGAGATTTGTCGATATTCCCATGTCGCTACAAAATGCTAATGAAGGGGACAGAGTCGATTTCGGTGGGCAAGTGCGTTATAGCATTAACGACAATTGGCGCGCAGAAGTAGAGTTGATGACGGACGACGAACTCCAGTTTCACTCTAATTACCGCCTTGCTGCCAATTATGTATTTGGGGATTGGGAATTAGAGCCATCGATTACGATTCGATACAAAGACGCTGATTTCAATAGTGAATACTATTCCTTTAAGGATATTACTGGCGAGAGAATTGGAGCTGGACTTGACACCAATCTTGGTATTAAAGCTCGTTACCATGTAACTTCAAATTTGTATTTATTGGGTGAGACGAGTGTTACTCGCTTAGATGATAACGCCTACAACAGTCAGCTTGTAGAAGATCGATATCAGGGAGAAGTGTTTGTCGGTTTTGGCTTTTTCAACGATAAAAGCAAAGTTCCGAAACCGACACTGAGCAATAAAGCATATCTACGTATTGCGCATGGTTGGGCGACGCCTTCGAACATCGGTGAAATATTTAGCTTTGAGAGAGAAAAAGACCCATACGACAATCAACTTACTTCATTGTTTTATGGGCATCCATTAACGGATGAGCTGTTTGGTTTTCCTCTTGATATTTATTTAACGCCAGGGTTGGTTCATCACTGGTCGTCCAGTGTTCAGTCTGCGAGCACAGAATACGTCATGGCGATTAAGGCTTATTATACGGTTAATTGGCCTACGACTTGGCGATTTGGTGTAGCGGAAGGTGTGTCATACATTGATAGCATTACCTATATTGAAGGCACAGAAATGGAAGACAAGGGTTATACACCAAGCAAGTTGCTCAACTACCTAGATTTCTCGTTTGATGTCAATGTAGGCGATCTCTTCAACCAAAAGAGCTGGAACAATATGTGGGTGGGCTATTCATTGCATCACCGCTCGGCGATTTTTGAAAGCGCTTCCCAGTTTGGGCGAATTAAAGGTGGGAGCAACTACAATACTATTTATTTCCAGTTCGAGTTTTAGCGCATCACGAGATGCATATAGGTCGGATTTGCAACTGACTTATTTATCGCCCATTATGAGTAAAGATGAATAATACTATGCTGCTTTCAACGAGAAATTTCGTATATCGT
This sequence comes from Vibrio sp. 1731, assembly GCF_033339955.1. Classification (NCBI taxonomy): domain Bacteria; kingdom Pseudomonadati; phylum Pseudomonadota; class Gammaproteobacteria; order Vibrionales; family Vibrionaceae; genus Vibrio; species Vibrio sp. 1731. Next base: position 172,142 of record NZ_JAWOVO010000001.1, on the reverse strand, counting down.
GCCAGAGTTAAGGCTGTTTGTGATGCATCTGATGAATCGGATGGCATGAGCACCATGAGTATCGACTCCTCATTCAATATTCAAATTGAAGCGATAAATTGTACTAACTATGAATTTGCTAAACGCTTTTTTGCCATTCACGGAGAAGGGCATTTGGAGGGAGATGAATGGTTGGTGTTGTACGTCAACTCTCTTGACGTTAAGGCGGGAAACAATATAGAAATCCGTAGCGATGTCGCGTTTAATGCGATGATCGAGAATATGATAAGCGAAGCTGAGCGGTCTTTAGAAAAAGTCTACCTCGATGCAATACGCAACTTGGAGAAAGTGAATCGTTTTTGACGATGTAAGAGACCCTATAAATACGATCAAGGCATCAGGATCCAAAAAGGGATTGGCGCGAACCAATCCCTTTTGTATTCTGGTTTATTCTAACTTACGCCATTGTTGCAAGTTGGCTTTGCGCTTCTGAAATGCCTTTTTCAGCCGCATCTTCACCCATGTTTAGCGCTTCGGCGTAAACAAATTCCACATCAGTGATTCCTACAAAACCCAGCACAGTGCGTAGGTATGGCGTAACGTTGTCAGTTGGTGAATCTTTATGAATACCACCACGAGTCGTTACTACAATCGCCTTTTTACCTTCAATCAAACCTTGAACGCCGTTTTCTGTGTATTTGAATGTCACGCCTGCACGAGCAATCAAATCAATCCAGTTTTTAAGCTGAGTCGGGATGGTAAAGTTGTACATTGGAGCGGCAATAACCAAAGTGTCTGCGGCCTTTACTTCTTCAATAAGGGTGTCAGACAAGTCGACCACCGCTTGCTGTTCTTGTGAAAGATCTTCCGTAGCGCGCAGTGCAGTCGCAACGGCGAAGTCCAAAACAGGTAGCGGGTTTGCAGCCAAATCACGAACAGTAAGCTTGTCTTGGTCTACATTTTTGATGAAGTCTTCAACCAATTTGTTTGATTGAGAGTAATCGCCAAGGATGCTTGATTTTAGAGCTAGTACACGAGACATAATGGTTATTCCTTAAATAAGTGCTTTCGACTATGGGAGCCATTATAAGCAACGTAAGTGAGTTCAAAAGCCTAGCGATTCGCTGAACATGTTCGAAAAAATTGAATGAGCTTTCGGTTATCTTGTTACAGATCTTGTGTGATACAATCCGCGCAGTTTTTGTAATGAAAAGAATAGGAAACGCTTTGACTTCGTCACAGCCCCCAAAAAAGAATCTAGCTGAAGAGCAAGCGACACCGTCAAATGGTGCGCAAAAAGCGACAGCGAAACAAGCTCAAACACCTCAGGCTCAAGTGAATAGCGCGGCATCTCTGCGTAAAGCGCTGAATCAGTGCATGATGCGCGACCGTTTCCGCTTGAGTAAACGTATTTCTGGTGCAAGCAAAATTAAGAAGGACGCAGCGCGTAATGCTGTGTTCGACGAAATCGCATTAGACATCGCAAAATCCATGATGGTTGCAGAGCAGCGCAGCAACTACAAACCAACGATTGAATACCCAGAAATCCTGCCTGTAAGCCAAAAACGCGACGATATTGCGAAAGCGATCGAAGAAAACCAAGTGGTTATCGTCGCGGGTGAAACCGGTTCTGGTAAAACCACTCAGCTACCAAAAATCTGTGCTGAGCTTGGTCGCGGTAAATTTGGCCTGATTGGTCATACTCAGCCTCGTCGTCTTGCAGCGCGTTCGGTTGCTAACCGTATTGCCGAAGAGATGGAAACCAAGCTTGGTGAGTTTGTTGGTTACAAGGTTCGATTCAACGATCAGATCTCTGAAAATACCCAAATCAAATTGATGACGGACGGTATCTTGTTGGCTGAAATTCAGCATGACCGTTTCTTGAATCAATACGACACCATCATTATCGATGAAGCGCACGAGCGCAGCCTTAACATCGATTTCATCTTGGGTTACTTGAAAGAGTTGCTGCCACGTCGTCCTGATTTGAAAGTGATCATCACGTCGGCAACCATCGACCCAGAACGCTTCTCAAAACACTTCAACAATGCACCAATCATTGAAGTATCGGGTCGTACTTACCCAGTAGAAACACGTTACCGCCCACTAAGCGGTGATGACGACAATGATCGTGACCAGCTTGAAGGCATCTTCGAAGCGGTAGACGAACTGTGCGATGAAGGTTTAGGTGACATCCTGATTTTCATGAACGGTGAACGTGAAATCCGTGATACCGCAGATGCATTGTCCAAACGTAATCTGAAGAGCACGGAAATTGTGCCGCTTTACGCGCGTTTGTCGGCAGGTGAGCAGAATAAGATTTTCCAACCTCATACTGGTCGCCGAATTGTACTGGCAACCAACGTGGCAGAAACCTCGCTAACTGTTCCGGGCATTAAGTACGTTATCGACCCGGGTACGGCGCGTATCAGTCGATACAGTTACCGTACTAAGGTTCAGCGTCTTCCAATTGAGCCAGTTTCTCAGGCGAGTGCGAACCAGCGAAAAGGTCGTTGTGGTCGTGTGGAAGAGGGTATTTGTATTCGTCTGTACTCAGAGGAAGATTTTGAGTCACGCCCAGAGTTTACTGATCCTGAAATCCTACGTACCAATCTAGCGTCGGTTATCTTGCAAATGACGGCACTTGGTTTGGGTGATATTCAAGCGTTTCCGTTTGTGGAAGCACCGGATAAACGTAACATCCAAGACGGCGTGCGTTTGCTGGAAGAGCTTGGTGCGATTAACTCTGAGGTAAAAGACCCGAAAAAGCGCCTGACTTCCATTGGTCGCCAATTAGCGCGTTTGCCAATCGATCCGCGCTTGGCGCGTATGGTATTGGAAGCGCCAAAATATGGTGCGCTTAAAGAAGTGATGATCATCGCAGCTGCCTTGTCGATTCAAGATCCACGCGAGCGTCCTTCCGACAAACAACAATCTTCAGACGATAAACATCGTCGCTTCTTCCATGAAGAGTCGGATTTCCTGACATTTGTGAACTTGTGGGATTACATCCAGAAGCAGCAGAAAGCGTTGACGGGTAACCAATTCCGCAAACAATGTAAGCAAGATTACTTGAACTACTTGCGCGTACGTGAGTGGCAAGATGTGTACTTCCAGATTCATCAATCTATGCGTGAAATGGAATTCAAACTTAACGATGAGCCTGCGTCTTACCATGGCGTACACAGTGCGATTCTGGTTGGTTTGTTGTCGCACATTGGTATGAAAGACCAAGAGAAGAATGAATACCAAGGCGCGCGTAACGCTCGTTTTCATATCTTCCCGGCATCGGGGCTGTTTAAGAAGCAACCTAAGTGGATCATGTCGGCTGAGCTGGTGGAAACCTCGAAACTTTGGGGGCGTATCATCGCCAAGATTCAACCGGAGTGGATCGAGCCATTAGCCAAGCACCTTATCAAGCGCAGTTACAGCGAACCGCATTGGTCGAAGAAACGTGCGGCGGTGATGGCGCACGAAAAAGTCATGCTTTACGGCGTGCCAATCGTACCGAAACGTTTGGTGAACTACGGCAGTATCGATCCTACCGTTAGCCGCGAAATCTTCATTCGTAGTGCATTGGTTGAAGGTGAGTGGGAAACCAAACACGCGTTTTTCAAGCAAAATCGTAAGCTTTTGCAAGAAGTAGAAGAGCTTGAACACAAATCTCGTCGTCGTGACATCTTGGTGGATGATGATGAGCTGTTTGATTTTTATGACCAACGCGTTGGTACCGAAGTGGTGTCTGGTAAGCATTTCGATACATGGTGGAAAAAGGCATCGAAAGAAAATCCGGAACTGCTGAACTTTGAAAAAGAGATGCTATTCAAGGGCGATGCTAGTCATGTAACCGATTTGGATTACCCGAACTTCTGGCATCAGAATGGTTTGAAGCTCAAGTTGAGTTACCAGTTTGAACCGGGTGATGATAGTGACGGTGTAACCGTACACTTGCCATTGCCGATTTTAAACCAAGTCGAACCAGCAGGTTTTGACTGGCAGATCCCGGGGTTACGCCATGAGCTTGTGGTGAGCTTGATTAAGTCTCTGCCGAAGACAATTCGTAAGAACTTTGTGCCGGCACCGAACTATGCGGATGCGTTTTTAGCACGCGTAACACCAATGGAAGCGCCGCTGCTGGACTCGCTAGAAAAAGAACTGCGCCGTATGACGGGCGTAGAAGTGCTGCGTGAAGATTGGAACTTAGAACAAGTGCCTGAGCACTTGAAAGTCACGTTCCGCGCGGTTGATCATCGAAATCGCAAGCTGAAGGAAAACAAAGATCTTCATGAACTGAAAGAAAGCTTGAAAGACAAAGTTCAAGAAACGCTTTCCAAAGTCGCGGATGACGATATCGAACAACAAGGCCTGCATACGTGGAGCTTTGGCGAACTGCCGAAAGTGTATCAACAAAAACGTGGCGGCTACGATGTAAAAGCGTATCCGGCGCTTGTTGATACTAAAGACAGCGTTGAGATCAAACTCTACGAAACGGAGTACGAGCAGATAACGGCAATGCGTGCTGGTCAGCGTCGCCTAATTTTATTGAACGTACCGTCGCCAATTAAATATTTGCACGCCAACTTACCGAACAAATCGAAGCTGGGTCTGTACTTTAATCCATACGGCAAAGTGCTTGATCTGATAGATGACTGCATTGCCTGTGGTGTCGATAAGCTTATTGAAGAGCAGGGTGGTTTAGTTTGGGAGCCAGAGAAGTTCGAAGCGTTGAAAGAACACGTTCGTGCTGAATTGGGTGACACCGTTGTAGAGATTGCTCAACAGGTTGAGACTATTCTGACCACGGCGTTTAGCATCAATAAGAAGCTAAAAGGCAAGATCGACTTCACAATGGCGTTTGCTCTGTCCGATATCAAAGCACAAATTGAAGGCTTGATCTTCAAAGGCTTTGCAACGGAATGTGGCTGGAAGCGCTTGCCGGATATTCTTCGCTACATGCGCGCGATAGAGCGCCGTATGGAGAAGTTGCCAATCGATCCAAACAAAGATCGTTTACATATGCTGAAGATTGAATCTGTGACTCAAGACTATAAAGAGTTGCTGAACAAGATCCCGAAAGGTGTGGCCATTCCTGAAAATGTAAAAGAAGTGCGTTGGATGATTGAAGAACTTCGCGTGAGTTACTTTGCTCAACAATTAGGCACTCCTTATCCTGTTTCTGATAAACGAGTCAAAAACGCGATTGATGCTTGCTAATCAACCAGTAAAATAGTGTCAGATTTGTAATTATCGCTTAAGAAGTTGCTGGTACACTAATTGCTAGTAACTCAATAAGCATTATTTTTTAGTTCTGGGAGGCAATAGTTCGCCTCCCTTTATTTGTAGTACCAACGACTGAGTTATGCAGACGTGGGAATAATAAAGAGTAAAGGTAGATGATGAAAAAAACTCTATTAGCAGTCGCGCTACTTGGCGCATCTTCTGCGGCAATGGCGGATTCTTGGATTTACGGTGGTGCAACAGTAGGTCAGTCTGACTACAAAGGTGAGACAGACACATCATACTCTGTTCACGTTGGTACAGGCATTCTACCTATCATTGGTGTTGAAGCTGGTGTAACACAACACGGTGAATTTAACGTAAATGGTCAAGACACTAAGCTAACTTCTTACTACGCAGCACTTAAGCCAAGTATCGACTTCGGTCCGCTACACGTGTACGCAAAAGGTGGTTTCCATCAGTGGGACAAAAAAGTGAAAGGCGGCAAAGACGATGACGATTTGGACCTAATGTACGGTGTGGGTGCTGAGTACTTCATTTTTGGCCCAATGTCTGTTGGTGCTAGCTACATGAACTACACTGCTGGTAAAGACGATATCAGCACGTTCTCTGTTAACGCAACACTACATTTCCTATAAGCGTCAAGCTTTCTAACACCATATGAAACACACCGGCTTTATGCCGGTGTTTTTTTGTCTGGAAGTCACAAAACAAAAGTTGAACATAAATTATTCACTTTTAGAGTCTTAAAATGCCTATGCTTTCCAATATATAGTGGCGATTAAATGCGCATATTTGCGTAATGTTTCGCTTGGGAATCGATCAGGAAGGGATAGTATGAAAAAAACACTCTCGTTATTCGCTCTAACGTTGTGCTCAACGTCAGCAATGGCTGACTCTTGGATTTACGCTGGTGGCCAAATTGGTCAGTCCGATATCGACAGCGAAAATGATACAACCTACGGTATTCATGTCGGTACTGGTATTTTGCCGTTCATTGGCATTGAAGCAGGCTACTTTAACCACGGCAAAGTGGATTTATCTTTGAGTGGCAGCAGGGGTAGTGCTGATTTTGATTCATTCTATTTAGCGGCGAAACCTAGTATCGACTTCGGCCCGTTACACGTTTACGCAAAAGGCGGCATCAATGCATTCAATGTTGATTATGACGGCGGACTGAGAAACTTAGACAAAGATGATGGCGTCTCTTACATGTATGGTGTTGGTGCCGAATACTTCTTGCTTGACAATGTGTCTGTGGGCGCGAGTTATCAAGCGTTTGGCGTGGATATTGAAGGCGATAGCGATACCGTTAGCAGCGTAACAGGGAACATCACCTTCCATTTCTTATAACGCTCGCTGGATGAAAGGTTTGCTGATTTGGTTTCGTCGTTAATTGTGAAACCAAATCAGCGCAGGTCTTCTCTATTTGCGCAGTGACTGGCTATGAACTTAAGTATTTCTTGTGTCTTTTCTAGTCTACAACCTACGACAAAATCAATCGTTAGACCTCATAATTTTTGTGTTGATATTATTTCCCCTTCATCTGTCTTGAATTGAGCTTAAAATGCAATAAATCACGACTTTTTGCAAAAATATGTGATTGCTGCTAAAATTCGTCCCGCTTTAAAACTTTAGAGTTCAAATTAATGGAGGGCGGTATTGGAGTTCTTCTCACCTGAGGGGCGTTTCAAATTCACGTTAAATTTGTATTTATGGATAATGCATTTAAAAAATATAGTATTGATACAACCGATTATCAGGTTGGACAGGATAACGTTCAAAAGTGGGGATTCGATATACATAACCCGGTTTTTGGCATTAGTGCGGGGCTCGTTGTTTTCTGTCTGATTTCACTTCTTCTTGTTGAGCCAACCACTGCTCGAGACGTATTAAACGGTCTAAAAAACGGAATTATCGAACAGTTTGATGCGTTCTTTATGTGGTCGACAAACTTCTTCTTATTGTTCGCCGTTGCTCTTCTTTTTTCTCCGCTAGGTAAAATCCGCTTAGGAGGCAAAGAAGCAACGCCGGATCACTCAACCGTTTCTTGGTTGTCGATGCTTTTCGCCGCGGGTATGGGTATTGGTCTTCTGTTCTGGAGTGTGGCTGAGCCGACCGCGTATTTCACTGATTGGTGGGGAATGCCACTTAACGCAGTACCATACACCGAAGAAGCAAAATCCCTCGCGATGGGTGCCACTATGTTCCACTGGGGTGTACATGGTTGGAGTATTTACGCACTCGTTGCACTAGCATTAGCGTTTTTTGCCTTTAACAAAGGTTTACCACTTTCATTGCGCGCGGCGTTCTATCCAATTTTTGGTGACCGTGCATGGGGCTGGTTAGGTCACGTTATTGATATCCTTGCCGTTTTGTCGACGCTATTTGGTCTTGCAACGTCGCTAGGTCTGGGTGCTCAGCAGGCGACCAGTGGTATTAATCATGTCTTTGGTCTAGAAGGCGGCATTGGTACACAAATGATTGTGATCACCTTCGTTACCTTTATCGCGGTGCTATCAGTGATTCGTGGTATTGATGGTGGTGTTAAGCTACTGAGTAACGTCAATATGGTGGTTGCGTTTGCGCTGCTTATTTTCATTACCTTCATCACGTTTGATACGGCGTGGAGCTCGCTACGCGACACAACAATGGCTTACATTGAAAATATTATTCCATTGAGTAACCCTCACGGTCGTGAAGATGAAACTTGGATGCACGGCTGGACGGTATTCTACTGGGCTTGGTGGGTATCTTGGTCACCGTTTGTTGGTATGTTTATCGCGCGTGTGTCTAAAGGTCGTACGGTTCGAGAATTCTTATTCGCAGTCATCGTTATTCCTACAGTTGTTACTTTGATTTGGATGTCTGTGTTTGGTGGTATCGCGCTTGACCAAGTGGTGAATAAAGTTGGTGAGCTAGGTGCAAATGGCCTAACTGATATTTCATTGACTCTGTTCCATGTTTACGATGCGCTTCCGTATAGCTCAGTGATTTCAATGCTTTCTATCGTGCTGATTCTGGTATTCTTTATTACATCGTCAGACTCTGGCTCACTGGTTATCGATAGTATTACCGCCGGTGGTAAGATTGATGCACCAGTACCGCAACGCATTTTCTGGGCGTGTATTGAAGGTGCAATTGCAGCCGTAATGCTTTGGGTTGGTGGTAAAGAAGCCCTGCAAGCATTGCAATCAGGTGTTGTTGCAACAGGATTACCGTTTACTTTTGTTCTGCTGTTGATGTGCGTAAGTTTGGTGAAAGGGTTAAGAACAGAACTGCCAGCTTACAAATAAATACAACACGATCCATGATTGAGTTTAAATGCCGAGCCTAATGTGCTCGGCATTTTTTATTTCTACTTTTCTTTTCCAATAATTTCGTTACAGTTTAGGCTTATTCCCACCTCATTAAACTGCATTATGTCACTGGCTAAACTCATTCTTATTCGTGGACTTCCGGGTTCAGGTAAAACAACCTTAGCAAAACAACTAGCGATAGAGCTTGGTGCTAAGCATTTTGAAGCTGACATGTATTTTGAAAATGATGAAGGTGATTATCACTTTGAACCAGTTCAATTACCTCAAGCGCATGAGTGGTGTTTTCAGCAAACTAGAAAGTGGTTGAACAAAGGGAGAGTCGTGATTGTGAGCAATACGTTTGTTCGACATTGGGAGATGAAGCGTTACATGGACTACTGCATGAAGAAGCGCATCGAGGTGGAAATTAAAGTGTGCCACGGAGCGTATCAAAGCATTCATGATGTACCACCAGCGACGATAGAAAAGATGCGACGCCAGTGGCAAGAATGACCGTTACCAGAACCGGAAGTTATTGACCTCGTCCGTCAATCATCACAACGAATGTTTTGCTCATGATTGAAAGGTCCATTGAAATCCAAGAGTAAAACGAACCTAAGCTTAGTGCGTAACTGTGGTCAAACCCAACTTTGCGTCTTACATCTTCAATGCATGCATCATAGCCTTGGTTAACCTGAGCTAAGCCTGTGATACCTGGTAACACGCCATATGTGCGCTCTACAAAATAGGGGATTTCATCTTCCAATTTCTGGTAGAAAGCTGGGCGTTCTGGGCGCGGCCCAATCATCGACATTTCACCTCTCAACACATTAAACAGTTGAGGTAGTTCATCTAAACGCGTTTTGCGTAAAAAGCGTCCTACTGGCGTGATGCGGGGATCATTTTCAGTTGCCCATACTGCGCCAGAGCGTTGCTCTGCATCAATATACATGGTGCGAAACTTCATGATTTGAAAAAGATCCATTTTTTCTGGTGTGCAGCGTCCTACTCGCAATTGGCGATAAATCACAGGGCCTTTCGATGTGGTTTTGATCGCTAGCGCGATAAATGGGAATAGTGGTGCAGTGACGACCAAAATAAGCATTGCAACCAGTACATCAAACGTTCTTTTTGCGTGGCATACATTTGAATCGTAGCGTGAGTTTTTCATGATGCTTTCCTTATTGGTTGACGCGTTTCCAACGTCCATTTTCCATTCCGAGTAAATACTTCATACCGCCGATAAAGTTGGCGAGATGACCAATGACGATGTAACTAATCAGCTTAAAAGGTTTAATTGTGTTAAGTGCTGGCATCAAGTAAGTGATAAGCGCGATGCTGTAAATGCCAACTTGTGCGAACAGCATTACTTGAAACAGTGGATTGTGTGCCAGTAGTAGTGAGCAAATAAAGCAAACAATCATCAAATAGGGTGTTGCTAAGCGCAGAACCTTTCCCGATAGAAATGCAAAGGCAGTGCCACGATAACGAGGTAGCAGTAATTGCTTTAATTGCATGATCTGCTGCATGTTACCCGCTGAAATTCTTAGGCGCCGCTTGAAATCTGCGTTGTCTGAGCTCTGTTCTAGTTCAAGAGCCAGCATGTTTGGCTCGTAAATAGCGCTATAGCCTCGCAAAACGATTCTCATAGGGAGAATAAAATCGTCATTAATGGTGCTGACTTCCAGTGGTTCAAATAAGTGGGTTCTGAAAGTGTAAAACGCACCGTGGGAACCAATCGTTGAACCTAACAAGGATTCTTGATGCTTTACTCGAGACTGGTATCGCCAATACGCCGCTTCACCTTGGTTATCAGTACTCATTATTTGATATGTTGCGTTAACCACTCCTACGTTCTCATTTTGATAATGCTGACTAGCTAGCAACAGAGAATCGCAAGAAATCAATGCCGACGTGTCACTCAGTGCGGTAATGTCCGAGCTAACATGACGCATTTCTTCGTTTAGTAGGGCAACTTTACCGCGATTGATTTGGTGATCATTAATAATGAACAGAGTATCAGAGCAGATTGCTTCTTGAATTGTCGCTTGAGCAATCTCGGCTGTGTTATCTGTGCAGCCATCACATGCGATCACTACCCTTAATTTATCCCTCGGGTAATCTAGGCTCGCAAGGTTACGGATCTTCTCTGCTATCCATTGTTCTTCATTGTAGGCGGGCACGATGACAGTAATAGAGGGTAGCTGGTTATCTGCTTTGGAGGCTTTGTAAGCTCGCTCTACAAATGGTGCTTTGGTTTCGTCTTGCTGTTTTAAAGGAAGCCATTTAAGGAGCAGTGGGTACCCAACGTGATGATAGACAATCAAAAATGCGGATAAACCAAACCCTATAATCCAAAGTAAATCATTCATAGCTAGCCTCCTTGGCCAAACGTGAGTAGCGACTCACCATGTCTCTGATATCAAAGTGTTTGAGAATAAAAGTTCGAGGAGAGCGGTGTGATGATTCCAGTTGTTGTGATAACGCTTCGGCCAACAAAAACACGCGATTTGCTTCAACCAGTGTGCTGTTGTTCGGACAGAGCGTCTCTTTCACGCCGCCAACATCCGTCGCGACGCAAGGAATGTCACATGCTTGAGCCTCGAGGGTTGAGAGAGGAAAGCCCTCTTGAAGTGATGGTAAGCAAAACAAGTCTAGGCTTTGGTAAAAGCTGGGCATATCGTCCACCAAACCTAAAAAGGTTACTCGATCTTCAAGTTTTAACGTTCTAACTTGTGCTTCCAATTGAGTTCGCTGAGAACCATCACCGGCTATTGCTAGGTGTGTGTTTGGCGTAAGATGAGAGAAGGCTTCGATAAGCACTTTATGGCCTTTAACTGCTTCTAGACGCCCGGCAACGCCAATCACGATTTTGTCGGTTGGAAGTTCAAACAAGTGTCTTGTTGCCGTTTGGTCACCGCTTTTAAACTTCTGGCAATCGATTCCATTGTGAATGGTGCAGACTTTGCGGTAATTCAGTTTTGTCTGGATTTGTTCGGCGACAAAGTTCGCATCGGCAACCACATGTGGACGAATCATTTTTAGCAGTAGGGACTGCAGTCGAGCTGATTTTTTGTTATTAAGGTGCCATGCGTCGTGTTCGGTATGAATAACTACAGGTACGTGCGCTAAACGTGCCGCAATCCCACCATATAAGAGTGGTCCGATATGGTGAGTGTGGACCACGTCTGGTCGCATTCTTTTTATCATTGAAGTCAGTGTAGCGATGGTCTTCCCGCTGAATCCAGGTCTTTTATTAAGAAAGTGCAGTTGGCCTTGGTAGGGCAATAGTTTTTGCCAGCATTGCAGTGCTTGCGCTTTGCTTCCCTCTAAACTTACGACAAAAACGGAATGGTTTGGCTGCGCAAAACGAAGCATTTCTAGTACGAGCGTTTCTAAGCCGCCAGGAGCTAAGTGCTGCACGACGTGTAATATCACTTTTTTGCTGTGCTTAGTGTTATTGTGCTTTTGTCTGACTTCCATTTTCAAACCCTCGTTGAGTTCTTTGTTTATTTAGGAATAGCAGACTGCGTGCCAAAAAATTAATTATTTAAAAACAATAAGTTAATATTGATGTTTGTGAGGCTTTATGTTTATTCTCAATTTGAGATTCATATTAGTGGACATGCTATGAGGCTGTATAAGGCAGTAGTAAAAGAAAAGCACTCGCCGACCGAGTGCTTGTAAATGAGTTCTTATGGCGGTTAGTTTCCGTACACTACGTTAGGTAAAGTGGTGATGACAGGAACACCAAGGTGTTTTTCTAATGCTCTTTTTGAGCGGATAGAGTTATCGGCTAACTCAAGTATCGTCGCTAATCCAATGCCTAAACCAGCGCCACCAATAAATCCTAAAATGACAAATACAAAACTAGGTAAGTTAGTTGGAATCGTTGGCGTGAACGGTTCATCAATGATTTTTACGCGCTTATTCTCTTCAAACTCTCCCAAAGAACCCGTTAGTTGGGCCATCTCATAGCGTTCGACGAGTTCATCATACATTTCTCTCTTCACTGCGACGTCACGAGCTAAGCGGTTGATTTCTGTTGCTGTGCTCCCAAATTGGTGCGCATTTCGCTCTAATTCTTGGATCATATCTCGCAAGCTGTTGGTTTCTTCCGTAAGTGCTTCAAAACGTCCGCGCATCATTTGTAATTGATGTAGTTGGGAGACAAGTAGAGGCTGTGCTTCGCCAAGACTGTTTACTGTGGTATTGCTCGCGATATCCCATAGTTGAGCACTGTTTAGTTCTGGTTGTTTAGAGTTCAAGAGTACCGAGCGTTCCTGCTCCAACCGGTTTAATTCTCGCAACTTACCTTGCACCAAACTATGCGCCTCTGTGTATTTAGCGCGAAGCAGGGTAAGTTCACTACGAATGTCGATGATTTGCTCTTCCAGTTTACCGATAACCGGGTTCGTTTTGGATAGTTGTTGATCCAAACTGCCTAGACTTCGTGAAACACCAGCAAGCTCCGCCTCCTTTTCGGCTAGCGTTTGTTTGAGGCTAGCAAGGCGAGTAAGGCTTTGAGCTTGCATTTCGGGCGTCGCGTCTGAGTAAGTATTTTTATACTCTGCAAAAGCTTGTTCAGCCTTGTCTAGTTCTTCCCTGCGTTTGTTGATATGGATAGTCAAAAAATGACTCGAATCTTTAATCGAAGAACGCTCAGGAGCCAAAAGCTGTTCGACAAAATGCTCTCTGACAGAGAGCAGCATCGACTCCATTCCTTCTGATTTACCACTTTGCAATTGAATTTGAATGAAGTCTTTACCGAGTGGCTGAACAGACAGGCGCGACGCAAGATCTTTTATGATGAACTCTTGCTCTTTTGCACTCATCTCGTCATTGATCAGCGATTGTTCTTTTGCGACAGAATACAAAACGTGTCGGCTTTTTAGCAGAGTACTGAGTGCGCTCAATCGGTCTTTAAGCATTGTTGAGACGGCAAGGTCTTGAAGGAACGGGTTCATTTTCGCTGTCTCTTGAATAAGCATGCTGGTATGAGCAACATAAGTCGTCGGAACCAGCTTACTTACGATGAAGCCCAGCACCGGCAAGACAAGCATAGGGATAACGATCATGTAACGACGTCGCCAAGCGCCATGTAGTAATACACTAAGGTTCTCTCTCAAATCGTTCATAGCGCCCTCACTAATTTATCAACTTGGTTGGCTCTTGCTTCCCAGCTTTGCTGTTGAACAAATGACTTTGAATCTGTCGGTGGCGGTAGGAGGTGATCGAGACTGGCACGCACGTCTTCGACATCTTGAACCACATGAAGCATATGTTTGTAGGGCATTAATGCAGGAAACGGTGTGCTGATAACAGGGGTTCCTGTTGCCAAGTACTCAAGAAGTTTAAGCGGATTACACGCTTTGATTTGAGCGTTATCAACAAAGGGCAACCAACTGGCATCCCAGTGTTGGGAGTAACGTGGCAGAGTGTGATGCGCTCTCGGGCCCAGGTAGTATACGTTGCATCTTTGTGGAAGTGGATTATCACTGAACTCGTTAGGGCCGATGAACACGAGATCCCAGTCAGGCGCTTGGTCTGCGACTTGGGCAATTAAGTCGTAGTCTAACCATTCCGACAAACTGCCATAAAAGCCCAGCACTTTGCGACCATTATTAGGAAAATCTTCAGCCTTAGGTGCTGGCTCAGAAAACAGACTAAAGTCGACACCGTGAGGCAAAGTGACGGTTTTACCAGATGGAAATTTGGTGGAGAGTGTTTCGCTTGCCGTAAAGATAACGCTGGCCGCATTAACAAGAGTACGTTCGTGCTTGGCCACCGTGTCGTGGTCAACACCAGCTAAAGCGCTAAAGTCATCGCCACAATAGTAAATCAGTCCACGTGGGTTCATTTCTGAACAAAGATCGGCAGCAGTCGGGAGCGACGTCCAAAATACAGGCTTATCAAAACCAAGAGCTTGTAATTGTTTATTGAGCTGGTGTTTCATCATCTTAGCGGCCACTTTTCTTGCTAATGCAGAACTAGGGGCAGGAATGGTGAGCAAGTTGATGATGTGAATGTTTGGGCTTGTTTCAGAGTCCAATGTTGGCTTGTGTGAGCCTACGTTATGAAATACACGAGTGAGTTTGTTTAACGCACGCTGTATGTCTTTAGAATCCAGCTTAGGTTGACGAAGGCCAATGGAGTTCACCCAAAGGATTCGATGGTTCGCTGCTAGTTGCTTGACAATATGCTGAGTGGAAGAGGGTAACCCACCAAAATCTTCTCCAAATACTACGATGTCCGTCATGTGGCTCTCCTTGAGTCTTGGTTATTTGATTACTAATTAAGTGAGTAATCACAATGCGTGCCAAGGAATTAGCCATTTTAAAACAGTGAGTTATGGGTTTTGTTTATGTTTGAAACTAGGATTTCTCATTTTGACAGTCACTTTGAACAATACGGCTAACGACAACTGTTAATGCCGCTAGAATGTAAATTGGCCAAGTGAAACCTTGAGTCAGAAACGTACCTGATACGATGGTACCGATAAGCCCACTTAACACGGCGTTTGCTCCTACAGAGAGGGTGTAATCTGATTTTGGTGTCAGCAATGAGATGGAATGCAAAGAGGTGCGGATCAATGACACAATTAAAGTAATGAACACCGCGAGCCCGACAAAACCCGTTTCTGCTAACACGCCAAACCAAGTACTATGGACGGCGTGGTTGATACCATCCCAGTGTGGGCTGTAGAAATAGTAATTAAAGTAGAAGTTATCTAGACCTACGCCAGTCAACGGATGATGCAGCGCCATTTTAAATGCCGCTTCCCACGCATAAAGTCGCCCCATCGCAGAGGCATCTATACCATCCTCAGCGGCTCCCCCCGATTCTCGTCCTGAAATACCAGCGAATGCGTAGAGTACGATCGCTGCGATGGCGCCTAGTACCAAGACTAATGTTTTGCTTTTGATGTGTTTAAAAGCAAAGTAGGCAAATACAGACAGTGAACCGAGTAACCCACCGCGGCTCTGAGTCTCAATTATCGCAAAGAACAAAACCAAACAGGTGATAAGGGCAAAGAGCCTGAGATGCTTGGGGGAATGCTTCTCCATCAATTGACTAACGGTAAAGGCAAGGGGAAACATCAGCACTAGTGCCAAATCGTTAGGATCGCCAAGTACTGAACCTATGGATCGTCCTATTGACACGCGCGTTCCTTCGACTAAATCAATGCCATTCGCAGCGTTTTGTAATGCCACTAAGCCAATCAATAATCCGGCGAAAATAATTGCTTTTGACATCTGAGCGAGCTGTGAAGGTTTAGTAATAAGCCAGGTGATGGCCAACGTCATAATGATGATTTTCCAATAGGTATTTTTGAACACCGTTATTGCGATATCACGACTGGAAGCGAATATTATTCCGATGATCACCAGACCCCAAAATATACACAGCCACTTTAATGAAGGGTGCCAAAAAGCTGTAATCTGGCGGCTTATAAGAAGGTGAAAGGCGAGTGCGGCGAGTGCCCCCAGTGATAACAGTAATGGGATCTTGAAGTTATAGATAACAGGAAAGGCTTCGTGAATACGAAAGAATGAAAAAATAACGAACAGTGTGACAAGCCAAAACGTTTGATTGAGAACAAACAGTAACGCGAGTGGTGCGAAACACAACGCAACAATCAAAATGGGATGAGGCATAACAATCCAAAGCAGGCCGATACAGACTGTAATCGTCAGTGCTGCGATGGACTGTTTTGTTCTCACCTTGGTTTCATTCATAACGAGTATCTCTTCACCTGTCCACGCCTTTTCACTATGTATCGAGTGAGAGCATTGAGCGTCTCTTTACTCATGTAGCGAGTGGCTATCCATGCCAGCAAACTGCATGTCAAAATGCAAATTGCGATGGCGATTCCTATTGATTGTGAAGAGTGAAGCAGGAACAGTGCCACACCGGATATAATCTGTAATAAAACCATCAGACTGAGGTGAAAAGGCAACGTCATACATTGTTGGCCTACTACATAAGTCAGGCCCAGCTTACACAGTTGTGCGTAATAAAGCGCAATGAACACACCATAAATACCCAGAGAAGATAAGCCAAACAGCAAAGCAATCGCAACGCACGCAGAGACGACATTTATACCCAGTAGCCAGCGAGTACGACGCTTGTACAAAATGGAGATGTTAATCAACTCACTCCATTCTTTTAACATGGAGATAGGCAGCAAGAATAAGCTGAATAATACCGCGTCATGATAGGTTTCTGGCAGTAAGTGGGTGATCATCACCATTGCTAATGTGCCGACCACTACACTCAAACCTGTAATGTAAATCATACCTAAGTGTGTGATGCGCACTGCTTCAGTGCTCTTGCGCCCTTCTAAGTAGTTAAATCGACGTGGCATCCACCACATGCCAAATGGCTGCACTAAAATACACATGCCCACTGCAAATTTTACCGCTATCGCGTAAATCCCTAACGTCGCAAGAGAAGTGTTGGCACCAATGAACCAGCGTTCAGCGCCATTGAGACAAAATGCTACTAAACCGGCCATCATCATTGGTAGGCAGTAGTTTAGGTATTGTTTTGCCAATGTCAGTTTAGGAAGGGTGACATTGTAACGGTTAACGATGTGCAGCCAAACAAATTGAGTAATAGCAGCCAACAAGCCACCCCACAAAACAGAAATAACATGGGGATGAACAGACAGCGCCGCGACGATAAAAATGACCTGAAAAATGGTGGTAGTGACCATGACGTTAAGCAGTGTTCTTGCTTTGTCGTCTTGTGTTCTTAACCAGGCAGTGCCGATTGCAATACTGCCTTCTAGAACGATAGCAAACATAACAATAGCAAACTCGACTCGCGTAAAAGGCGCGGGAATGGGGGCGATTAAAATGATAGTGAGCAAGCTAAGAGCGACGACGCCAGCGATGAGTAAAGCAAGTGAGTACAGCTGGTTTAGTAGGCTTGTGCGTGTATTTTTATCCTTTTCAACGCCGACGAATCGATAAAGCGCTTCATGCAAAACGAAACTGACAAACAAGGTCGTAACAACACCAAAGGTTGTTAGAAGCTCAAGCTTGCCCATTTGTTCTGGTGAGAGAAAGTGGGGCAATACAGGCAGCATGATTAGGCTGATGCTTTTATTGATCACTAAGGCGATAGCAAATAGCGTCATGTTGGTCATTGCTTTAGACATGGTCATATCCTTTGATGTCTCGCGGTGTCTTGAGTGTGCAATCATTGTTGGTAGCAATTTCGGCAGCAAGGTGCTGGGCGATTGGCAAATAACAACGTTCGGCTGTGTATAGTTGAGAAACATTGAGTGCTTCGATACCCATCGTTACTTTCATCCACGGCGATTCATTCAAAAGGCGAATTGCGTTGTGTAACGAAGCCACATTGTTAGGCGTGTATTTAATACAATTTCGGCCGTGAGTTAACACGCGGTCCCAATAACTATCATCATGTGGAATGACGACACACATACCTGCAGCGAGCGCCTCCAAAATAGATAACCCAAAAGGTTCGTTGAGACTGGTGGAAACAAACACACCACACTGTGAACGCAATTCATCTAAGTTGTTTGGGCACTCATGCCATTCAACACCTTGTGTGTTGAAGTCCGGTGTTGAATATTCCACACCTGCCACGTTAGGTTTGATGTAACACACGGTGGATTTGATCTTTTTCGACTCATCAAGTGTTAAAGCATCAAGCAAAAGATCGATGTTCTTCCATTTTAGTAAGCTAGCTGCCCAGAAAACGCGGCTTGAAATCGGATTCGCTTGTTTTGGCCAGCGATCTTTCGATAATCCATTAACAAACGTAGATGTATTCAAACCACACCAATAGCGTTCGGTGGCTGGCTTCTCTGTTTTGAGGTAGGCCTGTAATGCTTCTACCATTGATTCGCGGGTGTTTGCCAAGTAGTAAATTGCCGATGCTTTTACTAAGCAGTAGCCAGCAGATCTCGATCGTCCAATAGGGCCATGAACCATCTGTACCACAGGCTTTTTGCTAATTAATCGTAGTAAGTACAAAGGCATATCATTACTTGGGCAAGATAGGCCCAAAAAGCTATCTATTTTTGGCAGCTTCATGCACGCGTAGAGAAGTTGGAGAAAGTAGTAAGCGTTCATCAACCAGTAGGTCAGTCCATGAGTCGAGTTAAATGGTGATGGTTTTATTTTTATAACTTGCACACGCGGTGTATCACTAAGCAGTGACGCCCAATGCTCTGGATTTGTAGTGAGTAGATAACCAATCACGTTCAGCTTATCGCACTGCTTAAGGAGCTCTGCATTCGCGATTTTGGATCCACCTTGCATTGGGATGGCGTCGAACATCAATACACGTTTCATGACCGGGCTCCTCAATTGATGCTCAACCAGCGTGAAAGAGGCTTCATGCAGTGAGTCATTGGCATTGGTGTAATGGCGTTGTTATTAAGTTCACCTTCGTAAATACGTTCAATAGCGTTGATAGATGCAGTCGTCGTTAAGTGCTGGCTAGCATGTAGGTAAGCGTTTTCCGCCAGCTTGTTTCTTAATGCCGCGTCTTGCATGACTTGTTGAATCGCGTTTAACAGGCTCGCCATTCCACTGTTCTGGTACAGCAATGCAGAGTGATTATGCTCGAACAACTCAGGAATGCCTCCCGTTTTAGGAGCCACGATAGGCAGTTGAGCTAAAGCCGCTTCCCCGAGCACGAGACCAAAGGCCTCTTCATAGGCGCCGCTAATAAAAGCGTCTGCATTACCACACATCCACGCTCCGGCATTGTGTTGCTCCCCGACAAAGTGCACTCGTTCTTGGATACCAAGATCCGCGGCAAGCTGTTGCAATGCTTCTCTTTCTTCGCCGTCACCAACAATAACAAGGTGAGGGTTGTGGTGGTGGTAGTTGTGCATGCGCATTGCGCGAATAAGGCGGTCGAACCCTTTGCGCTTAATCAGCGAACCCACCGACAGAAAGGTAAAGGCCTGTGATGGGATTCCGAGGCGATCTTTAATGTCGATGGGTGTATCCACGCCTTGAAGTGACACGCCGTTGTGTACGACATGAAGTTGGTTTTGTGGGTAGCCGTCCTGAATAATTTCGCGTCCAACATCTTTGCTAACGCAAATCAATTTTGGAGAGAGGTGAAGTCCGAGAGAGAAGCGATCGCGCAATGTATAATGGCAATGAAGTTGCGTGACAAGTGGTATATGATTCATGCGAGCAGCCAAACACATCCATTGACAAGGGCCGCCGCTATTGACGTGTACCAAGTCGATGCTGTGCTTTTCGATCAAATCTGAGCCTTGTTTGATAAGGCTATTCCACCCGCTAATATCCCAGCGTGGAGCGCTCCAACCACCCACCAAATTGAAGGCTGAATGTTCCGCTTCAATTCCGAGCGATTGGCACTTATCGATTAATGGTTGGCAGTTTGACCATACGAATGGCTCAAACTTATTGCGGTCGATTCCTGAAATGAGATCCAGAAGCACCACTTCACTGCCGCGAATCCAATTATCACCATAATGAACATATAGAATGCGTTTTGGCGTAGTCATAAGTCACCTCTGTCTCATCATTAATCTGCGTTAACTGCTGAGCTGCAATAGAGATGCCAAAATATGCCATTAGTTTATGTGATTGAATCTTATATGATATTTATGTTTGGAACTCATCATTCTCATATTGAGAACCAATATGGATTAGTGATCCGCTTCAATTTGATATTTTTGTAGCAATACGGGAATCACACTTTGCGCTGAGAAATCATCAATGATGGTTTGTCGAGCATTCTGGCGAATGAGTGATTGTTGCGCTTCACCAATCGACATCCAGTCATGAAGACATTTAGCAAGAGAGGGAATGTCTTCGACGATAAAACCATTTTTACCCGTTTGGATAATATCTGGAAGACGACCTACACGTAAGCTCATCACGGCAATGCCTCTCGACATGGCTTCAAGCGCCGCCATTGGAAGACCCTCATAACGAGAAGAGATAATAAGTACGCTGATATTTTCCCAAACACCTTCCATATCGGTTTGATGGCCGAAGAAAGTCACATTTGAAGGGCAGTTTGATTAAGCGACTCTTTTTCTGGGCCATCACCGTACACACTAAACTGTAATGTTGGACAGACCCTCGCTACCTCAATAAATTGATCGGCGCCTTTTTCCTGACTCAATCGGCCGACAAAAGCGATTTCCTGATAGTTGAGTTGACTGTTGGGAATCGAAACAAAGTTATTCAGCAGTTCTGAAGAACAAAAAACTTTGCGCTGAATACTTGGACTGACAGCAAAGCAATGGTCAGATAGGCTGCCTGAGCTTCTATCAAGCCAATCGTATAGCCATAGCTTCCCTGAGGACGATTCACCAGCATGATAAGTTGAAATCAAACGAGGAAACGTTCGGGTGAGCAGTTTGGCGCAGCGCGACAAAATCGACGCTTTATAACCATGGGAGTGAACCACTGAGGGTTGGTGATTGGCGACGGCGCTTGTTAGGTGCTTAATTTTTAAAGCTTTATTGGGCTCGCCAGACAAATAGTTTAAGTAACTCACAGGGATCGCGGCTTCTTTTGCCTTCTGTACAATCTGAGCGGCTGGCGAATACTCAGTGGTTAGCACAACTCGAGCTTTGTTTCCAAAGGCGATTAATCCCCGAGCTAGCTCGATAACGTGACTTTCAATGCCGCCGAATAGACGGCTATCAAGCAAGATCCAAATTTCACCAATGGCAGGTTTATCAAGATTGTTCGAGATTAATTTCATCCGCTTCCCACGCTTGTTTTTTTCGGTAAACCGTAGATGGGCTTAACTCCAGCATGACAGCGGCGTTGAGGACGTTGCCATCACAGTACGCGATTGCGTTTTGAATTGCTTCACGCTCTACTTGCCACATAGGACGAATGGTTCCATCAGCGTTAAAGTACGGTGAGGTAGCAGCAGAGGACGGTGTACCAGGCAGCTCCGCTGCGGTAATCGACGGTTCGACCGCAGAAGGTGAAGGTTCCTCAGTATAAACAGGTGGTGGTGTGATTGGTGCAATGTTTGCTGACTCTTGAGCAACATGCGCAGGCGTCGTTGTTTTCGTCACTTTAGACTTTTTAGTAAGTTGAGCGGGTAGGTGGCTCACCGTGACTTTTTCGTCGTTATTAAGCACCACAATGTTACGTATGATGTTTTGTAGTTGCCTTACATTACCCGGCCATTCGTAATGCTTGATGATATGTTGAGCTTCGCTGTCGATTGTTGAGAATTTCTTTTTGTCCTGTTTGGCGTAAGTGGTCAAGAAGTGCTTGGCAAGCGTGACGATGTCACTTCCTCGTTCACGTAATGGGGGCATATCGATAGGTATAACGTGCACACGGTAGTATAAGTCTTCACGAAAACGACCTTCTTCTACTTCTGTTAATGGATCTCGGTTAGTGGCACAAATGATTCTCACATCCACTTTCATTTCTCGAGTGCCACCAAGAGGGGTGTAAGTGCCCGTTTGTAGAAAGCGGAGCAACTTCTTTTGCATCTCAAGTTCCATTTCACACAGCTCATCAAGAAAAAGCGTGCCACCATGTGCCAGCGTCGCCGCACCTTTTCGATCTGTTGTTGCTCCAGTAAAGGCCCCTTTAACGTGACCAAAAATCTCACTTTCCATCAAATCTCGTGGAATAGCCCCACAGTTAATTGCAATAAAAGGCTTGTCTTTACGGTCACTCTGGCGGTGGACGGCTTCAGCACAAACTTCTTTACCTGTGCCGCTTTCTCCCACAATAAACACACTGGCAGAAGTTGGCGCAACAGCATCAATGGTCTTGTATACCGCCTGCATCGGGAGGCTTGAACCGATGAATCCGTGATAGTTGTGGCGATCAAACTTGGATTGAATATTTTCCACCAAATCTTCCAATTTGGCGCGTTTAAGGTGCAATGCAACTGACGTTTTTAGGCGATCAGCGTTTATGGGCTTTTCTAAGAAATCTTCCGCACCTTTTTGAATTAGATTAACGGCTAAGTCGACGCTGCCGTGCGCCGTAGCAATAATAACGGACGTAGGAATGTCATTCTGGTTGATCCAATCCAGCACGTCTTCGCCAGACATGTCGGGCAGTTTCAAATCGAGAATGATGAGCTGAGGTTTGCTTCTTTCAATAAATTGAATCGCTTCGCGACCTGTCTCGACATGAAAAATGTCATAAGGTTCGTCTTTCACATACTGCTTATAAAGTATGGCTAGTGAAGTAGAGTCCTCTACCAGTAACACCCTTGGTCTCATAGTCCCATCCCAACGTAGTTTGTTTCATTTTTTATGATTTTTGTCAGCACTACTATTTGGCATTATGAGTGGTTTATAGCTCTCTAGTGCTGAAAATTCTCAATTTGAGAAAAGCGTTATTTAAGTATTAGCACAAGGTAGGAAATTTGCGAAAAATCCATACTTTTTAATTGATTAAGTATACCCAAATAATTTCAAGGTGTGTGGCTTGGCGAGGGTGACTGAATTTGGAGCCTAAATTTCTGAGATGATG
This sequence comes from Vibrio sp. 1731, assembly GCF_033339955.1. Taxonomy (NCBI): domain Bacteria; kingdom Pseudomonadati; phylum Pseudomonadota; class Gammaproteobacteria; order Vibrionales; family Vibrionaceae; genus Vibrio; species Vibrio sp. 1731. The sequence goes on along the minus strand of NZ_JAWOVO010000001.1, from coordinate 149,131 downwards.
TCGGCATCGCGCTTTATCAAACGCGATGCTTCGCTAGGGAGTAAGACACTGATACTACTCAAACCCTTGAGCTTTTCGCTTTTCTAACGCATCAAACGATTCATTGGCGAGTTGAGGAAGTGTTTCACAAAGCTCCAATGCTTTTGGTATTTTTCCTTCGACACAGTACTTCTCAATCATTCTTGCTTGTCTTGAAAGCGTTCGATTGCCTAGAGCGAGAGCAGAACTGCCCAGTGTGTGAACCTCGAACTCTAATGTTTGAAGGTCTTTTGTGCTTAATGCTTGCTCTATTTTCTCCATGCGATCGCGTGACTCTTCGACATAGTGATCAATCAAGGTAGGGATGATTTCGGCGCACGTATCTTTGATCATTTGCTGAAGAATATGCTCATCCACTAATTCTTGCTCGATAGTCAATGTGTTATTTATCGTCATAATAGCGCTCCCTATAACATAAACAGTTCGCTTTTTTTAATTTGCTGAGACAGTTTTTCTTTCCACTTTTTTGGTAAGAAACGCAGCTTGGAAACTTGGCGGATTAACTCATCTTTCAGGCTTGGAGTGTGCTTCATGTTCAGTACAGAACCAATCAAGTTCGCATCGCTAGCATCGAGTAGCTTTTTGGCTTGCTCGAGCTGGATTGCAGTCGTAGAGCCATAATGCGCTACTAACAAAGTAGCATCACATACGCCAGCAATCACTTGAGGCGCAATATTGCTTCGGTTGACACTGAGAAGAGGTGATGTATCTATCACGACGCGCTCGTACTGCGTTAACCATTGTGCAATGTTTTGTTTCAGCGTTGTTGGGTCTCGGTACGCTAACTGAGTGCTGGCGAGAGATGGAGCAGGGAGGCCGACTAAAGTTTGATGTGTATTCTCTCGTGTGATCAAATGGCCAACCTTCTCGTCATCATCAAATTCGTGAACAGTGTGATAAGCGGGTTTGAATAAGTTAAGGTCTACATACAAAGTATTGTGGCCTGCTAAAACCAAGCGCTCTGCAAGAGATGAAGCCACGGAAGTGACACCATCTTCAGATTTACAACCCACAACACAAATCGTTTTGTGGCCTTTCTGTTCACTCTGAAGATAAATTTGTTCAATCTCAGCGTGAGTTGCAGGAATAGTCATTACAACGCTCCTATTAACACGATGGTTGTGGTGATTTGTAAAATATCTCTTAATCCGGCCCTCGCTTTTTCAACAAAGCTTTCGTCTTTATGGGGAATGTAAATCGTGTCGCCTGCGCGAATGACTGGCAGCTCATAAATGTTGGCTGTTTTACTAAAGTTCACCAAATCAAATGTTCGGGCTTGGCCCTGGCAGCAAGACATATTGACCACACTGATCTTTTCAAGGTAGGCATTGTCAGTTGGTCCTCCTGCTTCCGCTAACAGATCAAGCACAGTCATGTTGTCATTGAATACGTATCGCCCTGGGTCTCTTACTTCACCTAATACGCGTACCGTGGACTCTTTTGAACGATCTAACCAGTTTTTGTTTTTTTCTGGAATGTAAATGGTATCACCAGGACGAACGTGGGGCAGAATTGACTCATCGCCTGTTTCAAAGTACATCGATAAATTCAATTTACTCACTTTGGCATAACCTAGGCCTCGGTGTGTGACACGGATGTTGTGAATATCTGCATCCATTGTCGGTCCATCGGCGGCAGACAAAATATCCAGAAAATGCATATCTTCGGTGAAACGATAGCGCCCAGGTGCATTGATTTGCCCGAAAACGTATATCGATGCGTCAGAGCTTTGGCTTACCCATTGCGATTTATTATCGGATGGGTCGTCAGGCAATGCATGTACCCTTACGACTGTACCAGCGGAAACTTGAGGTAGGCTTGATGTTGGTGAGCCATCCAGAATGTATTGGTCTAAGTCAAATTGTGTCATTTGACCGTTATTGGCGACTTCAATTTTGGTGGTATCAGCTCGTCGAGTTGGGCCTCCAACGTGTGCAAGCAGATCAATCAAATCCATTTCGTCTGACCACTCGATGCGTCCAGGGCGAACAACTTCTCCCATCACTGCGACCGCTCGACTAGGTGCTACTTTTAACCAAGACTTCTCATTGAAATCGGTTTTCTCCGGCACGAAAATCGCATCTCCTGGTCCAACATTTGGTGGTCTGACTGAAGATAGTCCTTCTGTATGCGCGGTAAGATCGAATTTGATGACTTTGCCATCGGCTTTTATAACGCGAATTTGGCGAGATTCTGCGTAGCGAGTGGGCCCGCCAGCGTTGGCGAGGATATCCATGAAGCTAGCGCCTTGCTTGCCTTCGTATGCCCCAGGATGGGCGACTTCACCCATCACGTAAACCACATTTGCACCTGCTTTGATTTCTTCTTCCTGTTTTGGGACAAAGATGGTGGCACCTGGCAGGATCTCTGGCAGTAGGCTTTGGTCTCCAGTATCAAGGTACTTTTTCAGGTTAAACATGGTTGGGTTATTGTTTGTTATCACGCGAATTTGCTCAACACTGGCATATCGTGTCACGCCGCCAGCTCGCATTACGACATCAACTAGCGTGGTGTTTGGCTTGTATGAGAACGAGCCAGGTGCGTTGACTTCACCAAAGACTTTGATTGCACGAGCGGAATCTGCGCTGTCACCTGAATTCGCGAGTTTTGCTGCATCAAACTCTTGCTCAATATTCCCTACGAGTGGGGAAGCGGGGACAAATAAGACATCCAGTGATTCTAGTTTTGGCAGTTGGCTATTGTCACCCGTATCAAGGAAGCGTTTGTAGTCAAATTCAATGTTTTTATTTCCACGTTTCACGATCATTTTATCAAGCTGAGCCCCAGCGCGCAGGCCGCCAGCTTCGTACACAAACATTTGAATGTTGGACCCAGAAGGTAAGGTATATTCACCGGGTTTGACCACGTAGCCTTGAACGGACACTAACAACTGTTGCTGTTTAATAAAAACTCGAGCGTTGTTAACGTCACGATACACGGTCTTTAGCCTGTCGATAATCACGTCTTGGAGTTGTTTTTCATTGTAGCCGGCCACTAATACAGGGCCGACTTCTGGTAAATTAATTCGTCCACGACGATCAACCTGAAACCCTTGGTTTAACGACGCCTCTCCAGGTAAGTTAATCTGTATTAAATCACCGACCTTAACAGTATTGCTCTCATCCGCTATGGAAGAAGGTACCCACGCGACCAGACACAACAACATTAAGAGGATAAATGGTTTCATCGTGTTCATAGCGCGCCTCCTGCCGTTGGGTTGCGGTTTATTGAGCTATCGCTATCTGAATTAGGGCTAATAACCTCGATGCTTACTCGACGATTAGTTAAACGCACGGCGGATGTTTCACCTTCATAGAGTGGCAGGTTATCTCCGACAGATTTGGTAGTGACTCTCTCTGAAGTGATACCAAATACGGTTAGGTAACGCTTTACTTGTTCCGCACGCGCTTGAGCAAGTTTCTGGTTGTAATCGGGTGTTCCAGTTGCATCCGCATGCCCCGTTACTACAAGAGATAGGTTGGGGTGGTCACGTAAAATGTAGGCTGCTTCTGCCAAATGTCCCATGTACTTCGGGTTGATTTCTGCTGAATCGACAGCAAACTGGTTGTCGATATTAAGTAGTGCATAGATATCCGAGACTATGTTTAGGTCGCTACGTAGAGCTTCAATATCATCGGGCGGTGTGCAAGTGGTTTGGCTCAGTACGTAGTCGAGTTGTTGTTCGAGCTGGTTTAAGCGTCGACGCTGAATCACAAGGTCGTTGGCAGCGTCGAGTAAAAGCCCACCTTCTAACTCGCGCGCAATTCTATTTTGTTTTTCAAGGGCCTGAACAACTGCCGCAGGAAAACACCAGCGCGCGCCCTCTTGGATTAGTGCGTCTAGATGTAACTTGGTCAGTTGCCAATCAAACCTTAACCCATGTTCTGGACCTAAAGGCTCGTCAGGCATCACTGGGGAAAACTGATAATTCTCGATCGAGATATCTTGATAGCTTTCCGCCAAGCCACCTTTCCCGTGTTCTGGGTAGTCAAACGACGAACAACCAAACATGCCGACAACAAGACCGCTTACTGCATATCGTCGTATAAGATTTACCATGCCAACCTCCGTTTAAACCGGTATTTTTAGTGTCCTTTTGAGTTAACGGGAATGGCATGGTTGATACGAAGCAAGCTCATGATTTCTAAAGGTTGGCCTGATACGTTTTCAATACTCATGCTTCTTTCACGTTCAACTAGACGCTTATATAAGTAAACAATGGCACCAATCCCTGAAGAATCAAGAAATTGGACGTGCTGTAGGTTAATTTCGACTTCTTTGTGATGATTGTTGTGAATTACTTCATCAATGTGATGTTGTGCTTGTCGACAGCCACTTGCGTCTAAGTCACCAAAAAACTCAATGGCTAACTTGTCTTGATTGATTTCTAGTTTGCGTAATTCCATGACTCTGTCTCCGTTTGTTTTTCTAATTGGATATAGAGCAGGTAACGTGCCAATTTGAAATTAATTAAAAATCAAATAGTTAAATATTGTTAATGATATTGTTCAATTTGAGAAAGGACTGATTCTCAAATTGAGAATCAAAAACGCACACAGAAATGGTTTGCTTATAAGAGGTGTTGAGCCGAAAGAAGTCGTTAGAGCGGGGGCATCATAATTAGATTCCACCTCGATTGACGAACCATCCGCCTTACGTGAATAACGTGTAACGACTAAATGCAAAACCTGTCATAAAGTTTATGATTACCTTTGCAAATTATTACTAATGTTGATTGTTATGAGTCGAAGAATAACTAGTAATAAATAGGTCATCGAGAGGACTTACGTTTCAATAAAGGCGATTTTTTGTACAAGGTCTTCTTATGCCATTAAAAATGACATTAATTGCGTTGGCTGTTATGGCTGCGTCTTCACAGCCTCAAGCGGATACTTCTCTCGCACCACCAGTTTCTCTTGCACAAAGCTATCAGGATGGCATTGATGTGTCTGAATATTGGTATAGCGAAAAACTTGATGGTGTTCGCGCTTATTGGACTGGGCAACATCTCGTGACGAGAAATGGTAATCGAATCTACGCCCCAGATTGGTTTACAGGACCTTTGCCTGATTATCCGTTGGACGGTGAACTTTGGGCTGGGAGAGGTAACTTCCATCTTGTTCAGCAAACGGTATTAGATAAAACTCCTGTAGAGTCTGCTTGGCGACATATCGACTTTATGATCTTTGATATGCCATATTCCGCTGGTGATTATCGGAAGCGTTATTACAACATCAAAGCCTTAGTGCTTGAAGTCGACCAGCCTCATATCAAATATGTCGAGCACCGAGCCATTCAAAATGAAGCTCATCTGTTTACACAGTTGGATAAAATTTCAATATCCGACGGTGAAGGGGTGATGTTGCGGAAGGTATCAAGCCGCTATCAGGCTGGACGCGGTAGTGATTTGCTTAAACTAAAACGATACGCAGATGATGAAGCGTTAGTTGTGGGTTATAAGCCAGGAACAGGGCGCTTATTAGGTATGATGGGAGCAATGTTAGTTCGCTTACCAAATGGCATTGAGTTTTACATCGGTAGCGGATTTACCGATGAAGTGCGTCGCCAGCCTCCGAAAATTGGTTCAACCATTACATTTAGATATAACGGTTTTACACATACTGGTAAACCACGTTTTGCTCGATTCTTGCGTGAAAGGCTGAAGGAATAGAACGCTCTGCACTTACTAGTTGCCAACGGTTACGCCACATCGTTTGAAGAGACCCTGCCAAAACTGAACGTGGTTTAGGGTTTCTTGCCTAAATGTCCTATGTGCCTCAATTATGCCATACTGGTGACCATGGAGTTGCATACGGTTCTCCACCAAAGTGGCACCATCATTAAGTTGTTGATAGGTACTGTCTAAATAAGCCAAATAAGGTTGCACTTCTTCAACGTAAATGGATTGAAAGACATTTCTTAAGTAGCGGAACTGGGTGGTGTCTCTGTTCGGCCCGCACAATACATTGCTCTGGTTCTGCTCAAGTAGCTGAGTTGTCGCTTTTAACCAAAGGGATGTGTTTACCATTGAATAGTAAAGTCGTCCGAGTAAACGAGATTTCTCTAACTCTTCTTGATATTGCGTAACTTCCACATCGGGTAGACGTGAGACCGCGCGGTGGGGTAAATCATACATTTCGCTGAAAATACGATAGACATCGTTAATGCGTGCAATATCATTCGTCGTGTCTTGAGATAGCCAATCAGAGGCAGTTAGTTGCTTCTGCATGGCATCACTTACGAGTAGTAAGTTGTCGAGATGAATGTCTAAATGTTGCCACTTGGTTGAGTAAAGCTCTGCCAATGTCGCGCGTTCTTCATCGCTAAGTGGAAATTCGGATAAACATCGATGCATGACTCTTAAAAGGGCAGTTTGATAATCAAAATCATGAAAGGCATCCTGCACCTTTCCAAGTTGCGAGTTTTTCTCAGCAAGTAAATTGAAGAGTCCGCACTGTCGTAATTGATAGCTCTCTAGCAGGCCAATAGATAGCCTTGGCAATGGCTCGAACAAAACGCGTTTCGCAGGAATCGTTACCGTAGACTGTAATGTTATTGGAATAGCAGGAGCTTCCAATACATTGGCTACACGTTGATGATACTTATCAAACATGGCGTTCTCTGGATTGAACCAGTTATCACAACCATTAAGAATCAAGATTAAGAACAATAAAATAGACCGCACAAATATCCTTTTTTATAACTTCGTATCCGTTGTCTAGAGAGCAAAATCAACCGCTTCGTAATCTTGTTATAAGTATACTCAACCGTGTGATTATTCGATCAAAAAAGCCAGCGGAAGCTGGCTTTTTTACTTTTTATTGAACTGAAAAGTTCAATTGCACTTCTGGCTCTTGGCGATGCATCCAACGCATTCTGACGCCTAACATAAAGGCAGCAGAAGATAGGCCGATGATAAAACCAAGCCAGAAGCCTTGTGCTCCCATTGGCTCAACAATCCAGTCTGTACGGCCAAGGACGTAACCAATTGGGAGCCCAAGAATCCAATAAGCAATAAAAGTACGGTTGAAGATGGCTCGCATGTCTTTATAGCCGCGTAATGCACCAGCTGCGATCACTTGAACCGCATCCGTACATTGATAAACAGCGGCAAACACGAGCAGGTGCATCGCTAGAGTGATTACCTCTGGGTTGCTAGTATAAAGCTCGGCGATCCACTCACGAGACAAGACGGTTAAAATCGCTGTGAGAACGGACAATGCTAGACCAACCATAATGCCGACTCGTGACGCTACGCGCGCGCCATCTACGTTTTCTTCACCAAGTCGATGGCCGACACGAATGCTTACTGCTGCACCAATACTCATTGGTAGCATAAATACCAACGAGGAGAAGTTAATCGCGACTTGATGCGCTGCCACAATGATAGGACCCAGTGGTGAAACGAGCAGTGCAACAACAGCAAACAATGTCACTTCAAAAAACAGCGCTGCTGCAACAGGAAAGCCGAGCTTGAATAGACGAACTTGCGCTTTCCATTGTGGGCGATGCCATTCTCCAAATAGGTTGATGCTTTTCAATCGCTCTGATGTCATCACATACAGCAATAGCATGGCAAACATGACCCAGTAAACAATCGTGGTTGCTACACCACAGCCAACACCGCCTAATTCAGGTGCACCAAACTTGCCGTACACGAAAATCCAGTTTAGAGGAATGTTGAGCAGCAAACCGATAAAGCCAATAACCATTGCCGGTTTCGTCAATGACATACCATCCGTAAAGCTTCTAAGCGTTTGGAAAAGTAAAAAAGCGGGTACTGCTAATATAACGGCATGAATGTATCCCACCGTTTTTTCAGCCATCAGTGCTTCAACATCCATCAGCCCGAGAATAAACTGGGTTTGGAGCAGGACTGCAATTATCGGCACACTGATCAGCAATGCCAAAACGACGCCTTGCTGAATTTCAAACGGTATTTTCACTCGACGACCAGAGCCATTTAACTGTGCGACAACAGGGACCAATGCCATTAATAAACCCACCCCAAACAAAATGGATGGTAGCCAAATACTTGAAGCGACAGAAACCGCAGCCATGTCGGTGGCGCTAACGCCGCCAGCCATTACGGTATCAACAAACCCCATACCAGTTTGAGCGACAGATGCGATCAATACCGGGGTCGCCAATTTGATAAGACTTGATGCTTCTTCTTTATAGCGATGCACGAAAAATACTCCAGAGCGGAACAATAAGTTGAAAGAATGAGAGTACTCGAGGGCAAAAGATGTGGTGAACGGATCTGATGGTTGATTTTAGTCACGATAAGGTGAAAAAATGCCTCGGAGAAACTCCGCGCAAATGATAAACAATTGTATGTTTATATTCCATAGCTAGGTAGTGAATAGTCGATAACACTGACTGGACGCTCTCCACGCTAAGGATACGCTTTTACTGAGAACAGCAGCGAATCATGGTAATGTTGAAACATGCATGAGAGCAGACCAGTGTTCATTAAGCCGTTGCTTTATCGTCTGCGGTCTTTATTTCCGGCCCGTAGCGCAGTGTTTAAGGCTTAGTCTTCAACTACAGTTGGTATGAAATCAATAGGTAAAAAGAAATGTTTACAGGAATAGTTCAGGGTACGGCGAAGGTCGTTAAAATTGATAAAAAAGAACGCTTTCAAACGCACGTTGTCGAGTTAAGCGATGAACTTTGTAAAGGGTTAGAAATTGGTGCATCCGTTGCACACAACGGATGTTGTCTAACTGTGACTAAGATCGAAGGCAACCTTATCAGTTTTGATTTAATGCAAGCGACATTGGCTCTTACTAATTTAGGTCGGCTGGTGGAAGGGGATAGCGTAAACATTGAGCGCGCGGCTAAGTTTGGTGACGAAATAGGCGGGCATAGCATGTCTGGTCATATTAGTTTGACGGCAGATATTGTCGATATCATCGATACGCCCAATAACCGCACGATTTGGTTTCAACTGCCGCAAGAATCAATGAAATATGTATTAGCGAAAGGTTACATTGGTTTAGATGGCTGCTCGCTAACTATTGGTGAAGTTGAAGCGTGTCGTTTTTCGGTACACCTAATTCCAGAAACCTTGCAGCGAACGCTTTTCGGAGTGAGACAAGTAGGGGAGCGTGTTAATATTGAGTTTGATCCTCAGACTCAAGCAATTGTTGATACTGTTGAGCGCGTTCTTGCAGCAAAACAGCTTTAGAATGAGAAAAAGGAGCCTAATGCTCCTTTTTCATTTAAGCGTTTTTATATTTCTGATGTTCACATGCTCGAGCTGTTATTCGTAATTGTCATCGATAATTAGTTCGACCTTATCTTGTAACTCATCCACTCGCATATTTAGGTGGATAGCGTGGCAACAAGCTGGGCAATCATCATAAAACTCTTGGTCACCATTACTTGCATCTAATGTAATGCCGATAGAGTGTCCGCAATGCGGGCACTTTACATACCTTTCGGTATAATTTTTCATACAACAACTCCTAATCTCGCAGGGCTTTTAAACACACTATTCATCAAGGAAGTACAGCCCTTTACTTACTTTGCCTACAAGGAAAATAGGCACAATCCAAAGTTAAGTCTCCTTTGATATTAGGTCGAGTTGTTGCTAATTGAGTCGAAATAAGTACAAAACTTGACCCCAAACTCAACCTTGAGCTTAGGGTGATCTTCTGTAGTGATGTGCCTCGAGATTTTACATATTGAAATATGCAGTGGCTTCCAAATTAATAAGAAATGATTTTATTAATAACCAGTTGAGCCTGTTCCAAGTAATGGCCGCCAAACAAATTACAATGGTTGAGAACATGGTAAAGGTTATAGATATCTTTACGCTCTTCATAGCTTGAAGAAAGTGGCATAACCGATTCGTAGCCTTGATAAAATTCTGGTTGAAATCCACCAAAAAGCTCCGTCATCGCAATATCACACTCCCTGTCCCCCCAATAGCACGCAGGATCGTAACAGATAGGACCGAATGCAGTGAGTGCCGCATTTCCATTCCATAAATCGCCATGCAACAAAGAAGGTTCCGGAGCATGGTTTGCTAGCCGCTGTTTTACGACATCGATAAAGTCATCGATATCAACCAAGGTGACGCCTTTTTCTTTAAGGAGCTGTAATTGCCATCCTATACGTTGCTCAGCAAAGAATACACACCATTTCTTGTGCCATTTGTTGGGCTGTAGAGTCGAACCAAGATAGTTGTCGGTATCAAAACCAAACTCTTTTTGCTCGCCCCACTGGTGTAGGTGAGCTAATTGCTGCCCAAATTTAAAGCTGTTGGGACCATCTTCTAATGGTTTCGTTGGAAGGTAGTTAAGAATTAAGAATGAGGCATTTTTGGTTTTACCAACCAATACCACCTCAGGTACAAATAGGGTGGATGTTTCACGCAAAAGATGCAGGCTTTCAGCTTCTACCTCAAATTTCGACAAAAACTCGCGATCGTTAATTTTCACAAAATAACGTTGCTCGCCATCATTGATCATGTAGCTTTCACTGATATCCCCACCAGACAGCCTTACTTTTTCCGTGATCTGGTAATCGAACAATAAAGTATCAGAAAGCTGTTGCGATATTGCTTGCCACATACAAAACCTCGCGAATCTATTTGACCACCAATAGTTTAGGATAAATAGCAGGGAGTTGGCGCTATGTTGAGCATACTTAGTAAAGAAACCTTCCTCTTAGTGTAGTCAATTTGTATAAATGTGAATCAAATCGCTTATAAGCCTCTGATTTGTTGGCTTAGCATATGGAGATGAACGTTTACAACAGGTATTATGATTTTTTTGACGTTAGTTCCATTGGTGGCATGAAAATACTGATATGTGATGACTCAGCTGTTGCAAGAAAGCTTATTGCGCGTTCTATCGTACAAGATACATCATTGCATCTTATTGAAGCGCAAGATGGTTATGAGGCGCTTAATATTCTTGCTGAGCAAAATATCGATATTTTGTTTCTCGATTTAACGATGCCCATAATGGATGGTTTTGAGGTCCTCGAATCATTACCTGTTAGTCAGTACCCGACCAAAATCGTCATTATTTCTGGAGATGTTCAACAAGAGGCAAAACAGCGCTGTCTCGATCTTGGTGCTCAAGCTTTTATCGCTAAGCCTCTGACAGAAGAGCAGGTGCTCCCACTATACGAACAATTAGGGCTGCATTATGCGTTCAAACCTAGTCATTCGGTTGATTCTAAAAACCAGGGTTGCGAAGAGCTTTCCTTACTAGCCAAATTCCGTGAAATTGCGAACATTGCCCTTGGTAAAGGGGCTGCGATTATGGCTGACCATTTACATGAGTTCATCCAACTTCCTGTTCCTCATGTTGGACCGTTGTCCTACGGCGAGCTTCATATGACACTGGTTGATGTGGTTGGGCGTGACAGTTCCGTTGCGGTAGCGCAGAGGTTTGTCGGTGGTGGTATTCACGGAGAGGCACTGGTGTGCTTACGTGGTAGGGATATCAATCAGATTGGGGAAAAATTAGGTTACCTCCTTGAGTTTACGCCTCATAATGAAATCATCTTGAATATCTCTAACCTACTGGTTTCGTCATTTCTCACGTCGTTAGGCGATCAACTCGACAAGCAGTTCTCACTTCGTCAGCCAGGCATTGTGGATACCTTAACACCTTATTGTGAAGAGCAAGGCGAGTTGGGTGAGCTCTTTACTATCGAATACACCTACATGGCAGAAGCGCTCGATTTCGAGTGCGAGGTACTGTTTTTAATTGATAAGCCATCCGTAGAAATAATCTATGAAATCATGGAGCTAATCTAATGTCCGATATCACGCTGGACATAGCAGACTTTCATTGGGTCACACAAATTCTCGATACGATGGATTCAGGGCTTATTGTTTTGGATCAAGAGTATAAAGTGTGTGTGTGGAACAGTTTTATGCAGTCATACAGTGGCATTCTATCACAAGAAATTCTTGGTGAATGTTTATTTGAGCATTTTGAAGAGCTGCCAAGAACTTGGCTAGAAACCAAGATAAAAGCTGCCGCCGATCTGGAAACTCGTTCTTTTTCTAGCTGGGAAAACCGACCGTATCTTTTTAAGTTCAACAATTTTTCTCCGGTTTCAAACAGCAGTGATTTTATGTATCAAGATATCGTGATCACGCCGTTAATTGGGCTCTCAGGAGAGGTCAGCCACATAGCGATTCAAGTCAATGATGTTTCTGAAACTGCGAGAAATCGCATTCATTTGAAAGAAACAAATCAACATTTGTCGGAAATCAGTCGCAAAGATGGTTTAACAGGTTTATTTAATCGCGCTTATTGGGAGCAATCATTGAAAGATGAGTTTGCTCACTTAAAAGTTATCGACGGACCATGCTCATTAGTAATATTCGATATCGACCACTTTAAGAAGGTGAATGATACTTATGGTCACCCGACAGGGGACGAAGTCATTCGTCGAACCTCTGCCTTGTTGAGAAAAACAGCAAGAAGCAGTGACATCTGCGGTCGTTTTGGTGGTGAAGAGTTTACCGTACTACTTCCTCACACAAACCAGGAGCAAGCTTGCTATTTCGCAGAGCGTTTGCGCAAAAGAATTGAGCAAGAGATCGTGAAAGTGGAAGATTTTTTGATTAATTACACGATAAGTATTGGTGTTTGCGAGTATAAGCCTTATTTTGAAACTCACACTCAATGGTTAAAGAGTGCCGATGCTGCGCTGTATCGTGCAAAAGAAAATGGTCGTAACCAAACCTGTTTGCATGAAAATGGCTGAAATATAAAAAGGTTTGAAGAAACCCTGTATCCGAATTCAGTGAAGCAAAGCTCAATTGTTTGAAAATCATCCAGTTGGTTCGTGAATGTTTGTTAATATGAAATAAGTTAATGAAATTTTCTCGGCATGTCTTACTATTGAAACTATTCTGCTTTCAGCTTCGAAGGCTTGCAATAAACGGAGAAAAACAGTGGTTTTAGAAACCGATGGATATCTCGCTCTTATCGAGCACTTGTCTCTAAATCTAGATATTTTTACGACCGAAATTGGCGACACTGGATCCGAAAGCATCGAAGATGTTGTCACCGATATGGTGGCTTCAAACATCATGGCGATTTTTGAGCAAAATCCAGAACTTCACTCGAGCGTACGTTTCAAATTGTTGAAAGAGGCTGATGCAGTTGTTGAAGATCTTGGTGAGATATTGGCTGGGGTATGGCATAAAAAAGCGACCAATGAACAGATCACGTTCCTTGATGAATACATCGCTCTGGTCAAAAATCTGTTCGATAATGCTGTTGCGACTTACGACTGATATTGTTTTAACTTACAGCAATGTCCGGTTAAGAGTAAGAAGAGTTACATTGTAACTCTTCTTATTTGCCAAAACTTAGATGCCCAGTATGGGTTGTCGATTCTTGAAATAATCACACCTCTAGACGTCGATGCATGCATGAACTGCTTGTTACCCAAGTAAATTCCGACATGATAAGTTGTACGTCTTGTTTTAAAAAACACTAGATCCCCTTGCTTGGCATCCGTCCAACTTAACTCCACACCTTGCGTTGATTGCTGCCTCGTTGTCCTTGGTAACGAGAGCTGATAAGCCTCAATAAACGCTTTTTGTACAAATGCTGAGCAATCAATTCCAGATTTCTGTGTCCCGCCTAAGCGATAAGGCGTGCCGTGCCACTCTGTGTAAAACTCGAACAAGTCGGGGTTGTCCGACAATAGCTGATTTGTAGGTGCTGTCACTTGAGCTTGCTCACTAGGCTCAGGCCCAGAAGAGCAGGCGCTTAGTAGCACACTGATTATCAAAGGAAAATATACTCGACGCAAATCACCACCTGTCATCTCTATGACTCACAACTGAAATATTAGTGTCATAACCAATCCATAGTATGGGCTGCAAATCACGGTTTTGTCTCACAAATGTGACGGAATCACTGCAGAACCGATTCAACCTTAAGAAAGAATAAAAATTGATTATGGCAAAGCGAAAACGCTCACGCACATCACTTTCACTGATTCAGGCTGTCAGTGCAACATTTTTAACTATCATTGCTCTTGTTATAGCCCTTTCTGTCTCAAGTTTCAAAGGAATGGAACAGGTAGGGGAACAATTTGAAGACTTGTCGCAAAAAGCATTACCAATCGCGATGGCAAACGCAAAGTTAACCAGGAATGTATTGGAGATGGTTAAGCTACTCAACCATGGTATGCAGATTACTGAGCCGAAAGAGTTGCCTCTCATAAAAGAGCAAATCGACTCTCTTGCAACTCAAAGCACAACTTTGGTTGTGAAAGCGTCTGGTGTAGCTCAGCAACTCTCGGAGGAGTTAGACACCAAACTAGCGCGTTTACATAACATCACGCAGTCCATTTTGTTGAAGCAATCTTCGGTGATACAAATTCAAATGGATATTGATGCCGCTGTTGGTGGTTTTCGCTATGGGCTTAGCTCTATCGGCCCGGAAATGAATCGAATCAGTTCGTTCCTTAGTGCTGATAATCCTGAGTCGAGCGATGCCGCTAACCGTTTCATTGCTTCTGCAAGCTCAATGGAAAGTACGTTCTTAGTCATGATGATGCACTCAGAATTAAACAAAGCCGAAAAAGAATACCGAGAAATGCGAAATCGCATAGCAGGTATTAAACTCGCCTATGAAGACTTCCAATCTTTCCATCCTGAAGTAAGTGAATATGCAAGCTTAACCGCACCATATGAGATGGTGAAACAAGGCTTTAGTGAAAAGGGCGTGCTGCGTTTGATCCTCGCCAAACTAGAACAAGGGGAATTGCAACGTTCAGAGTTTAAACAGGCTTCGATGCTTGCGGATGAAACCATGCGGTTACTTGATCAAATCTCCCAAACCGCTGGTCAGTTGATCGATGAAAAGGAGCGGGTGGTCAACGAGACCATTGAATCGGTGAGCGTTGTGCTCGTGTTTGCGGCGTGTGTGATTTCTTTTATTATTCTGGTTACTTGGTTTAGTCTCAAGTCATGGACAAACCGAGGGTTAAGGAATGTACTAACGCGTCTTTCAGCACTTACCGAACATGATTTTCGTGACAAGGCAGAAGAAGTTGGCCCCTATGAGCTGAAAGAAGTAGCACGAAAGTTGAATCAAGTAATCGATTCCACACATGACTCCATTCAAACGGTGACGCGCAATTGTGAAACGCTTTATCAGACGGCAGAAGTAAGTCACAGTGCAGCCGAACAAACAAGTGATGGGTTGGCAACACAAAATGAAGCGTTGTCGAGTATGATCACGACCATAACGCAGCTTGAAGCCTCTATTCGTGAAATAGCAATGGTGACAAATGCATCTTCACAGGACTCGCTCCTTGCAACCCAACACACTGAAAAAGGGGTTCAAGTCGTGGAACAAAACCGCGAACGTTTGGAGTCATTAGAAAGCTCTTTGGATGTAAATGAACAGTCAATGTTAGAGCTAGACCAGCGTGTTAAACAGATTCGTGAAATGGTGGATATGATCAGTGGGATCGCGGACAACACCAACTTACTTGCTCTCAACGCGGCAATAGAGGCTGCCCGTGCTGGTGAGCAAGGGCGTGGATTTGCGGTTGTCGCTGATGAAGTTCGCAAACTTGCAAGTGATACCTCTCAACAAACTACGAACATCCGAGAAATGATGAGCGAGCTTATTACTGCCGCAGAGCGCTCGCGCCAAGCAGTTAATGATTCAAGAGAAGAAATGACCCACGCGCTACAGTCCAGCAATGAAGTGAAATCGACATTCTCTGATATCAACCTCGCGGTTAAGCACATTCAAGAACGTGTTGAGCAAATCTCAGTTGCTACAGAAGAACAAGAACGAGCGACGGCAGATGTATCTCAATCCATCACACATATTTCTGATCTTGGCGAACGCACAAAGCTGCAGCTTGAGTCTATGGTTGAGAGTTCTGAGCAAGTGGCGGAAATTGCTGGGCACCAGCAAGCAATGCTGCACAAGTATGAGCTTCATCAGACCAAGTAAATGAGATGTTTCCACCGACTAAAAGCAGAACCTCGGTTCTGCTTTTTTGTTACGGCTACTCATTTAATGGCTCCTATTTGCATCGCAAAAGTGAGTTACATCTCATCTCGTTCATTTCTAAAGGGTTTAGTTATCACAACGTGATGTTAATGCTTTGTTCGAGGGACTCGTTGACTAGAATGTCGCCAGAATTCAAAGGAATGAATCATGCAGCTTCATGCGATTTCTTTATATCCAGAGAAAGATAAAGCCTTTTGCTTGAACCATAAGAAGGAGTGGTTTTGTGATCGATAAAGTTTGCCCCGTCGTTCTACGTAATCAAAATCAAGAGATCCTACTTTTTAAACATCCGTTGGCGGGTGTTCAGCTCGTCAAGGGCACTGTTGAAGTGTTTGATGAAAGTTACATCATAGCAGCCAAGCGGGAGCTCGCTGAGGAGTCTGGTATCACACATGTTCGTTCCGCACGATATTTATGCTCATGGGACAGTGGCTTTCAAAATCAAGTATGGCATTTTGTTTTGTGTGAGTGTGCTGACCTCGCTAATTCATGGCTGTTTCATACGCAAGACGATGGTGGACATGATTTCGCGTTCTTCTGGCACGATGTCGAGAGCGGCCTTCCCGCGAATGCACATACTGTGTTTCAGCGCGGGCTGGAAAAGGTACGAGAGTTGATAAACCAAGGCGTGATTTAAAGGAGGATTCTGTCGTTGCATTGGCGGATTTGGGACAATGACAAAGCAAACACTATGCTAAATAAAGAAGGTAGAGCAGCCGTTACTGTTCTCATCGTGTTGATAATGGCACTGTCGATCTCAAAAATGGCGATGGGATTACAAATGTTTAAGTGACTTCTATATGCTTTGCTCATTCATTCAGATAAGGAAACGGTAATGGAAAAATTCGTCGTGTTTCTCTTATGCCTTTTTATGACAGTTGGCGGAGTGGTTCATCTTTATGACAACATTGTTGGTGGCTTTTTACCTTACGATTTTGCGCCACGCTGGTTGAATATGTATTGGAGCTCGTTGGGGCTGTTAGACTTATTAGCAGCGTATCTATTGGTCAAGCATCGCCGCTCTGGCCTAGTGGTTATGTTATTGATTCTTATAACCAATGTTATCTTTAGTTCCCACGCTCACTATACATTAGAAATATTAGATAACAACGTCGCCCTACAAATGAAGACACTGTTTTTAGGGTTCTCATTTGGGGTATCTATCTGGTTATGGAATGCGCGAAAACATAGTCAATCGCGCCAAATATTTCGTTAATTATTATTTTCACAACACTCGATTAAGGATTGTAAACAGGGACTCGTTATGAACGATTTTAAAGACTTGGCCAGTTTTGCTGGTTTCAGCGTACTGACAGGTTTGAGCTTTGCCACCACTTTCTTCAGCCTTGCTTTTCTATACAGCTCAATAGAGGCACAGCAAGTAATGAACACCAATGCTTTGGCATGTGCAGTGCTTGGTGTTGTTGGTTTATTTGTTGGTATTACTCAGTTAAACAAAAAGCGTCAGCTAGCAGAAAACTAATCTGTTCTTACACATCATGAGGATGAAGTAGTGTTTAACAGGGGTTTAGGCTTGGTCTATTCGTTTTGTTGACATACTTCATCCAACAATATTTTTTCAACCATTACTTCTTCTCTTTATTGTAGCGAAAGGGCTGCGTTAACAGCTTATCTAATCTTTGCTCTTCTTCGTCTCTAATTTCCGGCACACCAATAACAACATCTTCATGACCCAACTTAGGCTGAGCTCGGTATGTCCCAAAAAAGCGGTCCCAAACTGAAAGGAAAAAACCAAAGTTTGAGTGGGTCTCTTTTACTATCACTGAATGGTGCACGCGATGCATGTCTGGTGTAACGATGACGTTTCGCAGTTTTTGGTCCATAGATAAAGCCAGTTTTGCATTACTGTGATTAAACATCGCGCTCGCATTAAGCACAATTTCAAATACCACAATTCCGATAGGTGAAACACCTAAGATAAACACGGCTGCAATTTTTACTCCCATTGAAATGATTATTTCGAAGGGATGAAAGCGTGCGCCTGTGGTGACGTCTATGTCGAGATCGGCGTGATGCATTCGGTGAATCTTCCACAGCGGTTTTACATGATGAAAGACAACATGCTGAGCGTAAATGACGAAATCAAGCAAAATGACGGTTAGAAAAATATTTAACCAAGCGGGGAGGGACAGAATATTCAGCAGCCCCCATTGTTGCTCCTGAGCTATGACCGCAGCTTGAAAGGCGGCGATAGGCATGATTAAAGCAATAACTAGGCTGTTAAAAGCAACCAATGACAAGTTATTGACCCAGCGAAACCTGCGCGAAGCGGTCAGTGTTTTTCTAGGCAATTTGTTCTCCCAAATGGCACAAAGCAATAATACGCCAAGGAAAAAGCCTAATCTGAGCCATGAGGGTTCTTGAAATGTCGTTTCTGTCACTGTCATTCCCTTATTTATTTCTTTATCTATGACCGAGATAAGAGTGAAATTATTTCAACACACTGCTGATGGGCTTATCTTGAGGCGAAACCATAATATCAGTAGAATCGCGCTCTACTTTTTACTTGGCATTACTTACCATGAGAATTCACGCTTTCCACCGTTTATATCAGTACCGACAATCTATCTCAACCAAGCCTTTCAACGCGCGTGGATGTAAAGTGGTTCGTTGCCAATATTGCCAGGTTTCTGAGCAACACTGTTTGTGCGACCTTCAGCCAAACATCAAGGCCAATATTGCATGTATGTTGATTGTTTCTGAAAACGAAGTGTTTAAGCCAAGTAATACCGGTCGTCTAATCGCTGATACGATTCAAGAGACTTACGTGTATCAATGGAACCGAACAGAACCGTCTGAAGAGATGCTAGCGCTACTACAGGATGACAGTTACCAACCAGTGATTGTATTTCCTGCAGACTATGTGGATGATCCCTCTCGTTTAATTGAAGATCTAGAGCCAGGGCGATTGGTAAAAGAAGATGTCGAGAACAAAAAATGGTTGCTGATCTTTATTGATGGTAGCTGGCGTGAGGCACGAAAGATATTCCGTCGTTCTGATTTTCTTAAATCTTTGCCTGTGCTTTCCATTGAGCCGGAATCTCTGTCTGAATACATCATGCGCCGCTCCGAGAATGAGCAGCATCTTTCAACCGCCGAAGTCGCGACATTAGTTTTAAAACAAGCTGGTGAGCCGAAAGCTGCGGAATGCCTTCAACTGTGGTTTGAAGCCTTCAGAGAAACTTACATGCTGAGCAAGACTCGAGTCAAAAACGACCCTAACCAGCCACACTTGAAACGTTTCAAAGAGTGGATGAAAACCGAGAGCTGACTCTAAGGAATGAGCTTTTGTTGATGGTATGTTGTTCAACTGGCTTCGGTGAGGGGATAAATCTGCATTCGGTCACGGTTTGCAGGCGTACAGATATGGATAATGCCATCAGTTTATACTTTTGACTCTAGCCATTTTGAGAGTCGTTTGAAGCATTTTTTAGGAGAGAAATACATGTATTACGGCTTTGATGTCGGTGGCACTAAAATTGAATTTGGTGCATTTAACGAGAAGCTTGAGCGTGTAGCGACGGAACGTGTACCTACACCAACAGACAACTACGAGCTGCTGGTTGATACCATTGCGGAATTGGTGAATAAATACGATACAGAGTTTGGCTGCGAAGGTACGATTGGTCTTGGCCTACCAGGTATGGAAGACGCCGATGATGCAACGGTACTAACAGTTAACGTTCCTGCGGCAAAAGGCAAACCACTTCGTGCTGATCTAGAAGCTAAAATCGGTCGCAGCGTAAAAATTGAAAACGATGCAAACTGTTTCGCGCTTTCTGAAGCCTGGGACGAAGATCTTCAAGATGAACCATCTGTACTAGGTTTGATCCTTGGTACTGGTTTTGGTGGCGGCTTTATCTACGAAGGCAAAGTATTCTCTGGCCGCAACCACGTAGCGGGTGAGGTGGGTCACACACGTCTTCCTATCGACGCATGGTTCCACCTAGGCGAAAACGCACCATTACTGGGTTGTGGCTGTGGCAACAAAGGCTGTTTAGATAGTTACCTATCTGGTCGTGGTTTCGAGCTTCTTTACGCGCATTACTACGGCGAAGAGAAGAAAGCGATCGACATTATTAAAGCGCACGCAGAGGGTGAAGAGAAAGCAGTAGAGCACGTCGAGCGCTTTATGGAGCTGCTAGCGATCTGCTTTGCAAACCTGTTTACTGCAACAGACCCACACACCGTTGTACTTGGTGGCGGCTTATCTAACTTCGAATTGATTTACGAAGAGATGCCAAAACGCATCCCTAAACACTTATTGTCTGTGGCTAAGTGTCCTAAGATCATCAAAGCAAAACACGGTGATTCAGGTGGTGTACGCGGCGCTGCGTTCTTAAACATCAAGTAATGACTTAAACCTTACTCGATATAAAGTAAGAAGAAATTTAAAGCCCCGTTTAGACTTTCAAGGTTAAACGGGGCTTTTACTTATATACCGAAGTAACTTATATACCGAAGTAACTTGTATACCCAAGTAACTCATATACCTAAGTAATTTCGGTATGCTCGGGTATGGATCATGAACAAAAGTAGCATGCATAAAAAACTCACGACGAATCGTGAGTTTTCTGTTTGCAGCTAAGCTTATTTGTTCTTTTTGCCTACGCCCAGGTTTTCTTTTTGAGCTAGGGTGATTTTGCTAAAGCCTAATTTTCTGAAGTAGTTGTCGCGGTAGTTTCGCACCGCTTTAGTGTCAGACACTGCTTCGATTTGTTGCTCCATCTTTAGGAACTCAGTGATATCGATACCTTCGGCTTCTGCAACTGCTTCTTGAATGTTGCGGTGTTGCTGGTATGAGAACGTCAGTTCTTTGTCTTGGTCTTTGTAAGTGTAAAGAATGGTGCGAGCCATAGCTGTCTCTCTGAAAAGGTTTCTGTATATTAAACAAAAAGGCCAGACTCGCTGACCTTTGAATTTCTAGTTTGAGCTAGATTCTGCCTTGAAGTGGGATAATTGTCACGCTTTCTCCCGCTTTTACTGTATCAATAGCTGGGGAGATTTCGATCAAACAGTTTGCCTCACTCATTGAGCGTAAAATACCAGAGCCTTGCTTGCCTGTTGTACGAACGGTTAAACGGCCAGTTGCATCCAGTTCATAGACGCCACGGCTAAACTCGGTACGACCTTGGCGAGAGCGAAGGTTTTCAGTCGCGATGGCATTCACTTTCAGAGGCTTCCAGCCTTGTTCGCCTTGCATCTTACGCAGTGCAGGCTCAACAAAGTTGATGAATGAAACCATCACGGCAACAGGGTTGCCCGGCAGACCAAAGAACGGCTTGTTGTTGATTTGACCAAACGCTAATGGACGTCCCGGACGCATGTTGATTCGCCAAAAATCGATTTGACCAAGTTTATCCAAGGCAAGTTTGATGTAATCCGCATCACCAACGGATACGCCACCAGAAGTCATAACCACGTCCGCTTGCGCCGATGCGTTTTCCAATGCTTCAATCATTAACTGTTCGTTGTCTTCCAGAATACCGAAGTCCAAGATCTCGCAGCCGAGCTTTTCAAGCATGCCCATGATGGTAAAACGGTTGGAATCGTAGATAGAATTCGCTTTTTGCTCTGTTCCCGGCGCTTGTACTTCGTCACCGGTGGAGAACACGGCAACTTTCAATTTTCGGAATACATTCGCTTCACCAAAGCCAAGCGAAGCGATCATGCCCATTTCTGGAGAGGCGAGGCGAGTGCCTGCGGTAAAGACGTCACTGCCGATAGCGAGATCTTCACCTGCTTGACGAACGTTTTGGCCTGCTTTGATATTCGCACCGTTAAAAGTGACCTTGTCACCTTCTTGAATGGCTTGCTCACGCATGACCACTGTATCGCCGTTACGTGGTGTTGGTGCGCCAGTCATGATCTTAACTGCTTGACCAACTTCCAGAGGCTGATCGTAAGCATGGCCCGCCATCACTTCAGCAACCACTTGGTAGCTATCACGGTCAACATCATCACTGCGGATGGCATAACCGTCCATCGCGGAGTTGGTGTATTGCGGCACATTTACTGGTGAAACGATATGTTCCGCAAGAACGCGGCCATAGGCGTTTTCAATCTTGCATGCTTCTATTTCCGAAACCGTGTTCACCAAAGAAAGGATTTTCTCTTGGCCTTGAACCACAGAAAGGAAAGCAGGAGAAAGTGTGTCGCAACATGCGGCTTCTTTCTCTTTGTTTTTTGGCGCTTTCGCTTCTTGAACGTATTGAAGAACAAATTGAGCGATGGCATCCAAATCATTGATGTTCATTTGAGGGAGCTCAGAATCTAACTCCGCACTGTCGGAAGCGATAGCAATGATGTTTTCATCGTTTGGATAAAGCCAAGGTTTACCCACTTCTTCACGATGCAATTCAATTTTAGGAAACGCGATGTTTTTGCAGCCTTCGACCAAAACCACATCAAGCATGTCTTCATCAAAACGTGTTAATAGGTATTCAAACTCCGCTTCGGCTTCTGGCGTTTCTGTCATTAACGCAAAACGGTTGCGAGAAGCAATCAGCATTTGAGATGCGCCAGCTTTGCGTAAACGGTAGCTGTCTTTACCCGGCTTATCGACATCGAAGTTGTGGTGCGCATGTTTTAGCATGCCAATGCGTAAACCTGCTTCGGTCAGCTTTGGCAATAGGGCTTCAAGTAGCGTGGTTTTGCCTGTGCCTGAATAAGCTGCAAAACCAAGAATAGGAATGTTTAGCGTGTGTTTCATGATTCTAATTGTCCAAATTGCGCCAGTTCTTCCGGAGTGTTCAAGTTGACGAAACAGTTTGGTGAGTCGCTAAAGTCAACGTAACTGGTGTTGCACTCTTTGTAGAGCAGAATGATTTTGCGGTCGCCACGTTCTAAAAACGCGGTGAGTTTTGGCAGTACGCGCTTGTGGTAGAGCGTAAAAACAGGTTGCTGATGGTCACCATCATGCGCGACCAAAATATCGCTGTCTTCTTTGACGGCCTGGCAGAAACGCTCGACAAGGTCGGTGTTAATTTGTGGACTATCGCAAGGTACAAATCCGACCCAGTCGGTTTCAGAATGCATCAAACCCGCGTGAATACCGCCCATAGGCCCAGGGAAATCTTTGAATTGATCACTAAATACGAAACCAAATTTGCTGTACGCATCTTGGTTTCGGTTGGCATTAATTAAAATGCGTGGAGTTTGTGGAGATAAACGTTCAATAACGTGCTCGATGAGTGGCTTCTGATTTAACTCAATCAGACCTTTATCTTTTCCACCCATACGGCTGGCTTGGCCACCAGCCAAAATGACCCAACTAGTTTGTGTTGGTTGAAGCATATGCATTCTCTTGGGATGTTTCTTTTGGTATGACATACAACAGAGGAGACTCTATCAAAGTCTTGTCTTTAATCCACCACTGTTTTTTACATAAGTCGGTCAGTGCGTTGGCCTGATGGCTTGTCACCACGATACTGGAACCACGATCCAAAAGATCTTTCGCCATCACCACCAACCGTTCAATGGATTCTTGGTCTAAAGACGCACTTGGCTCATCCATCAACAAAATCGACGGTTTTAAGATCCAAGCCCTTGCCATGGCAACGCGCTGTTTTTCACCGCCGGACAACACGGAAATATGTTCGTCCGCTAAGGTTTCTAAACCTACCATGCGCAGCGCGTGAATAACTTGAGCTCGCTTATCTTTTTGCGTGTCTTGTTGATATTTCACTCCATAGACTACGTTTTCATATACAGTGCCGTCAAAAAGGTAAGGGGATTGGTGGAGATAAATCACATCGACACGACCATTGCGACGCGTCAGTTTTTTCAGCCACGTATCTTTTGGCGCAACAACATCGCCAGTAGAGGGTTTGAGCAAGCCAGCAAGGATTTTGAGTAGGGTAGTTTTGCCCACACCATTGTCACCCTTGAGATAAATGGCATCATTTGGGCCGATGGCTAACTCAGGGATGTGGAAAAGCACACGCTCTTTAAAGCGCATGGATAACTGTTCGGCGGTGATTTTTATAGTCATAATTCGCCTCGACATGGGGTTAATGGTGAGTCGTTTGTTTGCTTCATGTTCTATGTTCTGAGGTAGCCTTTGCCTCTCATACTTGATAAGAAGAAGTTTAGAGCCAACGCTAAAGATAGTAATACAATTCCTAATGCAACTCCTTGCGCAAAAGCACCTTTACTGCTTTCCATTGCGATAGCCGTGGGAATATTTCGCGTCACGCCCATAATGTTACCACCAACCATCATTGAGCAGCCCACCTCGGTCACGATACGTGAAAACCCTGCAATGATAGCCGCAAGTAGAGGAAAGCGGGTTTCCCAAATCATCGTAGCTGCCAAGCGCGGAATGGAGACGCCCAGCGTGATGGCAGTTTCCACTGCACGACGGTCGCTAGATTGTAATGCACCATGCATCATCGATACCAAAACAGGGAAGCAGATCACCATTTGGCCGAAGATCATTGCCTTCTGAGTGAACAGCATTTGCCAGTCTCCCCAAGGG
The DNA here is from genome assembly GCF_033339955.1 of Vibrio sp. 1731. NCBI lineage: Bacteria > Pseudomonadati > Pseudomonadota > Gammaproteobacteria > Vibrionales > Vibrionaceae > Vibrio > Vibrio sp. 1731. Next base: position 124,561 of record NZ_JAWOVO010000001.1, on the reverse strand, counting down.
CCAGCACGCGACAGCAACATGTACAGCAACAGGCCAATCACCACGGTAGGGACCGCTTGCAGCGTATTTACGATCGACAACAAAAACCATTTACCGCGAAAGTCGGTATACGCCAGTACAAAGGACATCAAAATAGCCGGCAATACCACTAGGGATATTGCCGTGATAGAAACACTAAAGGAGACCGCAACGATCTCCCATAGGTCTGCATCAAAATTCACCAGTAAGCGAAGCGCTTCCAGTGTTGTATCAGCAAGATTCATATTGCGTTATTTGCTCTCAGCATTCGCAACAAACAGTTGTTTACCGTTTAGGCGGAAACCATTGATAAGTTCCTGTCCGCGAGGGTTTACCAACCAATCACTGAATGCCTTCGCACCTTGATAGTTGATCGTTGGGTAACGCTCAGGGTTAACAAGAATAACTTGGTACGGGTTAAACAGTTTTTCATCGCCTTGGAACAGAATTTCTAGATCCAATTTGTTTTGGTAAGCCAGCCATGTGCCGCGGTCCGTCATGGTGTAGCCTTGCATTTCAGACGCCATGTTTAGAGTTGGGCCCATACCTTGACCTACGCTACGGTAGCCACCAAAGTTCGGTTCGATTTTAGTTTGAGCCCAGAAGCCCATTTCTTTTTTGTGCGTACCAGAATCATCGCCGCGAGAGATGAACGTTGCGTTTTTGTTTGCGATCTCTTTGAATACATCTAACACGCCTTCGTCATTTTTGATTGTTGCTGGGTCAGCTTTCGGGCCTACAATCACAAAGTCGTTGTACATTAGCTTGCGAGGTAAAACGCCGTAGCCTTTCTCAACAAATGCGCCTTCAGCTTTTGGTGCATGTGTCATCACCAAATCTACGTCACCGTTTTCGCCCATTTTTAAGGCTTTACCCGTACCTGCAGCAATAACATCGACTTTGTAGCCCGTGTCTTTTTCAAATTGTGGAAGCAGGTAATCAAGTAAACCTGAATGGTAAGTACTGGTTGTGGTTGCAAGGCGAACATGTTCTCCGTCTTGAGCAGAAAACGCAGAGTAACTTACAAGCGTGATAGACGTTGCAGCCAGAGTTAGCGCAATTTTTTTCATTTTTATGTGTTCCTTTCCAATGATTCTTTGGAATCTCTCCAGGTTTTAGGGAGAAGCCTTTTTGGACGAGAGCGATTAGCGTAATACGCAAGTTGTCTTAGGGTGTTGGAATAAGCAAACATCAACATCCTGAGATCACTTAAATGCGCTCCGTATCGACCTTATAGCAAACAAGATGCCAACCTTTTACAAGCTTAAAGTGCTTGGTTTATGCACTAAATCATGGGGTTATTTGCATAAAAGTTTGCGTTGGTACAAAATGTCGCACTTTTTGTAGGGTATCTCTGTTTAAACTTGGTACACTCTGTCCCATCGAAATCCATCTGGGGTAAATATGTCTACTCAATCCCATCTTAGTACAAACCAACAATATAGCGCCTTTTCCGTACTGGTCGTCGATGATGAATTAGGCATGCAAGCCATCTTGAAAAAGGCATTGGGTAAGCTTTTTTCACATGTCGATACAGCTGGTAGCATCGAAGAAGCAGAACAACTGCGTAATTCTCGACATTATGATCTGATCTTACTGGATATTAATCTGCCAGGGCGTTCTGGAATTGAGTGGGAAGAAGCGTTTGAAGATGATGACAAACGTGCCGATGTGATTTTTATGACGGGTTATGCGGATTTAGAAATTGCCATTCGAGCGCTACAGCTCGGTGCTTCCGACTTTATCCTCAAACCATTCAACCTTGAGCAGATGTTAAAAGCGGTCAGTCGCTGTATGGATCGCCGTTTGAACGAACGCATGCAGTACGCCATGACACGCGATTACCAGCGTCACAATACCTCAGAGATCATCGGCGGCTCAGAAAAAACGCGTCTGCTTAAGCAACTTATTAACCAATTTGCACCATCACGCGCTTCTGTTTTGGTGGAAGGTGAGTCGGGTACAGGTAAAGAGCTAGTTGCACGAGGTATCCACCAGGCGAGTGGGCGAACGGGCCCGTTTGTGCCAATCAACTGCGGTGCGATTGCACCAGAGCTTTTAGAAAGTGAGTTGTTTGGTCATACATCGGGCGCGTTTACCGGTGCAAAAAAATCGCGTGAAGGTTTGTTCCGTGTTGCTAACGGTGGCACCTTATTTCTTGACGAAATCGGGGAGATGCCACTTGCAATGCAGGCATCATTATTACGTGTGTTAGAGCAGCGTACGATTCGCCCTGTCGGTTCAGAAAGAGAGATCAGTATTGATGTCCGTATCGTAGCGGCAACCAACCGAAACCTGCAAGAAGAGGTCAATCAAGGTAATTTCCGCAGTGACCTCTATTACCGTTTAAACGTTCTGAAAATTGAAGTGTGTCCGCTGCGAGAGCGCAAAACCGACTTATTTGAGTTGGTGCCATTTTTCAGCAACATGCTGACGCGCGAGCTAGGTATGCCCGCGCCCAAATGGGCGCACGAGGACATGGAAGCCATGAGTGAGTACGATTGGCCAGGAAACATTCGTGAGCTGAAAAACTTGATTGAGCGTTGTATCTTGCTTGGCAAACCACCTGCACACTATTGGCGAGAGCTGAATGGCGGGCATTCACTGCCTAATGTATCGATTACTGTTTCTCACTCAGCTGAGTTACCAACCTTTAAAGAAGGCAAAGAATTTACTGGCGAGGGCTATCCAAACAGCTGGACGTTAAAAGAAGTCGAGAAAGCACATATTAAACAAGTCGTTAACTTGCACGAAGGCAACAAATCAGCCGCTGCTCGCGACTTGGGCGTAGCTCGCAAGACCTTAGAACGTAAATACAAAGAATGGGATTCTGAGGATGAGGAATATGCCGACTAACGGCCCACAGCACAAAGGATTGTCAAAATGGACGCACCGTTTTAAAACCATGGTGCGTTATCGTTTGTTATTCTTAACCTCTGCGCCGATTTTCCTCACGTTGTTAGCTCTGATCGGCATTACCATTTATTGGTCTATTCATTACACGTGGCAAAATGCGCTGCTTGATGTCTCGGAGCGTCTTGGTGTTGCAAATAACAGCGTAACGTTGTTACAGCAAAAGCAAGCCAATTACGTGCGGGCGTTTGCCGATTCGTACGATTTCCGTATTCGCATTAATCAAGGAACGCCACAAGGTGACCTGCAAAAGTGGGTCACAGAGCAGAAGAAAAGATATGCTTTAGATTTTCTCTCTTTCCAACGCGTTAATTCCATGGAAAACAAATTCCGCTTTATGGATCTCACCAAGCGCGAATCGTTTTTTGATGTACTCAATAAAGAAGAACTCGAACGCCTCGATCCTGAACTCGCCAAACGAGCAGAAGTGCCTATTCTTGCTGATGGTGACAGGGAGGCGCGTGGGTTAGTCAGTCGAACCGTGATTCCGGTATACAGCCAAGCGAACGATTTGATCGGCTTTCTTGATGGTGGTTTGCTCCTTAACAACAGTACAGTGTTGGTGGATCAAATCCGCGATCTCATTTACTTAAGTGATAATGACCGCCTTCGCCCTGTGGGTACGTTGACTGTGTTTCTCGATGATTTGCGTGTGAGCACCAACGTTCCTTTAGACAGCGATCATAGGCTAGGGCGCGCCATAGGCACTCGCGTGAGCGCAGAAGTGTATAACCAAGTACTTTCGAAGGGTGAACAGTGGGTTGACCGAGCATATGTGTATGACGCTTGGTATATTACGGCGTATCAACCAATCAAAGACCAATACGACAATGTTATTGGTATGCTTTATACCGGTTACCTAATGTGGCCATTCGTTAAAGCCTACATGACCAACATTGCCGAAATCAGCTTGATTACGGTTATGTTATTGCTGGTTTCTGGCGTGATGGTATATCGCGGTTCTTATGATCTGTTTCGACCGATCGAACGCATTCACAAAGTGGTGAAGCAGGTCCAACAAGGTAAAGAAAAACGGATTGGCCCGTTAGGATTAGATGCCGATCATGAACTTGCGCAGTTAGCCAGACAGTTTGATGATATGTTAGACGCGCTAGAAGAGCGCAAAATTGAACTGAAAAACTCCGCAGCTCAACTTGAATGCAAAGTTCAAGAGCGTACGGCAAGCCTGAGAGAAAAAACCCAAGATCTTGAGCTGCATATTCAATTGCTTAACCAAACTCGCGACAAACTCGTTGTTCATGAAAAACTGGCAGCATTGGGAGAACTCACCGCGGGGATTGCTCACGAAATTAATAACCCAACCGCCGTGATTCTTGGCAACGTAGAATTGATCCATTTTGAATTGGGTGACGATGCAAGTCGAGTACAAGAAGAAATTGATGCGATTCACGCGCAAATTGATCGTATCCGCAATATCACACGCAGTTTATTGCAATACAGTCGACAAGGCGGTGTTCAAGATGAAATCACTTGGCAACATGTCAATCCTATCATTGATGAAAGCATCACCTTGGTTAAAACTGGCACCAAGAAACGCGACGTTGAGTTTGTGACTGACCTACAAGCGCATACGTCCGTTGAGATAAACCGTCACCACTTGCTACAAATCTTAGTTAATTTGCAAATGAATGCCATTCACGCAATGAGCGGTAAAGGAACTTTAACAGTAGTCAGTGAAGACTGGATTGAAGAGGGCGAAGTGAAAGGAGCTGCGATTCATGTTATCGATGAGGGCTGCGGTATTAAACCAGAAAACTTGAGTCGAATCTTCTCGCCATTTTACACAACGAAACGAGAAGGCACAGGGTTAGGGCTATCGGTCTCCCAAAGTATTCTCAGCCAAACGGGTGGTGAGTTAAAAGCAGAGTCTGAATGGGGAAAAGGCAGTAAATTCAGTATTTATTTACCTAAAAAAGCCGAACTGATCCTAGAGGTGACGAACATCGCTTAGTCACTTTTTTGAAGTATTAATGGAAAAAGAGCCACTGACGATAGTGGCTCTTTTTTGTATTTAATGACGCATTTATGTTTGCGCTTTTGCTTCTTAGAAACCTTACAATGATTTTACTTGGAGTGAATTAATAAAAACAACACTTGCAGTATGTAGCATGAACAAGTACCGTTGCCCGGTTTTTCTAAATACACCCCAATTGCTAAGGTAAAGGTTTTGATCTCCACAGCGAATATTACTCAACAATTCGGCGCTAAGCCGCTATTCGAAAACATTTCAGTTAAGTTCGGCGAAGGCAATCGCTATGGCTTAATTGGAGCTAACGGTTGTGGTAAATCAACCTTTATGAAGATCCTCAGCGGCGAGCTTGAGCAAACCAGTGGTAACGTAAGCTACGATCCAAACGAGCGCGTTGCAAAACTGAACCAGGACCAGTTCGCTTACGAAGAATTTACGGTAATCGATACCGTTATCATGGGTCATAAAGAGCTATGGGAAGTGAAGAAAGAGCGTGACCGCATCTACTCACTTGCTGAAATGAGCGAAGAAGACGGCATGAAAGTGGCTGACTTAGAAGTTCAGTTTGCTGAAATGGACGGCTACATGGCAGAAGCCAAAGCGGGCGAGCTTCTTCTTGCTGTAGGTATCCCAATGGAGCAACACTTCGGTCTAATGAGTGAAGTAGCACCAGGCTGGAAACTTCGTGTGCTTCTAGCGCAGGTTCTATTCGCAGACCCAGATGTGATGCTTCTTGACGAACCTACCAACAACTTGGACATGGACACAATTCGTTGGTTGGAAGACACGCTAAACGCGCGTAACTGCACAATGATCATCATTTCGCACGACCGTCACTTCCTAAACTCAGTATGTACACACATGGCTGACTTGGACTACGGTGAACTACGCGTTTACCCTGGTAACTACGACGAGTACATGACGGCGGCTTCTCAAGCTCGCGAACGTCTACTAAACGACAACGCTAAGAAGAAAGCACAAATCGCTGAGCTACAAACGTTCGTTGCGCGTTTCTCTGCAAACGCATCGAAAGCAAAACAAGCGACATCTCGTGCGAAGCAAATCGACAAGATCAAATTGGACGAAGTGAAAGCGTCTAGTCGTCAAAACCCATTCATTCGTTTTGAACAGTCTAAAGAGCTGTTCCGTAACGCTCTGATTGTAGAAAACCTGAGCCAAGGTTTTGAAGAGGACTTGTTCTCAGACTTCAATGCAATTTTTGAAGTGGGAGAGCGCGTTGCGATCATTGGTGAGAACGGTGTGGGTAAAACAACACTTCTAAACACGCTTGCTGGTGTACTTGAACCGCGTGCGGGTGAGTTCAAATGGTCTGAAAATGCAAACATCGGTTACTACGCGCAAGACCACGCGCATGACTTTGCAGAAGATATGAATCTAACGGATTGGATGGGTCAATGGCGTCAGGAAGGTGATGACGAGCAAGTCGTTCGTGGTTTCCTTGGTCGTATGCTGTTTGGTCAAGATGACATTAAGAAGTCAGTAAAAGTACTGTCTGGTGGTGAGCAAGGTCGTATGCTGCTTGGTAAGCTAATGATGCACAAGCCAAACATGTTGCTAATGGACGAACCAACCAACCACATGGACATGGAATCAATTGAATCTTTGAACACGGCGCTTGAGCAATACAAAGGCACGTTGTTCTTCGTCTCTCACGACCGTGTATTCGTAGACTCACTAGCAACGCGTATTATCGAAATCCGCGATGGTAAAATCACAGACTTTAAAGGCACTTACTCTGAGTTCCTAAAATCTCGTGGCGTTGACGCGTAATTACTCGCAAAGCGTTTAAAAAGCAAAAGCCTCGCTATTTAGCGAGGCTTTTTTGATGTTTGGCCTTAATCCTTAAACTGACCGGTTATATACGCATAGATCCCGACCACGCCAAAGGTAATAATCATAGAAAGCATGATACCGCTGGGCGTAAGCAGAAAATTCCACAATTGGTCATTATTCATAGTCCACATCCTCTGTGAATCCGCATTATTGGTTTTAGTTTACACTGAAAAGGTGTTATTGGTTGCCTTTTACATCAAATTCAACCTTGTCGGCTCCTGTAAACACTTGGAAGCGCAAACCTTTCGCACGCGCAATGGTCGTAATACCAAATTGCTTCGCTAGATCTAACCCCATTTGAGTAACGCCAGAGCGAGAAAGCAGAACAGGAATGCCCATTTGAGCCACTTTAATCACCATCTCTGATGTAAGGCGACCAGTTGTGTAGAAAATTTTATCTTCACCTGTTTCTTCTTTGAGCCACATCTCACCTGCAAGTGTATCCACTGCGTTGTGACGGCCGACATCTTCCACAAATGATAACACCTCATTACCTTTGCAAACCGCACAGCCGTGTACTGCGCCCGCTTTTTTGTAGGTGTCGTTGTAATGAGTTAACGCTTCCAGCGCAGAATAAATTTCTGACTGCTTAAGAGGAACTTGAGGCACTTGATAATTTTCAAGCTGCTTCATCACGTTGCCATACATAGTGCCTTGGCCACAACCTGAGGTGACGGTTTTCTTTTTCAGGGCGCCTTCTAAGTGCTCAGTGTTTTCTTTAGTAATCACCGCTGCGGAATGCGTTTCCCAGTCAATAATAACGGATTCAATCGCGGCTGGATCGGACAGGAAGCTTTGGTTTTTTAAATAACCCAGTACTAGTGCTTCTGGACGCGAACCTAGCGTCATGAGCGTGACCACTTCTTTCCAGTTCAGCATGACCGTAAGAGGACGCTCGCAAGCGATTTGCTTCGTGAGCTTTTCGCCGTACTCGTCATACACATCGACTTCAATGGTTTGCAGGGGATTTTCACTGGTTTTAATAATATTTGGTTTCAGCACAGTCGTGTCCTAGTGATTAAGAGCGTTAGGTTGCTACGCATTTTAGCTTTTTAAATGGCTAGCAAATCTCATTCCAAAATAGCGGTTCCCACAGAAATTGCGAGGTTTTATGTCAACAATGCATTAAAACTGCGAGTTCGCAGTAATGACACATCAATACATTTGAGTTTCGTCTAGTTTGGTACTTATAGCCTGAGGGAGTATATAGACTAAGTTATATCAGCTTGGCGCGTTTATTGCTTCGAAGACAATAAAAATGGTCGAAAACGGGGGCAAAATGTCCTGTGTGTTTTCAGACCAAAAATAGAAAGACTGGGTGAGTTATGTCGGATAAGAAAGATTTCGAAAAAAATTACGAAAAGACTGAGGATACATGGCCAATCGGCGTAGAGCTTGTTGAGCATGAGATCAGTACAGGGATTTGGGTGACAACCCAATGGCAGTTGACAGGATTTGCGCTGAATCCGACGGAAGAGACTCCAGATGTTTGTCCGTTGCAATTACATAAAGACGAGCGTACAGACTACCGTTTTAACTTAAGCTCTCAGCAACCTAAACTCTTTTTAGTGATGGATAACGTCGAGTCTGGTGAAAAACCAGCGATACAGTTACTGACGGCTTCACAATCTGTTGCGGCGCAATATATGGATGGTGATAACCTTGTACTATCTAACGATATGCCGTTAGCCGTTCAGGCTTGGATGGAAGCCTTTATTGGTCGTCACGGTGAGTTGTTAGAAGTAAGACGCAAGAAACGCAAAGGAGCAGGCAGAGCAAATGGCAACTAGTTTTTTAAGCCGTTGGTCGAAACGTAAACTAGAAGAATCTTCCCAACATGATGAAGAGATCACGCCGATAGCAGAGACGGAGCAATCCAAAGATAGTGTCACAGCGCTTTCAAACGCTGACGAAAGCTCAGATGCTTTGAACGTCAATGAGGATAGTCAGGCTCCAGACATTACCGCGAGTGTAGAGACTGAAAAAACCGAAGAAATGTCTGTGGCGCAACTGCTGGTTTCTGAAGCCTCAGAAAGCGTCAAGAAAGCTGCGCTGCGCAAAATGTTCTTGTCCGAAGAATTTAACGTGCGTGACGGCCTAGACGATTACGATGATGATTACAGTAACTTAAAGTCACTTTCTCAAGACGTCGCTGAGACGCTGCGTGATTGGGTTAAAGACAAAGTGGAAGACGAACCAGACGCTGAAACTGCGCAAGGGTCTGAGCTTAACGCTAACGATATCGCATCTGAGGTAGTTGAAGACGCAGAATCAAACACCGACAAAAGTGGCCAAATTACTCAAGATGAAAATGAACTGTATATAAATACAGTTCCTGGCGAAAGTGATACTTTTGCTGAAGAATCACAGCCTAACGAGGTGAGACAAAATATACCACACAAAGAATAGGTACATTTTGACTAAACACTCAATTAGCCGGCTGAGACAAAATGTCTCAACCGGTTTTTTTATCCCTACTATTTGTCAGTAAAATTGATAACCTATTGATTTTTTTAGTTGATATTTTATTGGCATGACACTTGCTATCTGTTGCTCAATACCAATCTGGTTGAAGTTAGTACGGACGCACTGCGTAGTATTGATGGCGGAATAAGAATGCTCATTGATAAGTTAATCAGCAGAATCTCCGGCGCTAACTACACTAAGAGATGGAAAAGACTATCCATGTTCATAAATGGAATTGAGCAATGCTGAAACAATTATTAGAACAAGCAACTTCCAATAACGGTAAAGCGAGGCTGTACGCTTTCGAAAATACCGTAGAGTTGACCAATCTTATTCCACCAACCGTAAGCTATGAAAGCGGCGGTAATACTTTGATTGTGGGCCCAACAGCAATCATCGAAAGTGCGGCAGCGCAATTGTCGCAAATGAACAGCCTAACGCTGCTTTCTACCGATGGCGAAAAGGGCACAAATCCCGAGCTTTATTACGCCAATTCGGTTCAGGTTTCAGGGTTCTTAGGTACGTTTGAAGTTCTGATTGAAAATCATGGTTCGACCAACAATCTTGCCAAGGTCGCGATCAATAGCGATTGTTTCGATATCGTACTCGATCTTTGCCTTAACAGCTGCATGTCGGAAGAAGTCCCAGTACCGGGCTACTACCCAGTAGGTCGTGGCTATCCGAAACTGGCTGAAGCGTTGGAAGAGATTCCAACCTTAATGGGGACGTTCGATAAACCGAAATTCTTCCGTTTAGATACCGATTTATGTGCACACAGCTCTCGTGGCGTAAAAGGTTGCGAACGGTGTGTGGATGCTTGTCCGGCAGGGGCACTATCGAGTGAAGGCAGCGACAAAACGGGCCATCGCATCGAGATCAACCCATACCTATGTCAAGGCGTGGGTACTTGTGCTACAGCGTGTCCGACAGAAGCGATTCATTACGCACTGCCAAACCCTGAAGATACGCAAAAGTTTATTGAACGTACGCTCGCCAACTATGAGCAAGCGGGTGGTTTAGATCCTATCGTATTGATTTGCAGTTCTCGCCACGAGAGCTACAACGTGATGGCACTAAAAGCACTGCCAGATAATGTGATTCCAATTGTGGTGGAAGAACTGCCTTCGGTTGGTATTGATACTTGGTTCGCCGCGCTTGTGAATGGTGCTACTCAGGTGCTGTTTGCGGCTTCACGTTTTATGCCTCAAACCATTATTCGTGTGCTTAATAGCGAAGTAGGTATTGCTCAAGAGCTGCTCGGTCAGCTTGGTATCGCCAAAGAAACCATCGACATTCTGTATCTAGAGTCACTACGTGAAGGTGCTCCGACACTTTGTACCGAGTCTTTTGATTTGGCATTAGGAGACTTGCAAGGCAACAAACGTCAGCGTCTATTTACGGCGTTGGATGCGTTGTCCGCATCACGTATTCCAGTTGAGAACATTGTTGAACTTCCAGCGAACGCACCTTACGGCACAGTCTCTTGTGAAAGTAAAGATTGTACGTTGTGTATGAGCTGTGTGGCGGTGTGTCCAACACGTGCATTGCATACGGACGGTCGATCTCCGTCGCTTAAATTCGTCGAGCAAAACTGCATTCAATGTGGGCTGTGCGAGAAAGCGTGTCCAGAGAAAGTGCTGACGCTTACGCCTCGTATGAACTGGGTGAAAGAAGAACGCCAGAAAGCGGTTGTGATTCATGAAGAAAAGGCAGCCGAGTGCATTCGTTGTCACAAGCCTTTTGCTCCGCAATCGATGATAGACATGCTACAAAACAAGTTACGCGGTCACTCTCATTTCTCTGATGAAGCGGCGATCAATCGTATCGCGATGTGTGAAGACTGCCGTGTGATCGACATGTTTGAGTCGATGGCAGAAGACCCAATGAAACAACTGAAATACTAGGAGCTTGCAGTGGACACACAACAAGAACAAACACTGAGAACAGACATTTATCTCGTTCTATCTGCACTTTTTCGTAGTGCGCCTAGTGATGAAATGCTGACGTTCCTGAAATCGCTAGAAATTGAACCGTCTGAGAGCGCGATGCAAAAAGCTTGGCTCGCACTGCAACAAGCCGCGAACGAAGCGCAGCGAGAAGCGTTAGAAGAAGAATATCAAGATCTGTTTATTGGCATTGGACGTGGTGAAGTTGTGCCATTCGGATCTTGGCATCGCACTGGCTCGATGATGGAAAAACCGTTAGCGGAAATTCGTCGCGATTTGGATCTTTTAGGCATCGAACGAGAAGAGAACGTGAAAGAGCCTGAAGACCATATTTCTGCACTGTGCGAAGTGATGGCAATGCTGACGGGTGAAGAGGAAGAAATTCAACAAGCGGTGTTTAACAAACACATCGCCCCTTGGTTCCAATCTTTTACGCGCCAACTAGAGAACGCGGAAAGCGTGAACTTCTACAAGCCAGCTGCACAGCTTTGCGATGCGTTTTTAACGTTAGAGCAAGTGCGCTTTAGCGTGAACACCAAAAGCAGTAAGAACAAATTAAAAATTGATGTGAAAAACGTCACTGATTACGAGTAATCGAGCAGTACTTGGTCATATCGATAGAGAGGCATGAGTCTCCAAAGATCTACCGTAAGGTAAGGAAGCAATGATGAAAGATAATAAAGAAATAAACACAAGCCGTAGGGATCTCCTAAAAGGCTTCACAACCGCTGCCGTTGCTGGTGCTGTTGTTGCGGGAACCACGAAAGTGGCCGTTGCTTCAGAAACGGTTGAGCCTTCTGAAAAAGACGTGAAGAAGAAAGGGTATCGTGAAACACAACACATTCGCGATTACTACGACACACTTTAGGAGATAACGGATGAAACTTGTCAAACGCTCCGACAGTGTGAGCAAAGAAACGAACCAGCTTGGTGTATCTCGTCGTGCATTCATGAAAAACACTTCGCTTGCCGCTGGTGGCGCAGTGGTTGGTGCTAGTCTATTCGCACCGGGAATGATGAAAAAAGCGCAAGCAAAATCAGTCGATCCAGAAGCGAAAACAGAAATAAAACGTACTATCTGTTCTCACTGCTCAGTGGGTTGTGGTATTTACGCAGAAGTTCAAAATGGTGTTTGGACGGGTCAAGAGCCTGCATTCGACCACCCATTTAACGCCGGTGGTCACTGTGCAAAAGGCGCAGCACTGCGTGAACATGGTCACGGTGAGCGTCGTCTAAAATACCCAATGAAGCTTGAAAACGGGAAGTGGAAAAAGCTTTCTTGGGATCAAGCGATCGAAGAAATCGGTAACAAGGTGATGGACATCCGTAAAGAGTCCGGCCCTGATTCGGTTTACTTCTTGGGAAGCGCAAAGCACAGCAACGAACAAGCGTACTTGTTCCGCAAAATGGCATCACTTTGGGGTACGAACAACGTTGACCACCAAGCGCGTATTTGTCACTCAACAACCGTGGCGGGTGTAGCGAACACTTGGGGTTACGGTGCGATGACCAACTCTTTCAATGACATGCACAACTGTAAGTCGATGCTATTCATTGGTTCAAACCCAGCTGAAGCACACCCAGTAGCGATGCAGCACATTCTGATCGCAAAAGAGAAGAACAACTGTAAGATCGTCGTAGCGGATCCTCGCCGTACGCGTACTGCTGCGAAATCAGCTCACTACGTTTCTCTTCGTCCAGGTTCTGACGTAGCATTCATTTGGGGTGTGCTGTGGCACATCTTCGAAAACCAATGGGAAGATAAAGAGTTCATCCGTCAACGTGTATTCGGTATGGATGAGATCCGTGCTGAAGTGGCGAAATGGAAGCCAGCAGAAGTTGAGCGCGTAACAGGCGTAAGTGAAGAAGACGTTTACCAAACAGCAAAACTGCTTTCTGAAAATCGCCCAGGCTGTATTGTTTGGTGTATGGGTGGTACTCAGCATACTACTGGTAACAACAACACACGTGCTTACTGTGTGCTTGAGCTAGCGCTTGGTAACATTGGTAAATCAGGCGGCGGCGCAAACATCTTCCGTGGTCACGATAACGTACAAGGCGCAACCGACCTTGGCGTACTTTCTGACACGCTACCGGGCTACTACGGCCTTTCTGAAGGCGCTTGGCGTCATTGGTCAAAAGTGTGGGAAATCGATTACGAATGGATCAAAGGTCGTTTCGATGACAACGCTTATAGCGGTCAGAAACCAATGCACAGTGCAGGTATTCCTGTATCTCGTTGGGTTGATGGTGTACTGGAAAACAAAGACAACATTCGTCAACGCGAAAACATCCGTGCAATGTTCTACTGGGGACACGCAGTTAACTCTCAAACACGTGGTGTTGAGATGAAAAAAGCGATGCAGAAGTTGGACATGATGGTGATTGTGGACCCATACCCAACGGTTGCAGCGGTAATGAACGACCGTACCGACGGCGTTTACCTGCTTCCTGCAACAACACAGTTTGAAACACACGGCAGCGTTACCGCATCTAACCGCTCTCTACAATGGCGTGATCAGGTGATTGAACCTTTGTTTGAATCAAAACCAGACCACGAAATCATGTACCTGCTTTCGAAGAAACTGGGCTATTCCGATCTTCTGTTCAAAAACATCCGTGTTGAAAACAACCAGCCGGTGATTGAAGACCTAACGCGTGAATTCAACAAAGGCATGTGGACGATTGGTTACACAGGCCAAAGCCCAGAGCGTTTGAAAGCGCACCAACAAAACTGGCATACGTTCCACAAAACCACATTGGAAGCGGAAGGTGGCCCTGTCAACGGTGAAACCTATGGTCTACCTTGGCCATGCTGGGGCACACCAGAAATGAAACACCCAGGTACACACATTCTGTACGATACGTCTAAGACGGTTGCAGAAGGTGGCGGTAACTTCCGTACGCGCTTTGGTGTGGAATTTGAAGGCAAGAGCCTTCTTGCAGAAGACAGTTATTCGAAAGGCTGTGAAATCAAAGACGGTTACCCAGAGTTCACTGACAAGTTGTTGAAACAACTTGGTTGGTGGGACGACTTAACTGCTGAAGAGAAAGTGGCAGCAGAGGGTAAAAACTGGAAGACTGACCTTTCTGGCGGTATTCAGCGTGTCGCGATCAAGCACGGTTGTATTCCATTTGGTAACGCGAAAGCGCGTGCGATTGTTTGGACGTTCCCAGACCGTGTGCCACTGCATCGTGAACCACTTTACACACCACGTCGTGACCTTGTAACGGATTACCCAACTTGGGAAGACAAAGATGCAATCTTCCGTGTTCCTACGTTGTATAAATCCATTCAAGAGCAAGACAAATCGGGCGAGTACCCAATCGTTCTGACTTCTGGCCGTCTGGTTGAATACGAAGGTGGTGGTGAAGAGACGCGTTCAAACCCTTGGCTTGCCGAGCTTCAACAAGAAATGTTTGTTGAAGTGAACCCGAAAGACGCGAACGATCTTGGCTTTAGAGATGGTGATGATGTTTGGGTTGAAGGTGCAGAGAAAGGACGAATCAAGGTGAAAGCGATGGTAACACGTCGTGTGAAACCTGGTTTGGCGTTCATTCCGTTCCACTTTGGCGGTAAGTTCGAAGGTGAAGACCTACGCCCTAAATACCCAGAAGGTACACAACCTTACGTTGTTGGCGAATCGGCTAACACGGCAACCACTTACGGTTACGACCCGGTTACCTTGATGCAGGAAACCAAAGTAACCCTATGTAACATTCGTAAAGCGTAAGGAGTCTGACAATGGCACGAATGAAATTTCTATGTGACACCAAACGCTGTATCGAGTGTAACGGCTGTGTTACTGCATGTAAGAACGAAAACGACGATGCGCTTGAATGGGGCATTCAACGTCGCCGCGTGGTAACACTAAACGACGGTGAAGCTGGTGAAAACTCTATCTCTGTTGCTTGTATGCACTGTACCGATGCACCTTGTATGGCAGTTTGTCCAGCAGACTGTTTCGAACATACCGAAGACGGCATCGTTCTTCACAATAAAGATCTGTGTATCGGTTGTGGTTACTGTTTGTTTGCTTGTCCGTTTGGCGCACCTCAATTTCCTAAACAAGAAGCGTTTGGTGAACGTGGCAAAATGGATAAATGTACTTTCTGCGCGGGCGGCCCAGAAACAGAGCCTGGCTCTGAGGAAGAACGTCAAAAATACGGTGCGAACCGTATCGCAGAAGGCAAGTTACCGATGTGTGCATCGCTTTGTTCAACTAAAGCGCTGCTTGCGGGTGACGCAGAGAAAGTATCTGACATTTTCCGTCAACGTGTGGTAGAACGCGGCGCGAAAAACGCAGGTTGGACAGACGGAAACGATCTTTCTTACGATGCGACGAAAAGCTAAGTAAGGAGAGGCACATGTTAAACACGCTTAAACGTGCATCTTTAGCAATGCTGTCAATGATGACAGCATTGCTGCTGACTTTCGCAATGCCTGCTTCAGCAGAGGAACAATCTTCTAAAGTTATTCAACAGGAGATCACGCAACTCGCCGGGGCAGACTATTGGCGCGAAGTCAGAGAGGGGCAAGAAGGCTACACCACGTCTCAATCGCCAGAACATGGCGTATTGATCAGTAAACCTGGTGAGACTTGGTACATTCTAAAAGAGAAATGGATGTCTCCAGCGGGTGCTGTCGCGATTTTCGGCAGTATTGCAATGGTAATCATGGCTTACGTATTCGTTGGTCCTTTGATGCTTAGCAAGCCGCGTACTGGTAAAAAAATGAAGCGTTGGTCTCGTTTAGACCGCGCGCTTCACTGGAGTATGGCGTTTACATTCTTAACGCTGGCATTCAGTGGTTTGATGCTGGTTTACGGTAAGCACTTCTTAAAACCGTACGTTCCTACTGAGTTCTGGGGCTTTATCGTCATGTTGGCGAAGCAGTACCACAATTACATGGGACCATTGTTCTTCATTTTACTGATGCTCGTGCTCTTTAAATGGTGGCGCAAGTCGATTCCAAACATGACAGATGTTCGTTGGTTTATGAAAATGGGCGGCATGGTTGGTAAATACAAAGGCACACATCCGTCAGCTGGTTTCTCAAACGGTGGTGAGAAGGCAATCTATTGGTTGTTAATCTTCTTTGGTGCTATCGCGGCAGTGAGTGGCTTAGTTCTGGACTTTCCTATCTTTGGCCAAACTCGCCGTGACATGGAGCTTTCTAACTTAGTTCATGCGATTTCGGCGCTGATTCTAATCTGTGGCTTTATCTTCCACATCTATATTGGTCTATTCGGTATGGAAGGTGCGCTAGAAGGCATGGTGACAGGTGAAGTTGATGAAACATGGGCGAAAGAGCATCACGATCTTTGGTATGAGGAAGTGAAGTCCAAAGAAGCGATGGGTGAAACAGATACAGCACAAACGGAAGTAAAAGGAGCGAAAGCGAATGAACAAACCTCATAACGGGATTTGGGTTGCGTACATCCTGAGCTGTCTGACCCCGTTTACGTTTCTGATCTCAGGCGTTATCGCAATTATCTATGCGGGTTACCGTTTGGATAAGGGGGAGGACAGCGACGTAGTGATTTCTCATTACTACGGTTTAATTCGTACCTTCTTTCTCTACCTGACGTTTTTTGTTGTGTTGATCGTCACCGTCGCGACTTCTAACGGTGTACTCGTTGGCGTGAGTGATTATTGGTTGCATAGTACTTTGCTTGAAACCATCGCTTACTTTATTCCTTGGGTAGGGATGGTGTTTGCTGCATTAGCCATCTTGGTGTGGTTTATGCGAATGTTTCAAGGGATGCAGCAACTGCTCAATAACCAACCACACAGACCATCGACAGGTCCAAACCTTTAATCAGTATTCTTTAAGCAAAACCGCCGTAATAGGCGGTTTTTTTGTTGCTGTTTTGTCTCAAATATGAAGCGTTGAGTCGCAGTGGTGATACTTGATGCAACTTATTGAGTGAATTTACGTAACTGGGCAGAAAATCATAGTTAAGTAAGAAACATGTAAAAAAATCGCGTCACGATGAGACATTAGTCTCACTCACGCTATTGTTCATTTACTCAGGATTCATCGTCCCGTTAAAGTACGCTGCGCTCAGAAATTCAAAGAGTTGCATACGTGAAAATTGCCATCAATACATTCAGTCTACGCATACAGAGGAATCTCTATCGGAGGATGTTTGATTAAGGCATCTTGCTCTCACAAATAAAAAGAGCGAAACGAGCATTAAATGATGCGGCAAGGTAAGAAAAGGACAAACACGTTACGGCTATGATCCCTCAATTCGTCATTCCTATCACGAATCGCTTTGGCGAAAGTTATCACTTCTCTGGTCAGTTACTTACTAGCGGCGAACCTAAAACATTCGTGACCAAACAAGAGGCAATAGAGTTTCTTGAGAGCTTTGGTGAGCTTGACCTTCGCTCTGTCGAGGACTTGTTCTATGCGATTGGTCAATTCAAACCAAACATACCTGACGGTGAGCTTACTTCCCAACACTATAATTCAACGTTTGCCAATGCTTTGGTGAACGGTTATTTGCATGTCGCTCGAATTGTACCTACCGGCGAAAACTACGCACTCTCGTCAGCGGTTACGCCTCCACCAACTCAAAATACCGTCAATGCAAAACCATCGAAGGGAAAGGGGAAGTCGAATAAAAAGAGTGGCAGAAGTGCCGCATCCGCCAAGCCTCAGCAACAAAGCAGCGAAAAACATGAGAAAGCCGGTGATCCTGTATCACTTGTGACGGGTGAAGAAATTCTCGAACTCTATGATATCGAGCTACAACAAGGTACTACTTGGCAGCGCACTTACCGCTCTTCGCAGTCGGATGTAAATCATGGAATGGGCTTTGGTTGGCGACATGCATTTCAGTTTGAATTACGCGAAAAGACGGACGAGAAAGACAATGTTATCGCTTGGGAGTTTGTTGACGATAAGGCCAATATCACAGAATTTGAGCCAGTAGATATTGGAGCAACAAGTTACCAGATATACGCTGGTGCGAGCTGTTATTTCCTAAATTCAGCAACGCGGATCGTGACGCTCGCTAATGGGCATCAATATCGATTTGAACAAAAAGATGATCGCTGGCTTGTTAAACAAGTTAGAAATGGCACGTTTTCAACGTTTCAATTGCAGTATTCTCGAAACCATCGATTGATCGAGATCGCATATAACAAGCGTCCGGTTCTTGAATGTCAATATGATAAGCAAGGACGCCTTGTAGAACTGCTTAATGCAAAGTCCCAAAAAGTTCTGGCAACTTATACCTATGATGAGCACGATGATTTGGTCAGTGCAACTAATCATTTGGGCCTAAAGGAACAGTATCAATACCTCGGCCATTTAATTGTTAAGCGTGTACGACCAACTGGCTTTACTCATTATTTTGAATGGGATGGCGAAGGTGCAAAAGCGAAGTGCATCAGAAACGTTGGGGACGCAGGAATTTATGACTATCGCTTCCATTATCAAGGAAATCACTCTTCTTATTCTGACTCGTTAGATAATCAATGGTCTTTCTTGCATGACGAGCAGGGTAACCTACTTGAGAAAATAAGCCCCACAGGTAGAACTTGGAGATGGCAATATGATGAATTAGGACGAAAAGCACAAGCTATCTATCCTGATCAGTCAACGGTCAATTATCAATATAATCAGCATGGTCAATTAGTTTCTAAGTTTCATTCCTCTGGCAAAGAAATTCAATATGGCTATGACGGCTTAGGTAAGTTAGTTAAAACGGTTTCACCTGACGGGGATATCGAGAAGGCTTACTACAATAGTCTCGGTCAAAGAGTTTGGGATACCGATCAGTTCGGCTGTGTCACGGAGTATGATTACGATAAACACGGTCAAGTCGTCAAAAAAGAGTCTGAAGATGGTAAGAAAAGTCAGTGGTGGTGGGATGAACAACAAAGACTTATCGCGAATGAAATAGACGGTACATTACTTCGTTATAGCTACAATGAAGAAGATTTAGTGAATGGCGTTGCTTATCCCGATGGGTGTATTGCTCAACTCGCTTATGATCAATTTGGCAGGCGTACATCAGTTCGTTATTTTAACGACGAAGACAAAGTCGGTTATAGCGAAGAATATTCTTACGATGAGCACAGCCGTGTTGCTCAGATTCGAACGCCAGCAGGCATTACCTCGTATCAATGGGGAGCACTCGCGCAACAAGAAGCAGTCATCTTTCCCGATGGCAGCCATATTTCTTACGAATACGATCAACAACGTAACCTGACTAAATTAGTTCGGAGTGACGGCTTAGAGTTCGAATTCCTGTATGACGATGAAGGCCAGCTATCAGGAACTGTTGGCTTTGATAATCTACAAAGCCAATTGGATTATGACGATATGGGGCGCATCCATCGTAAGCAAGTCGCCGATAGGACCGTGCTGTACCGCTATGACGCTGCGGGTTATCTCAAGCACGTCAAAGCAGGAAATGGTCGCAGTATTGTAGAGAACCACTTCAATTATACGCTTGGTGGGCGACTTACTTTCGCATCCAATCGCCATCAAACATTGCAATACCAATACTCTTCATTCGGGCATTTAACAAAGCGAATTCAAGGTCAGTTTGAGATAGCGCAGGAGTTTAACAGAGTTGGCCAACGCGTATCTCAGGTACTGCCAGATAATACGGAGCTGAGCTTCTCTTATGATCGATATGGGCGTTTTTCAGCGATTCGATTTGGAAACCTAGATTTACCTCAAATCAAATTTCATTACGATGAAATGGGACGAGTTTCCCAAATTGAAACGGCACATTTTAATGAGCGCATCATTTATGATGGTGTTGGTCGTTTGGTCGAACAACATTGGCCTGATAGAGAGAAAAAGTACGTTTACAATGCGCAAAACCGTATTTCATCAATCATTGATAATACGGCAGGAGCAACGCACTATCAGTACGATACCTTAGGGCAACTGAAACGAGTCAATGCTTCCGGAGAAGTGACTAAATTTGAATACGATAGTTTTGGCAATCCTACTTTGCCATCTTCAGAGGTATTCGCTGATCGTATTGAAGTACACGATGGTGTTCGGTTCAAATATGACGCGCAAGGAAACCAGACAAAACGTGAGGGGCAAGGACATGTTCAGACTCGCGTATTTGATGCGTTAAATCAGCTCATTGAAGTTCACACTGACGATGGCATCAGTCAATATGAATATGATGCATTAGGGCGCAGGACGAAGAAAATTACACAACAAGGCGTTACGGAGTTCTTGTGGGAAGGGGAACGTTTAATTGGTGAACGCTCTTCATGTGCTTTCCGCTGGTACCTATATCAACCAGAAACCTACACGCCAGTGGCACTGCTAGAAAATGACGTTATTTATTGGTACCAGTGCGATCAAGTTGGTAAACCAGAGCGACTGATCGATTGCGAGGGGAATGTTGTATGGAGTGCCAGCTACGATGCTCATGGCTTTGCTCATGTACATATTGAAAAAGTAGTAAATCCAGTGCGTTTTCAAGGGCAGTACTTCGATCAAGAAACCGACTTACACTACAACCTCGCTCGGTATTACGATCCTAAGCTAGGACGCTTTATCCAACAAGATCCGATATCTATTGCTGGTGGCATTAACCATTACCAATATGCAGTCAATCCTATCCAGTGGATTGATCCAACAGGTTTCCTTTGTGAAGAAGGGCTAAAACGCTTGGGTCAAATGTTGGCAGCGTATCAGGCGCAAAGCGATGTCCCCCAAGAGGTTTGCGATCAGATTTTAGAAGCTGCAAAAGAATCATCCGTCGGAGAAGATGGCGTTCGCTCGCAAGTCAAAATCCGAAAACCCAAAGGTAAAAATCATATTCGATATGAATACGATTTAGACCATATTGATTGCGAAAGAAACGAGATTACTTTTTATCGTCATATCAATCACTCAGATGGCACCAGACACGAAGTGCAGTATGTTGTTGGGATTGAGGAGTTTGTAAATGCGCATGTTTTTGACTCAGAGAAAGTTGGTGGAGAGGAAGGTTGTACGATCTTCACTGAAGATCTTGTGCTGAATAAAGCAGAGTATAAAGAAAACTCTGAACTCAATACGAGTGATTATGAGCTAACAGAAAGAAACAAAGCAAAAATTGATGAATGCTTGAAAGAGCGTCAAGAGGCAATGGACGCTCGATCTGGCGAAGAGGGATATAACGCTCAAATTGGTAATATTAACCAACAGTCTGCAAAAATAGGTGAGTTGGCCGCGGATGACTTTGTCCGGAGTAAACGTCCTAACGCTAAGCTGCTTCATCCCAAAGATATTGGAACCTCAATTTCGAAGCCGGGCGATTTTGATATGGTTTACGAGGTGGAAGAGCCGCCACCAGGTGAAATTATAATTGTTGAGGCCAAAGGAGGGAGCAGCCCGCTGGGCAGCCGCAAGATTGGAAATATGGCATATCAGCAAGGGACAACGGAATACACTGCAGAAATCACCAACCTAATGTCTGAAAAAAAGGAAGGGACGACTGAAAAAATAACAGCAAGAAAAATTCAACATGCAGCTTCGTTCGGTATACCTATTCGATATATACATACTCAAGCAAACATCCCTGAAGGTGGGAATGTCTCAGATGTAAAAGTAGAAGTGGCAGAATTTAAAATTGATTCCAAAGGACTAAGTTAAAATGCAAAGTAAAGTTGTAGAACGCAAAGCAAACCCTGAGTTGAGTGAAAGTGGAGTTTCTTCTGAGAAAGAATTTATCAATAAGATACTAGATCAGCGAAAAGAAGGTCTTAAAATCAGGCGGGAAAACCTGGTCAGTCTTGGTGATTTCGCCATTGACCAGGTTCGCTGGTATACCTGGTTTCAAACCTCGCATGAAGACGAACAAATTTGTACATTACGTCTTTACGAAACTTCTCTAATGGGCGCTTGTTATCATCGACTTGCTATGAATCCCAATGATGAATTAACTATCAAGATTCTCGACTATCCTGAAGTAAAGTGGGACGGGGAAGGCATTTTAAAAACGGGGTGCATAAATCCTAATAGATGGATTGATATGTATTTCATATCGACAATTGTGCGTGACAGGCCAAGTATGGACGTATTGGCGAACTTTCCAATTTCTTTGATGAGGCAGAGCTCTACCAAAGCGGGTGAGCTGTCTTATATGCTAGTAGACGTAATTCAGTCGTTCCACAACCGCACACCGGATTATCCTGATAAGCTGGTTGCAGCAATGGACGCAGCGGTAGCTCAAGGGAATAACTGGGCGTTGGAAATTGCGATGGGGATCCTAGAAACCTTCGCAGCGCTCACTACTAATATTGGTTATGATTTTGAGGAAGCGCTCGTTAAAAACCTACAGTTCCAAGAGAAATATCATCTTAGAGAATTAGGACCAGATAGGATAGGCATCAGAACTTTTATCAACTTCCCTCTGCTTGGCATGGCTTGCATGTGGTACGACAAAGGCAACCGTCTATCTGTTGAAACTGGTTGGCTTCCTCCCTATCTTGTCGAAGGACGTTGGTTAGAAGATGTAAAAGCAGGGAAGATCACTCGATAAACCCCTTTAGTTAGCAATTCCGTATATGAGCCACCTCTCATGGGGTGGCTTTTACGTTTATGGTAGAGAGTTTGCTGTTTGTTGAACCATATAGTGCGCATTGTGTTGGTGCACTAAAACCATATTGGTGCATTTATTAGCATGTTAAACACCATTTCAAGAATACGTAATTTTATTAAAGTTCATACAAAACAATAAATTAAAGCGTAAGTGTTAGAAATATAAATTATGGAATGAGAATTGCTCTGTTAGACGCTCTATAAATTAAGTTCACCAAATTGGTGATGAGCCTAACTTTGATGCACAGGATAAGTGCGCTACAGATCAACGGAGACAATCATAATGAGTGTAACTGCCAATCAGGTACACGGCGCTGTACAAACTCTCACGCAAAGTTCCGACACACTTTTCTTACTACTTGGCGCAATCATGGTTTTTTTGATGCATGCTGGTTTTGCTTTTCTTGAAGTAGGAACCGTGCGCCAAAAGAACCAAGTTAATGCTTTAGTTAAAATCTTGGCCGATTTCGGTATATCCGCCATCGCGTATTTTTTCATTGGATACTGGGTCGCTTATGGCGGCACCTTCTTCGCTGATGCTGAGACATTATCTCAAGGCAATGGTTACGAGTTAGTGAAGTTCTTTTTCTTGCTGACCTTCGCTGCAGCGATTCCCGCTATTGTTTCAGGTGGTATCGCAGAACGAGCTCGTTTTTATCCGATTTTAATCGCAACATTTTTCACTGTCGGTATTGTATACCCACTATTTGAGGGAATGATCTGGAACGGAAACTTTGGTGTTCAAGCTTGGTTTGAAAATACCTTTGGTTATGGCTTCCACGATTTTGCAGGTTCAGTCGTTGTGCATGGTGTTGGCGGCTGGATAGCGCTTGTTGCCGTCGTGTTTTTGGGCATGAGAAAAGGCAGAGTTCGAGCAGGAAAGCACACCAACTTTGCACCTTCGAATATTCCGTTTTTGGCTTTGGGAGCTTGGATCTTATGTGTGGGGTGGTTTGGCTTCAACGTCATGTCAGCTCAAACCGTGTCAGGCATAAGTGGCTTGGTGGCTATGAACTCATTGATGGCAATGGTCGGGGGTATTGTCGCGTCACTGTTGGCTGGTAAGGATGACCCTGGCTTTATTCATAACGGCCCACTAGCTGGCTTGGTTGCTGTATGTGCGGGCTCAGACTTAATGCATCCTATCGGTGCTTTAGTGACAGGTGCGATTGCTGGCGTGCTATTTGTTTATCTTTTTACCCACCTACAAAACAAAACCAAGATTGATGATGTGCTAGGTGTCTGGCCTTTACACGGTGTATGTGGCGCTTGGGGTGGTATTGCCGCTGGGATTTTTGGTCAAAGCGCATTGGGTGGGCTAGGTGGCGTGAGCATTATCGTTCAGCTTCTAGGAACGCTTTTGGGCCTTTCCATCGCAGTGCTTGGGGCGCTTGCAGTCTACGGCGCGATTAATACCAGTATGGGACTAAGGCTTTCAGAAGAAGAAGAATTCAATGGCGCTGACCTAGCCATTCATAAAATATCTTCGACCAACGAGGATTGAGGCCAATATGGGAGCGGCATAAAGCCGCTCTTTTAGCAATTGTCTTTCTTGGCTTGGCCCGGAGGACAGAAATTACCATTACCTCGATGGTCATCATCATTGGTGCTGACTCTTACCTTTACATCATCGACTTCGCCTTCAACATTGGTAAGTTGACAGCCTGCCAAAGTCATAAGCAATATAAACGCTAGAGATACTTGTCTCATTGCTGTTCCTCTTAAATTGTAATTCTAATAGTGACCATTACGACTATGGTCTAATCCATATTACTACTGTTGCTATTCTTTCAGTGTTAAGCTAATGAAAAAACAGCAAGGATGAGTTATGAATTTCCCTTATAGAAATATTGTAGTACTTACTGGTGCAGGTATCTCGGCCGAATCTGGTATTCAAACATTTCGTGCGCAAGATGGCCTATGGGAGAATCACCGTATCGAAGATGTAGCAACGCCTGAAGGGTTTGCTCGCGATCCGGACCTTGTTCAAGATTTTTACAACCAACGCCGCAAGAAACTTCAAGATAATGCGATAAAGCCTAATGCAGCGCATGAAGCATTGGGTCGTTTAGAGGCTGAGTTAGAAGGTAAAGTGACGGTCATCACTCAAAATATAGACAACCTTCACGAAAGAGGAGGCAGTCAGAATGTGATTCACATGCATGGTGAGTTGCTCAAGGCCCGCTGTAGTGAATCTAACCAAGTAGTAGAGCACAATGAGGACATTAAGACCGGCGAGCTTTGTCATTGTTGTCAGATCCCTTCACAAATGCGACCACATATTGTTTGGTTTGGTGAAATGCCACTGCGAATGGGTGATATCTACGCGTCATTAGAAGAAGCAGATTTGTTTATTTCGATTGGGACTTCTGGCGTTGTGTATCCCGCAGCAGGTTTTGTTCATGATGCAAAAATGCACGGCGCACATACCATTGAAATTAACCTAGAACCTAGTGCGGTAGAAAGTGAATTTGAGGAAAAACGCTACGGAAAAGCAAGCGTTGAGGTTCCAAAATTAGTTGACGAGATACTGGCTCTAGAAGGAAAAGAAAGAGCGTAATAACTTCAACAGGAAGAGTTTTTGTCTTGTCATTAAGAGCAAAAAAGCGGCTCATGAGCCGCTTTTTCATATCTTTAAAACTAACGAATTAGTTGTTCACTTTTAGCTTTTGGAAGTACTCATCGTACATTACGCTCGCTTCGCCAACTTCATCTTGCCAAGTACCGCTGTCCATCACTTCTTGTGGTGGGAAGATGCTTGGATCATTAGCAAATTCTTTCGGTAGCAGATCGTGTGCCGTTTTAACTGGAGTAGGGTAACCAATCTCTAGTGCGATTTTAGCTGCATTCTCAGGACGTAGTAGGAAATCGATCATCTTATGAGCGGCGTCAACGTTCTTTGCGCCAGTTGGAATTGCTAGGCTGTCCATCCAGAAGATAGTGCCTTTTTCTGGCCAGATGATGTCGATGTTCGCGCCTTCTTGACGAGCCATGTATGCAGAACCGTTCCAAAGCATGCCTAGTGAAACTTCACCCGCAAGGTAAGGGTTTGCAGGAAAGTCTGAGTTAAATACTAATACGTTTGGCATTAGCTTTTTCAGTTCTTCGTAAGCGGCTTTGATTTCTTCTGGGTTAGTCGTGTTTGGTGAGTAACCAAGCTTAGTCAATGCAATGTGGAATACTTCGCGAGAATCATCCATCAGCATTAGTTGACCTTCCCACTTGCTATCCCAGAAATCATCCCATTTAGAAACCGATGACTTGTCTAGCATGTCAGCATTGATACCAATACCGGTCGCCCCCCAAATGTATGGGATAGAGTAGTTGTTGTTCGGATCGAACGGTTTGTTTAGGAAGTTAGTATCAAGATCGGCAAAATGAGATAATTTCTCTTTGTCGATCTGTTGTAGCATGCCTTCTTTACGCATTTTAGAGACGAAATAGGTAGACGGTACTACCAAGTCGTAACCAGAACCTTGAGTTTTTAGTTTTGCATACATACTCTCGTTAGATTCGTATGTAGAGTAAATAACTTTGATTCCAGTTTCTTTTGTAAAGTCTTCAAGAACTTCGTTTGGAATGTATTCCGACCAGTTGTAGAAATACAGTTCTTGATCAGCAGCCATTGCAGGGGTAGCGATGAGCGTCGCTGCACATAGAGCGCTTGCGTAGAATTTACTTTTCATTTGTTTTCCGTTTTGTTTCGCGATTGGACAAGTCAATACTAGTTGGAGTTATCAATTTGAGCCAAATCGCAGTAAGCACAAATATGTTCATTTAGCTTGAATATCGTTGTCTCCTTGTTATGAGACGATAAATCTATGATACCAAGACAAATAAACCTAGCAACGCGCGATTATATCAGCCTAAGACAAAAATAGGCAGCGTATTGCTGCCTATTTTCCTATGGTTGATGACTTGTTACACAAGCTAGATTATTGTCCCGCTTTCAGCTTGAGGAAATAATCTTCGTACTTAACGGTTA
This sequence comes from Vibrio sp. 1731, assembly GCF_033339955.1. NCBI lineage: Bacteria > Pseudomonadati > Pseudomonadota > Gammaproteobacteria > Vibrionales > Vibrionaceae > Vibrio > Vibrio sp. 1731. Next base: position 97,811 of record NZ_JAWOVO010000001.1, on the reverse strand, counting down.
GATCACCAACCGCATCTTGCCATTCAACGCGGTCAAGGTCTTCTTGAGAAGGGAACAGTGGGGCAACGTCTTTAAACTTAGCATTCGATTCTTCCACCGCCGTTAGGTAGCCAGTATCACGAGAGATTTGCTCTGCGATTTCTGGGCGCAGTAGGAAGTCAATCATCTTGTGAGCGGCTTCTACGTTCTTCGCACCGGAAGAGATAGCGAAGTTATCAACCCAGCCGATACCGCCTTCTTTAGGAAAAACGAGTTTAAGGTTCAGGCCTTCACTTTGTGCCGCTGCGGCGCTACCGTTCCAAAGCATACCAACGCCCACTTCACCAGACATGTAAGGTGCGCCAGGGTTGTCAGAGTTGAAAACTAAAACGTTAGGCATCAACTTTTGTAGCTCAGCGTACGCTTCATCGATTTGCTTAAGGTCTTTTGAGTTACCTGAGTAGCCAAGTTTACGCAGAGCGATATGGAACACTTCACGAGTGTCGTCCATCAACATTACTTGACCTTCAAGCTCAGGCTTCCATAGGTCAGCCCAGCTTTGGAAGTCGTTTGGATCGTACATATCTGCGTTAACCGCTAGGCCTGTAATCGCAACAACGTGTGGGATAGAGTAGTCGTTACTTGGATCGTAAGGCTTGTCTAGGTAGTTTTTATCTAGGTTGCCGAAGTTTTTCAGCTTAGTCTTATCGATCTTTTGTAGCATGCCTTCGTCACGCATCTTCGCCACGAAGTACGTTGAAGGTACTACTAGGTCATAACCTTGGTTATGGGTTTTTAGCTTTGCATACAAAGTTTCGTTCGACTCGTAAGTCGAGTAGATCACTTTGATGCCAGTTTCTTTAGTAAATTGCTCTAGGATATTACTGTTGATGTAAGGACCCCAGTTCATAAATACTAGTTCTTTATCATCCGCTGTCGCTGTACCAGAGAACAGAGAAAGCGCACATGCACTACCAGCTAATAGAGTAGCCCATTTTTTCATTGACGTTAGCTCCAAACCAAACGTTGTCCAATTTTGGACGATAGATAGAAAAACAGAATGGCATGTAACCATTCTGTTTCGTGATGTTAACAGGTGCGGATTCTACTTCACTTTTTCTCTTGCTAGCAACTGAGAAATTACTACCAAGACCAAAGAAACAATCAACATCACCGTTGCTAGGGCGTTCACTTCCGGTGAAATGCCCACCTTAACCATGGAGTAAATCTTCAATGGTAAGATTTCGTATGTTGGACCCGTTACAAACGAGCTGATGATCACATCGTCCAAAGACAGGGTAAAGCTCAGTAGCCAACCTGCAGCAACCGCTGGTTTAGCAAGAGGAAGGATGATCTGTTTCAAGATTACCCATTCGCTTGCACCAAGGTCTTTTGCAGCTTCCAACATTTTCACATCAAAGCCATTTAAGCGGCTGTACACTGTTACCACAACGAATGGTAGACAGAAGGTGATGTGAGCAATCAATAGAGTAAAGAAGCCAAGCTGCGCGCCTAATACTAGGAACAGAGCAAGCAATGAAATCGCCATAACAATATCTGGAGACATCATCACGACAAACAGCATGCCGTTTACCGCACCTTTACCTTTGAACGAGTAACGGAATAGGGCAACGGCCGTTAAGCTACCAATGATGGTTGCTGCTGTCGCTGAGAATACCGCTACGTTCAATGAATGCCATGCAGCTTGCATTAGGCTGTCGTTATTTACTAAGGTTTCGTACCATTTCGTGGTGAAACCATCCCATTTCATACCAAATTTGTTGGCATTAAATGAGTTAACAATTAAGACGATGATTGGCAGATACAAAAATGCATACACCAGCGCCATAAAGCTAAATCTAACTGTGCGTCCCATTAGTCTAGCTCCACTTTCTTATTCAATAGTTTGCCTGCTCTGTAGTAAGCGTAAAGCATCACAGCCATTGCTAAGGTGAGGGCGATACTGGTCGCAGCACCAAATGGCCAGTCACGAGCGTTCAATACTTGGCTCTTAATAACGTTACCAATCAGTAGGTTCTTCGCACCACCAAGAAGGTCAGAGATGTAGAACATACCTAGTGCTGGTAGCAGAACCAACAAACAACCACCGATAATGCCAGGCATTGTAAGAGGTAGAATCACTTTCGTAATGGTTTGGAACTTGTTCGCACCAAGATCTTTCGCCGCCTCGATATAAGTGTTGTCCAACTTCTCGATTGCCGAGTAAAGCGGCAGAATCATAAATGGAAGCAGGATGTACACAAGACCAATCATTACTGCTGTTTCGGTGTACATAATACGTAATGGCTTATCGATGATTTCCATCGCCATTAATGATTTGTTCAAAATACCTTGTGTACCCAGAACAATCTTCAGGCCGTAAGTACGGATAAGAGAGTTTGTCCAAAAAGGTACGATAACTAAGAACAACATGAATGGGCGCCATTTCTCTGGCATTTTCGCTATGATGTAAGCAAATGGGTAACCAATTACTAAACACAACAACGTCGCCACAATCGCCATGTAGAACGAGTGCATCAGCACTTTCGCATACAAGGGGTCGAGTAGACGTAAGTAGTTGTCGAAAGTAAATGTCATTTCGATTAAGTTTGCTTCATCACGCGTTAAGAAACTCGTACCGATAATCATCACATTTGGTACCAACACGAAAAGTGTTAACCAACCGACGATTAAGGTAATGATCGCGTTTTGAAGATTAATCTTCTTGCTTATCATTGAGGACTACCTCCCAACTCTCAACCCAAGTGATAGCGACTTTCTGGCCAAGTGAGTGGTCCACATCAGGATCATCTTCGTTAAAGAATTCGCTAACCATTACACGCATGCCTGAATCCAATTGGATAACGGAATCAAGCGTCATACCTTTATAGGTACGCTCTGTTACGTGACCTACGATGCCTTTTTCTTCAGACTCTTTGATCTCTTCGATACGTAAGTCTTCTGGGCGAAGTAGTACTTGCAGTTTTTCACCTGCTTGCGCTTCCTGATCGTAGTAAACAACAGACTCGACACCTTCGATTTCTGCACGGATACGTTTCTCGTCGATACGCTCTAGCATGGTTGCGTTGAATACGTTGATCTCACCGATAAAGCGAGCAACAAATAGGTTCTTCGGCTCTTCGTAAATCTCACGTGGAGAACCATCCTGCTCGATAACACCGTCGCGCATAACAATAATGCGGTCAGACATCGATAGGGCCTCTTCCTGATCGTGCGTAACGAAGATAAAGGTAATACCAAGTTGACGCTGAAGCTGTTTAAGCTCGATTTGCATTTGCTTACGCAGTTTGTAATCAAGTGCAGATAGAGATTCATCTAGCAGCAGTACTTTTGGTTTGTTAACAACCGCACGCGCAATGGCGATACGTTGTTGCTGACCGCCAGAAAGCTGATGAGGCTTACGCTGAGCCATTTTTTCTAGGCGCACCATGCGTAGCGCTTCCATTACTCGTGGTTCAATGTCCGCAGTAGGCGTTTTCTGCATACGAAGACCAAAAGCGACATTCTCATATACGGTCATGTGTGGAAACAATGCGTAACTTTGAAATACCGTGTTGACGTGCCTTTGCTCTGCAGGAACCTGTGTTACATCCTGGTCATCCAAAATAATTTGACCGTTATCTGCCGTTTCAAAACCTGCAATCATGCGTAAAACTGTTGTCTTACCACAACCAGAAGGCCCGAGAATCGTCAGAAATTCACCATGATTAACATCCAGATTTAAATTACCGATGATTTCCTTACCATCGAAACTTTTACTAATACCAGATAAACGAATAACTGGCTTTCCTGCTTGCGGTTTTGCGTTCAACGTCTGTATTTCCCCCACGTTCAAGCCGGGATTATCCCAGCTGATGTGACACTAACCATTCACTTTTGAGGCGCGCATCATAATCACCAAAAGTGTGAAATTAAAGCATTTTCTTATCTTGAAACAGAAATAATTTTGCAGGAAAAAGCCATCATTCCTTACCATACTGTTTTTATGAGATTAATTGGCATCTAGACACAGTTTGATAGCACTAAACTTTGTTCAACAATTGTTTCAATTTCATGACCTTGAAAGTGGTTAATTATCAACCATACAGTTGAGATTGCAAGGATTGTAGGTGAGTTGTGATGTTAGATGTGGAAAGATTTCTTTATAATGACGATTACATTAATTGACTGGAATTCCAGTCAAAATTTTACAAGTTAGTCTTGGATAAACTATGAACGACGATTTTGAGAAAGATTTCAATCTTGGGGGGAGTGTAGAGCGAGCTTTGTCTGGCAACTACGAGCTTAAAGCTGGCGCGGTTTTTAACGAAGCTTGGCGAGCAACCATCCAGCACTTTTTATCATTTTCTCCTGCCATTATTGTATTGCTTTTTGTCCAGTTAGGTATTTTCTATATTGCATTAAAACTGCAGTTGGGCGATTTGAGCGTTATTCTTGATGCATTTGAGAACCCAGAGTCGTTCACAAACGATATTGTGTCTTCTATTTATGTCGCGAATTTCAGTTATGAGGTGATTAGCGCACCAATTTATGCGGGGATCAGCTTGATGGCTATGAGCCATGTCGCCGGCCTGAAGACTAAGTTGCGCCATGTTGGAAAGGGGTTGCAGTTCACCATTCCTGTTATTCTAGCAACGCTCATGAGCTTAATGCTACAAGGTGTGGTTGGTATGATTTTTCCTTTACTGTCGCTGTATCTTTCCTTGGCATTTAGTCACTCTATTTTGTTGATTTGTGAGAAAAGGGTGCCACCAATGCAAGCGTTGCTGTTATCACTTCGCGCAATCAACAAGAAGATTTTTGTGGTCGCGGGGCTTTACTTAGGCGTGATGTTAATGTTTATTATTGCAGCAATGTTCTACGGTATTGGCTTGATTTTTGTGCTGCCATTCTTCTTCCATTTGAAAGGCATACTCTACCGCGAAATGTTTGGAATTAAGCTTAAGATCGTTACAACACAGAAAAACGATAATGATCACGATGGTAACTCACAGGTGTTTGATGCCTAATTCTTTGAAATCAATAAGTTTACGAGTGGCGGCAACCTGTATAGCCGCCACTTTCATTTCTATAGGCCCATATTTACACTACGAGAAACAGTTTAAATATGTGGAAAATCCTGACGTACTCTCTGGCAAGATTAAGCATGTCGATTTATCACACTTGCCATACATCGGTGATATCCCAGACTTCAATTCAATAAAAGATACGAAAGAGAAAAAAGCTGCTTTTTTTGATTTTTTAAGGCCTAAAATTGCTCTTGAGAATCAACGAATTCGTCATGAGCGGGCCTTTCTTACCTCTTTAAAGGTGGGACAAGTGACGCAAGAACAACAAGAGTATGCTCAGCGGTTATCATCTCTGTATTCGTTGCCCTTGAGTAACGATAAGATTGATCAAACGTGGCTAGATGAGATGCTTGTGCGAGTGAACGTCTTACCTGAAGCCTTGGTTCTAACTCAAGCGGCAAATGAATCTGCGTGGGGCACTTCTCGTTTTGCTACTCAAGCAAACAACTTGTTCGGCCAATGGTGTTATAAAAAGGGCTGTGGAATTGTTCCAGCGCAACGTGGCGCTAACAAAGTTCATGAAGTTGAAAAATTCGATTCTGTACAACAGTCTGTTCATGGCTACTTTATGAACGTTAATCGAAACCCAGCGTATGCAGACCTGCGTGAAATCAGAACATCTCTGGCTGAAAAGAACAAGGGCTTGTTAACGGTCGCAACCGCGTCAGAGTTAACGCATGGGTTGCTAGCCTATTCTGAACGTGGCATCGCCTATGTACACGATCTTCGCGCTATGATTCGTCATAACAACGCCTACTGGACGCAATAAAATAACGGATAAAATGAAAAAGTTAAGCCTAAGTCTGTTGGGAAGTGCGGCGCTAATTCTTGCATCGCCGATAACCCAAGCTCAAGAGTACATGTTCACGTACTCAAAGTTATATACTCAACTAAAAAACAACAATAAAGAAGGGCATGACGATGTGAAAGTTGGTGTCTTTTTTGTGGACGCAAAAACTAAACAAATTTGTATGATAGAAAAAGCTTGGATGGAAAAAGAAGAGCACTATGAAGAGTTTGTTATCCCTGCTTCACAAGAGTTGCCTTTACCTGTTGATAAAAACTTAAAGTCAGCGAATCCGTTGGTTTTTGTCGATACCCCAAAAGATACACGTTGCGATTACTCACTTGTCGTGATGACCAAAGAACCATTACAGGGTAACGTTTCTTACGACCAACTTAAGCCTCTTCTACCTCAAATGCAGACGATGCTGGAAGATTTAGGCGGTATGTTTGCGGGTTGGTTTACACCGGAGGTTCAAGGTGTGACGATGGAGTTTGCAAATCAACTGAATGATAAAGTGATTTTCTCAAACGGAACCGAAAAGCCAATTGTCAATGGCAAGATACAAGTCGCACTAAGTGAAATAGGGCAAGGTGGCACAATGACACTACCAGAACCGACGATGCGAGTGTTACCTTATCTACCTAACGCAAAGAAATGAACACTGAACGTTTAGAAAGGGCTGCAATCGCAGCTCTTTTTTAATTTTGACCGTAACTAAAGTATCTTTCACACTCTTTTCTTAAAGACTCAATAAGACAAGCATTTAATCCTGCGTAAAAAGCTCGTATAATCCACGCCCCAAAGAAACCCATGTTAGGAAGTCCTAGTCGATTTATCGGCGATGTGAGAGCCCGCAATGAACCAAATAGATACAAGAAAAGAAACCCTAGAATTCAACAAGCTTCAGAAACGCCTAAGAAGACATGTTGGAAATGCCATTACTGATTACAACATGATCGAAGAAGGCGATGTTGTAATGGCATGTATTAGCGGTGGTAAAGATTCATTCGCGATGCTTGATATCCTGCTGAATCTTCAAAAAGCCGCACCGATCAAATTTGAAGTGGTTGCGGTAAACCTAGACCAAAAACAACCGGGCTTCCCTGAGCACATTCTGCCAGAGTATTTCGAAACACTGAACATCCCTTACTATATCGTCGATAAGGACACGTATTCCGTCGTAAAAGAGAAGGTACCAGAAGGCAAAACCACTTGTGGTCTGTGTTCACGCCTGCGACGTGGTACGCTGTATTCATTTGCAGAGAAGATTGGTGCAACTAAGCTTGCGCTAGGTCATCACATGGATGACATCGTCGAAACAATGTTCTTGAATATGTTCCACGGCTCTCGCCTTAAAGCGATGCCACCAAAGCTACGCTCTGATGATGGTCGTAACGTGGTCATTCGTCCATTGACTTACTGTCGTGAAAAAGATTTGATCAAATACGCTGAGCACAAGGATTTCCCAATAATTCCGTGTAACCTTTGTGGCTCTCAAGAGAACCTTCAGCGTCAATCTATAAAAGCAATGTTGATTGAATGGGATAAGAAGACGCCAGGGCGTGTGGAAGCAATTTTTAAATCAATTCAAAACGTAAGCCCAAGCCAACTAGCAGACCGCGAATTGTTCGACTTTGTTAACTTACCGCTAGATCGTGAAGGTAACCGCGAAGAGTATGAATTTAATGAGGCTGTCGTTTCTTCGACGAATATTGATGAATCGATGTTCATCGATGTTACGAACATCTAACTCGTAAAAAAGGAGGTCAATTAGACCTCCTTTTTTGTACCCAACGCTTTAACTGTTCCCAAACAAAAATCCCCCTGTATTGGGGGGATTTATTAGCGCTTATTTGAAAGTGCTCAATACATAGCGATACTAAGGAGAGATTAGGTTGCTGTATTTGGGTCGAGAGGGCTAATATAGCCTTTTGGTTTTAGAGCCAACACGTCGCAATTTATTTTATCAATTACGTGCTCCGCTGTATTACCAATAAAGACAGCCGAAAGCCCTGTTCGCCCTGTGGTACCTAAAATAACCATTGCTGCGTTCAAGCGCTCTGCAGCTGCCGGAATGACATCTTCAGGTAAACCTTGCTCAACTATCGTTTGTTCTTCATCAAGACCATGTTTTTGGCGTAGTGCTTTCATAGCCGTTAAATGATGACCTCGCACTGCATCGGTATAAGTCGTTGGGTCAAATTCAGGAAGTTCAATCGTAATATTCGCCGGTGTAACGGGGTAGGCGTTAACAAGATATGGCTTGGCCTCAAGCCGAGTGGTGATTTCTTTTAATCGCTCGACCATCGTATCGTTGAGATCAATATGAGTCGGGTTTTCTGAGCCCACATGTACTGAGGCAAGGATACTTGCTTGTTCCGGCCAAGCAGCATTCTTAATAAGAAGCACTGGAATAGGGCATTTTCGCAACAAGTGCCAATCTGTCGGTGTGAAAATGACAGACTCTAAAACATCATGCTTACGTGTGCCTTTGATGACTAGGTCATGATTGCCTGCATAGACTTCAGCAATAATCGCCTCATAAGGGCGGTTGTGCCAGACAACACAAACATCAAAGTCGAAGCCATCGTTTAGGTATGGTTGAGCAATTTTACGCATCCACTGCTCACGCTGATGAATGACACCTCGACGCATAGCATCTCTTTCATCCACCGATAGCATTGACGTCATGTCATACGAGAAATCGTAAATGGATAAAAAGAAAGTGATTCGGCTTCTAGATACACTTTTCTGAGCTAATTGAACAGCTCTTGCAAGTGCGGGCTGCTCATCATTATTGATGTCAGCTACAACAAGGATCTTACTGTATATACTCATAACTAAGCCCACTTCTATTGCAAAACCAGATACTGAATGTAAATTAAATCAGTATTTTGGAGTACTCACCGTACATTTTTACTGTAGCTTAGTTTGGAGAACTTTTTGAGGACTTTCGAAAGGAATTTATGAGAAATATGATGTAGCTCATTTTCGAGCTACATCAATAATTAGGGTGTATTATTCTTTAGTTACACCAGCAAGTTCCATCAATGCATCGTGGTCTAAGATAGTGATATATTTACCTTTTACGCTTAGGATCTCAGATTTCTGGAAACGACCTAACAAACGACTAATCGTTTCGACTGTAAGACCAAGGTAGTTGCCAATATCACCACGAGTCATAGTTAAACGAAACTCTCTAGGGCTGAAGCCACGCTGAGAAAAACGCGTTGATAGGTTGTAAAGGAAAGCAGCTAGTCGCTCTTCTGCATTCTTTTTAGAAAGAAGCAAAATCATTTCCTGATCACCTTTAATTTCGTTACTCATCAAACGCATGATTTGCTGGCGAAGCTTAGGCATCTTACCCGATAGATCGTCTAAAATTTCGTATGGGATTTCACATACCATCGACGTTTCGAGTGCTTGAGCAAAGCTAGGGTGGGAGTCACCAGTGATAGCATCGAAACCGACTAAGTCTCCAGCTAAGTGAAACGCTGTGATTTGCTCATCACCTTGCTCTGTGATCGTATAGCTCTTGATGGTACCAGAGCGGATAGCGTATAGCGATTTTAGCTCATCACCGGCCTTAAAAAGCTCTTGTCCTTTTTGAATAGGCTTCTTACGTTCGATGATTTGGTCAAGCTGGTCAAGTTCTGCCTCATTTAGAGTGAACGGGATACACAGTTGACTAATGCTACAATCTTGGCAATGAATGGCGCAACCGCCTGATTGGATACGCTTTGTTGCAGGTTTTTCAGAAATCATAACAACCTTTCACTATTTGATATACATCAATATTTTAGCATCGCTTAATCCTAAAGGGTAGCAAAAATGTCACCTCAATAGAGTTTAACGTTATCTGAAACCGAGTAACGCTAAGGCTCCTACAGCGGTATACGTACCATAGCCAATAAGGATTAATGCTGAAATATTTCTAAATATTAATGATTTTTGTAATTTCTGAAAATGATTGGCACCGTATCCAATAATAAGCATCGCAGGTAGCGTTCCGAGCCCAAACGCAAGCATAATTAGGCCGCCGTTCATCGCACTACCAGAAACCGCCGACCAAGTAAGCGCTGAATAAACTAAACCACATGGTAACCAACCCCAAATAAAGCCAAATGGCAACGCGTGAAGAGGATGCTTTAGTGGCAACAGATTCTTCCCTGCCGGCGAGATAAAGCGCCAGATATACTGCCCTAGCTTTTCTATTAAAAGTAAGCCTTGCCACCATTTAGCAATATACAGCGCGACCAGGATCATGAATAACGCCGCAATCAGCCTTAACCAAGCAAGAGAATGCGTTAACCCACTAAGCTCAGATAAACCTGATATAGCACCACCCACTAATGCTCCTATTAAGGTATAACTGATCAATCGTCCGAGGTTGTAGAAGAGGGGGATAAGAGGGGTGGTTTTATTTTTAGCAGAAGAGCCCATGGTAAGCAGAGACGCGATACCACCACACATACCCATACAATGACCGGCTCCTACTAAGCCGATCATCAACGCACCGATAAAATCAGGAGTCATAAAGGTCGCTACTTTTTATCACTATTAGATTGGTCTTCTTCGTCGAGAAGAATGTTATGCCCTTGCCGTTCAAGATCTTCAAACTGATCGCTTCTTACCGCCCAAAGAAAAACGGCGACAGCAACACAAACGAGAACGATAGCGATGGGAATCAATATATAAAGACTTTCCATGTTTGCTTTCTCTACTTATTTCTCTTTGAGCAGGCGCAAAGAGTTAGATACAACGATAATTGAGCTTGCAGACATGCCAACTACTGCAATGTAGGGAGCCACTAAACCTGCGACCGCCAAAGGCAAAATTAACAGGTTGTAACCCAAAGACCAAGCCAAGTTTTCTCGAATAATCTTTCTTGTACGCAGTGCAAGCAAACGTGCCTCTAGTAGCTTTTCGAGATTATCCCCAAGTAACGTCATATCTGCAGAAGCTTTAGCGACATCTGTACCACCGCCCATTGCGACAGAAAGGTGAGCTCCGGCGAGAGTCGGCGCGTCATTGATTCCATCACCAACCATCATAGTGATACTGTTTTCGTCCAAGCTCTTAAGGTATGCAAGCTTATCTTCTGGCTTTGCTGACGCGACGATGTGATCGATACCAATTTCATTCGCCACTGGTTGGGCGTTTGAGAGAGAATCACCAGTTAGCAGGGTTGTCTTAATTCCAGCGTCAGCAAAACGTTGAATAAAGGCTTTGCTTTCTTTTCGGATAGGGTCGCGGTAGTAAAAGCTAGCGACATGCTTGCCATCAACCGACAGATAGACCGCCTGGCTTTCATCACTTTCTTTGCCTTGAACAAAAGCAGCACTACCTATCTTAACGATTTTGCCATTCCATATCCCTTCAATCCCTGACCCAATCACGTTTTGCACATCAGACACGATAAAGTCATCATTGGTGAAAGTTGCAAAAGAACGAGCGATAGGGTGGTTTGCATGAGCCTCTAAAGCTGCAGCTAGTGATAGACAATCTTTCTGTGGGAGATCACTAAGTACCTTTGTTTCACAGATCTCAATATCACCTTTCGTTAGAGTGCCTGTTTTATCTACAACTAAGTGGTTGATCTTACATAGTGTCTCAAACACATGGCCTTTACGAAGCAAAATGCCAAAATTACCCATTCTAGAGGTAGCACAAGTGAGAGCGGTCGGAGTAGCCAGAGATAGCGCACATGGGCATGTAGCGACTAACACAGACAGCATGATCCAAAACGCATCATCTGGTTTTGTTTGATGCCAGTAAAACCAAGTACCAGCAGAGATAATAAGAATCACACCAACAAAGTAACGGGCGACAATGTCTGCAATTTCCGCAATTTTAGGTTTGGAGTGTTGAGCTTCATCTTGTAAACGCACGATGTTAGAAATCATTGAATCGGCCTTTGAGCTTACTACCTCGAGTTCAAATGATTCGTCTCCGTTTAGCGTTCCCGCATAGACGACATCACCTTCTCGTTTCACAACGTGCACTGACTCACCCGTTAGCATGGATTCATCAATATGAATACGGCCTGAAATAACTTTACCGTCAGCGGGGATATGTTCACCAGGTAGAACGCGAATACGATCGCCAACTTTTAGCGTCTTCACGGGTATCTGATCACCGTCCAGCGTTGTAGCAATTGCCGGAATCAACTTAAGAAGGTTACCACTCGCTGCAGCAGCTTTGCGACGAGCGCGCATCTCTAAGAATCGACCTACTAACAAAAAGAAGGTAAACATCGAGATAGATTCAAAGAAGACTTCGCCTTGTTCAGTTACTGTTGCAACTAAACTTGCAACATAGGCAAAGATCAACGCGATAGAAACCGGGACATCCATACCAAGGGTTCGGCCTTTGATACTGCGCCATGCGTTTAAGTAAAATGGAAGAGCGGAATAAAGCAAAACAGGAGTAGCAAAAATCAAACTTACCCAACGAAAGTAACTTTTAAACTCTGGCTCTAAATCACCAAAGACTTCGAGATACAGTGCAACGGCGAGCATCATGACCTGCATGGTTGCTAAGCCTGCAATACCTAGCCGATATAGATATTGCTTCATCATTCGATGGTAAGAGGCTTCTTGCTTATCTGCTTCAAAAGGTGCAGCTTTGTAACCAAGTTTATGTATAACGGAAAGGAGCTCGCTTAACCGTACCTGAGTTTTATCCCAGGCTAGTAACGCTCGATTGGTGGTTGTATTAACACGGATAGATACCAACCCGGCCGTATTAGAAACTTGCTTTTCGATTAACCACGCACAAGCGGCACATGAAACGCCTTCCAAAGAAAGGGTTACTTCAGAAACATTTTCGCGATTTCGTACGAATTCAGATTGTACATCCGGATTATCATAATGAATTAAAGCTTGGAGTTGCTCTGGTACTAGATCTGCCTTTTCTGCAGGCGCAGTGCGGTATTGGTAATATGAGACAAGACCACTATCGACAATAGTCTGCGCCACAGTTTCGCAGCCCGGACAACACATGTCGCGAATTTCACCCAATATTTCTACTTTGAAATCCGTGTTGGCTGGTACATCTTCACCGCAGTGATAACAGGATTTACACATATGCTTACTTCATTAACGGTGTTGAAGAGGCAGGAAACTCAACTTTACCTTGGATCATCCATTGCTTGTCGTGTGGTTGTAGTTCAACAAACCATGGTCCTTGAATAGATTCCTCAGCTTTTAGTCGGTAATTACCAGATGCATCCGCTGTTACAAGCTTTGTGAAGTCACGATCAGGAAGAGTACGATGAGTGAAAGTGGCCGTTAGAGCAGGGTAATGAGGTAGCTTCCCTTTAGCGAAAACAATCACAACATTGTTATTTTCAGAGGAAATCTCAGCGTTAAGACCTAGGTCACGAGCGACATTCATTTTACTAATGTCGATATTAATGCCTTTGCCTTTTTTATAGTAATCCTCGGCGACTAAAGAAACAGAGTTGTTCGAGAAAACGACCACAGTAATCACAGTCCAAACTACGACAGTAAGAGGAAGGATGATTAGGAACCACGGCCAAAATTGTTTATACCAAGGCTTTACCATAAAAAAGTTCTCAACAGCTAAATGAAAAAATGTAAGGCGTTAAATTTAAAGGAAAGACAGCCCCTATGAAAGGGGCTGTTATTGCTATGTTACGTAATATCTCAGTTACTTACTCTCTGAGTTACTTAAACTCCAGACATATGAGGCAACGAGCTGAACTTTATCTTCACCCAAAATGTCTTTCCACGCAGGCATTACGCCTGAGCGTCCGTTCATTACGGTTTCTGTTACAGCTGCACGAGAGTCACCAAATAACCAGTCTTGGTCTGTAAGGTCAGGCGCACCGACTGCAGGGTTACCCTTACCATCGGTACCATGACAAGCAGCACACACTACGAAGCGTGCTTTACCTGCCGCGGCTTCACGAGCATTTACTTTACGACCAGATAAACTAAGTGTGTAACTTACAACTTCTTGAACACCTTGCTCACCAAGGGCATCTTTCCATGCTGGCATTTGACCAATACGGCCGTGCATGATGGTTGTAACGATCGCTGCTGGCTCGCCACCATATAGCCATGCATCATCAGTCAGGTTAGGGAAGCCTTTCTGACCACGTGCATCAGAGCCATGGCATTGAGAACAGTTTTGCAAAAACAAACGCTGACCAACTTTTAATGCTTCAGGATCTTGCGCAATTTCAGGAATTGGGCGTAGACCACTGTCATTGTGCGCAAGTTTACGGAATGCTTCGCCGAAGTAAGCGTCGGCATCATCCAGTTCTTTTGCATATTGGTTTAGTTGCTTGTTCTCTTGTGCTGCAGCGATGGCTTCTTTTGACTCTTCTAGTGAGCGAACGGTTTGAGCCGAACTCTGCCAGTTTAAAAAGCCCTTGAAGCTACCTAGACCTGGGAATAGGGCAAGGTAAACTGCTGCGAACACAAATGTGCTTACAAACAGGTAAGTCCACCACTTTGGTAGAGGGTTGTTTAGCTCGCGAATACCATCGTACTCGTGGCCCATGTCTTCCCCTTCCTCGACGCCCATTTTATCTTTAGCGCACCAAGTCAGGAGAATCGCACAGCCTACTAGCGTGCCGACAGTAATCACGATAATCCAGAGACTCCAGAATGTAGTCATTACTTCTTCACTCCTTGGTTATTAGGGGTCTTTTGTTCTTCGTCAGCAAACACCAAGTTGGCATCTTCTTCAAAGCGTGCTTTACGCTTTTTACTAAATGCCCACCATACGATGCCAATAAAACTAGCGAAGAGTACAACGGTATAAATACTATGAATTGTACCGAAATCCATATGATCCCCTTACTTCATTGCATGACCAAGAGACTGAAGGTAAGCGATGATTGCATCCATCTCTGTTTTACCTTCTACTTCTTTAGCCGAATTCGCGATCTCTTCATCAGTGTATGGAACGCCGAACTGATCACGAAATAGCTCAAGTTTCTTCTGAGTTAGCTTACCGTCTAAAACGTTTTCAGCTAGCCACGGGAAACCTGGCATGTTTGACTCAGGTACAAGCTCACGAGGATCTAACAGGTGAACACGGTGCCATTCGTCAGAATAACGACCACCAACACGAGCTAAATCCGGGCCTGTACGCTTAGAGCCCCAAAGGAATGGGTGTTCCCAAACACTCTCACCAGCAACAGAGTAGTGACCGTAACGTTCAGTCTCTGAGCGGAAAGGACGAACCATCTGGCTGTGACAGACGTTACAACCTTCACGGATGTAGATATCACGGCCTTCCATCTCCAAAGGAGTGTAAGCGCGCAGATTTTCTACAGGTTCAGTCGTTTGCTTTTGGAAAATCAGAGGAGTGATCTCTACAAGAGCACCCCAACTGATAGCAAACACGATAAAAATAGCCAACAAACCGACATTACGTTCTAAGATTTCATGGCGATTATTAGAATTATTACTCATTCTTAAATCTCCTTATGCCGGATGTGGGATAGCTTTTAGGCTTTCTTTAGGTGCACTTACCGTTTTGTACGTGTTGTATGCCATTAGGAACATACCAGATAGGAAGATAAATCCGCCTAGGAAACGTACAAAGTAGAACGGATAAGACGCTTCTACAGATTCAACAAAACTGTAAGTTAGCGTACCGTCAGAGTTAACCGCGCGCCACATAAGACCTTGCATTACACCAGAGATCCACATCGCAACGATGTAAAGAACGGTACCGATTGTTGCTAGCCAGAAATGCACATTAACTAGACCAACAGAGTACATACGCTCTTGGCCAAATAGGCGAGGTACCAAGTGATATACAGAGCCGATAGAGACCATCGCAACCCAACCTAACGCACCAGAGTGAACGTGACCAATGGTCCAGTCTGTGTAGTGAGAAAGTGCGTTAACCGTCTTAATCGACATCATCGGGCCTTCAAAGGTAGACATACCGTAGAACGACAGTGAAACGATTAGGAAACGTAGGATAGGGTCATAACGAAGCTTATGCCATGCACCAGATAACGTCATAATACCGTTGATCATACCACCCCAAGAAGGAGCAAATAGAACCAGCGACATAACCATACCTAGAGACTGAGTCCAGTCTGGCAGCGCTGTATAATGAAGGTGGTGAGGGCCTGCCCAAATATATAGAGAAATAAGTGCCCAGAAGTGAACGATAGATAGACGGTAAGAATAAACAGGACGTTCAGCTTGTTTAGGAACGAAGTAGTACATCATACCTAGGAAACCAGCGGTCAGTAGGAAACCTACCGCATTGTGTCCATACCACCACTGAACCATCGCATCCACTGCGCCCGAGTAAATCGAGTAAGATTTACCAAGTGACACAGGAATAGCCATGCTGTTCACGATGTGAAGTACTGCTACTGTGATAATAAAGGCACCGAAGAACCAGTTTGCCACATAAATATGTGACGTGTTTCGCTTCACTAGTGTGCCGAAGAACACCACCGCATATGATACCCATACTAGCGCAATTGCGATATCAATAGGCCATTCTAGCTCAGCATACTCTTTACCCGATGTTAAACCGAGAGGCAAAGTAATGGCTGCTGCCAGGATGATTGCTTGCCAACCCCAAAAGGTGAAGGCAACGAGTGGGCCACCAAAAAGACGTGTTTGACATGTGCGCTGTACAACATAATAAGACGTTGCGAACAGAGCACTGGTACCAAACGCAAAAATTACCGCATTAGTATGCAGTGGACGTAAGCGACTGTACGTCAACCACGGCGTATCAAAGTTTAGCTGTGGCCAAACTAATTGAGCGGCAATCAAAACACCAACAGCCATACCAACTATGCCCCATAAAATGGTCACAAGGGTAAATTGGCGAACGACTGTATAGTTGTAGTTTTGTTCAAGCTGCTTTACTTGGCTCATTTGCATGCTTCCAATTTCTAATTAACTACACTTTTACTTCCAACACGACTTGCGTCGTAACACCACCCAAGTAAACTCTAGAATTCAAGTGTTATCATCACCTTATTTCCATTGCTGACTTTAATAAAAAGTGGCATTTTCAGCGTGACACTATACTTGAATTAACAATTCAATGACAGGGTAGTAACCTTACTGGACCTCTGGAAATCATTTTTTATTTAAAAAGTTTGAAGTTTGTAACAAGGATATTAGTAATTATGCCTGCACAAAAGTTAACAAAGGCGCGACTTGCACAAATCTTAATCATGCTCAGTGTTTTAATAGGCGCATTTTTCTGGCGTACCTTTACACACGAGAGCGTTAATAGCGTTGACTGTTCACAAAAAGAACGATGCGATGTAACAATTGAAGGAGAAATAATCACGATTAATCGTGACTCAATGGGAATTTCGCTCGAAACGACAGAAAGTAGCACTCTAAAAATTGATCTAAATCAATCTGGTAATTTTATCAATCTCAACGAAAAGCATAAGTCAGTAGAATGGGACATCATGCCTGAATCGAAAAAAATCACCTTTAAAAAAGGTGAAAACATTGTTGTAGTTCAATTATAAATACGATCTATCACGAGATAATCGTAACTTATTAATGAAATTAACACCTTCTTACCTAGAGAAAATTGGTTGGAATGGTATAACAGCAGAGTGATATCCAATTATAAAATCGTATGCATTGCCAATCAGTTTTTACTCATATTAAAGATGAAGACTCAGCGATAAAAACGCTCAGGTCAGAATTGACACAACAGAACTTGTCTTACGTGATGTGTTACTACACGGAAGAATACAATTTCGAGTTGATTCGAGAAGCGTTTCTTGCGCATTTTCCTGGTGTGCCTTTTCATGGCGCCAGTTCATGTCAAGCCGTAATGACAGATCAGGGCTTTCATACAGGACCAGTAATTGCGGCACTTGCTGTTTATGATACAGGTCCTCATGCTTATGGTACTGGTATTTCTAATCACAACTCAGGTGACAGCGTCACCAAGGCTTTGGATATGGCCCTTGAGAACGCAAACCGTGTAGGAGAGGTACCAAACTTAATTCTACTTCATGCTACACCAGGGCAAGAGGAATCAATCATTGCGTCTATAGATGAAAGATTTGGAACTCTAATTCCAATTATTGGTGGTTCGGCCGCTGATAATAACATCGCTGGGAAATGGTCTGTGATAACCGCCCAAGGCTCTCAAACTTCAGGTTTAAGCTTAACTCTCTTTTACTCCTCTCAACCTGTTGATATCGCTTTCAGCGCTGGGCATACACCAACTAATATCAAAGGTGTTGCAACCAAGACCAACGATAGATGCTTACTTGAAATTGATAATGAACCTGCGCTCAATGTTTATAGAAGGTGGACAAATCACCAGGATAACCAAGTAGGTAAAGATAATATGCTGTTTACAAACTCGAGTGCTTATCCATTAGGGCGGATCGCAGGTCATCTCTATGATCGCCCATATTACAAGTTATCCCATCCGATCCGTGAGACGCCAGATGGTGGAATCGAGTTGTTTACACGAATAGAAGAGGGTGACGAGCTCACATTAATGAAAGGAAGTCGTGAGCATCTCGTTGCGCGCGCTGCAAAAGTCGTCAATGCCGCTTTTAACCAAAAATTAGAAGAGTCTCGAAAAATTGGAGTGATAAATATCTTTTGCGCAGGTCCCATGTTGCACTTAATGCAAGACATGAATAGCGTTTGTGAACAAATTAACCAAGAACTAGAACATTTGCCTTTTATTTGCCCTTTTACTTTCGGCGAGCAAGGTAGATTTATTGGTGGTGAGAATGGACATGGAAACCTGATGATTTCATCGGCTATATTCCATAAACCTTATGAAAGATAAATACTTAGACATATATCAACAGGAAGCGCTTCAAGAAGCGTTAGTTGAGCTAAAGCAGGCTAGACAAAGAGAACGACTACTCGCTGATGAAAACAAGGCCATTCTTTCCGCGATATCTGCGATGAGTGAGGCAAAGAATCGGCATGAGATATTTACGGGATTAAACAATGTCCTCAAAAAGTACATCAACTTCGATGATTTTATTGTACTGACTCGTGATGGTGAACGATATCCCTTCAAGACATTGATATCAACTAATAGCGTATTTGATAATGTATCCTGGTTACACGGTAACACCTATCAAAGAGCTCTCAATGGTGAATGCATTCTACTGTTCGAGCCAGATAAACTCGCTGAGTTTGTTAACTTAAACAGCTTTATAAAAAGCCATGTAAACTCGGTCGTTTTAACTGGTATACGTTCAGAAGTAACGCAAACCGTAATCCTACTTATTGGAGCTCAGAAAGGGCACTTTAGCATAGAGAATAAGGAAACCTTGAGGCGGTTTCGTCCCTTAATTGAAAGGGCGGTCATTGATATCGAGACCAAAGAGAAGTTACAACGTATCGTTGAGGTAAGAACAACTCAGCTCGCTAAAGCAAGAGAAGAAGCAGAGCTTGCGAACCGCTCTAAGTCGGAGTTCTTAGCGATGATGAGCCATGAAATAAGAACCCCTTTAAATTCCGTTCTTGGAATGCTAGATATACTGAAGCAATCAACCTTGTCAGAAGAACAAATTGATGCGTTGAGCCAAATGGAGTGCTCTGCAGAGTTACTTCTCGCGATAATCAGTGACATTCTTGATCTCTCTAAAATCGAGTCAGGTCGCTTTCAGCTCAATGAACAATGGATTAATTTAAGAGACACTGTCACTTTTGTCATTTCTCAGCAAAAACAAATAGCTAAGAAGAAAAATCTCCAATTTAAACTCAACTGTACTGTCACTAATGACAAACAATTTTGGATTGACTCCACGCGGTTATCTCAAATCCTGTTTAATCTAATAGGGAATGCAATAAAGTTTACAGACGAAGGTGAAGTAAAAGTTTCTGTATCTGAGCAAGATGCTGAACTTGTGATCTCAATATCTGACACTGGAATTGGTATATCTAAAGCAAAGCAAGAGCACTTGTTTACGGCATTTCATCAAGGAGACCGTTCCATCACGAGACGCTTCGGTGGTACAGGACTGGGGCTCGCAATAACCAAGCATTTAGTTGAAATGATGCGTGGAAAGATTGCCGTTAAAAGTGATGAGCATGTTGGTTCAACCTTTACGATTTCGATTCCAGTTTTGACTCGTTGTAATCAAAATCGTCCAGTTAGAATCGAAACCAATCAACCGACAAAAGCAATGGAACTTCTCGTCGTAGAAGATACCGAGTCGAATCAGTTCGTAATAAAGCTTATCTTAAATAAGCTTGGCCATAATGTTCATATCGCAAGCCATGGAGCAGAGGCATTAACATTTTTAGAGGAGCATGAGGATTTAATCGATTTGATTCTCATGGATGTCTCGATGCCGGTGATGGATGGAATTACTGCAACAAGGCTTATTCGAGATAAAGGCCTCAAGACTCCAATTATAGCGTTAACTGCACATGCGCTAGAAAGCGATAGAGATAAATGCCTGGATGCCGGGATGGACGGATTCATTTCCAAGCCAGTTAGAAGACAAGATATCTTTGAAGCTATACAGTCATTTCAATAAGTAAAAAGGCGTTAATATAGATCTTAACAATCGATAGATTATTAAGATCTATATTAAGTATTTTATGGTAAATAACGATTATGTTTAATGCTCACTGTAAGGCCCTTAAATTTAAAATCTGCAGGGGAATAGGAGCATACTCAGACAACATTTAGCGTACAGCAATACATAATTTAACATAACACATATAATGCGCACTGCAATAGTGGTTCCTGTGGACTTGCAATCACTAAAGCCAATCCGGCACAAGCCATTGAAATACCTGATAATCCAAGCCCATTAAACTTTTTTGCAATTCCTTCCCATACTGCTTTTATCTGCGGATTATCATTGCGATCAGCGTGACAACCCAACAATGCAATCTCAGGGTCTAAACCTGATTGCTCTGCAAGAAAAATTGCTTGTGTATCAGTCATATAACGCTTTCCTTTGCGGAAATCACTGATTCTCTGCGGCGGCACATTCATATCCGCTGCAATTTGTTTGTCTTGTACGTAACTTTGAGCCTTTTTGTAGGCATCTAATAGTTTGTTCTGATACATACCGCTTCCTCCGTTTCCGTCAGTTTAGCTTATCAATCACCATTTTTGGTGTCTTGCGCTAACCAATTTTGGTGATTAGGCTACTAACCAAATTTGGTTATTCAATCAGTATCAGACCGCCTTAGCTCTGGGCGTTTGCCCTTGACGCTTTCGCGCTTGGCTTTGGCGGTCGCTCTCTCAACTAGTCAAGGTGGTTGTTTAAAAATGTTTGATTATCATAAGCTAGATTGTGATCACATCATCGCTTGCGATGGTATCGAGTTTGGTTTTAACGAAACTACCTCTGAGTGTTGGTTTGCTGTTTGCCATACTTTTAATGCCTGTTCTGTTACGGTTCATAGTGTTTTTGAGCCTCAAACAATCTTCCATTCTGTTGTTTCTATTTACCCAAATCGCTTTCCTGCGGTTAGTTTTGATAAGAATTCTGTTGAGTTCCGTTTTGATGATATTGACTGCTATAAGCAGTTTTGCCGTCACTTTTCTATCAATCCTTGTCAAAAAGTTCTCCAAGATATGGAGGCTCAATAATGCGCGAACTTGTTATTGATTTAGCGTCCGGCAAACAAGAATGGATTGATTTTGTTCCTGTCCATTCTTGGGCTTCATGTGAGCACATTCCTGACAACTTATTCGACCATCGTTTTGAGTACGTCGACCACAGATTCACAACGCCTGAGGATTTCATTCCGTCGGCTGTGAAGTCAGCAATGAGTGCGCCAATCTACTCACACGACCTGTCAGATTTTATTGAGCGCCCTACTTCTAACCCTTGCTTGGATTTGCCGAAATCATTACACCGTAACGGCGACTTCGCTCGACACATGACACGCGCTTACACCGACATCCTGAAAACACGCAACGCTTTAGAAGCTGTACGCGCAGTTAATGACGCTCACGACCGTTTGACTGAGCACGGCTACAGCTACGCGATGTCAGATGAGCAAATTACCAATCTAGCCAAGCGCAAATCACGCGACTTCTCTCGCGTGTTAAGTGCAATTCCGCTTGAAGAATCACAAGCGCGTTTTGATAAAGCGCGTCAGCTTCTTGATTCATTAGGCTTGGCATTCTCACCTGAGCAAATTCAATACGCAGAAAACAACTGTGAACTTTTCGCATTGGTGAACCGTGCTCTTGATGAGCATTGGCTTGTTCGTCAACTGCGCCGTAAATGTGCTTACGAGGTTGAATGTGTTGCGCGTGATTTAGCGCTTGTTCAACGCCGTAAGCAAGTTTACTGCTCGGATTTTTCTCTAAACCGTCAACGTGACCGCAATACGTCTAACCGTATCGCGCTAGAAAACACGATTGCTTACGATGAGGCTGACCCTTCTAACTACTTCACACTCAGCGAGCTATCCGCTAAATCGGTTTCTAACGCTGAGATTCGCCGCGCTGAAATGTTCGTTCGTCTGCGTGGCTTTGAGGAAATCGCTCAAGAATCGAATCACGATGCGGTGTTCTTCACGGTAACGGCTCCGTCTCGTTTCCACTCTGTTTCTAAGGGTGACATCAACCCGAAATGGCTTGAGGCTGGCAAGCCTGATGCGAAAGCGGCTCACGCTTACCTTATGGGCGTTTGGGCGAATCTTCGCAAGTCGATTGATAAGAGCAAAATCAAGGTTTACGGGATGCGCATTGTCGAGCCTCACCAAGACGGCACGCCGCATCACCACTTGTTGCTGTTCATGGAAAAATCCGCACGCAAATTTGTGACGTCTGAGTTTCGTCGTCTTGCTATGGCTGACTCTCCTGACGAAAAAGGCGCAAAGAAAGCCCGTTTCAAAGCGGAGGTTATCGACTGGTCGCAAGGTTCAGCCGTTGGTTATGTCGCTAAGTACCTGAGCAAAAACATCGACGGTCAACACATTGATTCTGACAAAGGTTCGTCTTTGTCTGGCTCAGATGCGGCGGAACGTGTCGTGACTTGGGCGCGTGTGAATCAAATTCGTCAATTTCAATTTATTGGTGGTCCATCTGTCACGGTATGGCGTGAGCTTCGTCGTCTTCGTGATGAATTCAAAGAGGACGATGCTTTGTTTACAGATTTATCTCAAGACGAACACTTTCTATTAGAAAAGGTTCGCCGCTCTGCTGATGAGGGCGACTGGAAAGCGTTTTGTTACGCAATGGGCGGTGTGTTCGTTAAGCGCAAAGACCAACCAGTAAAAGCGGAATACTCCGTTTCAACCTCTATCGAAAAACTGATTGCTTCAGGCGGTGAATATTCATCGACTCGCTACGGTGATATGGCTCAAGCGCGTTTGAATGGCTTGATGTTCCATAAGATTTTTATCGCGACTCGCTTCCGTACTTGGAAGACCGAGAACAAAGCGCAATTCATCCGTGCTCAACAAGGCATCATGTCTAACGTGGTCGATTACTTTGACGCGCTAGAACGTGAAAAAGAATACGAGCGTATGTATGACGACCTTTACGAACAATACGAAAAGCACCTAGCGCTCTATGACGAAATGGAAGCGCTGTTGCTCACTGACCCTCAGGAAATTAATGCGTCGTGTTGGGTGGGCGCAGCACCGCCCGACATGATGCATTAATTTCCCTTGGACTTGTGTCAATAACTGTCATTTCAATTTTCAACTAACCAACAACGTAAAAATAAGGGCAAAACACTATGAGAATGGAAGGTTTAATTCTAGATGTTTCGGACATCGTTCAAGAAACCAAAACAGACCGTAACGGCGAACAAAAGCAAAACGGCAAGCTGCGTCTTATCACGACCAACCCAACAGACACTATTGAAGTGCGCGTGTCTCCTGAGCTTTGGGAAAACGGCAAGGCTGGCGAACTGCTCAAGCGCTGTGTGGGTAATCGCATGATGTTTGATGTGGAACACAAGAAATTCAGCTTTGGTAACGATGAGGGTAAACACGTCTCTATCGACGGTTTCCATCTCTACGCCCTACCTCAATTAAACGAAAAGTAAGGGTTAAATCATGACCGAGACGCAATTTGCAGAGCTAATGGCTCGACTCGATAACTTTCAGTTGATGGTGTTCTTAGGCATTTGTTTCTTGCTAGTTGCGCTCGGTTGGATAGTCGGAGGACAAAGATAAATGCTGTCATCAGAGTTCATGCTCGGCTGTTTCGCGACAGCCTTTATCCTTGGCTTCTCGATTGGCTTCCACATTCTCGGATTCAAGAAAGCGGCTGAGGTTTCAACTTCTTCATAAACCATAACATAGGAAATAAGACTATGGAA
Source organism: Vibrio sp. 1731 (assembly GCF_033339955.1). Taxonomy (NCBI): domain Bacteria; kingdom Pseudomonadati; phylum Pseudomonadota; class Gammaproteobacteria; order Vibrionales; family Vibrionaceae; genus Vibrio; species Vibrio sp. 1731. Next base: position 73,678 of record NZ_JAWOVO010000001.1, on the reverse strand, counting down.
AAGCAAAGCAAAGTACGCGCAGCAATGGCTAAGGCTGGCGCAGTAGTAACAGCAAAACGTGCCGCATTTGGTGGTGCACTTCTAACGGCGGCGTCTGGTGCTAACGCTGCACTTCCTGAGGTTGCTGCTAGCGCCTTTACTGAGCTTGGTAGTTATGTGACTGATATGCTCACCTCGACTTGGGGTATCGCCGTTCCACTAACGGTTGGTTTCATCGGTATCAAGCTATTCAAGAAAGGTGCAAACAGAGCAACGTAATTCTAACGACTGCTTTATACACCCATTGGTGAACGCCTCCGAATGGGGGCGTTATTTTTATGAGGATTACAAATGAGTATTAAACAAAGCATTGCGTCACTGGTTATTTTGCTGAGTGTTTCGTTTAGTGCTTCGGCTAAGTTGATCAAGATTTATCGTTTGGGTAACAACGGTAGTGTAGCAGCTGGTTGTTCTGGTCTTAATATTGGTGATGTTGTAAAGGTTGGCGCTCAGTCTGATTTAGGTGGTAAACGCTTTAATGGTAATACTTGTAAGCGTTATACCGTTCATGATGGCTATGTTAGCGTCTCTTTCCTGAACTATCGTGGCAAACCATACGGTGGTCAACTTCTTGCTCAATCCGTTGATTCTTGTCCATCGGGTCAAGAGGTAAATCCTGATACTGGTAAGTGTGAAGAGCCTCCAGTTCCTTTCTGCGAAAAGGAAGATACAGTCAATCAAATGAATCAGTTTAAAGATGCTTGTTTCGACAAGGGTTGGAACCCTGTGGTGTCTTGTACTGATTCAACTGAATCTTTAGAGATGTCATGTAACCCACCTCCAGAGCCTGAAGAGTGCACCCCTGACTCACCTGATTGGCCTGCATGTAAAGACCCAGAGCCTGAAGAATGTACACCTGATTCGCCGGACTGGGACCCTAGGTACGGTATGTGCTGTAGACCAGAAAACAACTGGTGTGACACACCTGAACCCGAATCTTGTGTTATTGGTGGTCCTAATTGGCCAGCGTGTGCGACTGATACCGATATCGACCCTCCAACAGGCGGTGATTTGGGCGACCCTGATAAACCAAGTGGTGGCGGTACTGGTAATCCTGACCCAGATAAACCTGAGCCTGATGTCGATAATACGAGTGATACCCTCGCCGCTATTAAATCCATGAATAGTGATTTGAATGCACAGCTAACTGGCATCAATAACGACATGAACAAGAATCAGGCGGAAACTAAGTCCGCTCTTGATGCGCTCAAGGCGTCGGTTGATTTGAATACCGATACCGTTGTCGATAATGCAAACCATGTAGCGAATGCGATTCAAGGTCAGTCCGATATGTTGTCTGATATTGGCAACAATACAAACCGTTTGCTGACTTCGGCGAACAACCAGTTAAGTAATGGTTTTGGTCAACTGTCTAGTGACCTTGGAGAGTTGCAAGAAACCAACCAACAAGGCTTTGATGAGCTTTCAGATAAGCTAGACGATTTAAAACCATGTGTACCTACTCCTGAGAATAGATTCTGTGAAAGTCCTCATGGATTGGATAGTAACTTTGTTGGTGATGCATTAACTCAAGCGGATTCGATTGTTTCCGGTGCTTTAGGCTCTTATGAATCGACGGTTGTTGGTGCGGCAAATGATTTGCTCGAAAAGAATATTACGGCTGAATCTGAGGCGCATATTACTGCCGTTTCCGATTCATTTCTTAACTTGCTTCCACAGCCTAGCCAATGTATGCGGCTTTCTTTGCCAACACTCAATGGTGGGAACGTTTCAATCTCTTGTGAGTTCTCTCATAAGTTAAAAATGATCCTCTCCATTCTGATTTACATCTACACGATTAAGACGCTTGTTGAAATCCTGCTGACTGAGGTCACGCCTGTACCAAGTAACAAGCCAGGTTCGGGGAGATATTACTAATGATTCAGCTATTACCTATTGTTTCAGGCATTAGTGCGGCACTGCGTTTACCTGCTTTGGTCGCGTTTATTGCACAAATAGCGACGACCCTGTTTGGTTGGTTCTTTATCGCCAAGGCACGCAACGTCACGATTAACTTGGTGATTATTACCTTATTGATTGGGCTTACTCTCGCACTCACTCTTGCCATTTATACGCTTGCCACTGGGCTTTCTTATGTCACACCCCCGTTTTGGTCACAAGCTGCTGGCATGTTTATTCCTAACAACGCAATTCCTTGTGTGAGTGCGATTTACTCGGCGCGTCTCCTACGTTGGGTGTGGGAGTGGAAGTTCTACGCGATTGTGAGGGCGGCGTAATGGCATCGGTCTACTTTGTTACGGGTAAGCTCGGCTCAGGCAAAACGCTAACGGCAGTCGGTAAGATTCGTGAGGCATTTATGCGCGGTGTGCCTGTGGCGACAAACCTCGATATCAACTTGAAAGAAATGCTTGGACGCGATAAGCGCAACACTCGCCTTTACCGTCTGCCGGACAAGCCTCAAGTGGAAGATTTGATGGTGATTGGTTCGGCAAACAAAAGCTATGACACCAAAAAAGACGGCTTGATTGTGCTCGATGAGTGCGGAACGTGGTTTAACTCGCGCACATGGAACGACAAGAATCGACAAAAGTTAATTGATCACCTTTTGCATATTCGAAAGCTTGGATGGGATGTGATTTTCATCGTTCAAGACATTTCGATTGTTGATAAACAAGCGCGTCTTGCACTGGCTGAACACACCGTGTTTTGTCGTCGTTTAGACCGTCTTCAAGTCCCTATTATCTCGACGGCGGTATCCGTTCTGACGCTCGGTCAACTCAAGTTGAAAATGCCCAAGTTGCACGTTGGCATTGTGAAGTATGGTGACAACGCGAACTCGCTCACTGTAGATAAATGGATGCTTTGGGGTACGGACTTATACAGCTCTTACGACACTAAGCAGATGTTTAGAAACAACTATGAGGACGGCGTTTATTCAGTATTGCCGCCCTACTATACCCACGGACGTTACACTGTCCCGTATACGTTGAGAAATATCATGCGCATTACGAAAATCTATCTCCGTAAATACTCTCGATTCAGTGTATTTGCGGCAGGTGTCGCCGTCTCTTTTGCGGTGTTCACCTTAGTTGGCACGCCGAACATGTCGACGGAACCCGAAACGGCTCAAACGGCGGTGCCTCGCGAGTCATTGAGTGACTTGCTCGACGGCTATCGAATCGAATCGTCAATGAATCCCCCAAACGTAGCCCCGTCTTTTGTGCTCGTTAAGGACGATGTGCGTCTGTCGTCGTCGCAACTATACGCAAAGGGCTTTACGGCTCAATCTAACGGCTCTTGCTCCATTACGGTTAGCGGCAACGGTCAATCATTCAAAGTCATGTGCTAGGGAATAAGGTGCGCTTTATGTCATGGATAATCGCAAAACTCACAGCTTGTCTTTCAAAAAAACAAAAAAAATCTTATTGTGCCGGAGGCTTATTATCAGCGCTCTCGTTGCTCACTATGCGCTGTGGTAAAGTTGAGAAACAAACTACGGCTTGTTCCAACTTTTCCACATCCAGCATTACCACCTTTCTGCTCGCGTGCACCCTGCTCAGCTCCCCTTCTTTTGCTGCAAGCTCTGCGCCTTTTGAGGCAAAGAACACACCGATTGGAGACTTTGCATCGTGGTTCTCGGTTCATACTGGGAATACGGTGGTGCTCGGTCAAGGTGTTACTGGTGAGGTCAGCTTTACCGCGCCCGATTTGAAAGATGAGGACTATCCAGCCTTTTTCCTTTCCGTGCTTCGCGCGCACGGTTACGAGCTTACGCATGACCACGGCGTTTTTACCATCATCGCTGACGCTAACAAGGTGGAGACGTTCGAACCCTCTCAAGTGAAGCTGTACTTCTTTGAGAATGTTCGAAATACCAAGGTCGTTGATTTGATTTCCTCGATGCTTGCTGCAACGCAGAATCAAACACTGAACAACAAAGCAATTAAGAACTACAAGGTTGAAGTGCTACCTACCACAAACAGCATTATCGTGACTGGCTCTGCAAACCAATTGAAGCACATTGATGTGCTCATCAAAGGGATTGATAGACCACAAAAGCAAGTCTTTATCGAGGCGGTGATTACCGAAACTGAGCTAGGCGATTCTCAAGAAATCGGCGTAAATATGGACTTGGCATTGAGTGAGGCTGGCTTTGTTTCGCAACCAACCGCAATCAAGAAAGCCGTTGATAACCTGCTGTTCTATGAGGGCGGTGATTTTAACGCGCTTATCAAAGCCGTGTCTAAGAACCAGAATACCAAGCTCTTATCACGACCAAACATGTTTATTATGGACAGGGAGCGTGGTTACATCACGGTTGGTCAGAACGTGCCGTTCCTCACTTCGTCAGAGGTAACTGACGGCGGTAATCGAGTCCAGCAAATTGAACGTAAGGATGTGGGTGTGTCACTTGAGGTAGTACCGCATGTGATTGGTGATCATGTTGTGTTGCAGATTATGCAAAAGTCCGACTCGGTAACGGATTCCTCTATCGCATCCGACATCATCACCAATACGCGAACACTGCAAACGGTGGTCAAGGTCAAAGACAGACAAACGATCTCTTTAGGTGGTTTGATTTCCCAAGAGCAGCGCGACTCTGTAAGCGGTGTGCCTGTCTTGATGGATGTGCCGTTGCTTGGTGCTTTATTCCGGTCAGAAAAGACCAATACGGTAGATAAAGAACTTAAAGTAACGATAAGAACCACGATACTTTGAGTTAAAAGAAAAGCCGAACAATTGCTGTTCGGCTCTGCTTTAGCTGTACTGTAATGCGTTTTCCAATTCTCTACACTTTATTATTGTGTCACGTTCTAACACGGTTGCGATATGTGTTTTGTCATAAGAGCTTCTAGCTTCAAACCGAAGCAACGGATGGTGTCCGTTAAGTGCATTGTTTACGTATATATCTCGTTCTTGTCTCTTCTTCTGCCTATGAGATGAATCATCCAGCTCGATGACCGCCAAGACTTTTGTGTCTCTATCCGTTATCACGTAGTCCATTCTTTTAGCCCAAGTTCGAGAGTTATCTTTAAAATTGGTCGGTTGAACTAACGCCATCAATGAAACTTGGCTATGAATCACGTATTCATCAGGTATAAGCTCCTGCAACACCCTATAGAATCTGCGCTCTGTCTTGGTGGCCAAGTATGTACTTTTCTTGTGAGGTACAGAATTAGTCTTATTGCCAGTCTTCGGCAGTGCTACTCCGACTATCTTTGGGTTCTTTTCTACAACTTTGGGTTCAAAAGAATGCACGCTGTTTGGTCTTCTAACCGCTGCACCTTGTTCCCATTCGTTAAGCCTACGTTTAGGTTTCTTACCCTTTTTTGTAAACAAATATACAATACACGCTAAAGATAAAAGTATTATTAACTCAGCCACTTACACTCTCATGCTCATAAAAATAAGAAAATTTTATTATATTGGCTTTGCTTTAGTTTAAATACTAAACATCTATAATTTAACCAAAAACATTTGTCTTTTTCACGGATTTTGGGAGTTAAACCTCGCTTTAACAAGCTTATATTTAAATATATTTTCATTGAATGCTATGTTATTTCCTGATAGTTTATGCACTCGATTGCTTTATTGATAAACTAATAACAATAACCCATATATATGACGCTAATCTATGGAACTCATGGGACAAGTAAAAGCTTTGCAGAGGATATAGTTGGGAGCGGTTTTAATGGCTCAAAGCTATCTCCAGGAAGGCATGGCCGAGGAGTTTATCTTTGGAGCTATAACGTAGACGCTCCAGATACAAGACCAAGGGCATTAAATTTGGCCAAAGAGTGGCATTCTTTTTGCTTCAGTAAAAAACTATATGACAATTGTCCTAAGAAAAGCTGTGTTGTATTAGACTGTAAAGCTGATGTCGAACTTCTAGATCTTGTGGACCATAAAAATGCCAATATATTTCAAGCATTTTTAGAAAAAGCTTCTGATAGAATTGAAAGCTCTAGGTACTATGGAGAGAAGGTTGACGAACAGAAAGCATCTAAGCTATACGGTATGTTTGTTGCCATGAAAGGCAAACAAGATAATAAAAAATATAATGCAGTGCATGTATTAACTAGCAGTCCTATCAAGGAAAATTTGTTAAGGTGGCAAAGTTTTACACAAGCAAGGCTTGATAGTTGTTATGTTATAAATGATACTAAAGTCGTGGACGTGATGGATACCATCTCAGTACCATAGCATATCAGGAGTAATGAAAATGACTGACAATTTAGACATTCTCGCAAGATTGGATGCTATGTCAGATGAAGAATTTTTTAATGAACTGGCAAAAGCTGATGATTTTGGCTTATCAGACTTACTTGGAACACCACTAGATTACCTATCTAGGCAAAAAAAACCTGCGATTTATTGTGAAGACTTTTCTTACCTGTTGCAGTTTATCATCTCTGCACCTGCACAAGCTAAAAGTGCAAAACGGTATAATAGAAGTTCATCATACAAAGAAACGTCCTCTATGGGAGGACGTTTTTCTTTCGGAGAGCAATCTCTAGAACCTGAATTAATGTGCGCATAACATGTACGATAAACACCCTATTCAAATTTTGGGTATTGATTACCTGAAATTGTATCTTGAAAAGAACCCAACTTCAGACTTAGACGATTTAGAGCAAGGTAACTTTCATATCCAATCCATGCATTCGGACTTCAATGAAGAAACACGCGAAATTTGGGTTAAAGTTAGATGCCTTATTGGATATGATGAGAATGCCAATAAGGAAGAAGACGCATCGTTTTGGCTTGAAGTAGAATTAGAGGCCGCTTTTGAAGTAGATACAACAAGGTTTGCTCCAAAGAACCTGCCTCATTGGGCACAAACCAACGCGACTATCGTGTTATACCCATACATTCGAGAAGCTGTTGCTTCATTGAGTGGAAGATTGTTCAATAAGGATCATGTAGTTATGCCTTTGTTGACAGTCCCTACAACTACATAAAGAAGGCTCCGATTGGAGCCTTTTCTTATTCTTTTAAAGCATTTTGAATATAATTCGCATACTCTCCCAAGTTTTGTAAATGCTCTTTTAACTTATGGCTAGGGCCCCCCATAGTATTTGCCCTCACAACTTCTAAAGCACATATTACAGCCATTTCACGCTGAGTCGCCCCTTCACAATTGCTGTATGATTGAAGAATACTTTTAAACGATGGTAGTCCACTTGGAGCTATAGTTTTGTTATCAGACATAGTTAAACCTTTTGCGATAAATGTCATCCATATAATAGAATCGAAATGAGCGCAATTGCAATGCAACCAATGGCATCCCGCTGTTCACATTATTTTTTTGAGAGATCTAGCATACTTTAAAACCTTTCCGGCTACTTCTAAATCGGTCAAAGCGCCAATCTCTAACAAAGCAATTCCTGTCAAAACCTGCTGTGCTGTAACCAATTGCCCTGTTGGTAGTTCTAGCCTGTCGTAATGCATTTTAAATTGTTCCCACTGTTTGGATGAACTAAGCTCTCTTCCTTTTGTCATTCTCATTAGACGTTTACACTCAGGGGGGATGGTTTTCCCCTTATCCCATTCTTTGACCGTTCTCACAGTTTTTAAACAAAGTTCAGCAGCTTGTTCGACGGATAAACCACATTCAAATTCACGAAAAATATAGTTTTTAGTCATTTCGTGATACTTCATTGAATAGTCCCTCAAAAGAGAGACATTTTATATGACTGGTATATGCAATCGCATTCAACATAAGCAGATATAATGCGCACCAAGGAGTGAGATCTCAAAGCAATAATGTCCGGTTTTAGCTACTTTAAAATGTCCTCCTAAGATTAACAACATTGTTTGCTTTTGAGGCTTTAACCGAGGTTCCTGTGGACTTGCAATCGCTAGTTTGGTTTGTGGTTATGCTTACGAAGCAAATCAAATCTCTTATTGAAAATTGATGCGCGCTTAGTCCCCGACTTACTGGCGTGTCCTTCCGTAAGCACCTGAATCAATCTATGTATGGTGATGATGGCCAACTCACTGAATTTGCCATTCAATGGCATCACGATTACTAACTTAAGCGCTACCAAACAAAAAAGCCTTTCATACTCGCCTCGTACAACAGCAAAAATCAGCTAAACGCTCTAATCGCTCCGCAACGAAATCTGCCAAAAATCACGAGCTCAGTTTACTCGCTCTTAATCAAGGCGTTCTGAAACATTTATAAGCCTGTGGTTATATGGAGGCGAATGTACTTTTCGGGGTATTTGTAACGATAGCGTTTTCCTTTCTTCAAGTTGGACTTAACGTACCTACACACTTTTTGGTCACCACTACTGGTTACTCTTTTTATTACTGCGTTTTTACTTTTGTGCTCCATTTCTATCATGACGTCACAATAGCCTTGATAGCCATCAAACTTATTGTCTACTTTCTTTTGAAGCTTAGTTTTAATCTTTTTAGCCAACAGGTTCGTTTCCGAATCGTCAGCAAAAACTGAAGTACTTGCAAATATCAATATCATTAAAGTTACAACGTATCTCATCGTTTTGGTCCGTTTATGTTGTTGATTGTTCGATGATAAGTAATTTTTCTGTAGATACGAAAATGGGACGCCACATTGCGTCCCATTTAACATGATGAAGTAACTGATATGTAATTAAGCGCGCTTCTTGCCTTTGTTTGCTTTGAAGCCCTGGTGCGGAAAAACGTTACGAATCCTCTGTTGAACTTTTTTGGGAATGCCTTTGGAAAAGCTTAAGCGCATTCCTGTTCGTTGGCTATACACCTTCATTTCACCAGTAAACGGGTTATGCTCACTAATATCCTGTAAGTTGTGTTTGAAAGAAGGAGGTAGATGCCCTTTTACGTTACTAATATGGCCATTATCGAACTTTACTTTTAACACCGGCCTATCGACTGCGATCAACCAAAAGATCACGATGGCTGCAATTAAGATTACATATAACATTTGGCACTCCCTATCCTAGCTAGATAGCAATTTACTCAAATCCTCTTTAATTGAGGTAACTTTTTGACTCGCTTTTTCACTTCTCGACGCTTCGGAAAGCAAATATTCAATTGCGTCAGATAACGTACAACCAAGTTCATTCGCTCTACTAGAAAGCTTTTCCCAAACTCGGTAATCTAAATCAATGGATTTCTTCTTTGTATGGACTTGCTCTGCATTGAAGTGACGTTTCCGTTTCGCTCGGATAGCCTGCTTGAGTTTATTATCTAACTCTTCTGACATGTGGTTTTCTATCCAAGCTAAGACAAGTGTAGGCTCGTGTTCAAGGCGTTTTAGTTCTGCGACCGCTGCATCTGCTTCGCTTGTATCAATATGTCGGGTAATCGCTTCACCATCTTTCCATTTTTTGATGAGATACTTCCATTTCCACCCACATTCTAGATTCTCAAGCTGCTGATATTTCATTTGTTCCGACCCATAAACATAACCTAGTGACAGCGTAACCCAGATGGTTTACTTGGGCAAATAAAACTCTTAGAAGTATCGATGTTGATCACTCATTTGTCTAAGTATTGTTCATTGAGAGATGAATGCCGAGAGCAAACCAAATTGGTGCTAGGGTGTTATAGTCCGTTTCGTTATAATGTCGGCAAGATTGAATTACGATGAATTTTAATGAACCAACTTAATTGGCAAGACGTAACACCTTCACTTGAGCAGTACGAAGCACTTTTAAAGTCTGCACCTTCGTTACCAAAGAAGTCTTTTACTGAGCTCCAACCGAGAATGTCGGCAACGATATCTCGTTTTTCAAAAATTTCTGGATTGACGCGAGTACTACTCATTAACTGCGTAGATAATTCTGTCTATAGAGAGTTCATCAGTAAAGCTCTTCAGAGCCAGTCTAACGCTGCGATTGTTTTGTCGGAATCACTTGATGCCAAACGCTTATTTGACCGTTACAGTGTCGATTTAAGTGGTGATATTGCCTTCCAACCTGGCTTAATTTCACAGGCAGATAGCGGTTACTTAATTGTACCGGCTAATCTAATTTTGGCTAACCCAGGACTTTGGCCAAATATAAAGTCTGCAATTCAACAAAACCTTATCGAGCCACTGAACCTAAGCCCTACTCGTTTACCTACTTCAGTACCGCAAGCTAAAGCTTATGATGTAAAACTGATTGTAACAGGAGAAAGAAGTCAGTTAGCAGAGCTAGAATACATCGATGAAGACTTCTGTTCTGGCTTTGCCATGTATACGGAAGTTGAAGAAGATATTCATCTGTCAGAGCAGAATTTGACAGATTACTTTGGTTTAGTGAACTGGATATGTTCTCAATATCAGCTGCCTCACTTAACTGAATGTGGTTTTAGAAGATTGTTGCTAGCCGGTATGAGATTTACTGAAGATCAACATTATCTGCCTTTAGGAGTAATGTGGCACTCTCAACTTCTAACGCTTGCCAGCCAGTTCAGTGATGGCCACGCATTAGATTACAAGGCGTTAGATAAAGCGATTGACGACAAGTATTACCGAGAATCTTACCTTCCTCAGCGTGCCGTGTACGATATTTTAGATGGACAAGTCATCATTGAGACAACTGGGGAACAAGTTGGTCAAATCAATGGCCTAACCGTTATTGATATGGCTGGGCACCCTGTCAGCTATGGTGAGCCTGCACGAATATCTTGTGTAATTCATTTTGGTGATGGCGATGTTTCCGATGTTGAGCGCAAAGCTGAGCTTGGAGGCAATCTACATGCAAAAGGCATGATGATTATGCAAGCTTTCTTGAGCTCTGCTCTGAAACTGGATGAACCACTGCCTTACTCAGCCTCCATCGTATTTGAACAGTCTTATAGTGAAGTTGATGGTGACAGCGCATCTCTTGCAGAACTTTGTTGCTTGGTAAGTGCTTTATCTGAATCTCCAATTAATCAACAAGTTGCGGTTACAGGGGCTGTTGATCAGTTTGGTCGAGTGCAAGCCGTTGGTGGCTTGAACGAAAAAATTGAAGGCTTTTATCAGGTTTGTAAACATCAAGGTTTTACAGGAAATCAAGGTGTTGTGATGCCAAAATCAAACCTTAAACACCTTGCATTACATAAAGATGTAATAGAAAGCATTAAAAATGGTGAGTTCCATATTTGGTCCGTTTCTACCGTAGATGAAGCTATTCCGATTGTAATGAATAAACCTTTTAGAGGTGAAGACGATAGTATTATTGGCAAAATAGCGGAACGTATTGAAAACTTTGAAAGACATGAGCATCCAGAAGGAATTGTGCAGCGCATCAAAAACTGGTTTGTCTAGTACTGATCGGAGTTGTTTAGCGTACACGTGTTCACTAAGATGCAGCTATCAAAAATTGGAGTAATTGATAATGCAAAACAAACGTGATTCTTATAACCGTGACGATCTACTTGCTTCTAGCCAAGGCGAACTGTTTGGGCCTGGTTACCCTCAGCTTCCTGCGCCAAACATGCTAATGATGGATCGTGTTACTAAAATGTCTGAGACTGAAGGCGATTTTGGTAAAGGTTTGATCTTGGCGGAATTGGATATTACTCCAGATTTGTGGTTCTTTGACTGCCACTTCCCTGGCGACCCTGTAATGCCGGGTTGTCTTGGCCTTGATGCGATGTGGCAACTTGTTGGTTTCTTCCTTGGCTGGGTTGGTGGCAAAGGAAAAGGTCGTGCTCTGGGTGTTGGCGAAGTGAAGTTTACAGGTCAGATCCTGCCAACAGCGAAAAAAGTGACGTACGAAATCCACATGAAACGCGTTGTAAACCGTAAACTTGTGATGGGTTTGGCCGACGGTCGTGTATGTGTGGACGGCAAAGAAATCTACGTAGCAAAAGATTTGAAAGTTGGCTTGTTCCAAGACACTTCAAGCTTCTAATCACGATTTTAATCGATTTATTAAGGCTCCTATTTAGGAGCCTTTTTGTTATCGAGTGTTAACCTACTTCCCTATGTCCCTATAATGTAGAAAAGGCTCCGTAGAGCCCTTTCGAATCCTTCTTTTTGTATGTGGAGAGTTTATTTGTAGAGACCAGATTGTCTTTCATCTCTGGCATCACGCCAACCACCTAACCAATACGACCGAGCATCAACTTGTTGATATGGGCAAGCCTCTTGAGACCTTCCATTCAACCCAGCTTTGTAGCCTTGAGATTGAGCTCGTTCTAGGCGATCACGCTTTTGTCTCTTCATAGTTAATTCCTCATACAGGTCCATTTACTAACGTACAGCTGTTATTGTGAAACTTTGATGGAGTTTTTATGACTCCACTTATAAGAATCGATCAAAGTAGGCAATTTCTCAAGGCATAAAAAAAGCAGAGACTCAAATGTGTGAGCCTCTGCTTGATTTAAAAATTACTGACGATTTTTAACTATTTTCTACGGAACCCAAACAATCCAAGCATGGTCAAAGCTAACCAACCAAGACCTGCACCTTGACGCTCTGTCGTCGTTGAGTCAATGCTTCGAGATACGATGTCGTCCTTAGTTGCGTCAGCAATAGGTACTAGTTTGACTGCTACAATTTGCTCTTCAGAGCTACATGTCGCATTGTTTGCTGTTGTGCTATAACCACCTGCACATTTCATAGCAGTACCAGAGATCACACCTGCATCATTGATATCAGTTGCGTCGATAATACGGAACTGATTGTTTTGTTCAGAGTAATCACCGCCATTAGTCAAACTGTCTAGGAACCAAGCTTTTCCATTGAATAATGTTGCAGCACGTTCACTAGTCTCGCCACCTACGCTATATGGATAGATAAAACCGCGCTTACGACGTGGCTTGCCATCGTCTTCACGAGTCGTTTCCGCATCAAGTTGCCCGACGATTTCATTGTAAGAGTTGATACCGCCCATCTTACCGCCCGCACCGCTAAAGAAAATGCCAGTAGTTGGGTAAAAAGCGCTAATAGAATCCTTACGAACATCATCTACGATAAAGAGACGATTCGGAGCAGAGCCCGTTGGCATTAAGTATCCGCCCGAACGTTTCGCTTCACCAATAGCAACAAAATTAGAGTTAACGTCGGTTAATCGTGAGTTTGTATGAACCGTATCATCACCTTCGCGCTGCCTAGCTCCTACAACAACTTTATTTTTCCAAGTTGCGTTTTCAACGCTACCTTCGGCTTCTAGAGTTCCAACAAAAACAGTCGCATTCAGGTAGTTATCATCACTGTAAGTGTTGTAACCTACGCCGTAGACCGTTGTTCCATCAGTGACAAGGTCACGCATGCTCCCTTGAGCTAACCTTTCTCCATCTTTAGATGTGCCACTTGGCCAAGCCAATTCACTGACGGTTCCGCTTTGATCCCAAATCGCTGCTTTTGATGTGTGGTGAGATCCATTGGTATTGCTTGCTGTTCGAGAAACACTGCCAACAGTAAAAATGCCGTCTGTGCTCCAAGCATGGCTTTGCACAACACTTGCGTCACTATCGCCAGTAAGAATATTTGGTTCTACTGGTGCAACTACGGTATTTCGTGTTTCTAATGTAGAAGCATTTTCTGTGCTAACTTTACTCTGATTACCGACAGCTGCACCATCCTCGGTAAGCTGGTTGATAACATTGTTATATTCATTTTTATAAGCAGCAGAATCTTCTTCTATGAACGCTAACGCATTAGAAGTAAAGTCTTTACTACGTTCTTTATTCCACGGCGTCCAGTTTACTGAAGCCCAAGAGTCACAGGTGGAATAGCGAAGCTGGTTGTAACAGTAACGCTCAAAGTCTTTGAGTTCTTGGATGTAATAAAAGCCAGCGTCTAATCCGAATGGGATTTCTTCACGATAGCTGTTCCCATCCACGGCTTGTGTCGCTGAAATCGGTGTAGTGCGAGTTTCCATTGCAAGTTTAAACTGCTCTGGCGTGCAGTTTGCTGCTGCATCAAAGCAGCCTAAAGCGAAAGGTGAACCTGTTGAAGGATCTGTACCTGCATTGCCCTGTTGAATTGCAACCCCGTAAGCCGTTTGGTAGTCACCGTTTGAACCATGATCCTGAGGTGAAACCTCAACAACTTGATACAATGCCGCCTGTGCGTTCATTGTGGTACCAACCATCATTGCAATGGCGGTCAATTTGAATTTATTACTACAATTCATTGAATTCTTAACTATCCTGTTGCATTGCTTCGAGTTCTTCCCATCTCTCGAATGCGATTTCCAACTCCTGCTCTAGTGCAGCAAGCTGTTCCAATACCGGCTGAGTTTGCTCTACAGGTTTAGCAAAGAACTCTGGATCGTTCACTTGCTCCTGAAGGCTCTCGATATCCGACTCTAATTGTTCAAGTTTAGCTGGTAGAGCCTCTAATTCTCTTTGCAGCTTATACGATAACTTCTTCGAATTGTTCTTAGGTTGCGTAGTTTTGGGAGTTTCCTCAACCACTTTCTCTTTCTTCGTTGGTTTTTCAACCTGACTGCGCGAAGCAAGAACTTGGTCACGCTGCTGTTTAGCATCATGATAACCACCAACGAACTCTTCGATTATACCGTTACCCTCAAAAATCCAGCTGGTTGTTACTGTGTTGTCTACGAACTCACGGTCGTGACTCACTAACAATAATGTACCCTGATAATTGGCAAGCATTTCTTCTAAAAGTTCCAACGTTTCGATATCCAAATCGTTAGTTGGTTCATCAAGAATAAGTAAGTTGTTTGGTTTCAACAAGATACGGGCTAGCAATAATCGGTTTTTCTCACCACCAGAAAGTGCCTTAACCGGGGTTCTGGCGCGCTTAGGTGCAAATAAGAAGTCTTGAAGATAACTCAGCGCATGACGCTGACGTCCCCCAACCATTACTTCTTGTTTCCCATCCGCTAAGTTGTCGATCACTGTCTTTTCTGGATCCAAAATCTCTCGGTACTGATCAAAGTACGCGACTTCTAATTTTGTTCCGCAGTGTAAACGACCAGACTGCGCTTCCAATTGCCCTAGTAGCAATTTAAGTACCGTACTCTTACCGCAGCCATTTGGTCCGATAAGTGCAATACGGTCACCACGCATGATGTTAAAGCTAAAGTCGTCGACAATTGTCTTGCCTTCGTAAGCAAAAGATACATTTTCTGCTTCAAATACAATCTTACCTGAACGAGAAGCATCATCGATGTTTAGGTTAACTTTACCTTGAACTTCACGACGGTCACGACGCTCTTCACGAAGCTTTTTAAGGGCTCGAACACGGCCTTCATTACGAGTACGACGTGCTTTAATGCCTTGACGAATCCACACTTCTTCCTGAGCTAGTTTCTTATCGAACTCAGCATTTTGCATTTCTTCGACGCGAAGCATTTCTTCTTTGTCATTCAAATACTGTTCGTAATTACCAGGGAAAGAAGCTAATTGACCGCGATCTAAGTCAACGATGCGTGTCGCCATCGACTTGATGAATGCACGGTCGTGAGAAATAAAGATGATCGAGCCTTTGAAGTCTTTTAAGAAGTTCTCTAACCATTCGATCGTTGTCACATCGAGATGGTTTGTTGGTTCATCAAGAAGCAATACATCAGGATCACAAACCAGCGCACGAGCTAAAGCAGCTTTACGTTGCCAGCCACCGGATAGATCGGTCAGTTTGGTTTCTGGGCTTAGTTTTAAAGAGCCAAGTACGTTCTTAACACGGTCATCAAAGCGCCAAGCGTTAGAATGATCAAGTTGCTCTTGAACTTTCGCCAAACGGTTAATGTTCTTCTCACTTGGGTCTTGAGCAACGAGATCGAGAAGATCGTGATAGATCTTCAATTGTTCGCCGATTTCAGCCAAACCGCCAGATACGTATTCGTAAACTGTACCCTCTTGATTGCGCGGTGGATCTTGTTCAAGCCGAGAAACTACTACGTCTTGAGTTATTTGAATCTTGCCATCATCCAACAAAATGTCGCCGGCAAGCACTTTCATTAACGTGGACTTACCTGCTCCGTTACGACCAACTAAACAAACGCGTTCGTTTTCTTGAAGAGCGAACTCCGCTTTGTCTAGCAATGGGTGGTCACCAAATGCAAGTTGTGCGTTATGAATGGTAAGTAATGCCATTATTATCCAACCAATGTGTGAGTTGTTCTAAGTCAAACGGCCAGTTCAACTCAGAATCTTGATATTTTAAGACGGGTATTGTGACGCCGTAACGAGAAAATAGTACATCATCGAACGCAATATCGATGATATCTGTTTGCTCGGCCAAACCGACTTGGTCTACTAGAGCAAATGCCATCTCACAAAGATGGCATCCCTCCGTGCTATACAATATCAGCACGTATTAATCCTTTTGTTTATACTACGCGTGCGTTACTAGCCAACAGTTATGAATCTGTTTATTACGCGCAAAATCTAATGGTAACGTTTGAGAAGAAATATTCTGAGCCTTCAAACCCAATTCAGCGAGTGATTCTTCATCCATCTTGAAATGACGTTTGTTATTTGAAAATACGATTGTGCCTTCACTTCTCAGTAAACGTTTGAGGTTCTTCATTAGCTTAATGTGGTCACGTTGTACATCGAATGATGTTTCCATACGCTTAGAGTTAGAGAACGTAGGTGGGTCAATAAAGATCAAGTCGTACTCACCTTTTGCGTTTTCTAGCCATTGCAAACAGTCCGCTTGTTCATATTTATGTTGGCGCCCTACACAGCCATTAAGCTGCATATTGTCTTTCGCCCAATTCAAGTAGGTGTTTGACATATCGACAGTTGTAGTGGAACGCGCACCACCAACTGCAGCGTGCACTGTTGCACTACCAGTGTAAGCAAACAAGTTAAGGAAATCTTTACCCTGTGCCATTTCGCCAAGACGACGACGAGTGATCTTATGATCCAAGAACAGGCCTGTGTCTAGGTAGTCATGAAGGTTCACGATCAGCTTCACACCGTACTCGTTTACTTCGAGCGTCTCTGATACCTGACCTAATTTTTGGTACTGGCTTCGACCTTTCTGCTTCTCACGAACTTTCAGTACAACTTTGTTCGCTTCGACACCGGTCACCTGAATCGTCGCACGGATAATGTCCGTTAGACGACGCTTGGCTTTTTCTTCAGGGATGTTCTTAGGTGCTGCGTACTCTTGAATCACAATTTGATCGCCGTACACGTCGATCGCTACGTTGTATTCTGGAAGGTCTGCATCGTAGATACGATAGCAGTCTAGTTTCTCTTTACGAGCCCACTTGCCAATCTTGCCAATGTTTTTCTTCAAACGGTTTGAGAAGTCTGGTGCGATTTGAACGTTAGTATCTGCACCTTTAACTTCATCAGCGCTGCGCTCGGCAATGCTGTAGTTCTTTTGGTGACACGGTAACGCACCGTTGTTCAATTTAAACTGTTTATCAGCGCGCATGCGAAGGCAACTCAAGAGCTCGTCTGAGCTAGAGAAGATAGATGCTTTACATCCGCCAAACTCAGATTTTAGCTGTCCACCGAATGCGGTATAGAGCGCAATCAGCCCCGGCTCAGTTCCTAGACGCTCACCGTAAGGTGGGTTTGAAACGATAACACCGTGTTCAAATCCTGCGGGACGAGTAATAGTTGCAGCATCACCTTGCGCAAACTCAATCAACTCTTCAACACCTGCTCTGCGGGCGTTTTCTTGAGCGACTTTTAATACTTTGGGGTCGTTATCGAATCCAAAAAACTTAGCGTCAACTTTCTTGACACCTCGTCTAGCTTGAACATTAGCCTCTGATTTAATCTCAGCCCAGGTCTCCGGTTCAAAGTCTTCCAAAACTTCGAAGCCCCATTGTTTGCGCTTAACGCCAGGTGCCATGCTGGCTGCCATCATTGCTGCTTCAATAAGCAAAGTACCAGAACCACACATTGGATCGAGTAATGGTTGATGCCCATCCCAGCCACAACGCATGATAATCGCAGAAGCAAGCGTTTCACGTAATGGCGCACGACCCGATTCTGGTCGATAACCACGCTGATGAAGACCACTACCTACCATGTCTACCCCAAGCAACGCTTTATCTTTATGCAAACGAACGTGAATACGAATATCTGGGCGTTCTTTGCTGATATTAGGACGTGGCAAGCCTTTGTTCTCAAAGCAATCTACGATGCCATCTTTGACCTTCATAGCCCCGTATTGGCTATTTCTAATCTCACGGTTTGTGCCGTTAAAGTCCACAACAAAGCGTTTAGAGCTATGAAATTGGTTAACCCAGTTAATAGTGGAAGTGGATAGATACAAGTCCATGTCGTTGTTACACGTGAACTCAGATAAAACACGTACAAATCGAGACGCTAAACGGCTCCACAAACAACAGCGATAAACCTGTTCGTTTGTCGCTTTAAATTTTACGCCTGCCTGTACTGGTTTCGCATTTTCAATGCCTAGTTTAGTCAGTTCTTCAACAAGCAAATTTTCCATGCCATTTGAAGTTACCGCGAGATATTGATTCATAGTGTTCTTTCGCTGATAAAAAATGGCTTCAATTATACCTGACTTTACGATCAATGCCTCGTTTTTAAAGGTATTTTCCCACCCGTTAGTTCAAATCATCACCACTCAAATGATCTAAAACTTTCAACATCTTTAGTTTGAATGTTTTTCATTCATGAACGTATTTTGTTTCCTTTAGAAGAAGTGAATACTTATTTACATGCATTTTGGCATATACCAGTCGTGATTGGTTGATGTAAATTACTTACAAATGCCCTTTATAGGGGAATAAATAGGGTTGTTTTAGGCGCTAGGTTGCCTAATTAAAGGAGTAATCAAATTGAAATAAGTAAAATAAAAGTGACCAGCTTCATGTTTGCATGCATAGAAAACAAACAGTTTCATGGTCTTTCGGATTGGAGTGTCAGAGGAAAGGACAAAAAAAATCGACCCAATAAGGTCGATTAAGGCAAACAAAGGAACGAAATAAAGAAAAATTAAACAGCTTTAACCCACCATTGCCATAGGGGTCATTGCAAAGAGGTGATTTGCACAAGCCATGCGATCATGCATTA
Organism: Vibrio sp. 1731; assembly: GCF_033339955.1. Lineage (NCBI taxonomy): Bacteria > Pseudomonadati > Pseudomonadota > Gammaproteobacteria > Vibrionales > Vibrionaceae > Vibrio > Vibrio sp. 1731. Next base: position 54,769 of record NZ_JAWOVO010000001.1, on the reverse strand, counting down.
CTTTAATCGGCTGCCCAAATTGAAGCGCCTTATTGCCATCAAGAACAAAGGCTTCTTGGTTAACATAAGCACATAAGCTCGATGTTTCGCCTGGTTCTAGAACGATGAACATACCATCAGAATATTGATTTGTGAGAAAGACCATGTCCCCTTCTTGAGGTTCATAATCAGAGGACTGTGCATCGAAGAACCAGCTCTTAGGCTGTACAGGTTTATGAAAACGCTTTGCAGCAACACAATACAGTGTTAATTCAGCTTGGCGATATTCACTGATATCGAGACAGCGAATGCGCTCATTAAACGTTTGAAATGCGCTGGCGTCATCAACGGTAAATTCACTGTTTGAGAAGGCACAGTTAACCAACAATTTTCGGGATAGATTGGTTTGGAAAATCATTTCCTCCCCCAGATCCAGCATTAAGCAAGCTTTTTGCTCGTCAAAATACCAATTCCATTTGTCGCTGGGTTTAAGCATTATTCCGTTCTCTCTTGACTAGTTAAATCAGTGGTAAAGAGGTAAGACGCTTAATTACCTACTCGTGATTTTTAAATTCTACAAACGAACGGATAAAAAAAAAGAGGAAACAAAGTCCTCTTTTTTATGTAACAGGTACTGATTTTTCAGTAGTTTTTGATGTATATGTTAAAGATTCTTAACAATATCACGTACGAGACCTGGGCCGTGGTAAATAAAGCCAGTGTAGACTTGAACAAGCTTAGCGCCTGCCATGATCTTTTCTTTGGCTGCAACATAGGAATCTACACCACCAACACCGATAATTGGAAGTTTGTCTCCAAGCTCTTCATGAAGCTTACGTACGACCTCCGTAGAGCGTGATTGCACAGGGCGACCACTCAAGCCACCTGCCTCATTGGCGTGTTTCATCCCTTCTACGATCGTGCGATCCAAAGTTGTGTTAGTCGCGATCACACCATCTATATTGTTTTTCAATAAAGAATCGCAAATTTGGCAGATTTCATCGTCACTTAAATCTGGCGCAATCTTTAATGCTAACGGGACGTACTTGTTGTACTTCTCTGATAACTCCGCTTGTTTCGCCTTTAATTCGGAAAGCAGTTCATCAAGGGCTTCACCATATTGAAGTGAACGAAGACCTGGAGTGTTTGGCGATGAGATGTTTACTGCAATATAGCCAGCATACTCATACACTTTTTCCATACAAATCAGGTAGTCCTCTGCCCCTTTCTCAATTGGCGTATCTTTATTTTTACCGATATTAATTCCGAGAACACAATTGAATTTTGCTCGTTTAACATTCTCGATCAAATTATCAACGCCTAGGTTATTAAAGCCCATGCGGTTGATGATCCCTTCTGCTTCCACTAAACGGAATAGGCGTGGTTTATCATTACCTGGTTGTGGTCGTGGCGTTACAGTGCCGACTTCGACAAAGCCAAAGCCCATGGCATCAAATGCTTCAATACATTCGCCGTTTTTATCTAAACCAGCCGCAAGACCAACAGGGTTACGGAATGTTAGACCCATACACTCAACTGGACGAGTTGGTAACTGTTGGCGGTAAAAGAGATCAAGTGGTGTGCCGTTAAAGCGTTGGAAGTTCTTGATTGCAAGATCATGTGCCTTCTCGGCATCGAGTTGGAAAAAGCCAGTTCTGGCTAGACGGTAAAGCATTGTGCCTCCGAAAGAAAAAAGCCCCGTATAAACGGGACAACATTATTTACCGTTTTTCATCGTAATTCAATGAAAATGAACGTAATAAGTAAAAACCTATATCTTTATAAGATTTTCAAATATAAAACAAACAATTACAATCAAGTTTCTGCGATAAAAATCGTAACTAACCGCTTAAAAGCAATCGATTTCACTCTGTTTTAATTTCAACTCAATGTGACAATGTAACTATTTTCGTTCCAAATGTGAATAATAGATAATAAAAAGCCCCGTTAAATAACGAGGCTTTTACTTATGACTTGATTATTCCACTACTCTTTCGATGAGCAGTTGAGGTTTAAAAGTACTAGCTCTCGAAGTGCTACAGAGAACTTAGCAAATTCGTGTACTGAGCCAACTTTGAACTCGTTTAAGATACTCTCCCAGCGGTGCAACGATTGCTCGTTAGTTTCAATCCAATCTTCTAACGCAGCCATCACGTCAAGCTCTTCGGTTGAGCAGCCACAAGTCAGTACCTGAGCGGTAAGTTGACGTTGTTGCCAGTCCAGATCTTCACGGAATGCCGCTCTTGCAAGTGCTTGCCAGTTGTTATCAACGGCTTGGCTATTAATTTGCTTCAAGAACCAATGCAACGATAAACGGTCACCCAAGTTAAAGTAGAGTTTCGATGCTTGCTCAACCGTTTTACCTGTTTCACTTGCTACTGATGAAATATCCAGTGCAGATTGTAAGCTTGATAAGCGGGCAACTTGGTGAGCGAGTTTCTCTTCAACCCCTTTCTCTATCCAACCTTGAGCCAACTCATTGTGTTCTTCAACTTCAGACTCAACTAACATAGTGTCTAGGGTTTCAGTGATAACATTGACATCTTGCTTGTAGATAGCAATCAACTCACCGACCGTGCATTTGCCGCTACGGTTACGAAGCAACCAGCGTGCAATTCGACGCAGTGCTCGGCGCACGTAAAACATAATTTCGTATTGAGCTTGCGCTGTCGCAACGTTATCAAGTTTGCGAGTTTGCTTGAGGATTGCTTCTAAATCAAAGATTTCTCTAGCCGCACTGTAAGCATTGGCAATATCGACAACACTTGCACCAGTTTCTTCTTGCAAACGAGTAACGAAGTTACAGCCCATTTCATTAACCATCTGGTTAGCCAATGCTGTAGCTATAATTTCAGCTCGCAGTGGGTGATTAACCATTTGATCTTTATAGTTACGTCGTAACGCACTTGGGAAATATTCAACAAGTTGTTTTGCATGGAATTCATCATTTGCGATTTCATCCGTAACAAGTTGCTGTTTAAGTACCATTTTACCGTAGGCAACTAACACTGATAGCTCAGGGCGAGTCAGGCCTAGTCCCTGTTTTTCACGCTCGATTAGCGTTTCATCATCAGGAATGTATTCGAGAGCACGGTCCAAGTACCCTGCTTTCTCCATAGTGTGGATGAATCGAATTTGCTCCTTAACAATGCCAACACCTTGCTGTTCAGTAACAGAGATCGACTCCGACTGACGGTAAGCATCATCCAAGACAATTTCACCCACTTCGTCTTCCATAGACTCTAGAATTTGGTTACGTTGCTTAACCGTAAGATCGCCATTTGAAACCAGTCCATTGAGGAAGATCTTGATGTTGACTTCATTATCCGAACAGTCAACGCCACCTACGTTATCAACGAAGTCCGTGTTCACTCGACCGCCAGTTAGTGCGTATTCGATACGACCAAGCTGAGTCATACCCAAGTTACCACCTTCGCCAACCACTTTGGCTCTTAAGTCACGGCCGTCAATGCGCAGCATGTCGTTAGCACGGTCACCAACATCTGTATGAGTTTCTGTCGATGATTTAACGTAAGTGCCGATACCACCATTCCAAAGCAGATCGACTTTCATTTTCAAGATCATCTTTATCAGATCGTTAGGCGCTAAAGATGCTTTCTTCGTACCTAACATTTTCTGAATTTCTGGCGTCAACTGGATCGATTTTGATCGACGAGAGAAGATGCCACCACCTTGAGAGATCAAGTCTTTGTTGTAATCTTCCCAGCTTGATCTTGGCAAATTAAACAAGCGGTTACGCTCTTCCCAGCTGCTGGCTGAATCTGGATTTGGATCAATAAAGATGTGCATGTGGTTAAACGCAGCTTGCAATCGAATATGCTTCGATAACAGCATACCGTTACCGAACACGTCACCTGCCATATCACCTACACCGATTGCAGTAAAATCAGTGGTCTGACAGTTGATGCCCATTTCACGGAAGTGACGTTTAACAGATTCCCAACCACCTTTTGCGGTGATTCCCATTGCTTTGTGATCGTAACCGTTTGAACCACCTGAAGCGAATGCGTCACCTAGCCAGAAGTTGTATTCTGCAGAAACAGAGTTTGCCAAATCTGAGAAGGTTGCTGTGCCTTTATCGGCAGCCACTACTAGATATGGGTCATCTTCATCGTGACGAACAACGTTTTGTGGTGGTACCACCTCTCCTTCAATGATGTTATCTGACACATCTAGCAGTGCACGGATAAAGCGTTTGTAACAACGCTGACCTTCCGCAAAAATTTCATCACGCGTGGTGAGAGATGGCTGGCGTTTACAAACGAAGCCGCCTTTTGCACCCACAGGTACGATAACAGTGTTCTTAACCTGTTGCGCTTTCACTAAGCCAAGAATCTCCGTACGGAAGTCTTCTTGACGATCTGACCAACGCAAACCACCACGAGCCACTTTTCCACCACGAAGGTGAACACCTTCAATATCTGGTGCGTAAACAAAGATCTCGAATGCAGGTACAGGCTGCGGAATCTCAGGAATATCACTTGGCTTCATTTTCAAAGATAACCAAGGCTTAGGCTGCTTATTCTCGTCTACTTGGTAGTAGTTGGTACGAAGCGTCGCCATGATCATTTCGATATAACGACGAATAATACGATCATCATCCAAGCTCTCTACACGATCCAACTGCTCTGTTAGCTTTTTAATTAGATCGTTTTGGCCTTTCTCGCTGCCTTTGTGTTTCGGATCAAATCGCTTGGTGAACAGCTTGACTAGACCTGTCGCTAAGTCTGGGTAGTGGCTTAGCGTGTCTTCGATGTACTGCTGACTGAATGGGAAGCCGACTTGGCGCATGTATCGTGCGTAAGCGCGAAGAATGGAAATCTCACGGCCAGATAAAGACGCACCTAATAACAATCGGTTGAAACCATCACTTTCAAGATTACCCGCCCAAATGGCAGCAAATGCTTGTTGGAAACGATCACGAGCTTCACGAAGGTCAACGGTTTTCTCGCTCTTATGCAGCATAGAGAAGTCAAGGATCCAGAAAGTCTGACCGTTGTTTTTCTCGATCTCATATGGCGATTCGCCAATCACACGCAAACCAAGGTTTTCCAACATCGGCATTACGTCAGAAAGGTGAATTGGTTCATCGCGATGATATAACTTTAAGCGGACAGCTTTGGAATCTGCTCCCTCTTCTTGAGGTCGGTAGAACAACATACCAAGTTTATTATCATCACTTAACGCTTCTAAGCGCTCGATATCTGCAACCGCAGAACCTGGCATCATGTCCTCTTTGTATGAGCGAGGGAACGCACTCATATATTCTTTTGAAAGAGGAAGGCCTTTACTTTCACCAAAGTTAGCAATGATGGATTCTTTTAGTCTGTCATCCCATGAGGTAGAAACTTCCATTAGATTTTGCTCGATCTTTTTCACGTCTACGTCAATGTTGTTATTGTCTACACGAACAATGTAATGTGTTCTCGCTAGTGGGCTTTCTGAGAAGTACGTTGTAAATTCAACCTCTTGCTCGCAACCAAAGTACTGCTTAAGAATGCGTTGAGTTTGACGACGCAATTCTGTGTTGTAACGATCTTTAGTGACATAAACCATGCAACTGAAGAAACGACCAAATGGGTCTTTACGAACAAACAAACGCAGCAAGTCACGATCTTGCATTTGTACAACACCCATTCCCACCTCAAGCAGCTCTTCTTCATTAGCTTGAAGCAACTCGTCGCGTGGGTAGTTTTCTAAGATATTGTGCAATGCTTTGTATGAGTATGATCCGTGACGGTATCCACTTGCTTCAAGGATACGGTCAACTTTTTCGCGGATCAAAGGAATACTTTGTACCGCTTGGTTGTAAACGGCGGAGGTATATAAACCAGTAAAGCGATGCTCACCTATTACTTTACCGTTTTCATCAAACTTCTTAATACCGATGTAATCAGTATAAGCCGGACGGTGGATACGAGATGCTTTGTTACCTTTGGTGATGATCAGAGCGTATGGTTTTTTCGCTTCTAATCGCGCTGAATCTGATAATTCAGAGAGCTTGACGCTACGCACGCGCTTGTCATCAGCAAACAGACCTAGTCCTTTTTCTTTAGCAGGAACAAGTTCGGTATCACCATTGACCTCTTTTAAGTCATAATCTTTATAACCCATAAAGGTAAAGTTATGATCTTCTAGCCAACGAAGAAATGCGATCGTTTCATCCATACGATCAGTTTGGATAGAAACACGATCTTTATTTTTCTCAAGTTCATCAGTAACAAACTTAAGCTTATCAACCATCTGCTTCCAGTCATCAACGACTAAGCGAGTATCAGATAGAATTCTTAACAGCTCTTCTTTAAGCGCTTGCATCTCGTCTTTACTAGTAAGGCGGTCTACCTCTATGTGGAAAAGTGATTGAAGAACACCACCCTCACCGTTTACGTCTGTAACTTGGCCTTTTTTATCACGCTGAATCTGTGTTGGGTTATTCAACATTAGGTGACAAACAAGATCCAAACGCGCTAAAGCCATTTTGACTGAGTCCACTAAGAATGGACTATCTGGAACAACAATTTCTACGATTGTGTGTGTGGATTGCCAGCCTTGACGACTTACGGTCGGGTTAAATACTCGAACCGAAATCTCTTCTGGTTTTTTTTCATTGATATGGTGCCAAAGACTAACGACAGCACCATAAAGGTCGGATTCGTTTCGCTGAATTAGATCATCATCAGCAATGTTACTGAATAAGTGTTGAGCAAGTTTAGTTACAAGCGTTTGGTGAGAAAGCTCGAGTTTGTCTTGAATCAGTTGGTAAACCTTTTCAAGCAGAACCGGCACTACATTTTCACGCGCGGTCATATTCACACTCCACATTAGAATTGTTGTTTTGTAGGGGGACTTAGTAGCTAGGTTGTTACCTTAGAAACTAAGCATAGGTAATGCATGTGCCCATTGTAAAAGCATAATTACAAATGTTTAACAACTAATCGTAGTGGTAAGAGGTGAAATGTCCGATTCTGTGACTAAGATTCCTATTTAACTCTCTGCAAATACAATACATCACAGAGTTTCTAACTTAAGAAACTTATTATTTTGGTCAGTTGTTAGTCTAAACTGGCCTCTAACGCCCAATTGACTAAGAAATGGTCTAAATCTCGCGGCGGGTAACTGCAAACGCAAACCGTTGTGTGTGACAACTTGAACAACACTTGCCGCACCAGAATAATGAGATAAAAACGTTTGATATGAAATGTTGAGATTGAAGTAGTAATAGTTCATGAAGTGAAAACTAAGTGACATAAACAAATAAGGTGGTCTAAATGACCACCCTATTGTGTTGTTTACTATTCGTCTAGTGCTTTAGTCACTTTTTCGAATAGATCTTTAGCAAGATTATCCATTGCTTTGAGCTTTTCAAGTTCTGCACGAATCATTGCTTGGCGAGCTTCATCGTATTTACGGAACTTAAGCAAAGGATCAATCATTCGAGAAGCTACTTGTGGGTTCGAATCATTTAGTTGGCGAAGAATTTCACCGGCAAACTGGTAACCTACACCGGATTTATCATGGAAACGTACAGGGTTCGCACTTAAGAACGAGCCAATTAAGCTGCGCGTACGGTTCGGATTTTTCAAACTAAATGCTTCGTGGTTCATGGTTGCTTTTACTTTTTCAAGAGCATCCTCTGCAGGATTGCTACCTTGAAGTGCAAACCACTTATCCATAACCAAACCATCGTGCTTCCATTTATCGCTATAATCAGCCATAAGTGCTTCACGACACTCGAGCTGAGCGTTATTTGCAGCACTCATCGCAGCAATCGTATCTGTCATGTTATTTGCAGATGCGTACTGCGCGTTGACTAAATCATTACCTTTTTCCGTATGTGCTAGGTACTGAAGGCAACGGTTACGTAAAGCACGCTTACCAATAGCAGCATGGTCGATCGTATACTCTGTTTGCTTAAGCGTGTGATAAGTTGCACTTAGCTCATCTTCTAACTCTTTAGAAAGTGACACTGTAATGCTGTTTAGCACTTTGTCTACGGCATCGATATCAATTTGCTGGTACCAACCAGTAATCTCATTGATTGAAGGCATAGAGAAAACTTGAGCAATGAAAGCTGGCTCAAGCGTTTCATCCAACAGCACACCGCGGAAAGCATCTATCACACCTTCAGAAAGCGATACTTCTTGTCCCGCTTGAACGTTTTTCACATTCTGACGAATGTATTTAGCCAATAGCATTTGGCTAGCGTCCCATCGAGCAAAATCGTTCGTTGCGTGCTTCATCAAGAAGACTAACTCGTCATCGCTGTAATCGTATTCTAATTTGACTGGTGCCGAGAATTCACGCAACAAAGATGGCACTGGCTGTTCTTCGACATTTTCAAATACGAACGTTTGCTTATCTTGTTTAATATCCAGCACGTTATGAACAGATTCACCGTTAATTACCAGTGGGATAACTCGACCTTTCGAATCATACAACTCGATATCGAACGGAATATGCAGCGCTTGTTTTTCTGCTTGGTCTTGCGTCGGCTCCGTAAATTGCTCTACCGTTAGTGCGTAAGTTTTTGCATCAGCGTCGTATTCGCTATTTACGCGTAGCGTTGGTGTACCCGATTGGCTGTACCACAAACGGAACTGTTTTAAATCAACACCGGTGGCATCTTCCATTGCAGAAACAAAGTCTTCACACGTCGCGGCGGTACCATCGTGACGTTCAAAATAAAGTTTCATTCCTTTTTGGAAGCCCTCTTCGCCAAGGAGTGTATGGTACATGCGAATAACTTCGCTGCCCTTTTCATACACCGTTAGCGTGTAGAAGTTATTCATCTCAATGACTTTGTCAGGACGAATCGGGTGAGACATTGGGCTTGCATCTTCCGCAAATTGAGGACCACGAATAATACGTACGTTATCAATACGGTTATCAGCACGAGAACCTAAGTCAGAAGAGAATTCTTGGTCACGGAATACGGTTAAGCCTTCTTTTAGACTTAGTTGGAACCAGTCACGACAAGTGACACGGTTGCCAGTCCAGTTGTGGAAGTACTCATGACCGATCACAGCTTCGATACCTAAATAGTCACGATCTGTCGCAGTTTGATCGTTCGCCAGAACATATTTTGAGTTAAAAATGTTCAAGCCTTTGTTTTCCATTGCACCCATGTTGAAGAAATCAACAGCAACGATCATATAAATATCCAGATCGTATTCCAGGCCAAAGCGTTCCTCATCCCACTTCATCGAGTTGATCAAAGATGTCATCGCATGACCTGCACGATCTAAGTTACCTTTATCAACAAAGATTTCTAAATCAACACTGCGACCTGACATCGTTGTATATTTGTCACGCAATACATCAAAGTCGCCTGCAACAAGGGCGAACAAGTAAGCTGGTTTTGGATGCGGATCCTGCCATTGAACCCAATGACGACCGTTCTCTGCATCACCTTCTGCAATTCGGTTACCATTGCTCAGCAAATATGGGTAAGCCGCTTTATCTGCGATCACTTTTGTTGTGTATTTTGCTAGAACATCCGGACGGTCTAGATAGTACGTGATACGGCGGAAGCCCTCAGCCTCACACTGAGTACAAAATGCGCCGCCTGATTTGTACAAACCTTCGAGTGCTGTATTCGCTTCAGGATCAATTTTGGTGACGATTTCAAGTTCAAACTCGGATGGAAGATCGGTCAGTACCAGCGATGACTCCTTCACCTCGTGATGAGCCCAATCCTCACCATTTACCTTTACAGCGCGTAGCTCAAGCCCTTCGCCATCGAGTTCTAGCGTTGTTGTATCGCCTTTTTGAGCAACTTTTGATACCGCCGTAACGATTGTGTCATTGTCATATAGATCAAAAGTAAGATCGATATCAGTAATCGCATGAGATGGCTCTTTATAATCTTTACGATATTTGGCCAGGGGAGCTTGAGACATGAGCATAAATCCTTGTATGTCGAACAACAAAAATACCAGACTGCATGATCAAAAATGCAGTTCTGGTATCACTATATAAGCTATTTGTAGGGGTTGTGGTATCAGAATACAAGTCTTTCCATCAAAAAACGGAGCTTTTAGTGCTCTAGCTCCGTTTTTTGATTAACATTTAAACAACATTAATGACTTACCGTACGCACGCGTAATTTAGCGCATGTTAAAGGCATCATGGCGTAACTCTATTGAGTACGGCGTACATATCACCATTGGAATCTTCGATCGTTAGCTCATTCTTGTTGAGCTTATACGTGGTTCCATGCTCGCCATTTTCATAAAACAGAACCAGAAACTCATCTTCTGTGTAAAACACACCTTGTTTGATGGACTCATCCCCTTCTTCGTTCGAAACCCTAAACATGAACACGAAATCAGGTTGAAGTATCAAATCCATCTGATTAATGTTGTTTGCCACAAGACCGTCGCCAGATACGTGAGAGCTAGACCAAATACCTGCAAGTGAATTGGATAATCCCTTAGTGAATGTTACACCATTAAGATCAAGCGTATTATGGTTGTTGCGATAGGCATAAATTTGAGGCTCGTCGGTGTTTAAACCAAGAACGATGGTGTCTTCATTTGCGTTATACAGCCCTTCCCAATGGTCAACGGAATAGTCTTTCTTTTGAATATCAATAGAAAAGCTGTAGTCCGAACCTAATGAGAGTTTGATCGCGCGAAAGTTTTCAGCCGACTCTTCGGGGTTTGGGTTCATTAAATACCAGTCTCCGATGAGAAACGGCGTGTCAAAGTGACTTAATTCATCTTCTCTGGTGTTTTCTCCACCAACCACACTAAAGCAGCAAAAGCTAAGTAAAATAAAGAACCACTTCATATCGGCATCCTTATCGTTTTCTTTTAGCTTAGCCAGTAGTCTTCACTTTCGCGAAATTTTAGATGTAGATCACGTAAATTATTGGGAAAAAATAAGCGAATATCTTACTTGATACTCAATACAAACAAAGATGAAAAGACATAAAAAAAGAGTGAGCCTGAAAGACTCACTCTTTTTACTTTGAATTGCCAGTTATTATGACTGATTTTTCTGCTTGAGTAGATCAACCATAATCGCGACAGACTCATCTAAATAAACATCAGGCGCTTCATAATCTTTAGGTATATCATCCAATGTTTTGAATGCTTCCTTACCTAAAGCAGCTTGACGCTCATTGATGCGTTGTAAACGAAGTGCTTCCGCTTTATCCGATTCAGCTTTACGAACTTTTTCGTTCAAAGACAAAGTATTATCGTCTTTTTCTTTACGATATTTCTCGATGTCTTCATTGATAAAGCGGAACTCCATTTCATCAGAAATACGCTTGTTATGAAGAGCAGTAAGTTTTTCAACTAAGGCGTCGTTACTTGGAAACGTTTGATATTGTGCTTTATCAATCTGATCCCAAGGTAAAGCATTGTCTTCAACACTTTCACCTGTTTCAGAAGCCTCAATTGGCGTTGGGTACGAAATATCTGGTGCAACACCACGATTTTGCGTACTTCCACCGTCAATACGATAAAACTTCTGAATCGTGTACTGAACATAACCTAGCTCTTTATCGAAAAGATCGTAAATATGATTCAGTGAACGATGTTGCTGAACTGTACCTTTACCGAAAGAGTTTTCACCTAAGATGATTGCACGATTATAATCTTGCATTGCCGCTGCAAAAATTTCAGATGCTGAAGCACTGTAGCGGTTAATCAATACCGTCAATGGGCCATCATAACTCACTTTTCCATCGGTATCGGCATTCACCTTGATGCGGCCATAGCTGTCACGAACTTGAACTACAGGACCTTCTTTAATGAATAAACCTGTCAATGCCGTCGCTTCTGTTAGCGCACCACCACCATTGTTACGTAGATCAACGATTACGCCGTCAACGTTTTTGGTTTTCAACTCAGCTAGTAATTTATCGGTGTCTTTCGATAAGCCGACGTAGAAACTTGGTACTTCTAAAATACCAATCTTCTTACCGTCTTTTTCGATGATTTCTGACTTAACCGCACGATCTTCTAAGCGAACTTTGTCACGAACAATTGTGACGATGTAACTCTTCGCATCGTTACCTTCTGGCAAGATCTGTAGATTAACCTTTGTGCCTTTAGGGCCTTTGATTAACTGAACAACATCATCCAGACGCCAACCGATCACGTCGACAATTTCTTCACCGTCTTGTCCAACACCAGTGATTCGGTCCCCTTCACCAAGTTGCTTACTCTTTGATGCCGGACCGCCAACAACAAGTGAACGAATTACTGTGTAATCGTCTGTCATTTGCAAAACGGCGCCGATGCCTTCTAGAGAAAGGTTCATTTCCGATTGGAATTGCTCGGCATTACGTGGAGAAAGGTAGCTTGTATGAGGGTCAACCTGTCGCGCGAAGGCATTCATATACAACTGAAATGCGTCTTCATTGTTGGTCTGTGTGATGCGCTTCATCGCGTTGTTATAACGCTTCTCTAAAACTTCTTTAATCTCTGGCCACTCTTTGCCAGTCAGTTTCAGATTTAACGCGTCATATTTCACACGCTTGCGCCACAACTCGTTGAGCTCTGCTTCGTCTTTTGGCCATGCGGCCTCAGAGCGGTCTAACTCTATCTCGTCATCGGTATCAAACTTGATCTCTTCATCGAGTAGAGTTAACGCATAAGCAAAACGATCGAAACGCTTCTGCATTGAGAGGTTGTAAACATCAAAAGCAATTTGGTTGTTGCCCGATTTAAGCTGATCATCAAGCTCGACTGACCAATTTTTAAATGAATCGATGTCTGCTTGAGTGAAAATATTTCTATTGTAATCAAGCAACTCTACATAGCGTTCAAATATCGCTTTAGAGAAATCATCATTGAGGCTGAAGTGCTTATAATGAGAGCGGGTAAATCGCGAGGTGACTCGTTTGCTAGCTGTTTCATGCTGAACTTCAGGAGAAAGAACCGGCAGGTCATCTTTATGTAGTTTGGCTTCAAGAGCCTGAGCTGATGCTGCTAGCCATAAGCTAGCAGCAATCAGGGTCACTTTTGAACGGCAATTCATGCGTAGGAGTATCTCCTTTATGCGCGCAAGTGCTCCGCTTTCACAACCATTTGTAGGCCGTTAGCAAGTTGAACACGTACATCATCCTTATTGATTTCAACAATGGTCGCTGCCATGTTTCCTTTGCCCATGTTCACGTTAACTGCGTTACCTACTGTGATTTCATCAGCATTTAGAGCGCGCGTTTCTACAGGCTTAGTTGGTTTTTGTACTTTTGGTTTATTAGTACGACGAGGCTGTTGAGGCTTTTTAGCCGCAGGTTTCGCTTTCGCCTTACCCTCTTCACGAGCTTTTTGTGCTTGTTCTTTACGACGAGCCTGAACTTTCGCCTTGCTTTCTGCAAGTGTCGCTTTCGCGTGTTCAACGTGCTCTTCTTCTAGCTCACCACAAGGGTTGCCATCTAGGTCTACACGTACTGCACCTGGTTTTACACCGTGTAGGTAACGCCATGATGAAGTGTACTGTCTTAACGCTGCACGAAGCTGTGTTTTGCTTACTTTTTCGTCTTCATTTAGACGTTCCGCAAGATCTTGAAAAATACCAATTTTCAGAGGTTTTGCTTCACCTTCTAAAGTAAAGCACTTAGGGAAACATTCAGCAATATATGCAATAACTTCTTTGCTGTTTTTTAACTTTTCAGTCATGAGGGGTCCTGATTTGAGCGGATTTCCGCGAGCATTAAGAAAAAATATTCTCGTATTATAGTGACATGCCAAGGAAAAACCACACTCGAAGGCTAATTTATGCGTCGTTCGCGTGTGAATTAAGCAGCTTTTCTACTTCAACCATGAAATGAGTGAGACCTTCTTCGTCTGTTTCATTAAATCGGCCAATACTTGGACTATCAATATCAAGTACACCAACCACCTTTCCATTAATAGAAAATGGAATCACAATTTCTGAATTGCTCGCTGCATCGCACGCAATATGCCCCTCAAATTCGTGAACGTCGTATACTCTTTGTATAGTATTAGTTTGTGCAGCAGTACCGCAGACGCCTCGACCCATTGGGATACGAACACAAGCTGGTTTTCCTTGGAACGGACCAAGAATAAGCTCTTCACCTTTTGTTAGGTAAAAGCCTGCCCAGTTAAGATCGTCAAGTTCCATGAAAAGCAATGAGCTCAAGTTTGCTAGGTTCGCAATAAAGTCTGGTTCAGACTCAATTAGAGCAACAGCTTGTTTGGTTAGTCTTTGGTATTGTTCTAAGTTCATATTAACTTCCTACTTACTATAAAAGCTTCCATTCTCAATGTATGGCGCTAAAATGCAGCCCTACTTTATAATAGGACTTATTCTCAATTACAATGCTTCTGAAAAATGACACTATTAGCCGTTCTTGGTTGATAACACAAGTAAAAAAGCACAAGTCCAAGCTGATCATAGCGAACTTGATAGCGGTGCTTGCAACCTTGATTAGTGTTCCAATTCCCCTCCTCATGCCTTTGATGGTTGATGAGGTCTTATTGGACCAACCTGCAAAAGGTTTAGATGCCATGAATGCCATTCTCCCTGAAGCGTGGCACACTCCGACAGGCTATATTTTCTTCACCCTATTCTTGGTTGTTCTTATGCGAGCTGCGAGCCAAGGATTAAATATCCTTCAAAGCCGACAATTTACGCTTGTTTCAAAAACCATCACGTTTGAGATGCGCAGTAAAATGATCGACAAACTCGGCCGTATCAGCATCCGACAATACGAAACCAAAGGTAGCGGAGGAATCAACGCACACCTTATCACTGACATTGAGACCATTGATAAATTTATTGGTTCTACGTTAGCAAAATTCGTTATCAGTTTTCTGACTGTTATTGGTACTGCTATCGTTCTACTTTGGCTCGATTGGCGACTTGGTCTGTTTATCCTGTTAGTTAACCCTATTGTCATTTACTTCTCACGTAAACTAGGCAGTATGGTTAAACATCTGAAACGGAAGGAAAATCATTCTTTTGAAATTTTCCAAAACCGTTTAGTTGAAACATTAGATGGAATCTACCAACTACGCGCGGCCAATAAAGAACGAGAATTTCTCCAGCAACTCAAAGACAGTGCGAACCAAGTTCGCGTTGATGCAGACAAGTATGCTTGGCAATCTGAAGCTGCTGGTCGCGTATCTTTCCTTCTCTTTTTGATCGGCTTTGAATTATTCAGAGCTGTAGCAATGTTAATGGTCATGTTCAGTGACCTTACTATTGGCCAAATATTTGCCGTTTTTGGTTACCTATGGTTCATGCTGTCTCCTGTTCAAGAGTTGCTTGGGATTCAGTTTTCTTGGTATAGCGCTAAAGCGGCATTAAAACGCATCAACGACTTATTAGAGTTAGAAGAAGAGCAGAGACCGGTTTCTAAGGTAAATCCTTTCAAAGAAGGTAGAGAAGTTGATGTTAAAGTAGAAAACATTAATTTCTCTTACAATAATGAAAACAAAGTCCTAGATAATCTTTCTTTACATATGCCGGCAGGAAAGAAAGTGGCGTTAGTTGGTGCAAGCGGCGGTGGTAAGTCAACCTTGATACAATTACTTATTGGGGTTTACCGTCAAAACTCCGGTAGCATTCGCTTTAATGATGAATTAACAGAAGATATTGGTTTTGAAGTAATTCGCGACAAAATTGCCGTGGTATTACAGCAACCTATACTATTTAACGACACCTTGAGGCATAATCTAACGCTTGGTGGGGATTTTGACGAAATGTCACTTTGGCGTGCGCTTGAAGTGGCTCAGCTGCAAGATGTTATTTCTCAACTGAACCACGGCTTGGATACTCAAGTTGGTCGTAATGGCATTCGTTTGTCAGGAGGTCAACGACAACGGCTGGCCATTGCTAGAATGGTGCTGAGTAATCCTCAATTTGTTATTTTAGACGAAGCCACGTCTGCGCTAGATACCGCTACTGAAGCGGCTTTACACAAAGCACTGACCGAGTTCTTACGTGGTAGAACAACATTAATCGTTGCGCACCGACTGTCCGCTGTTAAACAAGCCGATTTGATCTACGTGCTTGAAGATGGGAAAGTGACGCAAACAGGTACTCATGGTGAGTTAGTTGAGCAAGAAGGCTTATATCAAACCTTATATGGGGGCATACAGTCCCACGCTTAAATCGTTCAAGCTAGAGAGGTCGTTATGACCTCTCTGTCTAAGCACGCCATGCAACCCAATAACGTACGTTTGTGCCAAGGTTGTGAATTGCCTGTCGACATCGTCGACTTACCCCATGGCAAAAATGCACACTGCCCTCGTTGTGGTACACAATTATATCGCGGAGGTAGCCCTAGCCTCTCTGGTAATCTAGCCGTCGCGATAACCTGCATCCTACTATTTATTCCATCGCACTTTTTTAACTTTATTAGCATCCGACTCTTTGGTGTGATGATTCCGGCAACCCTACCTTCAGGGATGATCACATTGATGGAAGAAGGATTTGTTCTTCTTTCATTGCTCATTCTATTTTGTAGCTCTCTTGCGCCACTGACGGTTTGTGTTTCAGTGGTAACGGCACATATTTCTTTACATCAACGATGGTTCCGTGGGCTTCGTATCTCACTGTGGCTAATTCAACATTTGAAGCATTGGGTTATGTTGGATGTGTTCTTAGTTAGCATCGCCATTTCCTGTTTTAAACTCCAAGATTATTCCGACATTTTCGTCGGTCCAGGGTTAATTGGTCTGGTTCTTTTGCAGATATTTACCGTTTTGTTAGTTTCAAGAATCAGCGTCCGTCGTTATTGGGAAGCTTGGAAGCCAGAAAGTTTATATGCTTTTGAGCATAAAGATGTGCATTGCCATGAATGCCACTTGTCCCAACCTGAAGGTGACCATTGCCAGCGTTGTCATCACGAGTTATATCATCGCAAGCCAAACTCCATTCAGAAAACATGGGCTTACCTCATCGCAGCAACGGTCGCCATCTTCCCTGCTAACCTGATCCCTATTTCCATCTTGCTTACCAATGGTAAGCGTTTGGAGGACACTATTTTTTCAGGCGTGGCTGGTTTGGTAAAAAGCGGCATGTATGGAATCGCTGCGATCATTTTTGTTGCCAGTATCGTTGTCCCGGTGATTAAAATACTTGGGCTCGCCTACATCATGCTTTGCATCCAATTCAAACGTTCGGTGTTTAAGAGACAACGAATGATGGTTTACTTTGTTGTTAAATGGATCGGTAAATGGTCTGTGATGGATTTGTTTGTTATTTCTATCATGATGACGTTAGTCGATCGTGGTCAGATACTGGATTTCACACCAGGATATGGCGCGGTAGCATTTGGTGTTGTCGTTGTATTGACCATGCTTGCAGCAGAAAGTATTGATCCAAGGCTAATCTGGGACCAAACAAGCCCAAAACAATCAGAAAAAGAGTCAATGAATGAGTGATCAGAACAGTTCTCAAACGTCATACGTACCAGATGTAAAGCGGAGTAAAGGCATATCTCCTCTTTGGCTGTTGCCAATTTTGACCATGGTCTTAGCTGGCTGGCTTGTTGTGAAGTCGATACACGATGCAGGACAACGAGTGCAAATCTATTTTTCTGATGCCGCTGGTCTTGTCGCCGGCCGAACCACTATCCGTTACCAAGGATTAGAAGTCGGCATGGTAAGAGACATTAACCTCACCGAAGATCTCGGCAGTATTTATGTCGATGCTGATATCTATCCTGAAGCTGCAAAGTTACTGAACGATAAAACACGCTTTTGGTTAGTAAAACCAACAGCTAGCCTAACGGGAGTTTCCGGACTGGATGCGCTCGTCTCAGGTAACTACATCTCGATTCAACCCGGAGATGGTCAAGAGTTTGAGACAACATTCCATGCGTTAGACTCTGCCCCAACAGATTTACGCGTTTCTCAAGGTTTGAATATTAAGCTCAAAAGCCGTGATTTAGGTGGTGTATCGGTTGGCTCTCAAATTGTTTATAAGAAAATCCCAATCGGTGAAGTGTACAGTTACCAGCTAGATGAAGATGCAAAATCTATCACTATTCAAGCCAACATTCAGGATCAATACCGACATATCATTAACAACCGCAGTCGATTCTGGAACGTCAGTGGAATTGGTGCCAGCATCGGTTTTGAAGGTGTCGATGTAAGACTAGAAAGCATGAGTGCCTTACTAGGTGGCGCCATCGCCGTCGACTCTCCGGATGATGGTGAGCCTGTAGAAGAGAACACCGAGTTCCGTTTGTATAAAGATTTGAAAACTGCTGGTCGAGGCATCGCGGTTAAAATCGTCCTACCTGATGACAGCAAGATCAGCGGAGAAGGCGCTCCAATTATGTATCGCGGAATCGAAATTGGCCAAGTTACGGACTTGAGCCTTTCCGAAGGCCGAGAAGTGATATTGGCGTCAGCGGCAATTCAACCCGCTTTTAGTGACATGCTGACGACAGGTACTCGATTTGTCTTAGAAGAAGCAAAGGTGTCCCTTTCTGGTGTTGAAAACATTGCTAATTTAGTGCGAGGAAACTTCTTAACGATCGTACCGGGCGCGGGTGAACGCTCTCGCCGCTTTACTGCGATTCGTAAAAACGTGTTTAACCAACAGCAAGAAAAGTCTATCGCGATTCGGTTGGTGTCCGACAATTCGTTTGGCCTAGATAGCGGTGCCAATGTACTTTATAAAGGCATCGTTGTTGGTTCAATCATCAAAGTGGGCCTAGTTAAGGAAGATAAAAAATCACAACACGAAGTATTTATGGATGTATTGATTGACCATGAATACAAACATCTGATCAAATCAAACAATCGTTTTTATGTAACCGGCAGTGCATCAGCAGAGTTAACTGAATCGGGGCTCAGCGTTACCGTTCCTCCAGCAAAGCAGTTGTTAACCGGGTCAATTAGTTTTGTGAGCGAAGGCAAGCAGGATATTCAAAAAGAGTATCAACTGTTCCAAAATGAATCATTGGCTGAATTGGCGCAGTACAATCAAAGTGGCTCTAGGGCGCTAACACTATTTGCTTCTGAATTGCCGCCGATTTCCAAAGGCAGCCCTCTACTCTATCGTAATCTTCCAGTTGGTAACGTCTCCGATTTCCAACTAGTTGATGGCGGAGTACTAATTAAGGCTACTATCGAAAACCGCTTCGCTTATCTTGTAACGCCACAAACCGTTTTTTGGAATCGTTCAGGGATTGAGATAGATGCATCATTAGCTGGCGTCAGTGTGAAAGCGCACCCTTTGAAGTCGTTAATCGAAGGTGGCATCGCTTTTGACTCCGTACCAGGCGTTGAAAACAAAATCGGAGAAAACTGGAAGCTGTATTCTGATCAAAAAACCGCTCGCAAGTTTGGGCGCGTCATTGCTTTAGAAACCGACGGTTCGCAAGAGATTGCTAAAGGAATGCCGATTGAATATCAAGGTGTTAAAGTTGGTGAAATCACTCTGGTTGTACCGAATTTTCGTCGTAACATGGTTGAAGTCACTGCAAGGATCCTACCTGAATACGTAGAAAACATTGCAGTTGAAGGCTCACATTTTTGGCTAACTGAACCAGAAATTGGTTTAGGTGGCGTTAAAAACCTCGGGGCGTTGGTGTCGAAATCCATCAGTGTTGAACCAGGTAAAGGTAAAGCTAAATTTGATTTTCAATTAGAAAATAGTTCAGAACGCGTGCATGGAATCATGTTTACGTTACAAAGTGAACAAAGAGGCTCAGTACAAGTCGGTACCCCTATTCTTTACCGCCAGATGGAAGTTGGCCAAGTGACCGACGTAAGCCTAGGAGAATTTGCTGATCGCATCGTCACGACTATCAAAATACAGCCTGAATATGCTTACCTCGTTCGTCAAAACAGTGTGTTCTGGAATGTTTCAGGAGTAGATGTTTCCATCGGGCTTACCGGCGCTAACATCAAAGCGGGAACCTTTGATAGTTTAGTTCGCGGAGGAATTGCGTTTTCAACGCCAGAGCAATCGACTATTCCACCAGCGGCAAAGAGTGGGCAATCTTTCTTTTTGTATCCACAAGCTGAAGAAGGTTGGACTCAATGGCGTACAGCAATTCCGAAGCCGTAGAATAAAGCTCAATTCACGTACAATTGAAGTTTGATCATTTTAAAAGAGCAGCAATCGCTGCTCTTTTTTATTGCTCGGCCCTTGTCACTATTCGTTTCTGCTTCGCTTTCGTATATTATTTGCCACAAATTCTGCAAACGAGATCCCACATTGCATCCTAATGTTTACATCCCAGACGCGTTTCTGGAAAAAATCCAAACTATTCTTCCTGCTCACCTCAACATGGAAGACTTTATCGCGTCGTGCCAAAAGCCACTGCGCAAAAGTATTCGAGTTAATACGTTGAAGATCAGTGTTGAAGCGTTTCTAGAACGAACAGAAGCAAAAGGCTGGAAGCTTTCTCCCGTGCCTTGGTGTGACACAGGTTTTTGGATTGAAGCGGACGAGTCAGTTGTACCATTAGGCAACACAGCAGAACACATGTCTGGCTTATTCTACATTCAAGAAGCCAGTTCGATGATGCCGGTATCTGCTCTGTTTATGAATGATGAATCTTACGATGCCGTGTTAGATACCGCAGCCGCTCCAGGCTCAAAAACCACTCAAATTGCAGCTTTAATGAACAACGAAGGTGTGCTTGTGGCCAATGAATACGCCGCAAGTCGTGTAAAAGTACTGCACGCTAATGTGGAACGTTGTGGAGTACGTAACGCCGCACTAAGTAACTTCGATGGGCGCGTTTTTGGCGGTTGGCTACCAGAACAATTTGATGCGGTTTTGCTCGACGCGCCTTGCTCTGGAGAAGGCACCGTTCGCAAAGACGAAGATGCGATGAAAAACTGGACGCAAGCTTCCGTACTCGACATCGCTGACACACAGAAAGATCTTATTGAAAGCGCCTTCCATGCATTAAAGCCCGGTGGTGTGATGGTTTACTCAACATGTACGCTCAGTACAGAAGAAAACCAACAAGTTTGTCAACACTTGAAAGAAACCTTTGGGGATGCTGTAGAGTTTGAAAGCCTTGAGAACTTGTTTGAAAACGCAGAGGCAGCTCTAACTGAAGAAGGCTTTTTGCATATTTTCCCGCAGGTCTACGACTGTGAAGGGTTCTTTGTTGCAAGAATTCGCAAACAGGCTGCTGTTGAGGCGCCAGAAGTCAAAAAGCGCATGGGGAAATTCCCCTTTGCTAAAACTTCAAAAAAAGAATCGACAGAAATTGCTCAACAACTCCAAAGCGCGTTAGGTATTAAACTTCCAAATGACAGTTCTGTATGGCTTCGCGATAAAGATGTCTGGTTATTCCCTAATGCTTTAGAAGCGATGATCGGCGAATTACGCTTCTCCCGTATGGGTATAAAGATCGCGGAAGCACATAAAAATGGCTACCGTTGGCAACACCAAGTCGCGACTGCCCTGGCGACAGGTTCTGAAAGCAACGCCATTGAACTCAGTATTGAAGAAGCGCGCGAATGGTACATGGGGCGTGATGTTCGCCCACAAACCATTCCTGAGGGAATGAAAACAGGTAAAGGCGAAGTGCTTGTCACCTATCAAGGCGCAGTTATTGGCCTTGGCAAGTGGGTAAGCAACCGAATAAAGAATGGTCTCCCTCGCGAATTAGTACGAGATAAGAACTTATTTTAAAAGACGTAAAACGAACCATAAATAAATGAAAAGCCATCGTATTTGCGATGGCTTTTTAATTCGTAAGTATGAAAGCAAGTGGGCTCGCTAGCGATCCGGACACGCTGTACTAAACTAGTTGTATCAAAGTAATGCTTTGATGTGGCATTTCTCTCTATGTTCACCAACAAAATTATTGTTGGACAAGTTTAGCGCAGGCTCTGCGGAGCCGTTTCCCCTAGGCCCAAAAAAAGGAAAAGTTTGGGCCGTTTTTTTGGCTGTAGATCCGCTATACGTGAGTTTGGACTACGCTAGACGAATACCGTCTTTCTCAATGACAATTTTACCCTGCTTGTATAAGCCACCGATGGTCTTTTTATAAGTCCCTTTACTTGTGCGGAAAGCATCAAAAATCGCTTCAGGAGACGACTTGTCATTCAAAGGCAAAAATCCGCCTTTCTTCTCTAGCAGGTCAAGGATCTTACTAGAAAGATCGTCCATTTTCGCCACACCTACTTTTTGTAGAGCAAGGTCGATTTTACCATCTTCACGAATGTGCTTAATAAAGCCTTTCAGCTTTTTACCGATGTAAAGCTTACCAAAAACATCCGATGGGAAAATCATGCCCCAATGCTTACCGTTAACGATAGCTTTATAACCAAGTTGACTACGCTCTGCGATGATCAAATCAACTTGTTCGTTAACTTCATAATTCGCTGGAGTTTTATCTAACCATTTATTGAACTTAGTCGTACCAACAATGCGACCTGACGCTTTGTCGGTATAAACATACACTAAAATGGTTTGTCCGGCAGAGAAGCGAGTGCGTTGCTCACTAAAAGGAATCAGTAAGTCCTTTTCTTTGATGCCCCAATTTACAAAAGCACCTGTCGCATTCACACCCTCAATCTTCATTAAACCCCACTCACCCACTTGGGCAATTGGTCTTTCAATGGTCGCAGCAAGTTGGCTTTCTGAATCGAAGTACAGAAATACGTCTACATACTCACCAATTTCAGTACCCTCTGGTACATACTTACTAGGTAGTAGAACAGAACCGTAATCATCGCCATCCAGAAATACGCCAAAATCAGCCTTTTTAATGACTTCTAAGCTGTTAATTTGACCAATTTTAATCATTGATTTTGTCTCTTTTTAAATTTACGTGGAATTATACCTAAACTAACAAGAAAATCAGAGAGAAAAGCATAGTGCTCTGTTATGCTGTTGTCGTTCAGCTATATGCCCCAGTCACTCTTTTAGCACTCTTATACTTACCTGCTCAACGGAACGCATAAGTTAAGAATGCTTTAGCAAAGTCAGGAGCTTTCTTTGGTCACCGTCGATAAACAAGACTCAATAACATTAAAAATCAGTCATGCACTCGCAAAGAGCAAAAGTGTCGACCTAGATATTTACTTTTTTATACCTGGTGAGCTTGGTTTAAACGCCGATATCATCAGTGAATCCGAATTTTATTACACCTCAATCACACAGCAACGATCTTATTACAGTACTGAAATCCTTCTTCCGCTAGTACACAGTCGACTTGCCAAACGTGGACGCCTGTCGAATCAGCAATACCGAGTAAGTTTGAGTTTGTTCGCTTACCAATACGTTATCGCGCTAGACAAAGCGGTAGCAAGTTTAAACAAGCATGAGAACAACTCCGTAACGGAAGATGAAGTGGACGAAGTTATCGAGCTCACGCTTGAGATCTTAAAGCGCTTGCGGCGTTCTATTCCTTATGAAGAGAACTTAAAACGCTACTACGTTAACATCGATAACTATCTGTCTTGGTATACCGAGCAAAAGTTCCTGTCACTGGTGGCCCATCTACCACGTGAAGGCGACTATGGCACGATCAAAAAGCGTCTGATCACGCTATGTGAGAAAGAGCAAGCCCATCGTAAACTCAACAAATACAACTCATCAAGAGTCGTTGAAGACGTTACTCGCCTATCTAACAAAATGCGCTTGCTAAGGCGATTGATTGAACACCCTATCGTGCTTCGTGAAGAAACCATATCGATGGGTAACAACATTAAGCGCGCTATCAAAGGTATTGCAACCGGTTTAGTGATGGTTGTCGTGACCTCGACAGTGATTCTCGCTCGCGATTATCTGGGGGAAATTTCTGCCTCATTCATTATCGCGATGTCTTTTATTTACGCTTTACGAGAAATCTTTAAAGATGATTTACGCGATGCCATGTGGCGATGGATCCGTAAAGGCAAGCCAAAATGGCGTAAGAAGTATGTTGATCCAACGACGAAAAAAGTGGTTGGCAAAAAATTGGAGTGGCTCGATTATCGTACCTTAAGTAGCTTGCCGGATAAGATTCAAAGAATACGTAAAAAACGCGTCGTGCAACGTGAAGAGCAGATTCTTCATTATCACGAGAAAACCGAAATGGCGACCTCTCTTTTCTTGAGTGGTTACGAACAAACGAGAGAAACATTGAACATCAGTTTGCGCCCTATCATCCGCTTGATGGATAAAAGCTCAAACCGAGTTTACCGTTTAAATGAAGGTCAAGTAACCAAAGAGTCAGTAGAGAAACGTCATTTGCTCAATGTGATTGTCAAAGAGGACAACCACACCGATGAGCCTGTTTATTACCGCTGGAAAGTGGTCTTAAATCGCTCCAAAATCGTCTCTATCGAGAAGATTGAACTCAATTAAGCCACCACCTTTAAACAAGCGAGCCACAAACCACTAGGCAGCCTCTTTTCTTTGTTGGGCTGCTTTTTTTATCGAAAGAGTAAGCGAGAATTCAGCCATTGGCTCGTCACCATGTAAGTTAGGACACAGCGCGACAATTTTTACGTCACGATTTACTCGTTCACCCGTTGCCAAGGTGTGCTCGAGCATCTCATCAATGACATGACCATCGTTACAAACAAAGTGCACATCGGCTTCCGGGCGCTTTAAAAACTCGGCTTTCACACCTTTAAATGCCAGCGAGATCGCTTCTCCCTTTTCTTGCGCTTTACTCATAGCAAGAAAACCACCAGCAACATCAGCGCCAACGGCTAAAGCACCGAAATACATGCTATTCAGGTGGTTCTTCGTCCTTCTGCGCAATGGGATACGAACCTCAACATGCTTGCTATCTATCGCAATGATTTTAGGGTGGCAAAGCCAAATCAGCGGCACTTTTGAAAAGCCAAACAGATTTAGATACAAATTCGCACGACGTAGAGCTGATAACATTTTGGTCTCCTTACCAATCTAGTCAGACCAGTTAATCAACGAAAGAAATAGATGTCAAAGAAATGTTAACAAAAGCTCGATCTCACGAGTTATTTAACCTTCAGGAAGTGACGGCGTCACCCGTGAGGTATGAAGTTTATCGCAGTTACTTAGATTACCTTACAGCGAGATAGATAAAATGGTTATAAATTCAAATGTATATATATTGATTTAATGATCAAGTTTTGTCATTTATACATAAGTCATTTAAATGAATACCTACACCTTTGTATACAATTCGGTATTTCCTGGCGAAGATTCCCGTGAAACGGTTTATTCCTGCCTGTAATTCCGTTATCTTTACCCCTTCGCAATAGAGAATAAAGCTATAACATGCCTATAAAAACAGATGAATTGAGAACCCAACCTTTGGGTCCAATGCCTACCCCAGCAGAGCTAGGTAGTGTACATCCTATTACGGATGACGTTGCAGACCGTATCGCTCAATCTCGTCGTCAGATTGAAAACATTTTATCGGGTGAAGACGATCGCCTTCTTGCGATTGTAGGTCCGTGTTCTGTTCACGACACTGAAGCTGCCATTGATTACGCCACTCGCCTGAGTGAAATCCAAGACAAGTACAAAGACGAACTGTTTATCGTGATGCGTACTTACTTTGAAAAGCCTCGTACAGTAGTTGGTTGGAAAGGTTTGATTACGGACCCTAACCTAGATGGTTCTTACGCACTTGAAGCTGGTCTTCATAAAGCTCGTAAACTACTACTGGATATCAACAAGCTTGGTCTTGCGACTGCTACTGAGTTTCTTGATATGATCACTGGTCAATACATCGCGGATTTGATCACTTGGGGCGCGATTGGTGCTCGCACAACGGAATCACAAATTCACCGTGAAATGGCGTCGGCACTATCTTGCCCAGTTGGTTTCAAAAATGGCACAAATGGCAACGTAAAAATTGCAATTGATGCAATTCGCGCATCGAAAGCATCGCATTACTTCTACTCGCCAGATAAGAACGGTCGAATGACGGTTTACCGCACAAGTGGTAACCCTTACGGTCATATTATTCTGCGCGGTGGAGAAAAAGGCCCTAACTTTGATGAAGCATCAGTCAAACAAGCATGTGATGCTTTAGCTGAGTTTGGATTGCCACAACGTTTGGTTGTGGATTTCAGCCATGCAAACTGTCAGAAGCAACACAGAAAACAAATCGACGTAGCTCAGGACATTTGTAACCAAATTAAGTCAGGCAGCACTCGTATTGCGGGTATCATGGCTGAAAGCTTTATTCTTGAAGGCAATCAGCCAATGACTGACATCAATAACCTAACGTATGGTCAGTCTATTACAGATCCATGCCTAGGTTGGGAAGACACTGCTACAATGCTAGATATGCTGGCAAGCGCTGTTAAGTCCCGAAAGTCCCTATAACAAAATAATCAAGGAATCTTCATGCCATCGTTTGATATTGTTTCTGAAATCGATACGGTTGAACTACGTAACGCCGTTGATAACGCTAACCGTGAATTGTCTACTCGTTTCGATTTCCGCAACGTAAATGCGAGCTTTGAGCTAGTAGAAGAAAACGTAAAAATGTCTGCGGAAGGTGACTTCCAACTTAAGCAAATGCGCGACATTTTACGCGGCCACTTAGCGAAGCGTAACATTGACGCGAACGCAATGGATGCACAAGACCCAGACGTTACTGGTAAAAACTGGCACCAAACTCTGCTTTTCCGCCAAGGTATTGATACTCCAACGGCGAAAAAAGTAGTGAAACTTATCAAAGACGCAAAGTTAAAAGTACAAGCTTCTATTCAAGGCGACAAAGTACGTGTTACTGGTAAGAAACGCGACGACCTGCAAGCGACAATGGCAGCGATTCGTGAAGCAGAGATGGGTATCCCATTCCAGTTTAACAACTTCCGTGATTAATCAATCTGAGAAGTAAATAAAAACGCCAGCGCATAATCCGCTGGCGTTTTTATTTACTTTAGTGTAACGAACTACGTATCCACTTTAGCATTTGGCATTGCTAGATAACTAAGTCCTGTCCTTGCAGCAATACGAATTCGCTCGTTCCTTGTGGTATGAACACGCAAATTCGAAGCTTTTCAGCTTTAGCCTTAGCCAGCATATCCGAAAGCTCAGCAGCGCTCGAGAAAGCTTCTCTTTCTGCATCTCTTCGTATTAGTTCTAACACATTCGCTTCACATCGAGTTGAGTACAGAGCCAGCTCCGCTTGTTGCATATAGCGTACGGCTTTTATTGGCAACATCTCAACATCTTTCCCAACATGAACCCAAGTACAACTTCCCTTTTCATCTAAAGGTGTTGCCACGGTCGCTTGGTAAATTGCTTCTAACTCTCGATTATCTCGTGCGTTTTCAACCTCGGGATTCGAGAAGAATTGCTCCCAAAACTTACGGCGTAAATCGACGCTAGGCAATGCCTCTTTAATTGAGTTTCGCTTTGAGTTAGCAAAATCCGCCATCAACCCCATGTTTTGTGGCAGTATCGATTCAAGCTTTTCACGGATGTTTCGAATTAAAACTGGCGAAGCTCCACCACTAGAGATAGCGATTTGGATGCGGCCACGATTAATCATTGACGGCGTGATGAAATCACAGTAAGGCTTATCATCCACAACGTTAACCAAGATGCCTAGCTCTTTAGCATCTTTGTACACTTGGTGATTTAGCTCAGGATTGTCTGTCGTCACCCACACTTGAACAAAGCTTTTAGTGACAATGTCACTCGAATAGAAACGTTGTACCCAGCGCAGTTGACGCTCAGAAGCAAGCTTAGACAGAAAATCAACCAACGTCGGAGAAACGATAGTCACATCCGCCCCAGCCTTTAGCAACGCTTCCACCTTTCGGCTTGCCACCTCACCGCCACCCACGACGAGAACGGGTTTATTAATTAAATCTAAGAACAGAGGAAAATATCGCATTTCAATCCATGATTACTCTAATTAGCTGTTGTAGACCATGCTACCAAAAATGGGGCAAGCTCATCACCCTGTTTCGGTATCACAAATAATTTTTGTTTGAATTTTTACTGAACTTCACCTTGCTCAGCTAATGACAGTTTTAATAACAACTTTTTATTCTTTTGTATTGTTCACTCTTCTATTGATTGTTCTGATGCACCAAATTGTCCATGAATTGCACTATTTACAAACAATTAACATTTCGTCATTCTAAATCTCAAGGCACTTTGTAAGTTCTCTCAAAACTTCATTTAAATTATATATTTGAGAATTAACAGATCCTTTCCTACGCTTATAACTGGTTGATCTATCGAATGCCGTTTCTTCGAAAATCAATCACGTAGGACGATAACTCTAACGAATTGGACACGTTATTTCAGGTCACTCCTGATTAAACATGGATCATACAGGAAGGATACAAATGGCAAATAAACTCACAGTTCTTGCTTCCGTCGTAGCGGCTTCTACTGCGATGATGGCAACATCAGCTCAAGCAGCAGACACTACTCTGGACAAAGTCACAAAACAAGGCTTTCTTACTTGTGGCGTAAGTACCGGTCTACCTGGTTTCTCTAACCCTAACTCAAAAGGCGAATGGGAAGGTATCGACGTAGAATATTGCCAAGCACTGGCTGCAGCCGTTCTTGGGGATAAAACGAAAGTTAAATATGTACCCCTAACCGCAAAAGAACGTTTCACTGCGCTTCAATCTGGTGAGATTGATGTGCTTTCCCGTAACACGACCTGGACTCTCCACCGCGACACTGCACTGGGCCTAAACTTCGTAGGTGTGAACTACTACGACGGTCAAGGTTTTATGGTGAAGAAGGAACTTGGTATATCAAGTGCTAAGGAGCTTGATGGTGCGTCGGTATGTGTTCAGTCAGGTACAACAACCGAGCTAAACCTTGCAGATTATTTCCGCAACCAAGGCATGGCGTACAAACCAGTGGTATTCGACACAGCGGCGCAAACTTCGAAAGGTTTTGATGCGGGACGCTGTGACGTATTAACAACTGACCAATCTGGCCTTTATGCACTACGTTTGAATTTGAAAGATCCGTCCTCTGCGGCCGTTCTTCCAGAAATCATCTCTAAAGAGCCACTAGGTCCAGTCGTTCGGCAAGGCGATGATCAATGGTTTAACATCGCTAAGTGGACATTGTCTGCGATGATTAACGCTGAAGAATACGGTATTAGTTCGAAGAATGCGGATGAAATGCTGAAGTCAACAGATCCAAACATCAAGCGTATCCTTGGTGTTGATGGCCCTAAAGGCAAAGGGTTGGGTATCCGCGACGATTGGGGCTACCAGGTTATCAAACAAGTTGGTAACTATGGTGAAAGCTTCGAACGTACAGTCGGTACTGGTTCGCCATTAGAAATCTCTCGTGGCGTTAATGCGCTATGGAATGCAGGCGGCTTTATGTACGCGCCACCAATCCGATAGAAAGAGTTAATCAGGGCGGTTCATGCCGCCCTTTTTCTTGATTATATCTCACTGTATGAGTAAGGATCGCTCATTGGATGGCGAAAAGCGCTCGCTTTGTGGAACGGCTTTAAAGGTTCGTAAGCCGCTAGACATGAGAGCGTTATTCTTTAGCCAGCAAGGACGAAACTTCGTTATACAGGCCGATATCTATAACTAAGGTTTGAGGTTATCGCTGTATGAAACCGACACAAGATGCATCGCCAAGTACGATGTCCAAACCAAGCGGAAGCAAGAGCCTGATTTATAATCCTGCCTTTCGTTCTGCTATTTTCCAGATCATTGCCATTGCTGCACTGGTATTTTTCTTTTACACGATTGTAAACAACGCTCTCAATAACTTAGATGCTCGTGGTATTGCAACGGGCTTCGGTTTTCTGAATCAAGAAGCCGGGTTTGGTATTGGGTTAACATTAATTGAATACGATGAAACGTACTCTTACGGTAGAACATTTATCATCGGCCTTCTTAATACGGCGTTAGTCTCCGTATTAGGTATTATTCTGGCTACTGTGATTGGCTTTACCATGGGGGTTGCCCGCCTTTCTTCTAACTGGTTGGTTAGTCGTTTAGCGGCAGTTTATATCGAAACTTTCCGAAATATCCCCCTTCTTCTGCAAATATTCTTCTGGTATTTCGCTGTTCTTCAAGCATTACCCTCACCACGCCAAAGCTTAAGTCTTGGTGAAGCTATTTTCCTGAACGTTCGTGGCTTATATTTCCCTGCACCGACTATGGAACCTGGCAGTAGCTACGTTATTGCCGCGTTAATCTTCGGGGTAATCGCAAGCTTCTTAATTAATGTATGGGCGAATAATAAGCAACGTCTCACTGGGCAACAAACCCCAATGGGAAGAATAGTTTTGGGTTTAGTTGTTGGCCTTCCATTGGTTGTGTACTTCCTTGCTGGTATGCCAATTTCACTGAATTATCCTGAACTAAAAGGGTTTAACTTCCGAGGTGGTATTAGCATTATTCCTGAATTGGCTGCGCTACTTTTGGCATTGAGTGTTTATACAGCTTCTTTCATTGCTGAGATTGTTCGCTCTGGTATTAATGCGGTTAGTCATGGTCAAACCGAAGCAGCGATGTCGCTAGGCTTACCACGCTCGAAAACTTTAAAGCTTGTTGTCATTCCTCAAGCGTTACGAATTATTATTCCACCTTTAACCAGTCAATATCTCAACCTCACCAAAAACTCATCGTTAGCGATGGCGATTGGTTATCCAGATCTTGTCTCTGTGTTTGCTGGTACTACCCTGAACCAAACGGGACAAGCGATTGAGATCATTGCTATGACGATGGGCGTGTACTTGACATTAAGTCTGATTACGTCTGCATTAATGAACTTGTATAACCGTAAAGTCGCGCTGGTGGAGAGATAATATGAGTACTCATCAATTTCAACCGGATCTCCCGCCACCCGCCAATACTGTAGGCTTCGTTGGTTGGATGCGGAAAAATCTATTTAATGGCCCTGTCAATTCCATTGTTACTGTCATTCTTGCGTATATTGTCGTAACTGCAATATGGTATATCGTGGATTGGGCGTTTATTAACGCAGACTGGATTGGCTCAACGCGTGACGACTGTAGCCGAGATGGTGCTTGCTGGGTATTTATCAGCGTGCGCTGGGAGCAGTTCATGTATGGTTTTTATCCAGAGTCCGAACTATGGCGCCCTCGCCTTTTCTATATCACATTGGCCATATTTACTGTTTTACTCGCGTATGAGAAGACACCGAAACGGATGTGGATTTGGCTTTTCTTCGTAAACATCTATCCATTCATCATCGCTGGGCTGTTATACGGGGGTGTCTTTGGACTAGAAGTGGTCGATACACACAAATGGGGTGGATTACTCGTTACGCTCATTATTGCGTTAGTTGGTATCGTAGTTTCACTGCCAATTGGTGTGGTGCTTGCGCTTGGTAGACGTTCAGAGATGCCGATCATTCGCAGCATTTGTACCGTCTACATTGAAGTTTGGCGTGGCGTTCCGCTTATTACGGTTTTGTTCATGGCTTCGGTTATGCTTCCATTGTTTATGTCTGAAGGTTCAGAGACAGATAAACTGATTCGCGCCCTTATCGGTGTGGTTATGTTTGCCTCCGCTTACATGGCAGAAGTGGTACGCGGTGGTCTACAAGCCATTCCGAAAGGTCAATATGAAGCCGCTGATGCGCTTGGGTTAAGTTACTGGAAAAAGACTGGGCTGATTATCTTGCCACAGGCGCTAAAGATTACTATTCCTTCTATCGTGAACACCTTCATCGGTTTGTTTAAAGACACCAGTTTGGTACTCATCATTGGTATGTTTGACGTACTCGGTATAGGGCAAGCAGCAAACACCGACCCTGAATGGTTAGGCTTTGCTACAGAAAGTTATGTATTTGTCGCGTTAGTGTTTTGGGTATTTTGTTTTGGCATGTCACGCTATTCGATATGGCTTGAAAACAAACTTCATACCGGTCACAAACGATAACTCATCAAGATCAAGGACGTATTATGACGCAACAACAAGACTACATGATCCAATTGAAGGACATGAATAAATGGTATGGTGAGTTTCACGTACTAAAAAATATTAACCTCGACGTTAAGCGCGGCGAGAAAATCGTTATCTGTGGTCCATCAGGGTCGGGAAAATCAACGATGATTCGCTGTATTAACCGTCTTGAAGAGCACCAAGCAGGCAGCATTTACGTCTCTGGTACGGAATTAACTGAAGACTTAAAGAACATTGAAGCAGTACGCCGAGAAGTGGGCATGTGCTTTCAACACTTTAATCTCTTCCCTCATTTAACCGTACTGGAAAACTGTACGCTCGCGCCTATCTGGGTGAAGAAGATGCCAAAAGATGAAGCAGAAGCAGTTGCGATGAAATATCTGGAACGTGTTAAAATTCCAGACCAAGCGGAGAAGTATCCCGGTCAGTTGTCTGGTGGTCAGCAACAACGCGTGGCGATTGCTCGCTCTTTGTGTATGAACCCTAAAGTCATGCTTTTTGATGAGCCAACATCTGCACTCGACCCGGAAATGGTTCGCGAAGTACTGGATGTAATGGTCGAACTCGCCGAGGAAGGCATGACTATGCTTTGTGTGACACATGAAATGGGCTTTGCTAAAGAAGTTGCCGATCGCGTGATATTCATGGACGCAGGAGAGATCATCGAAGAAAACAACCCTGTTGATTTCTTCGAAAATCCTCAATCGGATAGGACCCAAAACTTCCTAGCGCAAATCTTACACCACTAAGATTTAGCCGAATCGACATAAAAAAGCACTGGTTTCTATGAAGCCAGTGCTTTTTGTTACTAAATTCAAAAATCCGTGTGAGAATCAACATAGCTATGCTAGGCAGTAATATTGTGTTACAAGTTGCCAAATACATAACATCTTATTTCCATTATCATTTTATCTAGGATATGCATGAAAAGGGCTTGATTTTTTGAACTTTCAGCCCCATAAATGTACCAATAGTAAACTCCCTTATTGAGGATAATTATGAACAGTCCAATGTTTACTCGTTCAACAAGTGTTCCTAATACACTAGAAACTAACAAAGTACTGAAAAACACTTACTTCCTACTGTCGATGACACTGATGACCAGTGCTATCGCAGCAGTCGCGACTATGGCAATGCAAATTTCACCAATCATGGCAATTGTGATGCAGCTTGCAGCGATTGGTATTTTGTTCTTTGTTATGCCAAAGGCAATCAACTCATCATCTGGTATCGTTTGGACATTCGTTTTCACGACTCTAATGGGTGGTGCTTTAGGTCCAATGCTTAACTACTACGCATCAATTCCAAACGGTCCTACTATCATTGCTCAAGCTCTAGGTTTGACTGGTATGGTGTTCCTTGGCCTATCGGCTTACACCATTTCAAGCAAGAAAGATTTCTCTTTCATGCGCAACTTCCTGATGGCAGGTTTGATCATTGTGATCGTTGCAGCGCTGATTAACATCTTCGTTGGTTCAACAATGGCTCACCTAGTAATCAGCAGTGTTTCTGCACTCGTGTTCTCTGGTTTCATCCTATTCGATACAAGTCGTATCGTTCGTGGTGAAGAGACAAACTACATCAGTGCAACAATTTCGATGTACCTAAACATCCTTAACTTGTTCACTAGTCTGCTAAGCATTCTAGGCATCATGAACGACGATTAATCGTTTCTCGTTAAGTAGAATAAAAAAGCCCGAAGGTAATTCCTTCGGGCTTTTTCTTTGTGTGCAATTCAGTGTATTACGCCTGCTCTACTGACAACTCTATAACTTCGTCAGCTTCTGGATTTTCTCTAAAGCGTCTCACTTTGATCGTTTCCTCTCCTAACATGATTTGCTTGGCGATTCGGTGCATACCGTCAAAAACACGATAGTCACTGGTTAAGATTACCGGATACGACAAATCAGCATTGTTGATTCGTTGGCAATGTTTTGCAATTTCACGGCAGGTTGGCTGTGGCCCTTCATGACTAAACCAAGTCACTTCATTTGGGCCTTTGATATCATCAATCGAAATTTCTTCTACAGGTAAGGATTCTGCAAGTTGCCAAATACGCTCGATGGACCAAGTGGATTTTACATTGTCATTAATCTCAATGTAACGTTGTTTCGACATGACTAACTCCTTGTCATCATTGTTGTTTCTAACCTGAATACAGGCTTTTCATCAATCAAAGAGAATATCGGTCTATGAAAACAAACACAACGTTGTCAGCTATTCATTCACCTTAAAATCCCATAATCAGACAAGTAGCCAAGAAAAAACCAAAACAAAAATGAATAAGCCTGGATATCCATGCAATTTCGTTGGTACTCACCCCGTAAAATTTCTAACAAACTGAATAGTTTCCTATTTATTTGAATAAAAGAGCATTTATATCAAAGTGCCTAGCTCAGTCAAAAACACTCACCATTTTGTACGCTTTTGATTCGCTCGATACGACTTCGAGATTCTTTTGTTGAGAACATTCTCGGCTGTCGCTAATCTATAAACATCCATGTTTACTTAACGGATAAAACGTTATGTTCGTTTACAACGGCAAAGAAATTGAAACGGATGCTCAAGGCTACTTATTGGATCATACTCAATGGGAAGAAGGTATGATTGAGCTTTTAGCAAAAGAAGAAGACATCGAGCTTACGGATGCTCATTTGGAAGTTGTGCATTTTGTGCGAGACTTTTATGAAGAGTTTAATACCTCCCCTGCTGTGCGTATGCTTGTGAAAGCGATGGAAAAAGCGCACGGCCCAGAAAAAGGTAACAGTAAGTATCTATTCAAGCTGTTTAAAAAGGGGCCAGCCAAACAAGCAACCAAATTAGCCGGCCTACCAAAGCCAGCTAAATGCTTGTAGATTCATAAAATTTTAAAACCGCGTAACGGCTTATACGACGCAGGTTCCTGCATCACATGCTCTACTGTTGCCGTTCGCGGTCCTTCTTGTAACCATTCCGAAAACGCAACTATTTGCGCGTCTGTTCCACACGCCATCACTTCAACATCACCATTGTTTAGGTTCTTCGCATAACCTGTTAACCCTAGCTTCAATCCTTGATGGGAAGTATGGTAACGAAAGCCCACGCCTTGAACATGACCTTTTACTATAAATCTCTCACACTTTACGTTCATCTTTGTACCGCTTCTTTTTACTGAGTGATATATTCTTTTCGTCTATTCACCCCACTAAGGATAGTGGGTTTTTGCACGGTTATTATAATTATGAAAGAAATTCCATTCCGCTGGATTGATAAGTATCTCATTCACTTAAAGATTCAAGAAAAGTTCTATTTGCTCTTCGTTCTCCCTCTTCTTGCTTTAGTCATTCTCACTCTCGTCCTTAATAGCGCGGCTAATACACTGATCTCAAGTATGTACCAAGAAGAGCTCATGCTTATGAAAGGCCTGATAGAGGCAGGCAACCTTTCTCAATCTCAAGTAGCAAGCCTCATAGCGGGTTCAGAAACCGTTTCTATTGGCTCTGGTCCGCAATCCGTGTCTGTTTTAAATGGTACGTACAGTTTGGTTGCGAACCATGAACTTTCTTTATGGGCTGCCCTATCAACGACTCAAGTGAGCATTATCTGTGTGAGCTTGTTTATTCTCGCTCTTGGCGTTTACTACATCATGACGTTTATTGGCGGCGCGATGTTCACGATGAACAAAGCATTAAACACTCTTGCGGGTGGCGACTTAACTGCGAGAATGAACTTCTTCCCTGTTCGCGACGAGTTTAGTGAAATTGCTATTACGATAGACAAAGTTGCAGAACGAGAGCAACAAATGGTGCTGTCGATTCAAGAGTCTGTGGCTTTAATGCAACAAATTAGCTCAGATCTGAATCAATCGATTCATCACAGTTCAGATATTTCAGCGACTCAGCAGGAACACCTCAACTCTCTTGCGAGTGCAACTGAACAAATGGCATCAACGATTCGAGAAGTCGCGACACTAGCTCACGATTCAAGCACGCAAACCGATGATGCGCGAAACGTGGCTCAGTCTGGACAAGTGAAAGTTGAGAATACGCTTCACTCGATTTCGAACCTCTCTAATGAGATTCAATCTGCGTCTCAAGCCGTTGCCGAGTTAGATGCCAATGCAGCACAAATTGATGAAGTAGTGACAACAATCAATGGGATCTCCGAGCAAACCAACCTACTTGCTCTGAACGCGGCTATTGAAGCTGCACGTGCTGGAGAACAAGGTCGTGGATTTGCGGTCGTTGCGGATGAGGTTCGCGCTCTTGCGGGACGCACTCAGCAAGCGACAGCTGAAATCCAAACGATGATTGAATCGTTACAGCGTAACAGCCAATCACTTACTAAGCTGATGGAAGTTACAGTTAATAATGCAAATGAGGGACAAAACCTCATGACGGAAGTGAATCACGAAATCGGCTCTTTGGCAGATAAAAATCAAACTATCTCCGACAGTAGCATTCAAATTGCAACAGCAGCTGAAGAGCAAGGTGTAGTCGCGGACAATATCGCCTCAAGCGTTGAAGAAATTCGAGTTCAAGCAGATAACGTGTGCAATATGATAAGCACGACTTCACAAAACGTTGATCAACTGCGTAAGCAAAGCGACACAATGGAAGCACTACTTACTGGACTTAAAGCATAGCAACGGAATCTGTTACAGCAAATTCAAATAAAAGGGTCACTTTAGTGACCTTTTTTGTATTTAAAAGTCACTACAATGTACTGGATTGCCGAGGGATATTGCTTTTACCATTCACATCCCGGACAATACGCCCCTTTCAAAATTCAACAAGAGCTAATGAAATGACAGCTGCTATCTATTTGGTTAAAGGTCGTGAGAAATCGGTCAAGCGCAAGCACCCTTGGATCTTCTCTCGAGGCATCAACAAAGTTGAGGGCGAACCTGCTCTTGGCGAAACGGTTGATGTATTCACTCACGACGGTAAATGGCTAGCTAAGGCGGCATATTCGCCAGCTTCACAAATTCGTGCTCGTATTTGGAGTTTTGAGAAAGAAGAAATCGACACCGCGTTTTTCGTTAAACGACTTAAAGACGCACAACTTCTTCGTGAAGACATTATCGAACGTGATGGCCTTACGGGTTATCGCCTTATCGCAGCAGAGTCTGACGGCTTACCTGGCGTTACGATCGACCGTTACCAAAATTTCTTTGTGTGCCAACTTCTCAGTGCTGGCGCAGAACACAATAAGCAGGCTATTGTTGACGCTCTGGTTGAGTGCTTCCCTGATTGTAATGTGTACGAGCGCTCTGACGTGGCCGTTCGTAAGAAAGAAGGTTTGAAAGAGACCACTGGCGCATTGCACGGTGAAGTGCCTCCAAAATCTGTCGTCATCGAAGAAAACGGCGTAAAGATTAGTGTAGATATCGTTGGCGGACACAAAACAGGTTTCTACCTAGATCAACGTGATAGTCGCCAGCAAGCGATGAAATATATGAAAGGCAAAGAAGTTCTTAACTGCTTCTCTTACACTGGTGGCTTCGGACTTTACGCTCTAAAAGGTGATGCAAAGCGTGTGATTAACGCTGACGTGTCACAACCTGCTTTAGATACCGCAAAATTCAACGCAGAACTAAACGAGTTTGATATTTCGAAGAAGCGTGCCGTCTTCCTAAATGCAGACGTGTTTAAGCTGCTTCGTGAGTATCGTGATCAAGGAACTCAGTTCGATGTTGTGATCATGGACCCACCGAAGTTCGCAGAGAGCAAAGCACAACTAAACGGCGCATGTCGTGGTTACAAAGACATCAACATGCTAGCAATGCAAATTCTAAAACCGGGCGGCACGCTACTGACCTACTCGTGCTCTGGCTTGATGGATCAAGTTCTGTTCCAGAAAATCATCGCTGATGCAGCCGTAGACGCTAACCGCCAAGTAAAGTTTGTGGAGCGTTTTGAGCAAGCCGCTGACCACCCAACCGATACAGCATATCCAGAAGGCTTCTACTTAAAAGGTTTTGCATGTAAAGTGCTTTAGGCTACGAATAAGTAAGACAAAGCAGAAGAAAAGGGCCTACTGGCCCTTTTCATTATGGCTCTAAGTTAACCTTAGTTAGTGCGGATAACACATCTCTCTCAAAGTCCGCATTTCCCACGATTAAATCACTAAACTCTGTCGCCCCGTTTTCTATTACGATAGTTTGAATTGAGTTTCCATCGTTATGGGTTATTTCTAGAGATAAGTCATCGCCATCAATGTTCAAGTCAATACTATTAAGAAGTTCTTCTATCGTATTGTGCCCTGCATCTTCAACTACTTCACTCAGATCTAAGGTGTCCAAATCTCTCTCAAAACCTCTAATTAGATCTGTTCCTGTATCCAAGGAGTCGTTGACCCATTTAAAGACATCTGCCTCGTTATCATTACCGATCAAGATGTCATGACTTACATCTACTTCAGCTTCAATAATATTTGCAGAGCCATTACTTGAAGCATTTACTCCTCCGTTTTCATCAATAACGAATTGCAGGGTATTCTCACTTTGATCGCCATCGTTATCCGTCAATACATAATCGAAGTCTAACGTTTCAACTGTATCACCCACCGCACCATAAAATGCATACGTACCATCGTTTAGGTCGATTTCCAGAGTATGTTTGCTGTCGATATAGATAGTAAGCTGCATCGTTGTGTCGTCAAATGCATGCGAAATACCATCGTTATTGTCAGTAACTATTAGGTCTGTACCATCAAACGAATAAGTGACACCGTCATGTTCTATTTCGCTAATATAACCACCATCTGCACCAATACCTGTATCTGGAGAAGTGGTATACATCAAGTTCCCCCCAACAGGTTGAATCACTGACTGCAACATAACCGGAGGTAATTGAGTTACGTCAGGAACCACAACACCATCAAGGTCTTGATTCAAAAAGCCATCATATGCTACGCGATCTAATTGCTCCGGCATAAGATTAACGCCCATACCATACGCTAGGGCTGTTATCTGATTATCAGGATCGGTTAGGTGATCAATCCAACTCTGCTCGCGAGCGTCGTTTATAAATGATGACGCAGGGTTTGGCTGACCATCTGACAAGAAGTAACTAACATTCGACGCACTGGTTAACTTACCTACATCATCCCATGACTGTTTTGCTTCATTTAGCGCGTTGTTATAGTTAGTCGCGCCACCCGCAGTTAGCGTCTCAATATACGCTTTGGCCTCCTCGACCGTCAGCCACGTCGCAGCACCTATAGCGTAAGTGGATGCTGTACTGCTATAAGTAATAATTTGAACTCGCGTTTGACCGATAGACTCATATTGATTCAATAACTGAGTTGCCGAATCTTTCATTATCTGCAAGCGATTATCCGTTCGCATAGAACCCGAGACATCCATTATGAGCTGAACGTTGGCACTTTCTTTAGTTTCTGCAACTACATCGTGAATAATAGATGCAGAATCTGGTGAGTCATCTTCCACAATAACGTTGACCGTTGTGGAGTTAGTAAGACCACGAGCATTCGAGACAAGCACAGGCACCTCAATATTTAAGGTGTCTTCTCCAGATGGGTTGGAGTGATCAATCGGACCAAGAAGCTCCGTAGATACCACTCCAGTATCATTGACTGATATTTTGATAACCTCTTCACCGTTCGCTGAACCGATAAGCATTTGGTCGTTATTTGATAACGTCCACGTTACAGAGATACCGTTACTAGTAAGAGCTGTAGATGGTTCACTGAGCGTAACAGAATCAACGGTTTGACCCAGCGTCAATTGTTCTACATCAGTACTCGAGTCAGTTGTGTCATCAAAGCCGTTTAGAGCAGAGTCATCAGCAATGGCGTTGCTTAAGCCTTCCTCAGAAACGTTTAGAGTTACACCTTCTACGATTGGTGGGGCGTAAGGGTTGACAGAAAAGTACCCCGTTTTACTGTCACCATCATTATCAGTAATCGTGTAGTTAAAATCGATATCCCCATCGCCATAAGGTGAGGTCAAAGGCAAGTATTGGAAGAACTCCCACTTTCCAGTGCTAGGTGTAAGTTGAACTTCGAATGCAAGCTCTCCATCAGCCTCTGCAATCAGTCTATTAGAGTTTTGTGGATCGACGTATATCAACACGTCTTTACCATCTAGAGTCTCTAAACCAGCCTCACCTCCATTTAAGACTATAGAACCAGGGCCATCAGCTCCATATACAGCACCGAGGTTCCCATCCGCACTAGCAATTGGCACGCCAGAGTACGCACCTGTAAAGGTTATTGATTTAACGGTAAAGTCACTGTTGTCTTCAGTATCCGGGCCATTGCCATTACTGGTCGCCTCGAGGATGATTTTATCAAAGCCTCCCTGTTGAACATTGAAATTTGCCGCGTAATCACCACTGCTTGCGTCAGAGCTGAACGATTGCTGAGCAATTAATACACCATCTCTATAAAAAGATGCGATTCCTTTCTCAAGTTCACCACCAAACATTTTCTCAAATTCTATTTCTGCTCCGTAAGCAACTTTATTGCCTAAGTCTATGATTAACTGCTCTGATACACCCTCATTACCCGCGAATCGATAATCGACTTCGTTTTCTAATTGGAAGCCGTTGTTACCAGAACTTTTAACGCCAATCCCTTCTGATGATTGATTGATTTCAGCTGTTCCCAGCATCACAGATTCGTCAGACACAAAACCGTTTGCAGTCACAACAACATCCCCAAATGTTCGACTGGTTGCGTCTGCCTCACTTCCTGCAAAATCTATGCGCCCTGTCAGAACGTTAGGTGCACCAGTAAGCGACACATCGACGGGTTGAACAACCACAGGCACGTATGGGCAATCATCTTCAACGGCCACATTTAAGCTTTGAGATGTTGTTGTTTGTCCATCACTTACAGAAATCTGTAAATCAAAGTTGATGATGTCTTCCACATCATTAACAGGATGATCAAGTGGCTCAAACAGAGTAATAGTATAGTCCCAAGAGCCTTGACCTGAAGCTGAAGGCTCGCTCAGCACAACAGTAGCAACAACGCTCAGGTGAGCAGTTTTCGCAGTCAGCGTTTGAGTACTGTTGTCCCACGTCCACGATATAGGCTCCCCTCCTGATGTTAGGTTGTTAGGGCCTGCCAATACCACTGAAACATTCGCCGTGTCTGGATCGGCAACTGTGAATGTTCCTGAGAAACTTGCGGAGTTAGTGGTGTCTGAAGGTGATCCTGTATTATCAGGGATACCATTAGCTAAACCTTCTTCCGAAACAACTGCATTCACAACATTTGAAATAGAAGGAGGAGCATCATTATCAATAATCGTCGCCGTACCCGTATCACTGCCTTGTACTGCGGCAATGCCGGTTACTGTCACACTGAAATCTTCAGGGCCTTCATAAACGGCGTCATCAATGGAAGCAATGCGCACATCAAATTCGGTTTGCCCAGCTGGCACCGTTACCACGCCATCGTTTGGTACTGCAACCCAACCGCTTCCGGTGTTGTATTCTAAGGTGCCTAAGTCTCCAACTTCGGTGTCACCTAAGTTCAGGCCTAGCTCGACTTGAACAGTGGACTCGGAGGCATTCGACAGCGTCACTTTGAAGTTCGCTGTCTCACCCTCATTGATGGTGCCAGCGTCTGAAATAGTCACGCTTGGACGGTCATCATCCGGATCAGGGCCCGGACCCGTGCCATCGTCCACTATCGTTGCCGTACCCGTATCACTGCCTTGTACTGCGCCAATGCCGGTTACTGTCACACTGAAATCTTCAGGGCCTTCATAAACGGCGTCATCAATGGAAGCAATGCGCACATCAAATTCGGTTTGCCCAGCTGGCACCGTTACCACGCCATCGTTTGGCACTGCAACCCAACCGGAGCCTGTGTTGTATTCTAAGGTGCCCAAATCTCCAACTTCGGTATCGCCAAGATTAAGACCCAGTTCCACCTTCGTTTCCGCTTCAGACGCGTTCGATAAAGTGACTTTGAAGTTCGCCGTATCCCCCTCATTGATGGTGCCAGCATCCGTAATAGTCACGCTTGGACGATCATCATCCGGATCGGGACCCGGGCCACTGCCGTCATCCACAATCGTCGCCGTACCGGTATCGCTGCCTTGCACTGCGCCAATGCCAGCCACCGTGACACTGAAATCTTCTGGACCTTCATAAACGGCGTCATCAATGGAAGCAATACGCACATCAAACTCA
Source organism: Vibrio sp. 1731 (assembly GCF_033339955.1). Classification (NCBI taxonomy): domain Bacteria; kingdom Pseudomonadati; phylum Pseudomonadota; class Gammaproteobacteria; order Vibrionales; family Vibrionaceae; genus Vibrio; species Vibrio sp. 1731. The sequence continues at coordinate 12,831 of NZ_JAWOVO010000001.1, read as the reverse complement.
GTTTGCCCTGCTGGCACGGTCACCACACCATCGTTTGGTACTGCAACCCAACCGCTTCCGGTGTTGTATTCCAAGGTACCTAAGTCACCGGCTTCGGTATCGCCGAGATTAAGACCCAGCTCCACTTGCGTTTCCGCTTCAGACGCGTTCGATAAAGTGACTTTGAAGTTCGCCGTATCCCCCTCATTGATGGTGCCAGCATCTGAAATAGTCACGCTTGGACGGTCATCATCCGGATCGGGGCCTGGACCCGTACCGTCATCCACTATCGTTGCTGTCCCCGTAACGCTGCCTTGCACCGCCCCAATGCCAGTCACCGTCACACTGAAATCTTCTGGACCTTCATAAACAGCATCATCAATAGAAGCAATGCGCACATCAAACTCAGTTTGCCCTGCTGGCACCGTTACTACGCCATCGTTTGGTACTGCAACCCAACCGGTTCCGGTGTTGTATTCTAAGGTGCCTAAGTCTCCAACTTCGGTGTCACCTAAGTTCAGGCCTAGCTCGACTTGAACAGTGGACTCGGAGGCATTCGACAGCGTCACTTTGAAGTTCGCCGTATCCCCCTCATTGATGGTGCCAGCGTCTGAAATTGTCACGCTTGGACGGTCATCATCCGGATCAGAGCCTGGACCCGTGCCGTCGTCCACTATCGTTGCCGTTCCCGTATCGCTGCCTTGCACTGCGCCAATGCCAGTCACCGTCACGCTGAAATCTTCTGGACCTTCATAAACAGCATCATCAATGGAAGCGATACGCACATCAAACTCGGTTTGCCCCGCTGGCACCGTTACTACGCCATCGTTTGGCACTGCAACCCAACCGGAGCCTGTGTTGTATTCCAAGGTACCTAAGTCACCGGTTTCGGTATCGCCCAAGTTCAGGCCTAGCTCGACTTGAACAGTGGACTCGGAGGCATTCGACAACGTCACTTTGAAGTTGGCTGTCTCACCCTCATTGATGGTGCCAGCATCTGAAATAGTCACATTCGGGCGGTCATCATCCGGATCAGGGCCCGGACCAGTGCCATCGTCCACGATCGTCGCCGTCCCCGTATCGCTGCCTTGTACTGCGCCAATGCCGGTTACTGTCACACTGAAATCTTCAGGGCCTTCGTAAACGGCGTCATCAACAGAAGCGATGCGCACATCAAACTCAGTTTGCCCTGCTGGCACCGTTACTACGCCATCGTTTGGCACTGCAACCCAACCACTTCCCGTGTTGTATTCTAGGGTGCCTAAGTCTCCAACTTCGGTGTCACCTAAGTTCAGGCCTAGCTCGACTTGAACAGTGGACTCGGAGGCATTCGACAGCGTCACTTTGAAGTTCGCTGTCTCACCCTCATTGATGGTGCCAGCATCTGAGATAGTCACGCTTGGACGGTCATCATCCGGATCAGGGCCCGGACCACTGCCGTCGTCCACGATCGTCGCCGTCCCCGTATCGCTGCCTTGCACCGCACCAATGCCAGTCACTGTCACACTGAAATCTTCAGGACCTTCATAAACGGCGTCATCAATGGAAGCGATACGCACATCAAATTCGGTTTGCCCAGCTGGCACCGTTACCACGCCATCGTTTGGCACTGCAACCCAACCGGAGCCTGTGTTGTATTCTAAGGTGCCTAAGTCACCGACTTCGGTATCGCCGAGATTAAGACCCAACTCTACTTGCGTTTCCGCTTCAGACGCGTTCGATAGCGTTACTTTGAAGTTCGCCGTATCCCCCTCATTGATGGTGCCAGCGTCTGAAATAGTCACGCTTGGACGGTCATCATCCGGATCAGGGCCCGGACCACTGCCGTCATCCACTATCGTTGCCGTACCGGTATCGCTGCCTTGCACTGCGCCAATGCCGGTTACTGTCACGCTGAAATCTTCAGGGCCTTCATAAACGGCGTCATCAATGGAAGCGATACGCACATCAAACTCGGTTTGCCCCGCTGGCACCGTTACTACGCCATCGTTTGGCACTGCAACCCAACCGGAGCCTGTGTTGTATTCTAAGGTACCTAAGTCACCGGCTTCGGTATCGCCGAGATTAAGACCCAACTCCACTTGCGTTTCCGCTTCAGAGGCGTTCGATAAGGTGACTTTGAAGTTCGCCGTATCCCCCTCATTGATGGTGCCAGCGTCTGAAATAGTCACGCTTGGACGGTCATCATCCGGATCAGGGCCCGGACCACTGCCGTCATCCACTATCGTTGCCGTACCGGTATCGCTGCCTTGCACTGCGCCAATGCCGGTTACTGTCACGCTGAAATCTTCAGGGCCTTCATAAACGGCGTCATCAATGGAAGCGATACGCACATCAAACTCGGTTTGCCCCGCTGGCACCGTTACTACGCCATCGTTTGGCACTGCAACCCAACCGGAGCCTGTGTTGTATTCTAAGGTGCCTAAGTCTCCAACTTCGGTATCACCTAAGTTCAGGCCTAGCTCGACTTGAACAGTGGACTCGGAGGCATTCGACAGCGTCACTTTGAAGTTCGCTGTCTCACCCTCATTAACCGTACCTGCATCACTCATCGTTACCGCTGGGCGATCATCATCAGGATTTGAGCCAGGTCCACTACCATCATCTAAAATAGTGGCAGTCCCAGTAACAGGTGTGCTTTGTTCTTCTGTCGTGCCAGAGAGCGTAAACGTTTCTGGGCCTTCAAATACAGAGTCGTCAATAGAGTCTATAGAGACCGTAAAGTCACTTTCACCCGGTGGGATCGAAATGGTAAAGGTTCCGCTTTCACCGACTGAAACTTCTTCTGTTGTACCATCAAAAAATGTTATGAGGACACGCTCATTGACGTAGTCACTCCCGTTCTCGTCAGCTGAGCCGCCTGTTGCGGTTCCATCAAGGAGAGAAAGAATGACATCAGTATTGTCTTCAGTTGTTTGACTTAGAGTAATATCGAATACAACTTGGTCACCTTCGTTGATAGTCGGACTAGATATTTCTTGAACTAAGATAGTCGGTGGTACAGGGCCATTAATTACTCTGAAAAGATCCAACAAAGATAGTGCTTGAGTTGTAGATAGTCCGATTCCATCAATACCGACGGTCTCAAAATTCGTACTAGCCAACAATTCAGCGCCAGTACGATCTATTGCACCAGTATTTTGGGGGCTAGAACCACTTTCCTCACCAGCAGCTGGCTCAAAATCCTCACCAAGAGCAGCCGGGTCTTCTCCACTAGCGATAGCCTCGATTAGCGCAGTGACATCATCAGTAACGTTAATTGAACTACCTTGCGGTGTTACCTGTTGTACAATTAATTCTGATGTATCAGAAACTTCCTCAATAATTAATTCACCAGGCTGAGGTAGCTGACCACTTTCAAGACTTCTCAGGTTCCCATCAAGCCCTATAACCACGACATTGCTCATCAATGAACTTAACGCTACTCGATCCATGCTCTTCATCCTTGTATTAGTTTAATTAAAGGCTTGTTACTGCACTAAACACGTCTATAGTTTAGACAAAATATGAATTTTTCGTTTTATTCCAAGAGGATTTAGTTTTTTGAGAGTAATAAGGAAAATAACCGAAGAATTTGCCTTCATTTAAACCAGTTTCCGCTATGCTCTTAAGATAAAAAGGTTTTCTACGAAAAAATCGACCACTTACCAAGCAAGCTTTGCCTCGTATGCTAGAGTTTAGAGAGTAAGATTGTTGTTTTTTATTGAATTAAACATTTAAACATCAACAAGTTGATAATACGCACTAAGAAAATTCATTGTTTGTAACTTCTCGTCTCAAATATGAAACAGAATAAGAGCGACATGATTTTAGGAGAACTAACGTGAGATGGAATCGAGTACATATAGCCTGCTGTTGCTTAATAGTGTCTTCACCAGTTTTCGGTCAAACTCTAGAGCAAGCGGTTGCACAGACGCTACAAAATAACCCCGATATTAAAAGTGCATTTAACGAGTTTATGAGCCAGAAGTACATAAATGAAGCTTCATCAGGTGCTTACCTCCCCTCTGTTGATCTAGATGCTGGAATTGGATATGAAGGATTAGACCCGTCAGATGAAGTTGGTCGAGGCGACACGGATTACACTCGAAAGGAAGCTTCAGTGACACTGACCCAACTAATATGGGATGGTAGCGCTACGTTAAATGATATTGATCGAACCGCAGCTGATGCTGAATCTGTTAGATTTCAACTCTTAGCAGATGCTTCAGATAAGGCACTTGAAGTGACTAAAGTGTACTTGGACGCTGTTAAAGCGTATGAAGTCCTAAAGCTTTCAGAAAACAACCTTGCTGTTCATAAAGATATTTACGATGATATTAAAAAACGAGTCAACTCGGGTATCGGCTCTACTGCTGACTTGACGCAGGTAGAAGCACGTTTGGCAAAAGCACACGGAAACTTAGCTGCTGCTCAAAATAACCTGTATGACTCTCACACGATGTTCACTCGTTTAGTCGGTCAAACACCACAAGGGTTAATCTTTCCGAGAGCGGACCAAAACTTTATCCCGTACACGGTTGATGAAGCGGTAGGCTTGGCATTTGAACTTCATCCCGTTATTCAAGTGGCGCTCGCAGACGTAGACTCGGCTAAGTTTCAATACAAACAGTCTAAAGGTGTTAATTACCCAACCATTTCCATTGAAGCTTCGCAAACATGGCGTGACGACGCTGATGGTTTAAAAGGTCGAAGTGATGAGACACTTGCCATGCTGCGTCTACGCTACAACCTATTCAATGGCGGCAGTGATGCAGCGAACTCAGAAAACTTCGCCTACCAGCTAAATAAAGCAAAAGACTTGCGTGAAGGTGCCTATCGCAATGTTGAAGAAGGGTTAAGGCTTTCTTGGAGTGCGCTTGATTTAACATTACAACAAAAAGAGTTTCTATCAGATCATGTAGACTCTGCGTCTGAGACCGTAATTGCTTACGAGAAGCAATATCGCATCGGTAAACGAACACTGCTTGATCTATTGAACACTGAAAACGAGCTCTTTGAGGCGCGTAAAGACTACTTAGATTCTAAATACGCAGAGCAGTACGCCAAATATCGAGTGATGAACGCAACTGGGCAACTGTTGAGTGCATTAAGGGTTGAAATGCCTAAAGAATGGCTAGAAGAAGTGGAGTATTAATTATGAAACACATAGCTTTTATTACACTCTCATTAATGCTCTCCGCATGCAGTTCATCAGATCGTGGTGATGAATATGATTACATAGATACCCCAATTGCCGATCAGTGGGCTGATCATATAGATGATGACTCTGACGGAGTCATTAACGAGCGAGATTTGTGCCCGGGTACACCTTTGGGTGCCGAAATAGACAACGACGGTTGTGGTTCGTACGTTGACTCCTCACAAGAAATGCAAATTCGAGTACTATTTGCGAACGATTCCGATGTGATCAACCCTATCTTTACGCAACAAATTCTTGAACTATCCGACTTTTTGAAAGAGTACCCGAACACGTCTATAGAGATTCAAGGTTATGCTAGTCGCACTGGTACTGCAGAACATAATCTTGACCTATCTAAGCGCCGCGCTGAAAACGTTAGAAAAGAGCTCATGAAGAATGGCATTAGTGGAGATAGAGTTACCATTGTCGGCTATGGAGACACAGTACTTGCGACACAAGGTACAGACCAAGTTAGTCACGCATTGAACCGTCGAGTAACCGCAACAGTGATTGGCCACAAGGGTGAAGTGAAGAAAGAATGGACCGTTTTCACAACACTTCCAAAAAGCTAGCACAACAATAAACAGACCGTAAAAATAAAAGGTCTAGCAAATTGCTAGACCTTTTTTGATTTTAAATTTGACTACAGTTTAGCGCTACTACATGTCTTTGTACTGAGCTTCTAAACTCGCAATTAAGCTTTGAGTCACATCATCAACACTTGCACCGTCAAAATGGATGTCCAATGTCGAGCTCCCTTTTGTAATACTCAGGTTTGCCTCAGATCCCCCGTCTGGTGCCACTTCTACATGATACTCTCCGACATCACCAGTATGATCACCTGATTGAAGATCATTAAGAAGCTCTCCAATTTCATCTTTAGATAAGTCGTCAAACAGATCTGAGAAGTCTAGAGCGTCTTCATTTTTATTGAAGTCAGTGACAGTATCAACATCGTTAGTGACTTCACTCCACTTAAAGATGTCGGCCCCTTCTGACCCTGTTAAAGTATCACTACCTAAACCACCAATCAGAATATCATCCCCTTCACCACCAACGAGTATGTCGTTGCCACCATGACCAAATAGTAAGTCATCACCAGCGCCGCCATATAAATTATCCGATTTATCTCCTTGGTGAGTTTGGTTGAATTCTTCCAAGTTATTTCTAACGTACTCATGTATATCTTCGCCGTCAACGGTAGACACATCCTGACCCGTTTGCTGCGCCACATGTGATTGAATCGCACTTAAGCCTTGTTCATTACCACCAAACTCAATTAAGTCACCTAACAAGATATCGTTACCTTCACCTCCTTGAATAGTGTCTGAACCTTGTTTGAGAGGTACATCTTGACCCAATATCGTTTCAGCAAGCTTAGTAACATCAATATCTGACTCTACCACACCATCAGTGTCATACTGCTTGAGTGTATGTTCATCAACGCCACTCCCAAGACCTATCGCTTCTATAGAGGACAATGCCGCTAGTACTTGATACATGTGTTGAGCTTGTGTCGAGCTATTCCCTTCATCGTAATAACGGATAGAGCCATAATATCTGTCGATATCGCCAAGGATTCTTCCTGTTAGCGGTGAATAAACCTTACCGTAACTATCTATAACGACATCACCTTTGTAGGTAACTGTTTGTCCGTATGAGTAATTGTTTTTACTCGCAATATCTTGCAGGGTAACAAGCTTGCCAGAATTATCGACGTCCAAAATCACTTTCGAGAATTCACTCGGTGCTACACCATAGAGGTATGTTGCTCTATTTGGTTGACCATCCGTAACAAAGTACGTGATATTTTGGCCATTAGGGTTAGGTTGACTGCTGAACCATTCAACGGCCGACTGTAAGCCCGCCTCATAGTTTGTGCCGCCAGAACCCTCATCATCAATTACACGATTCAACTCTTCTACAAACTCTTTTCTTGCTGTAAGAGAACTCAAGTCAACAGAAATCACCGCTGATGCACTTGAAGCAAATTCACTAAGGTGAATATTCACTGTCCCTGGCTTCTCTCCTTGATTTACCGCACTTAACAGCTCATCAAACACGTCTAGCACTTCTTGCTTCGCAGTTCCTACCCAGTTACCCATGCTCCCTGAAGTATCCAGAACAAATGCGATGTTGTAGTCCTGACCTGCAATGATCTCCAATCCTTGAACATCACCAACAATAATATCGTGATCGTCACTACCCGTTATCTGATCATTCCCATGTGATCCCGACTCCAACACATAGTCACGAGCTGTAAGCTCAACGGATTCAGTTGTTGAAGCTGCGTCATTATTTGATCCTTCAACAGACGTAGCAGTAACGCTTAGCGGGAACTCTAAGCTGCCTTCATAATCGAATGGCACTCTGATATCCAGGGAAAGCTTACCATCTGTACCAAGAGTGACAGGGTAATCTCCATTTGAATCTTGCTTAATTGCGAGCCCATCAACATACACGTCAACACCGTCTGGTAGATCTTGTACAAGAGCAGTCTGCGCTAAATCCTCACTTCCATCGACATCAACTAGATCAACATCCACATCGACCGAAATCCAGCGATCTTGAAGCACTTCATAAGTGCCATCAGGTTTCAAATCAACAATTTTGTCTGCAAAAACAACGCGTTCAATTTCATATAAATGATCACCTCGGTCATCACTACCTGTATGATCGTTTACCGAATCGATAGAACGACTATCTAATAAAATCCAATATGGAACTTTACCGCCATGATCGTCTTTGAAGGTCATTTTGTAGTCATCAAAGTTCCCTGTTAAGTAAACTGTATCTTTACCATCATGCAGAGTAAGACTGGTCGCGTCATCACCATAAAACGTATCATTGTTACCACCGCCAACAAATACGTCATCGCCACCGCCACCATAGAATACATCGTTGAAATCTGTCCCAACAAACAAGCTGTCGGTGTCACTTAAGTCAGTATTGACTCCCAACACAACACCAGCGTGTGTATTAATTTTAGGTACTGCATTATCCAACCCAAGGTTGGCTGCGACAGCCTCATTTTCGGTATTGGTATTATTTATTGCCGATGTAGCTAAGTGATGGTTTGGATCAATAGCATCTCGTTTAACTAAGTCGCCAACATTGATCGTGATCGTAGGTGCATCTGCGATAGCAACAACATTGATATCAAGTGTATTTGTTACGCCAGTATTTGTGGTATAGCTAATTAATGGAACGTCACCTGACCAATGCTCAGCAGGTTCAAATATGTAACTACCATCTCGGTTTACTAGTAACGTACCACTAGTCAAAGAAACACTTTCGCCTACCTCGTAATCAGCACCATCGATAGTAAGATGATCTACCATCAGAATATTGTCGCCGTCAGAGTCATTAAGCAATACATTCCCTTGTAGAGTATTGTCTTCTATGGTTTCGCCCAAATCACTTTCCGTTTCCGTCGGTAAGTTCTCATGTACTACAACATTGATCACCAAGTTAGATTCTGCTGAATCACCATTCGAGCTTTCTGTACTCGTTGCAGTCAAATTGATAGTGAAGTCATCATGGGAGCCCGCAGGTGGAGTCACAGTAAGTGCATCTAATGCCCAACTTGTCACGTCCAGTTCTTCATCAATAGTTGCGACAGTAATAGAACTATTTCCATCTGAAAGGATCGCACCTACAGGTAAGCCAGTTAGCGTGACTTTAAGTGATTCAGAGCCATCTGTATCATTTAAGCTTGCTTTAATTTCAGAGAGCGGTATCGCTGTATCTTGTAACCCTTCGTTCAGCTGGTATGTTTCGTAAAACGCAACACCATTAACTTCTTGTAGTTCAGACGTTCTGATATCAGTTGCTTCTAGTGCACTTTCATCACTAACTACGTAAAGACTACTATTGCTCAGGTTGACAGGCGCTTGTCCATTAATGGATACATCCACATTAAAGTTACCCGGACCACTTTGGTTATGGTGATAAATTTCAATTGGATAAAAGCCAGATACCGAAGGGGTAAAGCTAGCTCCCTTAATATCACCACTGTCGCTCCCCCAACGAGCTTGATCAAGTAACGTACCACCCAACTTGATTGCAAGGCTATCATCTGCTTGCCCAACAAAGTCGTAACTCGAGCCAGCTTCGAGATAAACAAGAGATGTGACTAGAACGGCCTCATTTGCCAAGGTTGCATGAGTCCCTAAATCTTCCACATTTGCCCAACTCAATCGAGTACCATCGGCTTCATTAAGAGCGTTGATCGCTGAGATTAGAGTCTCTCCATTGACCCCCATACCATCACTAGAACCAACTTGAACATTACTCCATGTCGTAACGTTAAACTCTTGTTGAGGCAATGAGTTTAATGGCGTCACTGCGATTAAGTTCGGTTTATCAGCGATAGGGTTTACGTCTATTGTCAGTGTTGACTCTTGACCGGTACTCTGTCCATCTGTTGGTTTAAAGCCAATTTGAGCGTAACTAGACTCCTGGTCTCCGACTTGATTTCCGCCGAAGCTGTCACTGCCAGACTCATTTAATTCAGGTACAAAACGAACACTGTTTTCATCAAAGAGCGGCTTATCAAGCACTTGATCGATTTGGACAGACTGCCAATCGCCTTGCGAATCTCTGTACTCTAATGATCCATCGCCAGGAAGCGTTGTAATTTGGACGGAAAGATCTGATACATCAGAGTCCACATCGCTAATACCGAATGATGACCAATCAAGCATCACTTGAGAATCTTCATTCATCTCAACCACTGAAGGCGAAGATTCAGGAGCATCATTCACATTTACCAGAGATACATTTACCTCGGCAGTATCAATCCCGCCAGTTCCATCGATAACCTCAACCTGAAGCGTATAATCGCCCAAGTCAACATCATCGATTGTCTTGTTCAATGAAATCTCTCCGCTTGTCGGGTCGATATCAAAAATACCATTAGTGCTCGAGCCATCTGCAAAGCGGTATACAAGCACGTCATTATCGTGATCTTCAGCAACGACCGTGCCGATAACGGCCCCACTCACCGTGTTTTCGTTAACTGACCCGAAGTCGTAAACATCATCATTTGGTTTGTCACCAGCACTATCGCCGCCAGAAATAAACTCTGGAGCGTGCTGAGCATCTATAATAGAGACTGTTGCTTCATTCGAGTCACTTGCAAGCGTCGAATCTGCACCAACCGTATCAATTAGAGTCACGGTTAGGTTTTCAAGATCTTCGTAAATACCATCATCGAGAGTTTTTATATCAATCGGCGCCGACGTTTTACCCGCTGGAATCGTGACTGTGTACGTACTTGGAGCAATATAATCTTTGTCATCAACATTCCCTCCGATTGTGAATGTTACCAGTACATCTTCATCTGCTTTTTGGTCAATGTTGACGATAAATTTTGCATCACTACCTTCATCAACTGAGGATTGATCTGAGCTAATAGTCACTTTCGGTGCACTTTGGGCATCAACGATCACAACACTTGCGCTGTTATTTGAAGCAATGCTCGCATCAGCGCCATCAACCTCTTTAATGGTTACTGTGAAAGATTCTGCGCCCTCATAAATACCATCGGTGACCGTCAGTAAGTCAAGAGCAGCTGAAGATTGACCCGCAGGAACTTCAACACTCAGAACGCCAACAAAATCTTTTCCATCTTGGGCCACGCCGCTATATTCGAAATGAACCGTAACACTCTCATCTGCAACTTTATCAAGTGTCAGCGTAAAGCCTGCCGTTTCACCTTCATTTACGCTATTTTGATCGGCACTAATACTAACTAAAGGTGCAGGATCAGAATCCACAATATTTGCGTTACCAGTTGCAATACCATTACTGGTGACACTACCGATTTCCGTAACCGTAAGACCAAAGCTCTCATCACCTTCATGGACATTATCTAGTTTGGTCGGGACTGCGACTTTAAATTCAGCGACACCTGGAGGTATAGTAACGTCTCCATTAGGCGCTATCTAATGTTTGAGTTTGACCATGAGTATCCACATAGGTCACTACCATAGTGCCTAGATCAACATCTTCCGCAGTATAGCTATCATTTGTTGTTGACTTCAGATTGACGACAACGGCCTCTTGAACAGGGTTAGAGAGTAAAACGGTAAATATTGCGTCAGTTCCTTCAATTACATCGCCCGCATCTATTACGCTAAGTTCTGTACTATCATTATCAAGAACTGTTGCCGTCCCCGTTTCACCTCCGAGCTCAAGAACGACCGTTTCGCTGCTTTCCACAACCAAGTCATCAATAGTCGGAATCGATATTTCGAAGCTACTTATACCTGCTGGAACAATCAAGTAACCACCTAAGAAAACAACACCATTTGTGTAGGTTGCATTCGATAGATTTATGTCATTCTTATCAACTGAAGAACCTTGAGCAAGCATATCAACTTGGTACTTAACAGCAGTGCTGGTGACTTCATCTAAAACAACCGAGAACGTGATATTGTCACCCTCGGTCACACTATCACCGACCACAGACAGACTTGGCCCGTTTTCCGCAACATTACCATCTAACATTTCGTTAACGATATTGACTGTAGATGGATCGCTAACGCCATTTTCAGAGTCGACTGCAACATATCCAAAGCTGTCTTCGGCAGGAACACCTTCTACATAACGTAACTCCCAGTTACCTTCATTTTTCGTAGAAAAATCTAACTGAGTAATGACCGAACCTTCAGGAAGAGCTAGATCTTTCCCATAACCAACGCTTGTTTCTTGGAATAGCATGAAGTTGCCTTCAGGCTTCAAAAACTCGAACGTTTGAGTCTGTTGGACATTATTTGAATCTAAGTATGTAACCGTAATAAGTGCTGCGTTGTCATCACCGTAATCAAACAATCCACCTAATCCATCTAAGCCAAGGTTTACGCTGCCCACAGGGTTATTAGACAAATCGATCGTAATCGTTTCACCTTTCTCAATACCCTGCCCATCATTGTCAGCGATACCATTGCCGATGTGTGACACCTGGCGGTTGTACTGCGCAAGCTCACCGCTATCAGAAGAAATGGTGATAGAAGCTCCATTGGCTAAATGCTCAGTACGGGAATGTGATGAACCACCATCCTCACTTAATCCCCAGTTATTGAAATCTGTTGTAGATTCCGAGCCATTAGGCGTATTTGGACGATCTTTGATACCTAATAAGAAGCCAACATTATCAGCTTCATAGTAAAGGCTGTCTTTGTCATAAAGCGTATCGCTTACTTCTTTAATTTCGTGCAACTCACCATCACTATCTTTAAAGAACAACGTACCTGAGGCTGGCAGTTCAGTAATTCGGACATGTAGATCGTTGCCTTTTAAGTCGTCTTCAACATCCGCGATATGATCTTGAGAGTCGCCATCACCTAAAGGTTTCGTATCAGTATCAAATACAACTTGCGTCACAGGCTTGTCAGTCACATGCGTAAAGTCCTCACTGTCAGGCTTGTCATTGACTGGCGTCACATCGACGTTCACCGTGGTGGACTCACTGACGCCACCGGACGTAACGATGTAGGTAAAGCTGTCTGTACCGTGGTAGTTGTCGTTTGGCGTGTAAGTGACGCTGCCATCCGGGTTGACCGAGACCGTGCCGTTCGCTGGACCGTGATTGCTATCGAGCGACACCACTTTGTCGTCGCCTTCGAACGTGTCGTTACCTAAAACCTTGATGATGGTTGGTGTGT